>DIWA01000025.1 GCA_002422525.1 Candidatus Hydrogenedentes bacterium UBA6118
AGTCTGTGCAGGCGGCGCCCGCAAAGACAAATCCAGCGATGCCGCGAACGGTTATCCACATTTCCACACCCATCCACAAAAGAAAAGGAACCGAAAAGAAAACCCCTACTACGACTAACTTTTCGGATATCACCTCGTCCAACGCCATCTTACAAGTGCGGCAGCTTGCTGCCGCTTTGGCGCATTGTGCGCCGCGCTCCTACGGCGCACAATGACCGGCGAGGGCGCCGGTCCCACACCTGCGAAGAGGCGGATGCGCGCTTCATCGCGCGATTTCACCTGCGAACGGCCGTGGGTGTACAATCTTCTCTCTCTATCGTCTCAACGCCAGGAGGAGCCATGAAACTGCTCGCAGACCGCATGAGTTGCATCGATGCCAGCGGCATCCGCAAGGTGTTCGCCCTTGCCGCACAACTGTCGGATCCCGTGAACCTCAGCATCGGCCAGCCCGACTACGACGTGGACGAGGCGGTCAAGGAAGTGGCCGTTCAGCAGATCCGCAGCGGCTTCAACCGCTACACGCAGACCTGGGGCGTCGACGAACTGCGCACGGCCTGCTCGGAATACTACCAGCGCACGTTCGGGACGCCGCTCGAAAACGTGATGATCACCGGCGGCGTGTCCGGCGGGCTGTTTCTGGCGCTGACGGCGTTGGTCGACCCGGGGGATGAGGTGCTCTTGGCGGACCCGTACTTCGTGATGTACAAGCACCTGGTAAACCTGCTTGGCGGCCGCCCCGTGGCCATCGACACGTACCCGGACTTCAAGCTCACGCCGGACCGCATCGAGGCGGCGATCACGCCCCGCACCAAGCTGCTGCTTGTGAACGCGCCCTCGAACCCGACGGGCATCACGATGACGGGCGACGAGCTGCAGGCCATCGCCGACACGGCGGAGAAGCGCGGGATCTTCGTGATCTCGGACGAGATCTATGAGTCGCTGACCTACGACGGCGTGCGCGCGTCCATGGCGGGTCGCTGCGAACGGCTCCTGATCTTGAACGGCTTCTCGAAGAACGCGGCGATGACCGGATGGCGCATCGGCTATGCGGCGGGGCCCGAGGCGGTGATTCAGGCGATGAACACGCTCCAGCAGTACACGTTCGTCTGCGCCCCGTCGTTCGCACAGATGGCCGCGATCAAAGCGCTGCAAGCCGACATGACGCCGAAGCTGGAGGCCTACCGCCGCAAGCGCGACCTGATCTACGAGGGATTGCGCGATCTCGGGTTCCGGGTCACGAAGCCGGGCGGCGCGTTCTACATCTTCCCCGAGGCGCCCGGCGGCGACGGCGACGCCTTCGTGGCGAAGGCGATTCGGAACAACCTGCTCGTGATCCCCGGCAGCGTGTTCAGCGACCGCGCAACGAACTTCCGCGTCAGCTTCGCCGCCGAAGACAAGACCATCCAGCGCGGGCTGGACATCCTGAAGAAGCTCATCTGACGCGGCCCCGCGCCGCGCGTCGCGTTTCCCGCCCGGTCCGTCCGAATAGACGGGCGAATCGGGCGGGAAACGTCGCAGCCTTCGTCACTTCACCGTGACGACGGACTCGTTCTGGACCGACTCGATCGCCGCGGCGAGCACCTTCTGCGCCGCCAGTCCGTCCGCCCCCGACCCGTCGATATCCTCCGGCGCGCAGCCCTCATGGACCTGCTCGACGAACCGATGGATGCGGTTGCGGAAGGTGTCGGCAAACGTCTTCTCGGTGATGTGGCCGAACACCGTGTTCGAGATGACCGTCTTCTCCATCGTGTCGGCGGGATACAGCGTCAACTCGTCGAACATGTCCTCAAGCACGAACCGGCCGCCGGTTCCGGCGACCTCGCAGCGCTCCATGGGATGCCCGCGCTCGATGTCGTAGCTCCCGGTGAGCCCGCCCACCACGCCGTTGGCGAAGAGCATGTTGAAGTGCGCCGTGGACCAGATCTTGCGTCCGGGCGCTTTCGTCACGAAACACTGCACCTTCACGATGTCGCCGCAGAAGTAGCGCATCACATCCACCGTGTGCGGATGGAGCGCCTTGATCTGGAACCACGGCGAACTCTCGCGCGGGTTCTTGATCCACATCGCCATGTTGACGAAAAGCAGATGGCCCAGCCGCCCGTTCTCGACCCATTCCTTCGCCTTGCGGGCGAGCGGCGTGAACCGGTGGTTCAGGTTGATCCCGTAGCAGCGCTTGCGCTCCCGCGCCACGCGCACCATCTCCTCGGCCTGGGCGATATCGTTCGAGATCGGCTTCTCGCCCAGCACGTGACACCCGGCTTCGAGGGCCTGGATGGTGGGCTCATAGTGGTCGCTGGCGTATTCCTCGCCGCCTGTGGTGATGCCGCAGATATCCGGCGCCAGCGCCTTCAGCATCTCTTCGGCGTTGTAGAAAGCGGGCACGCCCAGCCGCGCGGCCGTAGCGTCGGCGCGCTCGGGAATGCGGTCGCAGACCCCTACCAATTCACAAAGCGGACTCGATGTGTAGTGGTCGGCGTGCTGGTTGCCAATGGGCCCCAAGCCGACAATAGCGACGCGTAACACGATGCAAAAACCCCCGGAGAGCCAACGCTCCGCACTCGGATCACCCCGCGCTGCGGTGGTCTCGATAGCCATTTACCAAAGAGGCGAACGCCTCTCTTCCTTCGCTTCGCCATGAAGCGTACGCGGCGGCGCCTCATGGTACTCCCCTCGGTCGTGCAGTTTCCAAAACGTCGCGGGTTCAGCGGCGCGACCATCCCGAGCGCATCCTCGCTCGCTCTTGTCGCGCCCCGCACGCGCCGTGTGCTAGACTCCGCAATTATGTCAGTCGCCACGGATCTACAGCAGCTATACCGTCCGATCGACACGGAGATCGCGGAAGTGCGTCGCCTCATGTCGGACCTCTGGGACGAAGTGCTGGGCATCGTCGACCCGGGGGCTCGCAGCGACACGGCCGTCGGCGGGAAGCTGCTCCGACCGGCGATGTGTCTGTTGTCTTCCGGCGCCATCGGCGCGCCGCGTCCCGCCGATTTCGTTCCGATGGCCGCCGCGATGGAGATGTTCCATCTCGCCGCGCTGGCCCATGACGACGTGATCGACGGCGCCAACCTGCGCCGGGGCTCCATTTCGCTGAACGCGATGTGGAGCGACCACGCCGCCGTGCTCGGGGGCGATTACCTCGTCGCCCGCGGGATCACCGTGCTGGCGTCCTACGGCTCGTGCGAGCTGGTCACCCACGCGATCGACTGCATCCGCATCATGGCGGAGGGCGAGCTGGCGCACTTCGGCCGCGGCCCGGATCACCACTCCGAGGAGGCGTGCCTGGCGCTGGTGCGCGCGAAGACGGCCAGCCTGTTCGCCGTGTCGTGCAGCACGCCGTGTTTCGTCGCGGCGGACAGCTACAGAGACGCCCTCTACGCCTATGGGGAGGCCGTGGGCATGGCGTTTCAGTTGGTCGACGACCTGCTCGACCTGCGCCAGGACGAGACCGTGCTCGGCAAGCCAAGCTGCGGCGATATCGTGGAAGGCAAGAAGACGATCCCGATCCTCTACATGCGCAACGCGCTGGACGAGGCGGGAACCCGTCGGCTGGATGCGTTGCGCGGTCGCACGCTCGACCCCGATGAACGCGCCTGGGTGGCCGACATGCTCGAAGAAACCGGCGCCGCGACCAGCACCGAGCGGATGGCTCGCACGTACATCGACAAGGCCCGGCGATCGTTGGCCGATCTGCCCCCGGGACCTTTACTGGACTCGCTGCACGGCCTGGCCGAGTTCGTGTTGGTTCGCGGCTCCTGACGCCCGGGAGGGTCTCAGATGCATGCATTGCTTCGCCGCGCCGCCGCGCGTCTGTTCATGGGGATCATCGTGACCGCCGCACTCGCCCGCCCGGCCTCGGCCCTTCCGCAGTGCCGCGTGCAACCCGCTGACAAAGGCGGCCCCGCCATTCTGATCGACGGCCAACCGCAGTCGCCGATCCTATTCATGGGCAACAACCAATTCGGGCGCGACGAGGTGATCGCGCGGCAGATTCGCATGGCCGGGGAGGCGGGCATCCGGATCTTCTCCTGCAACCTGTGGCTGGACTGGCACGGCGGAGAAAGCAAGAACGCCGAGGCGCTCGAGCGGTTCTTCGCAGCGAATCCGGACGGCTACCTGTACTTCCGCATCTGGGTCGGTCCGAGTCCCGACTGGGCGCGGGCGCACCCGGAGCATTGCCTGACGCAGGCCGACGGGACGCGCCGCGACTGGGCGACCCCTTCGAGCGAGGCGTGGCGCGAGGACGCGGGCGAGGAACTCAAGCGCGTGATCCGCCGCATCGCGGACGGCCCGTACGGCGACCGGCTCATCGGCGTCTGCCCGCTGTACCTCGAGACTGGCGAGTGGTTCTACCCGGACACCAACGCGTTCTGGGACTACTCCCCCGCCAACCTCGCGGCGTTCCGGCGGTGGTTGCGCAGCGAATACCGCAACGAACGGGGCCTACGCGCGGCGTGGGGCGACCCGGACATCACGTTCGACGATGTGACGATCCCGAGTCCGGAGGCGCGGCAGGCGGCCGCGTTCGGCCCGTTCCGCGGCCCGGCCCAACAAGCCGCGATCGACCTGACCCGCTTCCAGAGCGAGTCGGTCGCGGATGCGATCGCGCACTTCGCCCGCTGCATCAAGGAGGCCTCGGACGGGCGGCTGCTCGCGGGGGCGTTCTACGGCTACTCGATCGAGCTCAACGGCAACGGTCCGCGCGCGCTGGGCCACTCCGGCCACCTGGCCTTCGCCCGGCTGCTGGACTGCCCCGACATCGACGTCATCCACGCGCCGTATTCCTATTTCCAGCGCAAGATCGGCCAACCCGCGCACCTGCACCTTCCCGCCGACTCGATCGCGCTGCACGGCAAGCTCGGCATCTTCGAGGACGACACCTACACGCACCTCGCCATGCCGCCGGGGCCGGGCGTCTCCGCGCCGGGCTGGCCCGACCGCACGGAGGACCTCGCCCAGACGCTCGCCGTGAACCGGCGCAACTTCGGCCTGTTCTTCTCCCATGGCTGCGGCATGTGGATCTTCGACCTCCTCTCCGACGGGCGTTGGGACAGCCCGGACTACTGGGACACCGTGCCGCTGCTCCGACGCATCGCGGCGCTGCATCGCGGCTATCCGACGCCGCCGCCGGAGATCGCGTTCGTCGTGAGCGAGGCGTCGCTGCCGCACCTTGTCGCCGACATGCACCCGGAGACCTACCACGCGCTGTACGCCTGGCGCGCGGAGGTCAGCCGGATCGGAGCGCCCGTGGCCTACGTGCTTCAGAGCGACCTGCCGAGGCTGAGCGACGCCGTGCGCATGGTGATTCTGGCGAACCCGTACGTGCTGTCCTCCGACGAGCAACGCGCGCTGGATAAGCTCCTCGCGCGCGGCGGCACGGTGGTGTGGACGATGGCGCCGGGCATCATCGGGCCGGAAGGTCCGGACCCGGCGCGGATCGCGGAGAGCTGCGGGATCGAGGTGGCGCGTCGCGAAGACGATACGCCGATGCGGTTCGACATTGTTCCGACTTCGGAATCTTTCGAACTGGATCCCGGGCCCTGGCGTGCGCGTTTCGTCGTGACGGACCCGGATGTGGACGTCCTGGCGAGATATACGGAGACGGGCGAGGTCTACTGCGCGGCCAAACCCGTCCGCGGCGGGGTCAGCGTGTACACGGCGGGGCCGCGCCTGAGTCGCGATCTGCTCCGTTGGATGGCCGAACGATCCGGCATACGGCCCCTGCTGGACGGACCGGGCGTGTGCTACCCCGTCGGCCCGTATCTCATCGTGCACACCGAGGCGGAGGCGACATTCAGCTTCCGCTTGCCGGAGCCGGCGGCTGTCGTCGAGCGGATCGTGCCGTACCGAACAGGGACCATCGCGCGGAATACGGCGACGTGGTCGGAGCCGCTTCCGGGCGAGACGACCGTGCTGTATCGGCTCAACCAAGGCGAACGAGCAGTGAGTGAATAGACCGGGCGCATCGCTCGTCTGTTTCCGGTAGAAGCGACGGAGCGGGATCCCGAGGAAGATGGCGGCCCTGATCGATGGCATCGGAACGCTGGTGGTCGACTTGAGCGACGCAGACCGGCCCCTGAACCGGGAACGCATCCGGGAGGCCGACGACGCTGCGCTGTCCACTCGGGCGGCGGCCGGCGAGACCGCCGCATTCGACGAGATCGTGCGCCGCCACCGCAACGACGTGTACGGGCTGGCGTACCATTTCGTGCGGAATCGGGAGGACGCCTGGGACATCTCGCAGGAGGTGTTCGTGAAGGCGTACCGCGCGCTCGGGCGGTTTCGCGGCGATGCGGCGATGCGGACTTGGCTCATGCGCATCACCGCGAACCAGTGCCGCGACTTCCTGAGGAAGCGACGGCTGGCGACCGTGCCGCTGGACGCGTGCGATGGAATGCCGGAGCCGGCGAGCCCCGGCGGCGGACCGGACGCCGACCTGGAGAACCGGGATCTGGCGGCGGCTATCGAGAACGCGTTGGATGCCTTGCCCATGAAACACCGCACGGCGATCGTGCTTCGGGAATTCGAGGGGCTGTCGTACCAGGAAATGGCCGAAGTGATGGATTGCAGCATCGGCACGGTGATGAGCCGGCTCTATCATGCGCGACGCAAGATGCAGGCCGGGCTCGAACGGCTGGGCTACCGGAGGAGGTAGGACCAATGTGGCGAAAGCGTCGGGAACAGCAGATCGCCCGCGTGTTCGACGGCGAAGCGGCCGACTCGAAGACGGCGGGGCCTCCCGGCGAGTTGCATGACTCGCTGACGCTGATTCGCGAAGGGGCCCGCGCCGCGCGACGTCGGGCCGAGATCGCCGACGCGCAGTTTCCCGCGTTCCTGAACGGCATTCATGCCCGGATCGCCGAGGAGCCCTCGCGCGCGACCGCGTTCGGGCGGAGCTTTTCGCGCGATCGATTGTGGGCGGTGGTCTCGCTGACCTCCGCCGCGCTCATCGTGGCCCTCTCGGCCATCCTGGTCTTCTCCGGGGAGACGCCGGATGTCCGCGCAACCACCGTGGTGGAAGAGGTGTCGACGGATATCGACGGCGCGAGCGTGCATTGGGACACCTCCGACGACGGCGCGACAGTCGTCTGGGTCGAATTCGCGGAGAGGGACCTGCTGTGACCAGACGCGCTTGCCTGTTCGCCTTGGCGGCGCTGATGCTGTCGGCCGTCGCCGCGGCGCAAGGGACGAAGGTCAACGTCTCGATGGCTGCGGTGCGCGCATCCACGGAGGGCCGCGAGGAGAAGAAGGTCGACCCGAACCTGTCCGAAGTCCGCGAGAGCCTCGTTGTTCTGCCCTATGATACGTTCAGTCGTCTGACCGCCGCGCGCGCGGATGTCGCATACGGCGCGAAGAAGGAGTTTCCCGTCGACCGGCGCTACACGCTGGTCGTGCATCCGATCGCGCGCGACGCCGCCGGCCGGGTCCGCGTGCAAGTGCGCGTGGATGAGCGCGTCGAGACGGAGAAAGGCGAGGTCCGCAAGCGAACCGCGCTGGAAGTGATCCGAACCGCTGAGCCGGGCAAGAGCCTCACGCTGTGCGGCCTGAAGTCCGCCGATGACGGGGACGCATCGCGCGGGCGTTCCGCAGGCCGGAGCAAGCTGGTGCTGGTTGTGACCGTACGACCCGTCGAACGCTGATCGCCGCGGGGGCCGCGCTCAGTCCGCCGCCTGCAACGACACGCGGAGCGACCGGTGTGCGTCGTCGCCCGCCGTCCAGCGGTTGGCCTCGATCAACGACGCTTCCGCGAACTGCGGCGTGCTCAGGCCCGCGGTCGTCAGTTCGAGATGCGTCTCGCCCACCTCGATCACCCGAAACTCCACGGGGTACTCGCAGAACGCCGCCGTGATTACCTGGCGCACCCGAGACGATTCCCCTCCCAACGGCTGGATATGATGCCGATGCGCATGGCCGCAGAGGTACAACCGCACCTGCGGATGCGCACTCAGCGTGTCCAGCAACGCATCCGCGTCCTCCAGACCGCCCCGGTGCAGCGCTTCGGTTTCGGGCGGCGGCTCCGGCTCGGCAAGGGGGTAGTGACACGCGACGACCGTCGGCGTGTCCGCGTCGGACGCGAGCGTCTCCTGGAGCAGCTCGAACTGCGCGGGCGGCACGGCCCAACGCAGGGGACTGTCCGGACTGACCCGGTGCGGCGCGAGCGACCCGTCCGATCGCACCCACCACGGATCGAGCGCGATGAACCGGAGGCCCTTGTGGGTGAACATGAAGTGCGTGTCGCCGCCGGGCAGATGCGGCTGGAAGGCCTCGACGAAGTAACGACGTCCTTCCTCGTGGGCGTGGTCGCAGTTCCCGGCCAGCGGATAGTAGGGCACGGAAAAGGAATCGAGCAGATCGCGCGCGGCGAAGTAGGCGTCGCGGTGTTGCGCCGCGGCGATGTCGCCCGTGATCAGGACGAAATCCGGGGCGATGCGCGCGAGATCGCGCCGCAAACAGGTGATGGCGTCGGGCATGGACGTACGGATGATCCGGTGAAACCCGTCGTCGTCCCGGTCGCCGCCGAGATGCGTGTCGGTCAAATGGACGAAGCGCCACATATCGTGTCAAAGACTCCTGCAACGGGCGTGCGGTCCCGCAGCGCTCAGGGCCGGCCCGCCCGCCGCGGTCAAAACGGCTGGGGCTTCCCGTGGGGAAGGTCAAGTCGGCGCAGGATATATGTCATGACGACGCCGGTCAGGACCATGCCCAAGGAGATGAGCTGCATGTCGCTCAGGCCGGGCACATGGCCGGGGTTCCCGTCGCCGCGGAGGAACTCAACGCCGAACCGCATCGTTCCGTAGAGCATGAGGTAGAACGTAAAGGTGAACCCCGTGAACGGGCGCCAGCGCTTGCGCAGCACGATGATGATCGTGAAGATCGCCAGCAGGCCGATCACGCTGTAGAGCTGGGTCGGGTGGATGGGCAGCGACCACTGCGCATCCGGCGGGATGAGCCCTTCATGCACGTGATGCAGATAGGGCGGACTCCCCACTGCCGCCTCCGAGAGATCGTGCGGCACGCGGGGAAACGAGACGGCCCACGGCAGGTCGCACTGCTCGCCGTAGCAGCAGCCGTTCAGGAAACAGCCCACCCTGCCGAATGCGTGGCCCAGGGGGATGTAGGGCGTCACGACATCCGCGAACACCCACGCGCGGATCTTGTTCCGCCGCACGACGTACACGCAGTAGACGATGCACGGCGGAAGCGCCCCGAGAAAGACAAGGCCTCCCTCCCACACGGCGATCCAGCCCAGCGGATTGCTCCAGGAATAGCCCGCTGGATACCAGATGATGTGGAAGATCCGCGCCCCGATGATGCCGAGCAGCAGCAGCCAGAACCCCGTGTCCGACATGATGTCCGGGTCGATGCCGACCTTCGCCGCATCGCGCCGGGTGAGGTAGACGGCGAGCAAGAACCCCAGCGCGATCATCAGGCCGTAGCTGTGGAGGGTGATCGGGCCCAGCTTAAGCAGCGTCGGCAGCATCGAGTTCCTGCTTTCGGGCCGCCCGATGCCACGTGAACACGAGGATCGCTACACCCACGCAGATGGCGGTGTCGGCGATGTTGAACGCCGGATACCGTTTGTTCGTGATGCCGAAGACGTCGGGGAGGAAATAGAAGTTGAACTGAAGGAAATCCACCACCGTGCCGCGAAAGAAGCGGTCGATGAGGTTCCCTATCGCCCCGCCGCCGACCAGGCCGAAGGCCAGCGCCTGAAACCCGGGTCGCGGCTCGATGTGGCGGTAGAGGTAGATCAAGACGATCGATGCCAGGACCGGCGCCGTACGCGCCACCCAGCGCACATCCCCGAACTGCCCGAAGACGAGCCCCGGGTTCCGCTCATGGGTGATGTAGAAGAAGGTGGTCTCCGTGCCGGCGTGCCGCCGCGGCTCGACCGATGCCACCACCATCGCCTTGGTGACCTGGTCTGCGATGACGATGACCAGCAAGGCGATGAGGATGAGCAAGCGTTGTCGAGCAAGCGCGGACACGACGTGGACTACAACCTTCCTTCTTTCTCAAGCTGCTCCTGATACTCGATGGTATACCGGGCCGCGGGGAAGACCTCGAGCCGCTTCTTCGGAATCGGCTGCCCCGACCCTTCGCAGATGCCGTACGTGCCGTTGTCGATGCGCTTCAAGGCCTCGTCAATCTCGTAGAGCAGGTCCGCCTCATTGCTGGCGAGACGCAACGCCACTTCACGATCGAAGTTGTCCGTGCCCACCTCCGCATAGTTGGTAAGGTCCGACGAGCTGTTGTCGCTGGCGGGTTGATACAGCGTGTCCTTCTGCAGCCTCTCCACCCCGTTGATGATGCGTTCGCGTTCGCGAAGGAGCAGATTCCGGAACTTCTTGAGGTCGCGTTTATTCATACCGATGCTGACTCCGTCGATGAGCGAAGCGGACTCGCTCCGCGACGTTGAGGCGGAAGCTGAAGCGCGACGTATCCTCGCCCGCATTCAGCGGCCCTCCATGCGGCTTGGGCCCTGGGGTCTTCCACCCCTGGCGGGCCGCTTCAACATGCCATGTCCAGAAACGACGTTGGCGGCATCCATGTTGACAACCCTGCGGTCTGACGTTGCTGCGTTCGGCGACCGATGCGCCGCGGCACGGATAGCGTCTTCATGGGGGCCGGTATAGTGGCAGGGAAGATACCACACCCCTGAATATTTGTCAAGGAACCCAGGGAATACAGCTTATAACCGGTATCATATCAGCAGGTTACAGAACGGGCGCGACAAGAGGCGTCGCGCCCGAGCGAAATCGTTGCATTTTGAAGCAGACCGCGATCAAGACCCCAGCCGGTCCCGCAGCGCCGCAAGCTGGTCGGCAAGCTGCGTGTTCAGCGGCTCGTTGTTCTGGTTCCCGTGCGCGGGGCGCTGCGACTGCTGTCCGCCGCCCGACGATCCCTTGCGGTTGCGGTTCGAGGACCCGCCGCGTTCGCGACGCGGACGCTGTGAACGCTGGTCGCGGTCGCCCGAGTCCGACCGGCGGCGGTCGGGTCTGCCATCCGAACGACGCCGGTCGCCCTCACGCCGGTCGCCCTCACGCCGGTCGCCCTCGTCCCGGTCGCCCTCACGCCGATCGCCCTGGCGTCGATCGCCCTCGCGCCGATCACCCTCGCGCCGGTCGCCCTCGCGCCGGGTATCGTCCGGTCGCGCCTCGTCCGGCGCGGCGGCCGGGGCCTCCGCCTGTCCGTCGCGCCGCGCGGGTCGGCGGCGACGTGCATCGGAAGCGGACTGAAGCGCCTTGATCGACAGGGAGATGCGGGGTATCTCGTAGTCGACTTTGATGACCTTCACGCGCACGACGTCTCCCACCTTGGCGACGGTCCGGGGATCGCGCACGAAGCGGTTGGCGAGTTCCGACAGGTGGACGAGTCCATCCTGGTTGACGCCGATGTCGACGAACACGCCGAAATCCGTCACGTTCGTCACCACGCCCTCGCTGACCATCCCCTCCTCAAGGTCCTTGACGGAGGTGATGTTCTCGATGAACTTCGGCACGCGGAACTGGGTGCGCGGTCCGCGCCGGCGTCCGGCCAACTCGTCGCGGATGTCCGCCAGGGTGAGCGGACCGACGGGTCCGGACGCGAACGGCGAGAGGTCGACTTCGGCCAACAGCTCGGGCTTGCCGATCAGGCCGCCGACCGGCACGCCGATCGAGGCGGCGATCGCCTCGACCGCCGGGTAGGCCTCCGGATGGATGGACGTCGCCTCGAGCGGGTTCTGGCTCCCGGGCAACCGCAGGAAACCCGAGCACTGCTCGAACACCCGCGGCCCGACGCCGTCCACCTCGAGCAACTGCATCAGCGAGGTGAACCCGCCGTGCTCCGTGCGGAACGCGACGATGTTCGCCGCGGTCTGCGGCTGTATGCCGCTCACATAGCGCAACATGTGTTCGGAGGCCGTGCTGACGTCGACGCCGACGGCGTTGACGCACGACACCACGACGCGATGCAGCCCCTCGCGCAGCTTCTTCTGGTTCACATCGTGCTGGTACTGCCCCACGCCGATATAGCGGGGATCGATCTTGACCAGCTCCGCCAGCGGATCCTGAAGCCGACGGGCCACCGAAACGGCCTTGCGCTGGGAGATATCGAGATCCGGCAGCTCTTCGCGACCGGTCTTGGAGCCGGCATAGCAGGCCGCGCCCGCTTCGTTCACGAGCACGCAGAACGGAGCCGGCGTCTCCGACGACGCATCATCGGTCGTAGGCGGCGTCAGCACTTTGCGGATCAGGGCCGAGGCTTCGCGTCCGCCCGGACCGTTGCCTATCGCGACCGCGCGGATGCCATGCTTCGCGATCAGCGCGGAAAGCTGCTCGGCGGCCTGGGCCGCAGCCGCCTCGTCCGTAGATTGGGCGAGCGCGACCGCCGCGTTCTCGACGAGCGAGCCGTCGGGCGCGACGACGGCGACCAGCAGCCCGTGTTCAGGGTCGGGCTGGATCCCCATGATCGGGATCGGCCCGGCCGGAGCCGCAAGCAGGATGTTCCGGGCGTTCTCGCGGAACACGCGGATCGCTTCCTCATCCGCGCGCGCTCGCTCGAGATTGATCACATCGTTCTCGAGCGCCGGGCGCAACAGATGGTGGTAGGCGTCGTCTATCGCGCGGACCAGGAACGGCGCGAACGGCCCGGAGGCGTCGCGGATCACCCGCTCGCGGATGTCCTGGACCGTCTGTTCATCGTCGACCTTCAGCTCCATGCGCAGATAGGCCTCGCGCACGCCGCGGAGAATCGCCAGCAACCGGTGACTCGGGATGCTCCGAATCGGCTCGGAGAAGCCCCCGTAGTTGCTGTACTTCGACTTCTTCTCCTCGCCGAGCTTCGTCAGGTGCGCCGTGACCAGCCCTTCGGCCAGCATGCGGTCGCGGATGAACGCACGGATCGCGGGATCGAACGACAAGCGCTCCGCAACGATATGCACGGCCCCCTCGAGCGCCTCTTCCGGCGTGGCCAGGGCCTTCTCCGGACGCGCGTACGCAGCGGCGACCGCTTCGATGGTCTGCTCGCCCGGCTCCTGTGCGTAGAGGTAGTCGGCCAGCGGCGTCAGCCCCTTCTCGCGGGCCACCGTCGCTTTCGTGCGCTTGCGCTTGCGGTAGGGCAGGTAGATGTCTTCGAGCGCCGACTTGTCGTAGCAGCTCTCGATGCGCGCGCGGATCTCGTCGGTCATCTCGCCATGCTTGGCGATCGCGCTCATCACGTAGTCACGCCGGTCGGTGAGCGCCGTGTAGTAGATGTTGCGGTCCGCGACTACCTCGAGCTGTTCCTCCGACAACCCTCCCGTGATGTCCCGTCGATACCGGGCAATGAAGGGAATGGTGGCCCCGCTCGACACCAGCTCGATCGCCGTAGTCACCTGCGACGGGCTCAGCTCAGTCTCCTCGGCGATTCGCTGCACGAACTTCGTCTCGATCATGGATGGCGGTCTCCGCAACGCAACATGGCGGGAACTCCCCACGCCTCCGGCACGGGGCTCCGTGTCGCAGTGGACTGGGCTCCTCTCGGATCTTCAGGCAGGGGTCGGATGAGGTCCCGCCTCTCGGCCGCTGCTACCCCCGCGGCGCATCTCCCCCGGTGTCTTCACAACAACTCGACAGTCTAGCAGATCACCCCTGACCGTACAATGCTTCCTTGCGCAAATCAAGGCGTTCCGCACAGAAGGCGTGCGCGGATCGCACGCATCGACGCGAATGGCTACCACGTGCAGGTCACCGTCACCGGTTCCGCGCGGTTCTCGTGGCGAACGAGCAGCGTCCCGCTCTCCGCGTCCCACGCGGTCTCCACGGGCATCTCCGGACTGATCGCGACGTCTCGCGGCGCAGCCGGCAGGATGACCCGCGCGCTGCACTGGGTCCCGGCCGGGCCGCGCGAGGTGTAGCGGAACGACCCGTCGCCCGCCTCCTCCTGGTAGACCCGCGCCGCGGCCGCCGCCACCCGCGGCGTGTCGGCCCCGCGGGGGTCGCGGTCGAGGTCGTAGAGCATGACGCGCTGGTCCGGCTCCACCCGCGGTTCGGTCTGATACGGCAACGTGTGGTCGAACAGGTTGATGAACCGGCCCTTGAGCGTGATACCCGCGTCCGGCAGGTCCGTCTCGTCCAGCGCCGCGGCGATCACATAGGGTCCGCGACGCAAAAGCAGATGGCTCTGCGGCGCGTAGGGGAGATCGGCGTGCTCAAGGCCCTTGCGCAGCAACGCCAGCACGGCCTCGGCGCCTTCCGAACTCCGCTGCAGCTCGCCGGGCATGCGATCGAGCGTGAGCACCAGTCCATCGCCGAAGGGGATCCCCTCCTTACCCGCCGCCATCGAATCAAGGCCGAAACGCTCGAGGAGATCGTCCAACGCGGTGCGGTTGTTCGCGCCCTGGTCGTTCCACCACTCACGGATCCCGTGGTACGGGTCGTCGTTCGCATCGACGATGACCAGCGCGCCGCCCTGCCGCACCCACGCCGCGAGCGCTTCATGGTAGTCCGGGCGCAGCGGCTTCTGGTGCTCATAGGTCAGGAACAACACACGGCTCGCGTCCAGCGCGCCGTCCTGCAACACGTTCTCCAACTGGACCGGCTCGACCGGGATCCCCTTCTTCAGCAGGGGCAGCGCCAGCCCGAAGAAGCCGCCCAGCGTCGGGTCGACGCCGCCGCCCCCGCGCTGGAACATCATCGTGTCCGACACGATCACCCCGATGCCCGTCGGACCCATGTCGCGTTGGATGTCGGCCTGCCGCATCTCGTTCAGGGCGTTGATCACGAGCAGAATCTGCGTCGCGTAGTCCTCCGGGATGCCCACCCGGCCGCCGCCGACCTGGTCGTCCATGTCCGTCGCGACGTAGCTGCCCTGGAAGATTCGGTCGGGCCAGGGCATCACCTCAAAGCGATCGACCTCGGGCCACAACAACGACGCGACCACCGTGCACTCGTAGTTGCGCTTGTAGTCGGCCCACGATCGGTTCGGGTTGTCCTCCACCGGATCGGCGAGGAACCAGACCTTCTTGCCGGTCGGGCGGACCATCGACGCCATCTGCCCGTACTCGAGGAACGCGGTCTCGAACGTGCGTTCCTTGCGCACGCCCTTGTACTCGTTCGGGGTGCGGGCGGTGCCCGTCCACACCTGCGCGATGTAGCCGTCCAAGTGCGGGATATCGATCAGGTGCGACTCGGGCGACACGATGCGCCACTGGGCGTAGTTGATCAGGCTGTGCGTGGGCACGTGACACTCGATCTCGACGCCGAGGTCGGCCGCCCGCGTCTTGATGTGGCCCATCACTTCGCGCAGGGCGTTGAAGTACAGTTCGTACTTCAGGCGGCTCGCGCGGTACTGCGCCTCGGGCGAAGAGTCGGGGGCCTGCCACGGCTCTCCGTAAAAGCGCTCCCATTCGCGCTTGAACGACGCGCTCCACCCCGCATCGGCCCAGAACTCCGGCTCTTCGAGGAAGATCGCCCGCACTTTGGCATCGATCGCCGGGTCGATGTGCGACTTGATGAACTCCACATACTCGGGGCTGGGCACGTTGTAGCCGACCGTCGCGCTGTTCCCGTGCATGAGCAGCGACCCGTCTTTGCGGGTCTGGATCTCGTCCGCCTTGAGGGAGCCGTCCGGCAGTTGGTAGTACGCGTCGTAGCCGCCCCAACTGATCCCGGTCATCATGCCCGCGGCGTACCCTTGCCGCTTCCACTCAGCGACGCGCTCGGGGAACGAGGCGTCGACCCCGTAGACGATCGCCATGTCGGACCGGATGTCGAGCGCGGGGCTGTAGGGCGCGGCGCTCTGGAAGCACGTCAGCTCGCGCTCTTCGGCATCCGCCGGGGCTTCCGACAGAATGGCCTGGGCCATGAAGAGCCCCACTCCGGACAGACAGCACGTGAGTAGCATAGTTCTCGCCTCTTGGGTTGCCTGAAAGCCGCTGATCGCCGTACGCGCCATGGGCCGCGGCCTTGACCTCGTCCGCGCGTTTCACCATAGTAAACACCATGCGTGTACGCTTATACACTACAGACGGCATCTCGAGCTACCCCAACGGGCCCCATCGATCCGGCGTCGGCGGCGTGCTGACAGGCCTCCTGCAGCAGGGCTTCGCCGTCCTGTTCGTGGTGTTCATCCTCGTGCTCGCGCTGACGGCCGGGGCCGCGGCGCTGCTGGTCGGCATGGGCTTGCGCGCCTGGGGCGCGCTGCCTGAAGGCGTCCGACGCGCCCTGGCGGGACGCCCGCATCGTGCGCAACCGCGCAGACCTCGCTCCGGCCCTGCGTCATCGGACGGCGGACCCGAGGTGATCGACGCGGAGTTCCGGGTCCTGCGCTCAGAGTCGGACGATGCGTCCGAGGGGCGGTCGCGCGCTGGAGGCTCCTCGGATCGGGATTGACGGCGATGGCGATGGCGCTGACGGACGAACAACGGGATTGGCTCACGCTGGCGTTGCTTCCGGGGCTGGGAACGACCTCGGTGATCAAGCTGCTCGCGCGGTTTCGATCGACCCGCGCCGTCTTGACCGCCCGTCTCGCGGAACTCGAGGAGGCGGTCGGACCGACGACGGCCCGCCGCATCACGCAGTACGCCGACCTCGTCGACATCGAACGCCAGGAGCGGCTCATCGCGCAATGGCGCGCTTGGATCCTCACGCAGGAGGACGCCGCCTACCCCTTGCGGCTGGCGGAGATCTACGACCCGCCGCTGGTGCTCTTCGGCCGCGGCACGCTCCTCGAACAGGATGAGCGCTCGATCGCGATCGTCGGCACGCGCCGCGCCACGTCCTACGGGTTGCGCATGGCGGCGCGGTTCGCGGGCGCACTGGCCCGGCGCGGCGTCACCGTGGTGAGCGGCATGGCCTCGGGCATCGACGCCGCCGCGCACCGGGCGGCCATCGAAGCGGGCGGACGCACCATCGCCGTGTTGGGATGCGGCGTCGACCAGGTGTACCCGCGCGAAAACGCGGAACTGATGGACCGCATCATCGAGAACGGCTGCGTACTGTCGCAGTTTCCTATGGAAGACAGCCCTTCCCGCGGGCATTTTCCGTATAGAAACCGGATCATCTCCGGCATGACGATGGGCACGCTGGTCATCGAAGCCCCGGCCCGCAGCGGCGCGCTGATCACGGCGCGACAGGCGGCCGACCAGGGGCGCGAGGTGTTCGCCCTGCCCGGACGGATCGATATGCCGGAGTGCGAGGGCCCGCATCGCCTCATCCAGAACGGCGCGAAGCTCGTGATGAACGTCGAGGACATCCTCGAAGAGCTTGAACCCATCGCCGACGCGTCCCCTCCCCCGACGACTGATCGCACCGAGTTCGCGACGGCGACGGCCTCGGCGCAACGAGATGTGACCGCGCCTTCGGCGGCGACCGCGACCCGAACCGCCGCCCGCCAGACGCAACGGCGCGAACCCGCGCATCCGTCCTCCGTCGAGCGCCCCGCGCCCGCGCCTCCGCGCGAACTGCCGAAGGATCTGTCATCCGAGGAACGACGGATCATCGAGCTGCTTGCGCCGGAGGGCTCCTACGTGGACGAGATCGCCGCGAAGTGCAACTTCTCCATCTCGACCACGCTGTCGTCGCTGACGATGCTGCAGCTCAAGGGCTTGGTGGATCAGCTCAGCGGCAAGCGGTTCGTTCGAAAGTGACCGCCTTGCCGAAGGCGCGCTGACCGATGCCGTTCGCGTGCGTGCGGCGATGGGAGGCCGAACTGCGACAGGGCGGCGCGCTGCCTGCGCCGGTCGACGCGATCGCGCGGCTGGGCGCGGGCGTCATGCGGCTCGGCATGTTCTTGAGGCGCATGCGGAGGCCGCAGCGGGTCGCGGCGCGGGTCGTGAGCATCGGCAACATCACCGCGGGCGGAACGGGCAAGACGCCGCTGGTCATCGAGCGCGTGCTGCGGGAGATGGCCGCCGGTCGGACGGTGGCCGTGCTGACCCGAGGCTACGGCGCGCGTCGGCGCGGAGAGACGGCGCCAGGGCTGGTCGTCGTGCGCACGGACGCGGAACGCCCGCCCGGCGGCGAATGGCTCGGCGACGAGCCTGAGCTGATCGCGCGGCGGGCCCCGGGGGTGATCATCGCGCGCGGGGCGGATCGCGTCGCGGGGGCGCGCGCGGCGATCGAGCGGTTCGGCGCGGACCTGCTCATCCTCGACGACGGCTACCAGTATCTACGGCTGACGCGCGACGAGAACATCGTGGTGTTGGACGCCGCGAACCCATTCGGCAACGGCCGCGTGCTGCCGCGCGGCGTGCTGCGCGAGCCGCTCTCTGCGTTGCGACGCGCCGCGGCGGTCGTGCTGACGCGCTGCGACCAGGCGACCGGTTTCGACGCGATCGAGGAGGCGCTGGCGCGGTTCTGCCCGGATGCGCCGGTCCGCTATACGCGCCACGCGCCTTCGCGGCTGTGGTCGCTCCGCGACGGCTCGGAACTCCCGCTCGACGCCCTGCGCGGCGCGCGCATCGGAGCGGCCTGCGCCATCGGACGGCCGGAGGCGTTTCGCGCGACGCTCGCGGCGCTTGGGGCCGAGCCGACGTGGTTCCGCGCCTATCCGGATCACGCGGTCATCCCGGTCGACGACCTCCCTCCCGCGGAGCTGACGCTCGTGACAGAGAAGGATGCGATGCGGGTCGTCGATCCCCCCGAGGGGTTCTACGCGCTCGGCGTCGATCTGGAAGACATGCCGCGGCCGGCGGCCGCGGGGTCGTCAACGGACCGCGCTGCGTCTCCCGCGAATGCCGCCGAAGACCAGCGTCCCGAGGTAGACGGCCCCGCCGAGCAGGATGATCACGGCGCCCGCGGGTAGGTCGGGCACATAGCTGATCCACAGGCCGCCGACGTTCAGTCCGGCGCAGAGCAGCACGGCCAGCGCCATCGTCCGCCCCAGCGATCCTGTCGCGCGACCCGCCACGGCTGCGGGCAGCGTCAGCAGCGCGATCACCATGACGATGCCTACAACCATGGCGAGCATGACGACCGTGATCGCGGTGAGCACGAGCAGCAGCGCGTAGTAGACCTCGACGCGCAGGCCGCGCACCCGCGCGAACTCCTCGTCGAAGCAGACGGCCTCGAGCTGCGGGAAAAACAGCCACGTGACGCCGACGATCACGATGTTCAGCGCAAGCGTGGTCCAGATATCCGCCTCGGACACCAGCAGAATGTTGCCGACGAGATAGGTCATCAGGTCTTCCTGATAGCCCGGGGTCTTGTAGATAAACAGGATGCCCACGGCCATGCCGACGGCCCATACGGCGCTGATCACGGTGTCCTCGCGTTCGGACGCGCGCAACGCGGCCCACCCGATGACCAGGGCGGCGAGGATCGCGGCCGCATACGCGCCGTGGAGGGGCGTCAGCCAGGTCCACCCGAACACGCGCACGGCGTATTGCGCCGCGCCCATGCCGGCGAGGATGCAGTGCGCGATCGCCGCGGCGATGTAGGTGATGCGCCGCGCCACGACGAACGAGCCGACCACGCCGCATGCGACGCTCACCATGAGCGCCATGATGCAGGCGTTGCGCGCCAGCGTCGACACGCCGACCGCGGACCAGAACTCAAACACCGGGCGAATCCCCCTGCGCGATCGGCGCGTCGAACTCGAACCCCGCCAGATGGCGCATGATCTCGCCGTCGAGCCGGTCGCCGGCGGGATGGCGATGGATCGTTCGGTTCACGCAGTAGATCGCGTCAATGAACCGCGACGCCACGACCGCGCTGTGGGTCACGAGCAGGATCGTCATCCTGCCGCGCAGGCGATCGAGCACATCGAGGATCTGGGCCTCGGCGTTCGGGTCCACGTTCGCCGTCGGTTCGTCCAGGAGCAGCATGCGCGGTTCCGTCGCCAGGGCGCGGGCGAGCAGCACCCGCTGTCGTTGCCCACCGGAGAGTCGGCTGAACCACGCGCCCGCGTGGTCGGCCATGCTGACCTGTTCGAGCGCGGTCTGCACCCGTGCGGCGACCGCGCGTGCGTCGCGAAACCACGGGAACCGCCGCGGCAGACAGCCCATCGCGACCACATCGCGCACGCGAATCGGGAACCGGCGGTCATAGGGGAAGTCCTGCGGGACGTAGCCGACGCGTCGTCGCACCTCGCGCGGCGGACGGCCCAGCGTCAGCACACGACCCCGCTCGGGCGTCAGCGATCCGAGCAGCAGCCGGAACAGCGTCGTCTTGCCGCCGCCGTTCGGCCCGATCAGACAGGCGAACCGTCCCTCCGGGATGCTCAGGTTCACCCCTTCGAGGACGCGTACGTCTCCGTAGGCGAACGACACATCCTCGACCAGTACGGCGGGCGGCCGGGCGGCCTCGACGCCTGTATCGGCGTCGCTCTCAGGCATGCGCGCAGTCACGGATCAAGCGCCGCGCTGATCCTGCGTCCGATGCGACGCAGGTTGTCGAGGTAGTCCGCCGCCAACGGGTCCAGCTCGACGATCTCGACCCCCGCCGCGCGCGCGACGGCCCGCGCGCTCGCCGGCGCGAACTGCGGCTGGGTAAACAGCGCCTTCACGCCGTCCCGCCGCATCCGGGCGACCAGGGCTTCCACATGGCGCAGTCCCGGGTCCTTGCCCTCCAGCTCGACGGACTCCTGAATCAGGCCGTAGCGGTCCGCGAAGTAACTGTATGCGGGGTGGTAGACATACATGGTCCGGCCCCGCAGCGGCGCCAGCAGCTCGCGCAGCTCCTCGTCAAGGGCGTCCAGATCCGCGACCAGCGCATCGAGATTCCGGCGGAACGTCTCGGCGTGCGCCGGACGCAGCTCGGCCAGCGTCTTGGCGATGATCTCCGCCTGACCCCGCGCGCGCAGCGGATCCATCCATACGTGCGGGTCGAACGCCTCGCCCGCGTGGCTGTGGTCGCGGTCCTCATGCGTGTCGTCAAGGCGCACCTCCTCGCCCCCGATCAGGTCCAGGCCCTGGCAAGTGTCGACGCTCCGCAGGTTCGGCAACGCCTGCGCCATTCGCCGCAGAAACGCGTTCTCCGCCGCCACGCCCGTGCGGAAGTGAACCTCGGCGCGTTCGATCGCCTGCATCAGGCGCGGCGTCACGTCGAACACGCCGTGCGACTGCCCCTGCCGCACCAGCACCGTCACCGCGACATGCTCGCCGCCGATCCGCTCCACGAAGTACTGCTGCGGCGGCACGCTCACCAGCGCCTGGATGGGACGGTCGTCGCCCGCCGACGCGTCAAGGCACACGGCGAGACCCGATAGCGCAATCGCGAGGACTACGGCGGGGATGCTGTGGAATGTGCTGAACATGGCTGCGCTCCCGTCGCGAGTTCATCGTAGGTAATACGCAATATTACCTACCCTGCCGCCGGTGCGTCAAACCGACCGAATCGCGGCGCGGGCGTCCTGCGTATCGTCGCCGCGACTAGACCGCTCCGCCGGCGCCGCCTATACTGGCGGACGGACATACCGGGCCGCAACCGAACCGAAGGGAGGCGCCATGTTGAGTCGAAGGAGCTTCATTCAGGGCACGCTGGCCGCGGGGGCGTCCGCCTGGGCGCTCGGCGGATCGGCCCAGCCGGCGTCTGACGCGCGGCCGCCGAACGTGCTCTTCATCATCTCGGACGACCAGGCGTGGAGCGACTACGGGTTCATGGGACACCCCTACATCGCGACCCCGCGCCTCGACCGGCTCGCGCACGAAAGCCTGTGCTACACGCGGGGCTACGCCAGCGCGCCGCTGTGTTGTCCCGCGCTGGGAACGATGGCGACGGGCCTGCACCCCCACCAGACGGGGATCACCTGCAACGACCCGATCCCGGTGACGGACAACATCTGGGAGTTCACGCCGGAGCGCTTGGCGATGCGCGAGGAGATCATCAGCGTGATCGACCGCACGCCGACCTTGCCGCGGCTCCTCGGCGAACGCGGGGGCGTCAGCATGCAGACCGGCAAATGGTGGCTGGGACACCACAGGCGGGGCGGCTTCACGCACGGCATGACCCACGGCGACCCGGACCGCGGCGGACGCCACGGGGATGCGGGCTTGACCATCGGGCGCGAGGGCCTCGAGCCGATCGCGTCGTTCCTGGACGAAGCCGGCGACACGCCGTTCTTCCTCTGGTACGCCCCGTTCCTCCCCCACGCGCCGCACACGCCGCCGGACCGGCTGCTGCAAAAATACCTCGCATTCACCGACAGCGAACCCGTGGCGAAGTACTGGGCGATGTGCGAGTGGTTCGACGAGACGTGCGGCGAGCTGCTCGACTTGCTCGAGGACCGAGGCGTCGCGGACAACACGTTGGTCGTGTACGCCTCCGACAACGGGTGGATCCAGCATCCGGCGCAGGCCAACGTGTTCGCCCCGCGATCCAAGCAGACCCACTACGAGGGCGGCATCCGCACGCCGATCATGGTCCGCTGGCCCGGGCGCATCGAACCGGCCCTGGACACGATCACCCCGGTGTCGATCATCGACATGGTTCCCACGGCGCTCGCGGCCTGGGGCATCGCACCCACAGCCGACATGCAGGGCGTGGACCTGACGGACCGCGCGGCGACCGCGGCCCGCGGCGGCGTGTGCGGCGCGCGCTACGCCCACACGGCCCGCGACAACCACGATCCGATCGCCAACCTGGATGCACTGTGGACCGTGCAAGGCGACTGGAAGCTGATCACGCCCGCGGGCAGCCAGAGCGCACTCGAGACCGGCGTCGAGCTGTTCCACGTGAAAAGCGACCCGTACGAGCTGAACAACCTCGCCGCGGACTGCCCGGAGCAGCTCGCCGCGTTGATGGACGCATTGCGCGGATGGTGGCCCGAAGCCGCCCAAACCGCTGACCGCTAACCACCATGCACAGACCACGAACCACGAACCACGAACCACCAAGGAGTACACACACGATGCGATGGGCGCTGCTGTTGACGCTGCTGCTGGCCGGAGGCGCGGTCTACGCCGAGCCGGTGATCGAGGAATGGACGGTCGTCGAGAAGGACAGCGAGGGGAACGACGTCGAGGTCACGTACATGACCATTGACGGCGTGATGGTACATGAGACGGATCCGGCGAAGCAGCCGCAGCCGCCGATTGTGACGCCGGGGACGGAGAGCACGCAGGAGCAGGCCGGCGCGGCGCCATCGGACGCGATCGTGCTGTTCGACGGATCGGACGTCGGCGCGTGGACCGACACCGAAGGCGGCGAGCCTCGCTGGATCGTCGAAGACGGCGCGATGCTGCCGCTCAAGGATGCGGGCTACGTGAAGTCGCGGCAGGAGTTCGGCTCGTGCCAGTTGCATGTCGAATGGGCGACGCCGACGCGGGTCGAGGGCGACGGCCAGGGCCGCGGCAACAGCGGCGTGTTCCTGATGGGCGAGTACGAGGTGCAGATCCTCGACTCGTATGAGAACACGACCTATCCGGATGGACAAGCCGGCGCGCTCTACGGCCGCGCGAAGCCGCTCGTGAACGCGTCGCGCAAGCCCGGCGAATGGCAGAGCTTTGACATCATCTTCCACCGGCCGATCTTCAACGACGCAGGCGAGGTCGTGCGGAAGGCGACGTTCACCGTGCTGCACAACGGCGTGCTGATCCACGACCACGTCGCGCTGTCGGGCGGCACGTGGTGGAATGGGCCGCATGCCGTGCAGCCGTACAAGCCCCACGGCGACAAGGGCCCGATCCTGCTGCAGGACCATGGCAACCCGGTCAGGTTCCGCAACATCTGGGTGCGTGAGCTCGAAGACTGACCAAGGATGGATCCGATGAAGAACGAAGACGTGCAGGATGCAGGCAGGCGAGGGAGACTGACGCGCCGCGGGTTCCTGGCGACTGCGGGCGCCGCGGTCGCGGGGGCCGCGCTCGCGCCCGCGATGGGGACGGCGCACGCCGCCTCGCGCAGGCCCAACATCGTCTTTTTCCTCGTGGACGACATGGGCTGGGTGGACTCGACGGTCTACGGCAGCCGCTACTACGAGACGCCGAACCTCGAGCGCCTGGCGCGCCGGTCGATGCGGTTCGAGAACGCCTACTCGGCCGCGCCGCTATGCACGGCGACGCGGGCCAGCATCATGACGGGAAAGTACCCGGGACGCCTGCATATCACGGGCGCGGGCGGACACCTGCCGGACCCGGAGGGCCCGCTGCTGCCGGAGTCCGGACCGCCGCACGTACGGGTGCTCCAACCGCGTGCGAAGGGCGCCCTGCCGCTGGAGGAGTACACGCTGGGCGAGGCGTTCCGCGACGCAGGCTATCGCACCGGCTTCTTCGGCAAGTGGCACCTCGGCCACGACCCGCGGTACTGGCCGGAACACCAGGGGTTCGACGTGAATGTCGGCGGCGGCAGGTGGCCGGGCCCCCCGAGCTACTTCTCGCCGTACCACATCTCGAAGCTGCCCGACGGGCCGGACGGCGAGTACATCGCCGACCGGCTCACGGACGAGGCGATCGCGTTCATCGAGGAATCGAAGGACGGACCGTTCTACCTCAACATGTGGCAGTACGCCGTGCACGCGCCGTACCAGGGCAAGCCCGAGTACATCGCCTACTTCGAGGGCAAGAAGGATCCCCGCGGCGCGCAGGACAACGCCGTGATGGGCGCGATGATCAAGAGCATGGACGAGAGCCTGGGGCGGATCCTGGACACGCTCGAACGGCTCGACCTCATGGACGACACGATCATCGTCTTCACGTCGGACAACGGCGGAAACATGTACGACCGCACGCTCCGCGACGGCACGAACGCCGGCGCGTGGGCCCCCGAAGGACGCACGCCCACCAACAACGCGCCGCTGCGCTCCGGCAAGGGCTCGGTCTACGAGGGCGGCGTGCGCGTGCCCGCGCTGGTCTACTGGCCGGGCAAGGTCGAGACCGAGCAGGTCTCGCGCGAGGTGATCTCGTCCATCGACTATTACCCGACGCTGCTGGAGATGGCGGGGATCGCGCCGCGTCCCGAGCAGCAGTTCGACGGGGTCTCGATCGTGCCCGCGCTGCTCGGCGGCGCGCTCGACCGGGAGGCCGTCTACTGCCACTTCCCCCACAACCCGGACGCCGTGCCGGTGCAGATGGCGAGCTGGGTGCGGCGCGGCGACCACAAGCTGATCCGGTTCTATGATCAGGACGCGTACTTCCCGAACCGGCTGGAGCTGTACGACCTGCGGCTGGACATCGGCGAGATGAACAACCTCGCGGAGCAGGAACCCGAGCTGGCGCGCGAGCTCGAGGCGATGCTCGATGCCCACCTGCTCGCCACGGGCGCGCTCGTGCCCAAGCCCAACCCCGCCTACCAGGCGGACGCCGCGCGCGAGGTCAACGGATGGGTCGCCGGCGGCGACTGCTACCTCATGAAGGGCGACGGGGCGCTGCGCATGCATTGCACGGGCGGCGATCCCCAGATCATCGCGCAGCGCGTGCCGGAGGTCGCGGGTCCGCTCACGGCCCGGATGCGCCTGCGGAGCCAGAGCAACGGTCCCGGCCAGTTCTTCTGGAGAACGCGCGAGCTGCCGCGGTTCGGTCCCGTGCAACGCCTCGATTTCCAGGCCGTGCACGATGGCGAGTGGCAGGAGATCGAGGTTGCGTTCGAGGCGACCTCCGAACTCCTCGCCCTCCGGATCGACCCGTCGGCCGGGCCGGGCCTGGTGGAGTTCGCCTGGATCCGGCTGTCGGACGCCTCCGGAGACGTCGTGCAGACCTGGGAGTTCTGACGGGCCTTCGTTGGACGAGGAAAGGCCGGACGCCCGCGCGAGCGTCCGGCCTTCTTCATCTCTGTCGGGGTCATCGCTCGCCGCTCTCGCGACGAGCCGACGGACGGGGTCAGCCCCAGCCGCCGCAGGTCGGGAGCCAGCCCGCGAGGTAGTGATGGTCCTCGTAGCTGTCCCACGAACGGTTCGGCATGATGTCCTCGTCGCGCGCGATCGGGAACTTCTCGCCCCACCGCACGTACTCGACGTGACCGTCCATGTAGAGGACGTTGCTGCCGCCGGGCACGTGGTTCATGATGATCGTGCCCATCTGGCCGCCCAGATGCTGCGAGTTGCCGTACGCGTCATACATCACGACGATGCCGCTCTGCGCCTTGGCGCCCGCCGCGGGATTGTTGATGTCGGTGATCGTGAACCGCTCGATGCCTTCCTTCAGCCGCGGATAGGTCGACGGGAAATCCGAGCCGTCCATGTCGCGGAAGAAGTCCCAGCCGCCGGGCGGGTTCGCGGTCGTATTGTAGTTGGTGTGGTCACCCTGCACCCACGTCTCCGTGTAAGCCCAGAGACCGCCGTTCGGCGCGAGGAAGCCCGTGTTCTTCATCTGGTCGCAGCCGGGGATCTGCTGCAGATCGGTCACCGGACGCCAGTAGAACCCGTCGGCGTACACGCCTTCAGGCGTATGGGGCGAGGGCCAATTCATGATATGGCTGATCTGCGATGGGGTCGTGAGCAGCCACGCGTGGTAGAGGTACGAGATAGGCTGCGACAGCATGATGCCGAGGCAGTCTTTCTTGATATCCTCATTCACGTTCGTCGCTCGGGCGATGGTCTCGATCTGGGCCGCGAAATCCTGCTGAATCCCGAAGTCGTTGCCCATCGCGTCGCCGCCGCTGTCCGAGGGGCAGCGAAGGATCGCGGGGTCGTTCCAATAGTCAGGATACAGCGCGTTCGCGGAGAAGGCCAGCGGGAACGTCCACGTCCACATGTCCTGACCGATGTTGTAGTGGTCGAACTCGATGATGGTGCGCCAATCGCTGCCCGGAGGGAAATAGCCTCCTTTGCTCTCGCCGGCGAACATCTTGAAGATGATGCCGAATTGCTTGAGATTGTTCTGGCAGCTACTCCGACGTGCGGCCTCGCGGGCCCGCGCCAGGGCGGGAAGCAGAATGGCCGCCAGAATCGCGATGATGGCGATCACGACGAGCAGCTCAATGAGCGTGAACCCTTTGCGTTTCATGGGCAAGATGCTCCTGCGTTCGTTACTGCAACTCAATGCTTGCATGGTGTCTGAAGTCAACTGTCGTGAACGGTCCCAAGGCCCGTTCCTTGCGTTAGCGGATACCGGTGATCTCTGGGTCGGCTCACCTCCTTTCCCCCCTCGATCCAGAAAGAAAAAAGGCCGAGCGGACGCCCGGAAACGAACTGCTGAGCGTCCGATCGGCCTGCCTATGGGGTCTGCTTATGTCGTTACTGCTATGCCATGCGTAAGGCTATGCTTTCCTGCGTTGCGCCGCGGGCATCATCCCCAGCCGCCGGACAGGGGAAGCCATGCCGGCAGGTAGTGCGCGTCTTCATAGCTCATGTAGTCGCGTCCCGGCATGATGTCGTTGTCCCGCGCATAGGGGAACTTCTGACGCCACCGAACGAACTCGACGTGCCCATCCATGAAGAGCACATTGCCGCCGCCGGGCACATGATTCATGATCAGCGTGCCCATCTGGCCGCCGAGGTGGATGGCGTTGGCGTACGCGTCGTACATCACCACAATGCCGCTCTGCGCCTTCGCGCCCGCCGCGGGGTTGTTGATGTCGGTGATCGTGAAGCGCTCAATGCCTTCCTTCAGATGCGGCAAGGTCTTCGGCAACGGCGATCCGTCCATGTCCCGCCAGAAGCTCGCCCAACCGCTGTCCGGCGGCGTGTCGCCGTGGTAGTTGATGAAGTCGCCCTTGCTCCGGGGCTGGTTGCCGACGTACAGCCAGAAGTAGTCGCCCCAGCCGTTCCACACGCCGGGATTCGCGCCTTCCTTCATCTGGTCGCAGCCGGGGATCACCTTCAACGCACTGATCGGCGGCGCCCAATCGGGCGGCGGCGGCGCCGGCCACTCGCCCGCGGGCGTGTGCGGATACGAGAGAGACTGGATGAGCGAGAGCTGCGAAGGCGTCTGCACAAGCCATGCATGGTACATGTACGAGATGGGCTGCGAGAGCAGCACGCTCAGGCAGCGCCGCTTCCAATACTCGTCCACCCCGGTCGCGCCGGCCGCTTCGGCCACCTGCGCGGCGAAGTCGGACTTGATGCCCAGGTTCTGCCCAAGCGCGTCGCCGCCGCTGTCCGACGGACACCGCAGGATGGCCGGGTCATTCCAGTAGTCGGGATACAGCGCGTCGCCGCTGAACGAGAACGGCAACGACCACGCCGGCTGGTCGTTGCCGACATGGTTGATTAACAGGATGGTCTGCCAGTCCGTGGCAGGCGGGAACAACCCCTCTTTGTTCTCCCCTGCGAACATCTTGAAGATGATGCCGAACTGTTTCAGGTTATTCTGACAACTGGCCCTTCGCGCGGCCTCGCGGGCGCGCGCCAGGGCAGGAAGCAGGATGGCCGCCAGAATCGCGATGATGGCGATCACGACGAGCAGCTCGATGAGCGTGAAACCCTTTCGATACATTGTATCTGCTCCTTAGGTGTTGCAGAAGAACTACATACCGCGAACGATCCAACATGGACCCTTCAGTGTAGAGCGGGCTCTCGGCTTGGATCTGACCGACCTCCTCTCGTCTCGGGCGTCCCAACGCCCGCATCGACCCTGCAGCGCCCTGCGACGGCTGTCCCACGCGTCCGAAGCGCCAAGCGACGCCCTGCTCCTCATGGAACGTTGCCAACGCACCTTCGAGGCCACCCCGAGCCCCTTCGGCGACTTCGAAACGCCGTCGCGCGGAACGACTGCCATGTCCTACAGGCACAGTACCGTAATCGTTTTCATCTGTCAAGAGGTTTTCCAGTCATCGACCCTTTGCCCCCTCGACGCCGCTCCCGCCCAGCCTCCCCAGGGCATCGCATGCCGGCGCGGCTTGCGCTGCGGTCCCGCATGACATAGACTCGCCCCGTCGCCCATCGGCGAACCGCCGACCGAACGCCGCAGGCCGACGGAGGGGGGCGTGACGGGAACCGCCTGCAAGGGAGAGCCGCCAGATGCTGAGCAACCTACTGTCGAGGCCCGGGCGCGGATTGCGCATCGCAGCCGCGGGCATGCTGATCACGATGGGTTGCGCCATCGCACAGGCCCAGGCGGATCCGCCGCCGGGCAGGGTGACGCTCGGGGAAGACGGCGCCGTGCAACGCGACGGCGTCGCGTTCCGCGCGATCGGCGTCAACTACTTCAGCGCGTTCTACCGCGTGCTGAACGACCCGTCCGACATCAGCTACAACGCCGGGTTCGCCGCGCTCGCCCAACGCGGCATCCCCTTCTGCCGCTTCATGGCGTGCGGCTTCTGGCCCGTCGACTGGAACCTGTACCTCTCGGACAAGGAGGCCTACTTCGCAAGGCTCGACGCGGTCGTGGCCTCGGCGGAGATGCACGGCATCGGCCTGATCCCGTCGTTGTTCTGGGCCTACTACACCGTGCCGGATCTCGTCGGCGAGCCCTGCAACCGCCTGGGCGACCCCGACAGCGCGACCATCGCGTTCATCCGGCAGTACACCGAGGAGGTCGTCTCGCGCTACAAGGATTCGCCGGCCATCTGGGCGTGGGAGCTGGGCAATGAGTACAGCCTGGCGATCGACCTGCCCAACGCCGCCGAGCACCGTCCGCCGACGTGGACCAACCTGGGGTGTCCGGCCACGCGCAGCGAAGAGGACGAACTGACGCACGAGATGGTGACCGTGGCGGCGCAGGCGTTCGCCGAGGCGGTGCGTCTCCACGACCCGCATCGGCCGATCACCCCGGGCCACGCCATGCCCCGACCCAGCCAGTACCATCAACGCACGGAAGGGACGTGGGGACAGGACACCCGCGCGCAGTATCAGACCAGCGTCGTGGACCTGACGCCCGACGCGAACAACCTCGCCTCGATCCACTACTACCCCGAGTCGGCGGCCAATCGGTTCGGCGAGGGCGCGCCGCCGCCGATGACCGAGCTGCTCGAGCTGGCCCATACGGCCGTGCGCGCCCAGAACAAAGCGCTGTTCCTTGGCGAGTTCGGCATCAGCGCCCAGGCCTACGGCGGCGATGCGGCGCAGATCGAGGCGGCCTTCCGCACCGCGCTCGGCGCGGTCCGGCAAAGCCCGGTGGACCTGGCGGCGGTGTGGGTGTTCGACCATCCCGGCCAGGATGCCGACTGGAACATCCACCCGGACAACGCCCGCGGCTGGATGCTTGAGGCCGTGGGGCGCGCCAATGACACGGACGGCGACGGCCTGTCGAACTACGACGAGGTCACCGGCGCCCTCGGCCCGGCCACAGACCCGTGGAACCCCGATACCGACGGCGACGGGCTGACGGACCACGAGGAAGTCCACGCCTACGGGACGGACCCCACCCGCGCGGACACGGACGGCGATGGCCTCAACGACCACGATGAGGTCATCCAACACGGAACCAACCCGACCAACCCCGACACGGACGGCGACGGCGCGGAGGACGGCTGGGAGGTTCGCCGCGGTTCGGAGCCGCTCGACCCCGAGAGCGTTCCCCCGGTTCCCGCCGCCGCTTCCGGAGCCGCGGCGTTGACCGTCGGCGCGCTGGCCTGGGCGGGGATGCGCAGGATCACCCGCAAACGCTAAGCAAGGCGAGAACCAGACGTATCGGACGACTGAACGGCGTGCGGCCCGAATGCGGCTGCACGCCGTTTGCCTTGCGTCGTACACACTGGTAAACTCTGACCCCTTTGAGAGAACCGGCGGATTGGTTCCGCCTTTGGCGTGCCTGCACGCATTCGTACGGAGGAGAATCCATGTCCATCGCACCCCATGGCGGCGCCCTGGTGAACCGTTTTCTGTCGGGCGGGGAGCGCGACGCCGCGCTCAAGCGCGCCCAGGCCATGCCGAAGCTGCACATCGACGCCTACGCGGCGTTCGACCTGGACGGCATCGCCAAAGGCATCTTCAGCCCCCTCACCGGCTTCATGGGGTCCGAGGACGTGCAGAACGTTCTCGACACGATGCATCTGCGCCCGGGCATCCCGTGGACCATCCCGATCCTGCTGGCGGCGACCAAGGCGCAGGCGGAGAAGTTCGAAGTCGGGGAGCCGATCGCGCTGGTCGACGACACGGGCGAGATCGCCGCGGTGCTGCACCTGTCGGAGAAGTTCGACATGAACCGCAAGACCCTGTGTCAGAAGGTGTACGGCACGACCGAGGAGGCGCACCCGGGCGTCGCCTACACGATGTCGCTCGGCGAGGTGTTCCTCGCCGGCGAAGTGGACGTGCTCAAGGAGCGCACGATCGAGTTCCAGGATTACAACCTGCCGCCGGCCGCGACCCGGGAGGCCTTCGAGCAGCGTGGATGGCGTCGGATCGTCGCGTTCCAGACGCGCAACCCGATCCACCGGGCGCATGAGTACCTTACGAAGTGCGCGCTGGAGATTTGCGACGGGTTGCTGATTCATCCGCTGATGGGCACGACCAAGGAAGACGACATCCCCGGCAACGTGCGGATGAAGTGCTATCAGACGTTGATGGACAACTACTACCCGAAAGACCACGTGATGCTGTCGCTTATGCCGGTGAACATGCGGTACGCCGGTCCGATGGAAGCGATCATGCACGCGATCTATCGCAAGAACTACGGGTGCACGCACTTCATCGTGGGCCGCGACCACGCGGGCGTGGGCAACTACTACGGCACGTACGACGCCCACAAGATCTTCGACCAGTTCGACCCGGCGGAGATCGGCATCATCCCGCTGTTCTTCGACCACGCCTTCTATTCGAAGCGGACGAACTCGATGGCGAGCACGAAGACCTGTCCCGGCACGAAGGAGGATCACGTGTTCCTGAGCGGCACGAAGGTGCGCGAGATGCTCAAGGCGGGCGAGATGCCGCCGGAGGAGTTCACGCGGCCCGAGGTGGCGCGCATCCTCATCGAGTGGGCGCAGAGCCAGTAGCGCAACGGAGCGCAAGACGCAAGACAGAAAGAGGGGTCCGGCATGTCGGACATCCGGAGGGTCATGGTCATCGGACTGGACTGCGCCACGCCGCAGTTCGTCTTTGGGTCGCAGCGGTTCGATCTGCCGAACCTGCGGGCGCTCGCCGAGGCGGGATGCTGGGGCCGACTCGAGAGCTGTCACCCGCCGATCACCGTACCGGCATGGGCCTGCATGACTTCGAGCCGCGACCCGGGCGCGCTGGGCGTCTACGGCTTCCGGAACCGCAAGGACCACTCCTACGACGCGATGTTCACGGCGAACAGCACGGCGATCAAGGTTCCGCGCGTGTGGGACCTCCTGTCTCGCGCGGGCAAGAAGGTCGCCGTGCTCGGCGTGCCCCAGACCTTCCCGGTGCGCCCGGTGAACGGGTGGCTGGTGTCGGGGTTCCTGGCGCCGGACACAAACGCGGACTACACCTATCCGAAGTCGCTGAAGACGGAATTGACCGAGGCGATCGGCGAGTACATCATCGACGTCAAGGACTTCCGGACGAACGACAAGGAGCGGCTGCTCCAGCGCGTGCATGAGCTGATGGAGAACCGCTTCGACGCGGCGCGGTATCTGGTCAAGAACAAACCGTGGGACTTCTTCATGATGGTCGAGATGGGCGTCGATCGCCTGCACCACGGATTCTGGAAGTACTGCGACCGGGATCACCCGGCCTACGCGCCCGGCAACCCGTTCGAACACGCGATCCGCGACTTCTACCAGGCGGTCGACCGTCGCATCGGCGAACTGCTCGCCTGCACGGATGAACACACCGCCGTGCTGGTCGTTTCGGACCACGGCGCGCGGGCCATGCACGGCGGGATCTGCGTGAACCAGTGGCTGATCAACGAAGGACTGCTCACGCTGGCCGCGCCGCCGTCCGGACGCGCACGCATCGAGGACTGCGAGATCGACTGGAGTCGCACGAAGGTCTGGAGCAGCGGCGGCTATTACGCGCGCGTGTTCCTCAACGTGGAAGGGCGCGAGCCGCGGGGCGTGATCCCGGCGGCTGAATACCAGGCGTTCCGCGCGGAGCTGGCGGCCCGCATCGAGGCGATGACGGACCCGGACGGCAAGCCTCTGGGGAACCGGGCCCTGATCCCGGACGAGACCTACCAGACGGTGAACGGCGTGGCCCCGGACCTGATCGTGTACTTCGGCGACCTCTCCTGGCGGTCGGTGGGCGCGGTCGGCTTCGACAGCATCTACACCTTCGAGAACGACACGGGTCCGGACGACGCCAACCACGACTACCACGGGATCTTCATCATGAAGACCCCGACCGGCGACAACGGGGCGGAACTCAAAGGCCTGCATCTGATGGACGTGGCGCCGACGATCCTGCAGCTCATGGGCGTCGACGCGCCGAACGATTTCCAGGGCAGGCCCATCACAGCGAGGTAGAGGACATGGCAGGACCCCAAGGCATCGCGCTTCGCCTGACGGGCCACCAGGCCGCGGACACGGCGGCGGCGCTCGTCAGCCGGCTCCATGAACTGGGCCGACGGGTGGAATGCATCGACCGGGAATCGACGGAGAAGGTCGGCACGGGCGCGGGATTCATGTGCCGCCTGCTGGCGCGCAACGGCGTGATCGTCATCGTGACGGAGCCGGACATCCAGCTCGATTGCGAAAACTGTGAGGTCGCCCTCGACCCGAACGACACGCCGGAGTTCGCCGCGGAGAAGGTCCTCGACACGCTGGCGGAGAAAGGGCTCGTCGCGTTGGAACTCGACGACTACTCCCCCGAAGAGGAAGAGCAGGTTCGCCAGCGCCTCTCTGATCTGGGCTACATTGAGTAACCTCCACGGTTCCCGGCCGGAGAAGTCCGCGATGCGCATCGGAGTGAACTGCGTCCATCTGGCGCCGAAGAGCGGCGATGCGGACATCTTCCTCCGCAACACGCTGCGGGCGCTGCGGGCGGGACACCCGGAGATCGAGCTCATCCTGTTCACGGACCCCGTGAACGACCCGTCGTACGAGGGGTGGGAACGGGTCTGCGTGGGCGGCCTCGGAAGGGAATCGTTCTTCTCCCGGGCCGACAGCGCGTTCCGTCGTGCGGTGCAGTCGGCACGCATCGACCGGCTGCTGACGCCGTTGGCGACGGCCCCCCCGAAACCGCCCGCGCCGATGACGCCGTTTGTGATGGACCTGCGCATCCTCAACCCGTCTCCCGATGCCCACCACTGGTGGGGAGAGGTGCGCCCGCGCGACCTGAAGAAGGCCGCCGCCCGCGCCTCCACGATCATCGTGCCGTCGGAGTACGCCCGACGTCGCCTGCTCGACGGCTTGAGCGTACCGCTTGAGCGGATCCTCGTCGCCGCGCCGGGCAGCGATCACGTCTCCGGCGCGACGCAGCCCTGCCCCGTGGCCAGGCCGTTCCTCCTCAGCGTGTGCGACCCCGAGGACCATGACAAGATCCCCGCGTTGGTGCAGGTGTATGAACGGGTGCGCGGGGAAATCCCGCACAACCTGATCATCGTGGGCGAGCCGAGCGAACTCGAACCCCCGGACTGGGGCGACGGCATCATGCGGATCCACAGCCTGCCGGTCGAGCAGCTTACCGGGCTCTACCAGAACGCCGACCTGACCATCTGCGCCGTCGACAAGGACGGCTCGGGGATCAAGGTGCTCGAAGCCCTCGCCTCCGGCGCACGGGTGCTCGTTCCCAGGACCGGCGCGATACCCGACCTCGCGCGCAGCGCTCCGTTCTACTGCGACCCGTCCTCCGTGCCATCGATGGCCAACGCCCTGCTGCACGCGCTCGAGGAGCCCCCCGAGGAACGCGCCCGGCGCGTACGGTCCGGTCGCCAGGCGGTCGCCGAACACACTTGGGCCCGTTGCGCCGATCGCGTCGCCGCCGCGCTGAGGCGTTGAGCAAGGCGGTCGCGCCCCGAGGAACCCCTTTTCGCTCCGCCGCACACGACCCGGATCTGCGCGGCGACAGGCCGAGAACAAACGGAAAGCCATCCCAATGTCTCACATGCGCGCGCGGCTGTCCGCCATGATGTTTCTGCAGTATGCGGCCCCAGGCCTCATGCAGCCCATCATCAGCCACTATCTGAAGAACTTCCTCGGCTTCGAACCCTACCAGACGGGACTGATCATGGCGATGCCGGCGGCGGCGGCGATCATCGCGCCCCTCCTCACCATCTACGTGGCCGATCGCTACCTCAGCTCGGAGCGGCTCCTGGGCCTGTGCCACACCGCGGCGGGGCTCATGCTGCTCGTGGTATCCGCGCAGACCGAGTTCCTGCCATTCCTCCTCGCCTACACCGCATGGGGGCTGTTCTTCGCGCCGACCTTTGCACTGTCGAACGCCGTCGTGTTCCACCATGTCGAGAACCCCGGCCGCGACTTCGGCCCGATCCGGATGTGGGGTCCGCTGAGCTGGGTCGTTGCGGCATGGTCGTTCAGCTACCTCTGGCTCGACGCGACAGCCGTCGCCGGAACGGCGGGCCGTCTCCCCCACGCGTTCTATTTCGCTTCCGCCGCCTCCGTCGGTCTCGGGATCTACGCGCTGTCGTTGCCCGCCACGCCAGTGGCCACGACGCAACGGCTGAGCCTCAACGCGTGGGTGCAGTCGCTCCGAATGTTCGCACGACCGAGCCTGCTGGTCCTCGTGATCGCCACGTTCTTCAACTCGGCCATCCACCAGTTCTACTACTTCGGCATGGGACCCTTCCTCAGCCAGACCGGCTTCGCCGACCGGAACATCATGCCCGCCATGAGCCTCGGGCAAGTGGGCGAGGCGGTGACGCTGGCGCTGCTCGGCCTCTGCGTGGCGCGGCTCGGCGTCAAGCGCACCCTCATCATCGGCGTGCTGGCGCAAGCCGGGCGTTGCCTGGCCTACGCGACCGGCTGGGTCCCGCTCGTCGTCGCCGTCATCCCGTCCCACGGCATCTGCTATGCCTTCTTCTTCACCGTCGGGTTCATCTATGTGGACCGACACAGCAAGCGCACCGAGCGCGCCGGGGCGCAGCAGCTCTACAACATGGTGATCGCCGGACTCGGCGTGCTCGCGGGCAACGTGTTCGCGGGACAGGTCGCGCAGTACGCGTCCGACCCGGAGACGGGGCTCATCCACTTCCCGACGTTCTGGCTTACGTCGGCGGGGATCGCCATCGGGATCGCGCTGATGCTGGCGCTGCTCTTCCGGGAAGAGGCGCCTGTCGCGGAGACCCCGGCTGCAGGATAGGTCCATCCCCGGGGGCGAAAACGCCATCGGCCCGGCAGGGAACTGGATTCCCGACCGGGCCGATGTGAGTACGATGGGGGTGGTGCCGGAGAAAGGACTTGAACCTTCACGCCCCGAAGAGCACATGGACCTGAACCATGCGTGTCTGCCAATTCCACCACTCCGGCAGCGAGCGAGATGGTACCCAATCGCGGCCGCGGCTGTCAAATTGACGGGCCGCCTGACGACGCTTCCCGCCTCCCCGCCAACCATGCGCTCATCGATCGGACCCTGGGGGCGTAAGGACCGTTTGACTCCGCTTGTTCCGCGCCTCTACACTCCGTCAAGTAGTATGGCTCGAACGCCGTTCGCCGTTCGCGACGGGCGGCGCAGCGGGGAGTATTTCGCCTTTCGAGCCGAGACGCCTTGATCGGAGTCGCCCCGAACGTCAGCGGCAGGCTGCGCTTCGGGGAGACGTATGTAAGGACTCTCATGGAAGCGGAAAGCCAGATTGCGACGGTAACCGGTTGGCGCGACCGCTGGGCGCGACTCGCCTACGCCCTGCTCGTGAGCGTTATCGAACCTTTGGCGAAGCACTGGCGCGCCGGGCTGGTGGCTTTCCTGATCGTGCTTGTGCTCTCGCTGGCGCTGGCGTTGCGTATTCCCTATACCTATGAGGCGACCGCGTCGCTGCTCGTGTCCTCTCCTGCGTATGAGCGCGTCGGACCCAGCAGCGAGTTCATGCCCCCCCCTCTCGACATTCCCACGTACGCGCGACTGCTGGCCCAACCGGACGTTCTCGAAGAGGTGGGCGAGCAATTGGTGGCCGAGAAGCCCGACCTCTGGGGAACGCGCACGATGTCTCCCAACGCGCTGGCGCGACGCGTGTCCATCGAGACGGAAGTGATCGAAAAGACCCCGCAACGGGTGACCTACTCACGCGTCCTGACGCTCCGCGCAAAAACCAGGGATCCGGAGCAGTCAAAGCATCTTGTCGATGTATGGGTCCAGGTCTGCGCGAAGCGCGTGCGCGAGCTGAGTAGTCCGGGCACGCAAGCCACCATTGACTTCATTCGCCGGGAGTACGACGCTGCGCGCGATGAGGTGGAGCGGCGCGAGGACGAGCTGAAGGCGTTCCAGCTTGCGCACAACATCGAGCTGAAAGTCTCTCTGCTGGATCAACTCCACAGCAGCATAACCAGGTACACAGGGGAGCTGCGTGAGCTCGAGATCGAATTGGCTGAGAAGGAGGAGCGCCTCCGGGTCGCCGTCGAAGAGCTGGCGAGCGAGGACCAGAAGCTCATCCTGCGGCGCTCCCCGTCGAACGACGCATTGGTCATCGGCGGAGCGCTCCGGCAAGGCGCCTCCGATTCGTCCGCGCCGGTGTTTGAGGATGAGATCCTCAATTCCGTGTGGACGAGCCTGCGGGACGAGGAGAAGACCTTGCTCATCACCATAAGCGGGTTGCAGGCCCGCAAGGCCGCCGTCGAGCAGGACTTGGCGGCCGTGGAAGCAAAGGTGGAACCGCTCCGCGGCGAGATCCTGGATCTGCAGTTGGAGCAGTCGCGTCTCAAGACCCGAATCGAGACCGGCATGGCGTACTTCAAACAGCTCGCCGCGCAGCGCGAAGACATGGCGGCCCTGGAGGCGAACCTGAAGATGGAAGAGAGCGGCTCCGTGGTGGTGGCGAACTCGGCCGTGCTGCCGGAGCGCCCGACCAACGCGCGCCTGCGTTGGGCGATCATGCCGATCGGGCTGCTGCTCGGGGCCGTCGCCGCCGTCGCCGCGGCGAACCTGGCCCACGAGCTGGCGCGCGTGCAGGAGTACAACGCCCAGCAAGACACGGGAAAGAAGCAGCCGGAGAAGACGGAGGCGTGATTCCTCACCCGCCCGGGCGACTGCTTACGAGACGCTCGTAGACCGCCATCAGGCGCGCGTAGTGCGTCTCGGGATCGTACTGCTGCAGCGCCAGTTCCCGGCCGCGCCGCCCCATGCGTTCGATGCGCGCCGGATCGTCCAGGGCCTCGGCCAGGCATGCCGCGAGGCCGTCCACGTCGCCCGGCTCGAACAGCCGCCCCGTCTCCCCCGGTTCGATCATCTCCGTGATCCCGCCGATCCGCGAGCCGATAACGGGCTTCCCGTAGGCGAACGCCTCGATCACGGCGAACGGCAGGTTCTCGTACCAGATCGACGGCACGACAACGGCCAGGGCGCCGCGAATCGCGTTCTCCAGCGCTTCCCCGGTCAGGTGACCGGTCAGTTCCAGTCGACCATCGCCGTCCTTGTCGGCCAACCGCCTGATCTCGTCTTCGTACGGACCCCGCCCCGTGATCTTGAGACGCGCGCCCGGCGTGCGTCGGATCGCTTCGATCAGTTCGGGAATGCCCTTCTCCGACGACAGCCGCCCGAGGTACAGGAAGTACGCGCCGGGGCGGTAGTCGGGGTCGCGCGCCGAGAAGTCGATGGGATAGGGGATCTGGACAACGCGCTCGGCGGGAATCCCGAATGCGACCACCTTGTCGCGCATGAACCGCGACGGCGCGTGGTAACAGTCCACCAGACCGTGAGACCCCAGCATGTGGTGGAGATACATCTCGACGACGTTCACGGCGCTGGCCGCGAACGATCCCTTGTTGCAGCGGTGCAGGGCCGCCTGATAGTAGCGGTGGCCCTTGCACCGCTCGCAGACGCCGTCGTGCGTGAGCATCTTGTAGTTCGGACAGATGATCTTATAGTCGTGAAGCGTCCACACCATCGGGATGCCTCTGCGCTTGATCTCGGGCAGGATGCTTGGCGTGAGTTGATGGTGGAAGTTGTGCAGATGCACCAGGTCGTATGGCTCGGCGTCGAGCAACGCCGCGATCTTGCGTCGCGCCTCCGTCGAGTAGATCGTGTGGGCGGCGAGACGCAGACGCGCCAGCGGCCCGCCTGGTGCGGCGTAATCTATCTGACGAACAAAGTAACGCGCCTGGTCGCACGGCAGGTTCTCGGGGTGCTCCATCGCGAAATGGCCGACGTAGTGCCCGTGCGCACGGAGCAGATCAGAGACGCCGAGGTAGTGGGCCTCGGCCCCGGCGTGACGAAAGTGAAACTTGTTCACCTGCAATATACGCAATGACATCTCCTGCGGAAGCGGACCGGACAGCGCGACGCGAGGTTATCCTTTGGATCACCGCCCCATCGCCGCGACAGTGCGCCGCAGCCCTTCGAGCAGGTCCACGGTCGGCGTCCAGCCCAGCGCTTCGGCCGCGCGGGCGTTCACGGCGAGGCTGCGTTCCACCTCGCCCGGACGCAGCGGCTTGAGGATCGGGTCCTGCTCGAACCCGATCACCTCGCGAAGCGCATTGAAGATGTCCATCACCGTGGTGGGCCGCCCCGTCGAGATATTGAGGGTCTGGTTCTCCCCCTTCTCCGATGCGAGCAGGTTGGCGCGCGCCACGTCGCCCACGTAGACATAGTCGCGGATCGGTTTCCCGAACCCGTAAAGCGTAGGCTGACGTCCCGCGAGCATCAGGTTGGTCAGCACCGCGCACACGCCGCACTCGCCGTGGGGCATCTGCCGCGGACCGAAAACGTTGGTGTAACGGAGGATGACGTACCGAAGTCCATGCACCCGGCCGAACATCTTGATGTACTCCTCGCCGGAAAACTTGCTCACCGCGTAGGGACTCATCGGCTCCGGCCGCGTCTCTTCGGTAGCGGGGTATTCCTTCGCGGCGCCGTAGATCGCGCCGCCGGTCGAGGAGAAGATGAGTCGCTTCACGCCGTGCTGCACGCTCAACTCGAGCAGACGGATCAGCCCCAGCACGTTCACGCGGGCATCGAACCGCGGATCGGCGACGCTCCGGGTCACGTCCATCTGGGCGGCGAGGTGGCAGACGATCTCCGGCTGTTCCTGGTCGAACACGTCGGCCAAGGCATCCGTACAGATGTCCGTCTCGTGGAACCGCGCCTTCGGGTTCAGGTTCTCCCGCCGCCCGGACGAGAGATCGTCTACGATGGCCACATCATGTCCCGCATCGAGATATGCGTCCACGACGTGCGATCCAATGAACCCGGCGCCGCCGGTTACAAGTGCCTTCATCTGCCGTGATCCTTCCAGGTCATGCGCCGCTCCGCTGCGGCGGTTCCGCTATGTCGAGACCGGCGCGGGAACGCGTTCCGCCACGCCGGGCGCTTCCTCTCCTGCGAGCTTGCCGTGCGTCATGCCGAGCGTTGCGCCCGCGACCGTCCAGTAGAGCGTCATCGTTCCGTAGTCAAGCAGGATCTCGTCGACCAGGGCGATCACCATGAACCCGACGGCCACGCCCGCGACCGCGCTCTCCAGGTGTCCGCCGGTCAGTGAATGCTTGCGTCCGCGCCAGGCGGTTACGGCGACCGTGACCCACAGCAATGTGAACAGCACGCCCGCGGCCACGCCGCCCTCGAAGGCGAACTTGCGGTAGTCGCAGTGCGAGGAGACCACATTGCTGGCCTGCCTGAGCGGAGACTCGGCGAGATAGGCGTCGACGGAACCGAGTCCGTAGCCGCGGATCGGTTCTGCGGCGATCCCCCGATCCACCACATACCAGATTTCCTGCCGGTCGATCAGGCTGTTCCACTCAGTGGCCCGCTCCGGGTTCGTGAGATCGTCAAAACGGGCCTGGAAAACGCCGGTCGCGAACCCCGCCGCTACGAACAGGGCCAGGAGCGCGACGAGACGACGATACCCCCGGATCCCCATGAGGTAGATCACCAGGATCGCGACGAACGCTCCGAACGCGCTCCGCACCCCGGTCATCACGATCGCGCCCACGGACCCGAATGCGAGACAAAGGTAGGCCAGACGAACCGCACGGCGTTGCGCGGTCCAGGCCGACCACAGCAGAACCGGGATGCAGACCAGCAGCGTGTTGGCGAAAATGTGCGGATAGTCCTGGAACCCGTCCAGACGATAGCGGGTGCCGTGGCCCCGCATCATGTCGACGTACTCGGACAACGGCACTTGCCTGGCCAACAGGCTCATCTGAAGGATACCCATGCACGCCAAGAGCAGCACGACGCCCACAACGATCCGGCGGAGATGCGTGACGAACCGCGGATCACGGGCCGCGGCGGCATAGGCCATCCAGAAGAACACGACGTAGCCGTAGAACCGGAACCACTGGCGCGCGCCGAATATGAGATCGCTCGATACCTGCAAAGACAGGAGCATTAGCAGGAGGAAAAGACACCAGACGACAAAGACCGTCCGACGAAGCGGCGCGGGACGTCGCCACAGCATGACAGGCGTCAACGAACAGACAAGCATCATATTCAGGATGCCGTCGATGCCGATCTGCCGTCCCGCGATGTCCAGTTCCGGAAGGACGCGCAGAAGGGGGCGCAGAAGCAGCGTGGCCAGCACGATGGGCCCCGTGAACGCTGAGGCGACGGCGACGCCGATCGCCCCGACGATCAGCGTCGCCATCTGAACAACGCCCCTGAGATAGCACACGCCCAGCAGACCGACGATGCACACAAGCGCCGCCGCTGACACGAACGCGCGGGGCGTTGCATACGCCGTCAACGGCGGAGGGCGGAACGACGACGCGCGCTCGGCGGCTTCTTGCGGCTCTCCCGTGTGCATGGTCCGGCTTCCAGTCACGTAGGCGACGACGATAGGAGGAGTGGGTTCGGCCCTCTCGGACTGAAATGGAACGGTACCACGCCCGCAAGGAGACGTTCAAACTTCGGCAAGCGCGCAGCGGGTTACGCGCCGCCTGTGCGACCTTCGAGCCGATCGAGTCGTTCGCACAGCTCCAGAATCGCCGCGGTGTTGACCTGCACCTGGCGCCCCAGATCCCGGCGCTCGGCGTGCAGCGTCACCGGCTCGTATCGGTCTCGCGCCCACGCATCGAACGACCGACCTGTCGCGCGGGACGCATGCGCCGCCCGCACCTCGGACGCATGCACGAGAACGCCGGTCGTGCGGTCTCGATAAGCCTGGATCTCCCGCCTGCTGCGCAACGGTCCAAGGGAGGCGTGGTCGACTTCGGCGAAGCCATCGGCGTCCGCGGCGCTCTGGGCGCGGATGGCCTGCAACAGCCCAACCGCATCGCCTCCGGCGTAGTACGGGCTGTCGTCCACGAAGGACGCGGCGGAGACCGTTCCGCCGAACGCCCCATCGCCCGCGACGCGCAGATCTCCCCCGGCAGTGATGCCCGCGGCGGCTGCGATCTCGCCCGCGTCGATGGGCCGCAACGACACGGAGTCGAGGATGAGATCCACGGAAGCGTAGTAGTTGGTGAACAGCCACAGTTCATAGCTCCCCGCCGACGGCAGCGCCTTGAGCCGGAAGTCGCGCGTGTACTCCACCCAGTCGCGGTTGGCGACATCGCTCAGGAGCGTCTGCCAGGTGGTCCCGCGCACCTGCACTGTGGGCAGCGACCCGGAGACCACTTTGATGGCCATGCGAAGGCGATACCATCGGCCGGGGGCGAGCCCCAGCGCCGGCTGGAAGATAAGCGCGTTGTACGGCCCCGTGTTCGTGCGGGTCAGCCGCTGCGCCGCCGATCCCGAGTAGACATCCGCCGTCTCGCGTCGGAGCGCGAGCACGGACGGCGTGCTGTCACTCACTGCCCACCCGTCGGCCCGACCGCCATGGACGAGGCGCGTCACGCCGGCCGGACCAGCCCCTCCGCCGAGCGTGCTCTCAGCGATGGTCATCAGGGGCTGCGTACGGGCGGCCAGCGTCGGCCCGTCGAACACAACGGTGTAGGGACCGCCCCCGCCGCCGGTCACGCTGACTTGGTCGATCGCGCTCAACGCCTCGAGCGCAGCCTTCACCTCCGCGGCGGGGGCGTTGTGGATCAGATCGACCGTCTCTTGCCCCTGGAACGCCAGCCGCCAATAACCGGAGGTCGAGGAGTTCAGGTCAATGAACTGCGTTTCGTCGGCCCAGCCGCCCTCAAAACCGCCGTTGGCGATCTCCTCGGCGCCCAGCGAACCCGGATCGTACACCTCGACCGGACCGGTTGCGGCGACCCGCGCCAAGGCTGCGTCGCCCCCGGCCTCGAGCGCATCGGCGACCTGCAGGCCGTCCACGCTGTACCGCGCCGAGGCGTCGACCTGATCAGGCCCGACCGCGCCCAACGCGATCGCATCGCGCCCCACGCTCGCATCCGCAAGCCGATCGCCGAGCAACGCGCCCTCGGCGTTTGTGACGGGACTCGGCGTCGCGCCCGCGCTCAGACGTCCGCGCAGGCTCACGTCGCCCTCCGTATGGATGGGCCCGTCCGTCGTGATCGCGCCATCCGGCGCAAGGTCCGCTCCGCCATCCGCCGGGTCGCCGTAACCGCCGCCGACGCGAAGCGCTTCGATATACCGCGGGTGAGATCCCATGCTCATCGCCGTGTCGTCCTCCCTGACCTATAGGACAAGTTCGGCGATGCGGGAACGCATCGCGCCCGTTGCCCCTCTCACTGATCAGACGAACACGTTGCCCGGGGAAGGGGCGAGGCGACGCATGGGACGAGTCAGGCGAGCAGCGCGCAGATGCGATCGAACAGCGCGACAGCGACATCCGCCTTGGCGGCCACGCCCAGCTCCTCCACGTCTCCGTGGGCGTCGAGCACATAAGCGCGGAGGGTGTCGACGCCGAACCCGGAGTCCGGCGCGCCGACTTCGTTGACGAGAATCAGATCGAGGGATTTGGCCGCGATCTTCGCACGCCCGTTCTCGATGAGGTCGCTCGTCTCCGCGGCGAAGCCGACCACCACCTGACCGGGCCGACGCGCCGCGCCGACGCGGGCGATGAGGTCGGGGTTCTCGGTAAGCGTCAGCGTGAGGGCCGCGCCGGTGCGCTTGCGCTTGGTCGGCGCCGGGTCGCTCACCCGGTAGTCGGCGACGGCGGCCGCGCCGATGATCACGTCCGCCTCCGGAGCCAGCCGGTCGAGCGCGGCGCCCATCTCCTCCGCGGTCCGCACCGCCGTCGTCGCCGCCCCGTAGGGCAACGGCGTTTCGGCGGGACCGGAGATGACGGATACGCGCGCGCCGCGACACAGGGCCTCGAGCGCCAGCGCCCGGCCCATCTTGCCGCTCGAGCGGTTTCCGATGAACCGAACCGGATCGATGGGTTCCTGAGTGGAGCCGCTGGTGATGACCACATGCCGGCCGGCGAGGTCCGTGCGCCCGTCGATCAGCGGCAATGCGGCCTCGAGGACCGTCTGCGGCTCGGACATCCGGCCGACGCCGACGGTCTTGCAGGCGAGCGTCCCGCTGTCGGGCCCGACGAACCGGCAGCCGCGACCGCGCAAGGTCTCGATGTTCGCCTGGGTCGCGGGGTGGGCGTACATGTTCGTGTTCATGGCGGGAGCGAACAGGACCGGCGCGCGCGTCGCGAGCAAAGCCGTGCTGAGCCAGTCGTCGGCGATGCCGTGCGCGGCCTTGGCGAGAGTATTGGCCGTGGCCGGCGCGATCAGAAACAGACTCGCCCGGGTCGCCACGGCGATGTGGGAGACCTCCGGGTTCTGATGCGCGCCGAACATCTCGAGGATCGCGCGGCGCCCCGTGACCGCCTCGAGACTCGCCGCTCCGATCAGCTCCTGCGCCGATCGGGTCAGCACAGGGATCACCGCCACGCCGCGCTTGGTGAGCAGCGATGCGATCTCGCAGGCCTTGTAGGCCGCGATCGACCCGGTGATCCCGAGCACGACCTCTTTATTCGACGAACGCATCCTCGTCCTGCGGCCCGGGAAGGATCTCGACCTTGCCCTGCATGATCTCTTCCAGCGCGATCACGGTGGACTTGCGCGACCGCGTCGGCACGAGCGGACGCGTCTCCGGCCTGCTGATCTGGCCGGCGCGACGCGCCGCGGCGATCACAAGCCGGTACAGGCTGTCGCACTTCCCTTCAAAGTCGGCAATCGAAAACGCGGCCATAGCGGGGAACCCTCCAAGGTTGGCTAGTTGGCATCGGCATTCGGATCGGGCGCGACGCCGGCGGCGCGCTCCGCCGCGACGATCGCCAGCAGGCGATCAACGGCCGCGTCCACCACGTCGTTCACCACGACATAGTCATACTCATCCCGCGCCGCGAGTTCCCGTCGGGCGTTCTCGAGGCGCAATCGGATTGTGCTCTCGCTCTCGGTACCGCGATCGCGCAGGCGCCGTTCCAGCTCCTCGAGCGACGGCGGAGCCAGGAATATCGTCACGACCGGCAGCCCCAAAGCGCGCAGACTCCGCATGCCTTGCACGTCGATCTGGAGCACCGCGTCGCGTCCGCTCGCAAGCAACCGGTCAAGCGGCTCGCGGAGCGTGCCGTACCGGTGGCCATGCACCTCCGCCCACTCGACGAAAGCGCCCTCCGCGATGCGACGCTCGAACTCCTCGGCGCTGAGGAACACGTAGTCCACGCCGTCTGTTTCGCCGGGTCGCGGCGCGCGCGTCGTGGCCGTGATGCTCAAGGCAAGGCCCGCGTCCCGGCGCAGCGCCTCCCGCAGCACGGTGTTCTTCCCCGCCCCGGAGGGCGCGGAAACAACAAAGATTCTACCACGTCGTTGCCCCACGGTCCTGAAAGCGCTCCGGATGGGTTACTCGACATTCTGGATCTGCTCGCGGATCTTCTCGAGCTCGCTCTTCATCTCGAGCACGTGGCGGGCGACGTCGCTGTCGCGGGTCTTCACGCCCAACGTGTTGATCTCGCGCTGCAACTCCTGCAGGAGGAAGTCCAACCGTCGGCCGACCGGCTCCTTCTCGTCCAGCAGTCCGCTAAAGTGGTCGAGATGGGCCTTGAGGCGCACAACCTCTTCGGTCACGTCCGCCTTCTCGGCCAGCAGGGCGACCTCCAGCGCGATCCGTTCTTCGGAGAGCGACACTTCGGTGCGCAACTCCTCGATCCGCGACCGAAGACGCTGCTCGTACGCGCCGTTCAGCTCCGGCAGCCGGTCCTCGATGCGCACCAGCGCCGAACGGATGAGCGCGATCCGCGCGCGGATATCACGCTCCAGGGCCTCGCCCTCCGTCGCCCGCATCGCGTTCAGGCGCGCCGCGGCGTCCTCGAGCAACGCCTCGAGCCCGGCCTGCACCGACTCCAGATCGTCGACGGGGTCCTCATGGACCAACACGCCCTCCAACTGGGCCAGCACATCCACGGAGATTGCGGCGTTGGAGCCGACCATCGCGGCCAGCTCGCGCGAGGCCTCCACATACTGGCGCGCGGTATCCGGGTCAAATCGGATCGACGGCGGGGAGCCGGGGCCGCGTTTGCGGCTGATCGTGACCGAGAGCTTGCCGCGGGAGACGTACTTGCGGAGCTGCTGCTTCAGAACGGGTTCGACAGCCGCCCATGCCAGCGGCATGCGAAGGCTCGCGTCCAGGTACCGATGGTTGACGGCGCTCATCTCGACGGTCACCTCATCGCCGAGCAGCGTACCGGCCGCCCTTCCGAACCCGGTCATGCTTCGCGTCATGTAATCACTCCACCCCGATTGCCAAGCTCTCTAGATACACAGGAGAGAAAGTATACGGGATTCGGAATGGATCAGGCAAACCGCGGACCCCGCCTGTCGGCGCAACGTTGCGTGTCCGGCTGGTCCACAGTAGAAATGTCCTACTGGTCCAGAGCCCGAGGCGGACGGGGATGTTCATGAAGAGCGCGTTATTATGCGTATTATAAGTTCGCGCATATTGTCACAACATACTGTACTGTTTGTCTGCTTTACCGAACGCCCGCGGGCATGGTATCCTTTGATCAGCGACGGCACTACGCCGTCCGCAGGCGCTGCGTGTATTTCGGGCCCGCGCAGTCAGGACAATTGTTCGCCCGAACCACCCTCACGCCGTCCCCTGAAGGAGATCACTATCACGATGAAAGCAAAGAATTACGGTACCAAAGGCTTCACCCTCATCGAGCTGCTCGTGGTGATCGCGATCATCGCGATCCTGGCGGCCATTCTGCTTCCGGCGCTGGCACGCGCCCGCGAAGCGGCCCGCCGCGCGAGTTGTCAGAACAGCCTCAAGCAGTGGGGCCTGATCATGAAGATGTACTCGACGGAGAACAACGGCGCGTTCCCGCCCGGCAACACCTCGGTGCCTGTGGGCGCTGACGGCACGGTGTACAGTTGGATGCAGGGCATCTCCGGCGAGGCGATCTATCCCGACTACTGGAACGACCCGGCGATCGCGATCTGCCCTTCCGACTCGCGCGCCGACTACGACCCGTTCGGCTACATGTCGGGCGGATTCGGCGTCGAAGAGGACTACCCGGCGCAGATCCAGCGGTTGGGCGAGCTTTCCAACGCGTCCGGAACGAAGCTGTGCCTGAACGCCTATCTTTCGATTCCGGCGTCGTATCTGTACACGGCCTACGCGGCGCGGACGATGTCGCAATGGGTGGACATCATGTTCGTGCGGGCATCGGCGTGGAACACCGGCCCCGAGTGGTGGCCGGTGGAGTATCTGCCCTACGGCAACCAGCAGATCATCGACGCGGGATGTCCCGAGTTCGGCGTCGCGCGCTACACGCGCTTCAACGTCGCCGATCTCAGCGGCGATCCCATCGCGCTCTACAGCCCGCGCAACTGGGACTGGTACGACGACGGCATGGTTCCCCTTCCGGCGTCGTACTCGCGATTGAAGGAGGGCGTGGAGCGCTTCTTCATCACCGACATCAACAACCCGGCTGCCGGCGCCCAGTCGCAGAGCGAGATCTTCGTGATGTTCGACGCGTGGGCCGACAACTTCAACACGGCGATCGACACCGGCGCGCCGGTTCCTTCGAACGCCGTGGCGTTCTACAACCACGTGCCCGGCGGGGCCAACGTGCTCTACATGGATGGCCACGTCGAGTTCGTCCGCTACAACACGAAGGCGCCGATCATGACGCAGGGCGTCGATCGCGAACTGAAGACTCAGGCGGGCATCTGGATGTACCGCGCGGGCGGCTACGGCTGATTCCCACAGACAGGGCCCGTCCCTCGGAGATGCGCGCGTGACGGCGTGGGCGCATCCCGGGATGCGCGGCGCAGTTGCAGGCGGCGAGCGTTTCCACCCCGGAGGCGCTCGCCGCTTCCTATTTCGGCGGGGACCGAGTCCGCGAGCCCACGGTGGGAAACCGTACAATTGGCGTGGTATGCTGCCGCGGTCGAGGAACACGGAGGCTGGGCCGGACCCGCACGCGGGCGACGCCCGAGACGGAGGGTTCAGAGCATGATGGCGATGGCGTGCATGGCGTGTATGGCGGGCAGCCTGATGGGCGCCCAGGCGGAGGAGGCCGACGCAGTGGCGGATCAACAGGCCAAACGGTTCTTGCAGGTGCTCCCGAACGGGTACTTCGCGTGGGAGGACGGCACGGCGTACCTGCCCCTCGGCGGGTTCTACGGCAATTTCGTCCACAAGGTCGTGGACGGCGAGACGACCGACGAACGCGTCGGGAGCATCCGCGACACCACGCCCGAGGAGAAGCGGGCATGGTTCAAGGTGTTGGCGGACAACGGCGTGAACTGCCTGCGCATCATGAGCCGCGATCATCCCAGCGAAGGCGTGGATGAGTGGGACATCGTCGGCGCGGTGAACGAGCCGCTGCTGCGCGACTGGGAGGCCTACTGGGAGCTCGCGCGCGAGTACGGCATCTCCATCCTCACCACGATCCACGAGAGCTACTACGCGGACTACGCGCCCTATCGCAACCGCGACGTCATGCTGCGGATGGTGACGGAGAAGCACTACACGGACGAGGAGCTCGCCGAACTGCCGGCGTATCGCCGGCGCTTCCTCGAGGGGAACATCATCGAAGACCGCTCCGAGATGTACACCGACCCGGACATCGTCCGCGCGCGGAAGGACTACGTCGACGCGTTGATCCCCCGTCTCCGCGAGAACCCGAGCATCCTGCTGTATGAGCTGGAGAACGAACAGGACGTCGACATCTACGACTGGACGAACCTGAATATCGAGTGGATCCGGGAACTGGACAAGAAGACGCCGATCGGCATCAGCCACAGCGGCGACGGCCTGTTCCATGTCGACCCCCTCCCCCATACGCACAAGACGAACATCGACTGGTATTCGTACCATATCTACCCCGTCGCCCAGGTGACCCACGAGGACCTCGACTACGGCACGGCGGTGAGCCTGATCGCCCGCTACGTGATGATCGGAACCCCCGCGGGCGTGGGCGAAAGCGGCGCGCACATCCTCGAGAACGGGCCGACGGACGCGTGGCGTCGGGCCCTCGCGCGCGACACGGTCTGGCTGCCGTTCCTCTCCGGCAACAACCACATCATGTTCTGGGACGGGGGCCAGGCGGAGGCGGTCGCCTGCGGCGAACTGGCCCGCGTGATCGCGGACGTCGATCTCGCGAAACTGAACCGCAAGCGCCCGAGCATCGCCGTCGACGTCGATCACCCGATGGACGACGACCTGTTCTTCCGGTCCGACGCAGGCAAGGCGATGTACAAGACGATGGGCCAGTATGAGGACCATTTCATGGCGCTCGGCGTCGAGTTCGACTACGTGCTCGGCGCGTCGGACGAATACGAGACCGTGCTGCCCGGCGACGCGTTCGAGGCGTACACGCCGGAGGAGCGCCTGTTTGACGTGCCCGAGGGCTACCAGGTGCGCCACCTGCGCAGCGACGACGACGACCTGATCATCGCGTACATCCGCAATCGCGGGGAAACGCACAAGGTCGGCGACGGGTGGCACTCCGGCTGGCTGCGCAAGGCGACGCCCGCGCCGTTCCGGCTCGGCCTGCGCCTGCCCGGCGCCTACGCGGGCTACCTGCTTGCCTTGGAGGCCGGCGTGCGCGAGGCGGTCGCGATCGACGGCGCGGGCAGCGTCGGCTCGGGCGAACCGAGCGTCGACGATTACGTGCTGTTTCTGCGGAAGCAGTAAGCCGCGGAGCTAGCCGAACAGTGCCGCGAGGCGCGGCCCGAACACCACAACGCCGATGGCCGCCGAGCCGACTGCGGAAATCAGTACGGCTCCGGCGGCCACATCTTTGGCTTGCTTGACCAACGGGTGGAACTCCGGCGACACGACGTCGGCGAGCAGCTCGAACGCGGTGTTGACCCCCTCTGCGGTCCACACCGTCACGAGCGCGAGGATCAGCCAACACCACTCCGCCCGGCTCACCCCGAACAGCGCGCCCAACGTGATCACCACGAGGGTGGCCGCGGCGTGGATCCACGCGTTGTGCTGGGTCGCCAGCATCATCCGGATGCCGGCGACCGCGTGCGCAACACTCTGAATGCGACCCAGGACCCATGTCCGTTCGGCCATTGCGTCCTCCCCGCCCGGACCGTCAGGATCCGGACTCGTCTCGCAGGTCCTGCTCAGCGGCGCTTCGCCGCCCCGTCGCGGTCGCCTCACTCCTCCTCGCGGATGCGTCCATCGAACACCAGACCGCGTTCCGCCAGGCCAGACCCATGCGCGCCGGCCAACGCAACGGGATACGGCGCGTCGACGCCCTTGACCGAATGCCAGATGACTCGGTTCAGCGTGTCCTCGTCGCAGGCGTCGACCTGGGCGAAATTCATGCCCATACTGATCTCCGCCCACCGGCGCGCGTCGCCCTCCAGCTCGGCGAGGGCGGGGTTCAGCTCATCCAACGGGATCCGATTCTCCAGCGCGGCATACGGCGTGAAATCCGGCATGTCCGTGAAACAGTCCGCCATCACCGGCATCAGCGCGTCCATCTGGTTCAGCGGCGGCACGCCCAGGATCCGGGCGATGGTGTGCAACACGGAGGTCTGGTTGTAGAACGAGCTGACCGTTTCGCCCCGCTTCGTGTAAGGGCTCGCGACCAGGCAGATCGACCGGTGACCGTCCACATGATCAAACCCGTCTTGCGGGTCGTCCTCGAGGATGAACAGGCAGGTCTTCGGCCAGAACCGACTGTTCGACACCGCCTCCACGAGTCGCCCGACCGCCAGGTCGTTGTCCGCGACATGGGCGCGCGGCGTCGGCATGCCGGGCGACGTGCCGGAGCCGTGGTCTTGCGGCAGGTACACGATCATGAAGTCGTACCAGTCGCCGCGCTCCTCCGCTTCCCGCAGCTCCTGTATGAATGCATCGACACGGAGCACGTCCGGGATCCGCATGTTCCAGCCCGGAAATGTCGGGCAGGTATAACGTCGCAGGTTCTCGACTCCGATCTTCTGCGAGAACGTAATCTCCCGCTTACCCGACACGAAGTCCGTATAGATGTCCATGAACCCCGCGTCACTCGGCACGGGTTCCGCATAGTCGAACTCACCGTAGTTTCTGAAAGATCGTCCCGCCAGCAGCACGTTGTCCCAGATGAACCCGGTCGAGGAGTACGTCAAGGGGTCATCACCGAACGTGTAGCTCCGCGTAAAGCCTCCGAACGCCTTTTCCAAATGGTCGGTTACGTTCCCCTCCGTCACCCAGGAATGGCCGTCCGCCGAGTTCACTCCGTTGCAGTAGTAGTTGTCGAGGAGCACGTAGCGTTCGGCCAGGGCATGGTGGTTCGGCGTTACCTCCCGCCCGAACACGCAGAGGCTCGGCTCGCCTTTGCCCTGCGGCAGGTCGCCGAACACCTGGTCATAGGTCCGGTTCTCTTTGACCACGTAGATCACGTGCTCGAACACGGACGGCGCGCCGATCAGATCGGGAACGGGCTTGGGCGCGACGCCGGCGGCCGCGCGCTCCTGCGCCTGCAACGCTTGGGGAACGCGACCGTCCTCGCGCACCTGCGCCGTGTACCGCGCCAACGTCTCTGCATCCGGCTCGGCGACGCGCGTGACGGAGCCGCGGTGACCGTACACGTGCCAGCGGCCCTCCTCGTCCTGTTCACGTCTCGTGCGCGACCCTTCGCCCTTGACGTTCGCGATGTAAACCAGGCCATCCTTCTCGCGAACAGATCCCGGGTACCATCCCGCCGGGATGAAGCCCAGGACCTCACGCTCGGGAAGACTGACAACCGCAACGGCATTGTTCCCGCCGTTGGCGACATAAAGCCTCGTTTCCTCGGCATTCAACGCCAGTGCGTTCGGCGCGCTGCCGAACGGGAGCTGATCATCAGGCCGAACGAGTATGGTTTGCTTTACCTCCTGAAGGCGCGTATCCACCACGCTGACCGTGTCGGAGTTGGCATTCGCCACGTAAAGCATGGCGCCGTCCCGGGTGAGCGCCAGGCCGGATGGATGCAGCCCCACTTCGACCTGCGCCAGCTCCGCGCGTTCCGCGAGGTCCACCAGCGATACGCTGCCGTGGGACGCGATGCCGCGTTCATCGACAAGGACAGGCGTGCCGGACGACGGCGCGGCCCGTTCGCCCGGCTCGGGACGGCGTCCGCCCCAGTTGGACACCCATGCACTGACGCCGGACGCGTCAAGAACGACGGACATCGGCGCGACCCCAACGGGGATCTGTGCGACGAGTTCCCCCGACTCGAGGTCCACGACGCCGAGTGCGTTGTTCCGGGACAGACACACGTAGGCCGTCTTCTCGTCCGGACTGAGGGCGACGCCGCAGGCATGGGAAGCGCCTTCGCCGCCGGGACCCGGCAAGGTGATGAACCGGCTCCACACCAGACGACCGTCGTCCTGGCGCTCCGCGATCCAGAGGCGATCGCCCGCGGTCGTCGCGAAGATGCGGCGGCCGTCCGCGGAGACGGCCAGCCCGTGCATCGACCCGCCTGCGCCGTCGAACGGCAGCTCCTGCCGCACGGTCCAGGTCTCGGGGTCGATGACCACGAGGCCGCGGTTATCCTTGGCGTAGACGGCGGCGCCGTCCGGGGCGAGCGCCAGGTCGACGGGGCGTCCGCCGAACGCGACGGTCTCCCCCGCCGGACGCACGGTCTGTAGGGTCGGTACGATGTGACCGCCGTCGACGGGCCCGACGACGGGCTGCGCCAGGGCGGGGAGCGTCGCCCAGAGGATGAGCGTGATGGCTGTTGCACACAGATGCGGCCGCATGGCGCTGAGACTCCTGTTCCGGCGTCGCCGGCGGAACCGTTCCGCCGTTGGGCCCATTGTACGCGTGAATTGTTGGCGACGCATCGCCTGCGTGTAAGGATCCGGCAAACGTTTGGTCGAACAGGGGGGATTGCGGGGAGAGCGTGCGGTCGCGCGGTCGCGCGGCGCTACACGGGCGTGCGGCCGGAGCCGGACAGGGAACCAGGCTTCAGCGCCGCGAGGTTGGCCAGGAAGCATGAGACCCACTCGCGCATGTCGTCAATTGCGGAGTACACCAACGGCACAATCAGCAGCGTCAACAGCGTCCCCGTCGTCAGCCCGCCGATGAGCGCCCGGCCCAGCCCCTCGAAGGTCGCATCCGTGCCCAGGAGCGTCCCGAACGAGATGGGCACGCACCCCAGGATGGTGGTGAGGGCGGTCATCATGACCGGACGGAACCGGTCGCGGCCGGCGTGCAGCACGGCGTCGTAGCGGTTCATGCCGCCGAGTCGGAGCTGGTTGATGTGGTCGATGATCACGATGCCGTTGTTCACGACGATGCCGGTCATCAGGATCATGCCGATGAACGCCACGGGGTCCAGCGAGGTCTCCGTGAGGTAGAGCATCCAGTACACCCCGATGAACGCCAGCGGCACCGACCAGAGGATCGACAGGGGTAGGATGAACGACTCGAACAGGGCCCCCATCACGAGGTAGATCAGCGTCGCGGACAAGGCGAACGCGAGCAGGAAGTTCCGCAGGTCCTTGTCCAGCCCCTCAATACGATCGCCGAGATCGATCGTGTAACCGCGCGGCAGACGGAACCCCGCCACGACGCGCTTGATGCCCTCGACAACGGTGTCGAGGTCGCTCGGGAGGCTCTCGACCCGCACGACCGTTACGTTCTTGCCATTGACACGGGTGATGGCCCGAGGGCTCCGGGCGCGCGTGTAATCCACCAGACGGCTCACGGGCGCGAGCTCGCCGGACTGCGTCAGCACGCCCACGTTGTCCAGGTTCGCCCGCGTCTTGCGGTCTTCCTCGCGGAACTGCGCCCAGACGGGCACTTCGCGGGAACCCTGCTTGATGTACGGCAGCCGGATTCCCCGCAACGAGAAGTCCACCGTCTGCGCGATGGCGATGGGGGTCACGCCCACGTCCGCCGCCAGCACCTCGTCCACCTGGATCTGGATCTCCTCGCGCGCCCGCTCCTCCTCGGTCGTCGCCTCGAGAATCTGCGGGATGTTCGCGCTGAGGCGATCCCGAAGGTCCCTCGCATACTGCGCGAGCGTCTCCGAATCATCGCCCCGGATGAACAGCTCGATCGCCGAGTTGCTCTCGTCGGCGTCCGCGATGCCGAACTCGAGTTCGCCGCCGGGGATGGCGTCCGGGAGCAACTTCCAGAGCGCATCGCGCACTTGTTCCGTCGTGTACGGGGGGCCCTGCCCCTCCGGGTACTCGTCCTTCTGCTTGAGGAAGATGGCGAGATCGCCCCCTTCCCCGCCGAAACTGGAGAACACCGTCTTGACGCCGAGGTCCTCGCGCAGATCGTTGAGCCGGGCCTGGAGCAGTTCCATGCGGCTGCGGATCATCTCCATGTCCATGGTCTGGTCGAACTTCAGGCGGACGCTGATCTGCCGGCTGTCGGCGTTGGGCATGTCCTTCCGCCCTACGTGCTGATAGGGGATCATGACGGTCAACGCGATCAACCCCGCCAGGAGGATGCAGGTCGCGAGCCGCCGGCGCATGACCCAGCCCAACGCAAGGACATACAGGTCAATGATCCGCTGGATCGGGTGCAGCCGACGCAGCGACGCCAGTGCGCCGTAGACCCGATTCCCCAAGACGGCGCGGAGGATCCGGCGAAGCCTCACGAGCAGGGGATGTCCGGCGATATCCGGGTTGAGCTCGCGCATTCGGCTCGCCGCGAGCGGGATCACCGTGAGCGCGATGACCAGGCTCGCCAGCAAGGACACCGTGATCGGCATGCCGAACTGCTTCATGTAGGTCGACATCTCGCCGGCCTCGAGGAATGTGATCGGCAGGAACACGACTACGGTGGTCATCGTGGCGGCGGTGATGGCCAGACCGACCTCCGACGCGCCGCGGCGCGCGCTTTCCCTCGGATCGAGCCCGAGCTGGTTGTATCGGTAGATGTTCTCGATCACCACGATCGAGTTGTCTACGAGCATGCCGAACGCCACGATCAGCGAGATCATCGTGATCAGGTTCAGCGTCATCCCGGCGAAGAACATGTAGACCAGCGCCACCACCACGCTCGCGGGGATCGCCAGCGCCACGAGCAGCGTCGGCCGGATGCGCTGCAAGAACACATACAGCACGGCGATGGCGAGCAGACCGCCCCACCGCCCGGCGTCCAGCAGCGCTTCGAGCGCCATTGTGATGATGTCCGCCTGGTTGAAGATGATGAACGACTCGATCCCCTCGAACTCGGGCTCGCCATGGAGCGTCTCCAGCTCCTCGACCACCCCGGCGCAGACGGCCACGGTGTTCGCCTCGGCTTCCTTGCGCACCATGATGACGACGCCCTCGTGGCCGTCGATGTCGTAGTCCTGCTCCAGCTCGCGCGACCGGTAGCCCACGTCGGCCACGTGGCCGAGGCGCGTCGCGTTCGGGCCGACGACAAGGTCGGCGATCTCCGCCGGGTCGCGGTACTCGGCCAGCACGCGCACGTAGTACTTGGCGCCGCCGTCGGTCAGTTCACCCACGGACATGTTGAAGCTGGCGTCCTGAAGGCTCGACACCACCTGGTACAGACTCAGGTTGCGGCTGATCAGCTCGTTCTGGTCGAACTCGATCAGCACCTCCTGCTCCGGTTTGCCGAACACCTGCACATCGGCCACGCCGTCGAGACGCGTGAGTCGCGACTTGACCACCGTGCGGGCCATATGGGACAGGTCTTCATAGTCCTCATCGCCGTAGAGCGTCAGGAACACCACGGGGAGCGAGTCGGAACTCCAGCGCTGGATCACCATGCGGTCGACGCCCGTGGGCATCTGCAGGCGCAGCCGTTCCATGCGGTCGCGAACGTCCGCCGCGGCCAGGGCCATGTCGGATCCGAAGTCGAACGCCAGATGCACCGTACACCCGTCGCTGTCTGAGGTCGTCGAGATGCGCCGGAGCTGCGAGATCGTGCGGAACTCCCCCTCGGCCGGGATGGCGACCTCGTTCTCCACCTGCTGCGGCGTGGCGCCGGGGTAGGGAATGACGCAGATGATGAACGGGAAATCGAACTTCGGGAGGAACTCGATCGGGATCCGACGCCACGCGATGCCGCCCAGCGCCAACACGGTGATGACCAGCATCAGCACCGTGACGGGACGATGCATCGCGATGGTCGTCAGCGAGCGCTTCATGCCGGGTCGCGCCCCCCGAACAGGTCGTAGGCCATCGGGATCACGATCAGCGTCAGGATGGTCGCCGACGTCTCGCCCGCGATGATGGTGATCGCCATCGGGGCGCGCATCTCGGCGCCTTCGCCCGTCTGCAACGCCATCGGCAACAGACCGAGCACGGTCGTGAGCGTGGTGATCAGGATGGGGCGTAGTCGCACGCGCGCGGCCTGGACCACCGCCTCTCGTTTGCTGAGTCCGCGCTGGCGGAGCTGATTCACGTAGTCGATCAGGATGATCGAGTCATTCACCACGATGCCCGCAAGAACGATCGCGCCGATGAACACGACGATGCTGATGCTGATGCCGAGGAAGTAGAGCGCGTAGATCGTGCCGATGAACGCCAGCGGCAGGCTGAACATGACCAGCCCCGGCTGATGGATCGACTCGAACTGGCAAGCCATCACGACGTACACCAGGAAGATCGCCAGCACCAGGGCGAACTGCATGCTGCTGTACGAGGTCTGCAGCTCGCGGTTCTGTCCGCCCAGGATGAACTGGTAATCCCGCGGTTTCGAGACCGTCTTCAGGCGTTCCTCGATGTCACGCGACACCGCGCCGAGATCGCGCCCCTGCACGTTCGCCGTGATCACGGCCGTCTGCCGCTGGTCGATGCGCCGAATCTCGCTGGGGCCGTCCTGCACGGTGATACGCGCCACGGTGCTGAGGGGGATCGGGGGGTGTCCGTCCGTGACAGAGAGCGCGCGGAGATCGGCCAGACTGGCGAGGCGATCGCGATCCGTCCGCACCCGCATGTCGATCTTGGCGCCGGCCCGGTTGAACCGCGTCGCCAGGTCGCCCTGCACTTCGGTCCGCAGCCGCTGGGCCACCCCTTGCGGGGTGAGCCCCTTCTCGGCAAGCAGGTCGCGATCGAGCTCGATGATCACCTCGGGGTAGCCCTCTTTCATCGTCAGCTCGATGTCCTCGACGCCGGGCACGTCGCGCACCGCCTCCAGCGCGCGCTGCCCGACCTCCCGCAACTCGCGCAGGTCATCGCCGCGCACCTGCAGCTCGACCGCGGTCTTGAAGCTGAAGAGCGCCGGCAGCGTGAACGTGACCTGGTTCGACGTCGCCGCCTCCACCTCGTCGCGCAGGGCCGCGATGATCTCGTCCTGACGCGGCGCGTTCTCCTTGGGGTTCTTGAGACGCACGGTGAATTGCGCGATGTTCTCGCCGCGATCGCCGCTCGCCTTGATCTTTTCCTGTCCCACCTCGACCGCTACGGTGTCGACCTCCTCCATCGCCAACACGATCTCCTCGATCGCGCGGGCCTGCTCCGTGGTCTCCTCGAGACGCGTGCCAGGCGGGGCCTCCATGCGGATGCCGAACTCGCCCTGCTTCATCGGGGGAATCAGCTCGCGGCCCAGCCCCGCGGCGGTGTAGCCCGCGTGTACGGCGACCCCGGCGACGATCAGCAACACCGCGGGACCCAACGGCAGCGCCTGCCGGAGAAAGACGGTGTACCCGTCGCGGAAGGCGTTGAAACCGATGTCGAACAGCTTCAACGGGACCCACATCACGAGGTGCAGGACATAGCCCACGATCCAGCACGTCGCGACGACGACGATCGTGAACAAGAACAGGAACGTGGCGAACACCGTGAGCACCGCACGCAGCGCCAGTTGGACCACGTACAGGCCGAGCAACAACGCCGCCTGGATCAGGACCAACGGAAGCGTCAGCCACGCGAGCACGGCCTCGCCCGCGCCGCCGCTCCCCACGCATGCCGACGCCGTGCGCCGAAGCGTACCGATCGCCGCGCCCGCCGTGTCCCGGAAGGTCTGCACCGCCCAGCCCCACGCGATGCCGATCCCGTAGACCGGAAGCAGCAGGATGGCGCCGCCGCGACGCTGTCCCGCATGCCGCGCACGCCGATAGGCCGCGGTGATCCATGTCGCGTCTTTGTCGCTCAGAAAGGCCAGGGGTTGACGCGAAGCCAGCATCGGAATCAGGTACAACGCGACGGCGAGCGACGCGAGCAGGCTGTACGTCACCGTGAGGGCGAGGTCGCGGAAGAGCTGCCCCGCGATGCCCTCGACAAACGCGATGGGCAGGAACACGCAGATCGTCGTGAAGGTCGACGAGGCGTCGGCCGAGAACACCTCGCGCGTGCCGCGGTCGGCGGCATCCACAATGTCGTCGCCCTCCTCCACGCACCGGAAGATGCTCTCGAGCACGATGATCGAGTCGTCCACCAGCATGCCGACCCCGAGCGCCAGCCCGCCGAGCGACATGATATTCAGGCTGATCTCCTGAATGAACATCGGGACGAACGCGGCGACGATCGAGATCGGGATCGCCACGCCGATGATCACCGTGCTCTTCATCTTGCGCAGGAACACATAGAGCACGAGCAGCGCCAGAAGACCGCCGTTGATCGCCGACCACTTGACCTCGTCAATCGCCGCGACGATGAACGCCGACTGGTCGCTCACGATCACCATGTCGGTGTAGTCCGGCAGACGCGACTGGATGGTCTTGGCCAGCTCCATGTCGTAGTCGCTGCCGCCGGCGCCCTGCCGCGCCTTGTCGACCGCGTCGCTCAGGCGCTCCAGCATGCCCTTCGCTCGATCAAAGCCGAGCAGATCCTTCAACCGGTTGCAGACCTCGACGGTGTTGGCGTCGCCCCACTTGAAGATGGCCAGCTCGACCGCCTCGCGCCCGTTGATGTGCACGACGGTCTCGCGGTCTTTCTGGCCGAGTTGTACGGTCGCCACTTCGCGCAGGGGGATGGGTCGCGCCCCCGGCACGGGGATCATCGTGTCGCCGACCTCCTCCACGGTCTGGTACTCGTTCAGGGTGCGGACGAGATACTCCGTCCGGCCCTCGCGCAGGCGGCCTCCGCTGAGGTTGATGTTCTGCTGCGCCAGGGCGCTCACCACCTGCGCTGGCGACAGGCCGAGGTTCTTCAGGCGCGCGGAGTCGAGCAGGACCTGGATCTCCTCCTCGCGTCCGCCTTTCACCAGCACCTGCGCGATGCCCAGCTCGCCCTCGAGATCGCTCTTTACGAGCCGTTCGCAGATGTCCCGGACCTCGGTGAGCTCCTGCATCATCATGCGCTCGCGGGCGACCGGGTCAGCCTCATCCGAGAAATCGCCGCCCGTGATCGCGACCCGCATCACCGGGTCAAGCGTCGGGTCGTAGCGCAGGATCACCGGCTTCTGCGTCACTTCCTGGGGCGGCATGAACAGATCAAGCCGATCGCGCACGTCCTGCTGGGCCACGTTCATGTCCGTGTCCCACGTGAACTCGAGCACAACCTCGGACAGGCCGGGCGAGGATACGCTGCTGATCTCGACCATGCCGCCCGCGGTGCTCAAGGTTTCCTCGAGCGGGCGGGTCAACAGCTTCTCGACGTCCTCCGGCGCCGCGCCCTCGAATTCGGTGCGCACGGTGAGCGTCGGATAGGAGATGTCCGGCATCAGGTTGATGGCGAGGTCCTGATACGACTTCAGACCGAACACCACCAGCGTGAGAAACACCATCGCCGTCGTGACGGGACGGCGAATCGGCAGGCTGTAGCGTTCCGCGGGCGGCGGCGGCGGCGGGGTCAGGTCGGACGAGGTCGGGTTGGCCACGGAGTCATTCGTCCTTGTCTTGGTCTGCCGGGTCGCCCTCGGCATCGGCATCCCCCGACGTCCCCCCCAACAAGGCCGCACGCGCCTGCTCCGCCTCGCGCGCCTTCCGCTCCTCGATGCGCTTCTCGATCTCCGCGCGTTCGAGCTCCGCCTCTTCGATGGCGGCGTCGATCGGCTTGTCGCGGAGCGCGGCGATCTCCGCATCGGTGCTCGTCACGCGCACCTCCGCGCCCGCTTTCAGGTTCCGCTGCCCAAGCGTGACGATCAGGTCTTCGTCGTCCAGCCCGGACACGATCTCCGTCACGCCCCCGTCCTGAAGGCCCGTCCGCACCTCAACGCGGTGGGCGAACAGCCGGTCCTCGGCATCGTCCGAGACCGCCTCCGCGTCCACCTCGGCGTCCGCCGGCGGTTCAGGCCGCACGACGAACACATACTTCCGGGCGTTCTCGTCGACGATCGCGTCGCGCGGAACCAACAGCGCGTTCTCTCGCGTCTCCATCACGAGCCGCACGCGCGCGAAGGCGGACTCCCGCAACCGCGGCCGCACCTCCGGATCCAGATCGAGACGCACCCGGACGGTCCCGGTCGCCGGGTCGACGCTCGGGTTGATCCGGCTCACCGATGCCGTCAGCTCCTCGCCCTGCAGCGCGTCCACGGAAACCCGCGCGATCTGGCCTTCCTTGACACGGGGCAGCTCGCGCTCGGGCAGTTGGATGTAGAGCAGATAGGAAGTGGGATCGACGATCTCGAAGACGGGCATGCCCGAGTTCACCAGCGTGCCGACCTGAACGTTCCGCCGCGTCACCACGCCGCTGATCGGGGCGCGGATGGTCATGTTCTCGAGCTGGATGCGTTGCACGTCCAGCGCCGCCTGCGCGTTCTCGTAGGCGAACCGCGCATTGTCATACTCGACGCGGGAGATCAGGTCGTCTTCGAACAGCTTGCGGGCGCGCTCGAATTCTGATTGCGTCTGGCGCACCTGCACTTCGCTCTGGTTCAGTTGCGCTTCTACGTCTTTCTTGTCCAGCTCGACGAGCGTCTGGCCCTTCTCAACCGCATCGCCTTCCTCCGCGAACACGGCCAGGCATCGCCCCATGCCTTCGGAAGTGACCTCGACGCGCCGCTCCGCCTCGACCCGCGTGGTGGTCTCGAAGTAGGCGGAGATGGGTCCGCGCGTGGGATGCGCCGCCTCGACCGGCACGATGATCCGCTGCGCCTCGGCCGCCGCTTCCTTCGCCTGCGCGCCCTCCTCGTCGGACGTCGTAGCCGCGCCCAATCCGAATGTGCAGCCGCCCATCGCCCATACGCCGAGGGTGAGCAGTATCCAAGCCTGTAGTCTACGCATCGTCGCTCCGAGGGGCCGGTCCAAGGTCTGCATGCAGGACCGTTGGGATTTCCGCGGTTAGCACGGAGAGCTGGAGAGGGCTCTCCCCGTGGGGATTGGACCGTATTCTCGCATATCCGGTTTCACGGTTCCCAATCGCCCCGGAACCCGTCCGACTCGGCGCCTATTTGTGCTCGGACTGCTTGAGCACGGGATCGACCCGCCATCCCGCCTCCGGGCCGAACCGCAGCTCACGCGAGGAGTGGCCGGAGTGCTCGTCGCCGTACACCATGCGGTTGCCGTAGTGGAAGGCGGACGCCAGCACGAGCACGACCGCCAGGCCCACGCTCCACGCGGCCCAGCACTTGCCCGCGAACGACGCATGCGGGTCCACGACCACGTCTTCGTGTTCCCGCGGCGCCAGGAGGATGATCAGCGTGGCCAGGATGGCGGACGCGAACACGCCCCACTCCGTGAGCAGCCGGACCGGATGCCACCCCGGCAACGCGCGCTCGAAGTTGCCGATCACCATCCCCCACATGAGGGCGAGCAGGAGCAACTGCCCGCGGCCCAGGGCCGAGGCGGGGAGCAACGGCAGCGGGCGCGCGAGGTGTCGGGCGGCCGCGAAGATGAACACGATTGCGATGAGCAGCCACGACAGCCCGTACCAGGCTTGGGGCGTCATCGCGAAGTGCTCATAGCCCGGCAGATATCCCAAGTAGGGGACCGGCCAGAGCGCAGGAACCTGCAGGGAGACGCCGTGCACGTCGAGCGTACGGAACCAGACCGCCGGGTCGAGCTGCTCGGACCACGCCTTGACGTTCTTCTGCAGGTTCAGGAACGGCAGCAGCACCAGCACAAACATGGCGGCGAAGGCCCCGGTCCAGCGGCGCTCGGCGGGGATGTCATCCCGCCCCGCCGTCCGGCGCACTAGACACGCCAGCGCGATCGCGATCGCCAGCCCGTTGATGAACCCGTAGGTCTGCTCCAGGAAACTGTGCCAGTTCTGCGCGTGCCACGCCGACCACGCCGACACGGCCTCCTCATACGCCGCCGGCGCGCCCTCGGGCGTGATGCCCTGCATCCGCAGCCGCGCCGGGTTGCCGGGCGCGATCGCCATCAGCTTGAGGAACTGCGCGCCCGAGAAGCCGATCGCGCCGATTGATCCGCTCACGATCGAGGCGAACGCGACCTGCGGCAGCCCGTTCCGGCACATCCAGATCGCCATGCCGACGAATACGCCCGTGATGCCCGCCCAGTCGTCCGAGCGCGGCGGCGTCATGCGGAAGCCGCCCAGATCGCGGAACAGCAGACTGCCGAGCACGGGGAAGATCAGGAAGAACACGATCCAGCCCACGGCCATGTGGACGAACAGCGAGGCCCCGTCGCGGAACTTGCCGAACAGCGCGAAGTACGCCCCGATCCCCGCGATCAACCCGACCAGCCATCCGATGTGTTGCGGGTAGTCGTGGAAGAACTGCGGCCAGTTGGTCATCAGCAGCTCGGGGTCGAACAGCTCCGGGTCGCCCAGCGGCATCGTCAGCGCCGCCCCGACCGCGGCATCGAGACCCTGCATCCGCAGCAGCTCCTGAACGCCCCAGCCCGCGTAGTAGCCGGCCGCGCCGAACAGCGGCAGCAGCACGATGTTCCACGAACGGCGGCTCACCAGATCGTAGACGCAGAGCGCGGCGAGCGCCGTGAACGCCGGCAGGTAGTCCGCATCGAGCCAGTACAGCGGGTTCTCGTGGCGATGCCAGCGATCGTCGAACCCGCCGGGAACAGCTTGCAGCGCGCGGGCGATCGGATCCTGAAACGCGGCAAGCAGTCCCCATGCCGCGAACACGAAGAGCAACGGACGGAAGAAGCGCGTCAGTCGGTCCGCGTCGGCCACGGCCGGCAGGGCGGTTCCGGCGCCGCCCAGCGCCGCCCACAGGAACCCGATATAGGCCAGGCAGATGAATCCGTAGAACTGCGTCGGGGCGTGGCCGCTGTGGGTGTAGCCGATCACCTTCATGTACGAGATCGAGCCGCCGAACCCCCAGCCCAGCGCGCCGAACAGCGCGAAGTACACCACCCGCTTGCGCCAGTCCTCGCGACCCGACACCAGGCAGGCCGCGATCGCCCCGAGGGCGCCCGCGAACGCGGCGCCGTACTCGTGGCCGAAGTTGCCGCGGATTCCCCACCCCAGCGACAGACACAGGCCTACGACCAGGATCGACGAAAGACGAACGGCCGGGTTCTTACTCATCGCAGTGCGCACCTCCCGTTGCAGCGCCCGTCGCATGCGATCAAGCCTGCGGACTTGCCCCTCGTCGGGCGCGGACCCCAAGTCAAGCCGTTGCCGGTCTGGAACACAGCATACACCCCTCCACGCTGAATGGGTCAACCGCATGGACAAGCGCGGATCATCTCCCTGCGCGAAACGACCGGAATCTTGACCCGGACGGGGCCAAACCCGTAGGAATATGGGGCATGGAACGCCGGCGACCGCCCGTTGCGGTCCGACACATCGGCCAAACAGCCAAGGAGGACCCTGATGAGCCTGAACCTCGCGCATTACCTCACGCTGGCGGCCGATGCCGCGCCCCGCCGCACGGCGCTCATCATGGACCAGCATCGGGTCACGTACGGCGAGCTGCTCGCCACGACGAACCGGATCGCCAACGTCTTGCACGACAAGGGGATTCGGAAAGGCGACAAGGTCGCCCTGATGGTCCCGAACACCCTGGACTTCCCGCCGATCTACTACGCGATCCTGATGGCGGGCGCGACGGTCGTGCCGATCAACGTGCTGCTGCGCTCCCACGAGATCCAGTACTACCTCGAGGACAGCGACGCGAAGGTCTTCATCGCGCACCGCGCGTTCTGCGACGAGGCGCTGCCGGCCCACGAGCAAACGGACACATGCCATCACCTCCTCATCGCCGGCGTTCCCGATGCGGCGGAACCGCCGGCGGCCGGCGAACTATTGACGCCGCTGGCGATGGAGGAGGCGCCCGAGTGTCCCCTGGCGGACACGATGCCCGACGACACGGCGGTGATTCTGTACACCTCGGGCACCACCGGCCACCCGAAGGGCGCCGAGCTGACGCACTTCAACATGTTCTTCAACGCGAACTACGTGCGCGAGCACGTGTTCCACGCCACCGCGTCCGACACGTTCCTGGCGGTCCTCCCGCTGTTCCACAGCTTCGGCCAGACCACGATGATGAACGCCGCCCTGCTCGGCGGCTCGACCATCTCGATGATGCTCAAGTTCGAGATGCCCAAGGTGATGCAGACGGTTCAGCGCGACCGCGTCAACGTCCTGGCCGCGGTGCCGTCGATGTACTACGCCATGCTGAACGCGCCGAACCCCTCCGCCTACGACCTGTCCAGCATCCGCATGGCGGTGTCCGGCGGCGCGGCATTGCCGGTCGAAGTGCTGACGCGCTTCGAAGAGCGGTACGGCGTGCGCATCCTCGAGGGGTACGGCCTCTCCGAGACCAGCCCCGTGGCCTCGTTCAACCTGATCGAACACCCCAGCAAACCGGGCTCCATCGGCCTGCCGATCTGGGGCTGCGAGATGAGAGTGATGCGCGAGGACGGCTCCTTCGCCCCGCAGGGCGAGGTCGGCGAAATCGTGATGCGCGGACACAACGTCATGAAAGGCTACTACAAACGGCCCGCGGCGACCGAGGAGGCGATCGTGAACGGCTGGTTCCACACCGGCGACCTCGCCCGCGTGGACGAAGAGGGCTACTTCTTCATCGTCGACCGCAAGAAGGACATGATCATCCGCTCCGGCATGAACGTGTATCCGCGCGAGATCGAGGAACTGCTCTACGCCCACCCCGCCATCCTCGAGGCCGCCGTGATCGGCGTGCCCGACGAGGCCCGCGGCGAAGAGATCCAGGCCTGCGTGGCGCTCCGCGAAGGCCACACGCTCACGGCCAAGGAACTGATCGCCTACTGCCGCGAACGCATGGCCCGCTACAAAGTCCCGCGCCTCGTCGCATTCGTTCCCGAACTCCCCAAAGGCCCCACGGGCAAAACCCTCAAGCGGAGACTCCGCGACCACCCCCCCAAACCCGACGCGCCCTGACACGCAGCGTGCGACCGGCGGGGGGACCGGCGGGGATGGCGGCAATGCGGTCGTAGGGGCGATTCACGAATCGCCCGCCCCGCGTCCACGCGGCAACCCCCGTCATCACCCGGTTCTGTGGGACCCGCGCCAGTGTGGGACCGGCGGGGATAGCGGCAATGCGGTCGTAGGGGCGATTCACGAATCGCCCGCCCCGCGTCCACGCGGCAACCGCCGTCATCACCCGGTTGTGTGAGACCGGCGCCTGTGTGGGACCGGCGCCCTTTGTGGGACCGGCGCCCTCGCCGGTCTCCTCCCTGGGAAAGGTCAGCAGTGCATGGCGATTCGCACGAACGCCGCATCGCCCGGCGGCGTGCTACCACACCACCCCTGGCCCGACAGCCAGACCAACGGAAACCAGGAGATGCCCTCGGCGGGGTCGGGTCAGGGAATGGGGGGTTGGCTACTCAGGTCACAGGACCCGTGAGGCGCGTCCGCGCACCACACCTCGTCGTCCGGGTACGGCTGTTCGGCTCCCCAGTGATCCCTACAACTGAGACACAACCATGCAGATGGCCGTCAAGAACAGGAACACGATGAGTATCCCTGCGAGAACGGTGCCAACCGCATCGAGTTTTCTGGTGTCCCGGTAACCCTCGGGGCAGATCCCGCACAACGCGCCGAGGAGGACATTCCCGATCGGAACGAAAGCAGCAAGCACCCACCATGCGCTCATGCCTAGGTTGCGGAGTCGGTACGCGACCAAGACCAATGACAGGACAATGGGGAGGAGGGAGGGGGAGGGGGCTCCCGGTTCGAGGGGCATACTCAACAAGACGTGTAGTATGCTGACGCCCAACATGCCGAGCCAGTATCCAGTGCGACGGATGCCTCCGTATTTCCTTACGGTGTTGAGGGTCGTCGGCTGCTCGGCTGGAGCCTGCTTGGTCTCAAGGCCGTGATCAATTTCGTTGCACATAACCTTCTTTTTCCTATCCCCTTGGTGCGCCTACCCCCAATCTTCGACCACGGATCGGCGATTCCAAGGTGGAACCTGCCGCCCTGTGCGCCGTGTCCTCGAGGTCCGCGAGCCGCGTGCCGATGATGCGGTCGCGCAGTGGAGCCCGTCCCCGAAGGGGCGGCCCGCAAGGCCCAGGGCGGAGCGCGGCGACCACATCATGCGGTTCCATTTCCACACGGCTCCTTGATGGAATACCTCAGCAGGGGTTCTCTTGTCCAGCGCGCTGTGTCTCCTTTCATAGTTGTAGTAGTTGAACCATGCATCAAGCCCCGGTGCAGCTCGTGTCTGTCGGCGTAGGACTTCGGGTAGATCTCCTCGGACTTCACCGACCACCACAGACGCTCGATAGACACGTTGTCCAAAGCCCGTCCGCGACCGTCCATGCTGATCGCAATCCCTTTGTCTAGCGGCACACGCGTCAAAGCCTGCGAGACGAACTACGGTCCCCGGTCCGTGTTAAAGATCCCGGGCGTGCCCCGGCTCTGGGATCCGCCCATCCGCGGCGCGTTGAAAGCGGCAGGCTCATAGCTTTTTCTCCAGCCACCTGATATCCATCTTCAGCCGGCCGATCTCCTCGTAGAGCGGAGCCGTCAACTCCTCCTCGCTCTTGCCTCGCTGATCCTTGCCCGACGAGAAAAGCTCCGGCGCCTTCGTCACAAGCTGCTTCTTCCACATCGAGATCTGGTTGGGATGCACCTTGTATTCCGCCGACAGCGCCGCCAAGGTCTTCACGCCCTTGACCGCCTCAAGCGCAACCTGAGCCTTGAACTTCTCGGTGAATGTCCGTCGTCGTCTTCCCATGTCCATGCATCTTTTCCTTCCATCTCAAGGACGCAGATTCCACCTAAGCCCCTGGTCCGAGAATCGGGGGTAACCGCACTCTGGACTGCCAGAAAGTCTGAGATTGCCATCTGTGTGGGACCGGCGCCCTCGCCGGTCATGGGCTGCCAGAAAGCCTGAGATTGCCATCAGTGTGGGACCCGCGCCCCCGCCGGTCTCCTCCGGAGGAAGTCAGCAGTGCATGACGATTCGCACGAACCGCGCGACGAATCGGCGGCACGCTGCCACACCACCCCTGGCCCGACCGCCAGACTAACGGAAATCAGGAGATGCCCTCGGCGGGGTCGGGTCAGGGGATGGGGGCTTAACGAACGTGAAGGCCCCCGGACCCGCGAGGCCTGACACGCAGCGTCCAGTGTGCCGCAGGGCTAGGCATTCACCCTGACATCGAGAACATTTTGCAGCGTAAGCGACAGCTCTTCCTTCAAAGCACTTGCACCAGGAACTGTGTTTTCGTACTCAATTCGCCGAATGTGCGACAGATCGAATGGAAACTTGGGTTCTGTTTCCGAACGTTGGTAGAGCAAGATTGTCTCTTTGCCTAGTGTAACGATTCACAAATAG
>DIWA01000030.1 GCA_002422525.1 Candidatus Hydrogenedentes bacterium UBA6118
TAGTTGAACCATGCATCAAGCCCCCGGTGCAGCTCGTGTCCGTCGGCGTAGGACTTCGGGTAGATCTCCTCATACTTCACCGACCACCACAGGCGCTCGATGAACACGTTGTCCAAAGCCCATCCGCGACCGTCCATGCTGATCGCAATCCCTTTGTCCAGCAGCACACGCGTCAAAGCCTGCGAGATAAACTGCGAGCCCCGGTCCGTGTTGAAGCTCCCGGGCGTGCCCCGGCTCAGCGCCCGCTCCAGGGCCGCCACGCAGAAGCGCCACTACTGGGCTCCGGGCATCGTGGAGACGACGCTGCACACGTTGCCGCCCAACACGACGCACTGGTCAACGCGCACGCCGGCGGCCGATCTGGAGACCTCGCCCGTAGGGGCCCATGGGGGGCGGTCTTGTTGGCCTGCGAAGATTACGGTGAGCGTGCGGACGCGGCGCGTCCGGAGCGCTTGGGCGTTCTCCTGTGTCATGCTCGCATAGCCGTCGACGACGATGACGGCTTTGTCCAGGCGGTTGGCGAGGAGGGGTGTTCGGCGATGTAGTCGAAGTCCGCGCCGCCGGTGGTCTGGATGTGCTCACTGAGGGGCTCTGGGGTGGCCGATACGACTTGCGGGTCGGTTCGTAGGTCCTGGGCGCCACGTGATCCGTCCTGGGCGTTGGCGCATGCCACGGTTTCGAGCATCCCGCATGGGGGCGCCAAAGCCGCCTGTCCGGGGAATCCCTTTGCGCCAGATGCCCAACGTGCTAGAATCATTCAGGCTACGCTCCGGATATCGGCGTGGGTGGAGGGTGCACGATGTCGAAGTTGGTTGTGAATCGTGTGAGGTCTGGCGCAGTGTACGTGGTCGTCCTGGCCTTCGTGTGGACCGGATGCCCTCCAGCCCCGCAGCCCGTTGAGGCGCCCGACGTTGCAGGTCTTAGTCAACCTGAAGCGCAATCACTTCTAGTGGCTAGCGGATTGGTGGTGGGCGACCTTTCCGAGGGTTTCGACGATAGCGTCCCGCCGGGACACGTGATCTCGCAGATGCCCGAGGCGGGGACACCTATGGAGCAGGGGGATCCGGTTGCTCTGGAGATCCGCGGACCCGCGCAGATAGCGGTCATAGACTCGCCCGCCTACGGCGAGACCGGGCCTGTCACGGGCATCGTAACCGGCCCAGCGCCTGACAACTACGAGATCCATGCCTATATTGAGGTGGAGGAGGAGGTCTTCTGGACCAAGCCGACCTATGCTGACCCGGTAACAGGAGTAGATCCTGACGGAAGCTGGGCCCTGTACTTTACCACGCACGAGAACGACGTATACGCGAGCCGCGTGGTTCTACTGCTTGTTCCGCAAGGCGCCGCTCCAACGGAATGCAGTCCCTGCCTGTCTGAACCAGCCAACTTGGAGGCGATAGACTCCGTCACGATTGACCGAGCGCCGCCCTTGAGAATTCTGCAGTTCGCCGGCTACGAATGGGCAGTGAAGCGGCGAGACTTCCCCGCCGGTCCAGGGGGCAACTACTTCTCTGATGATCCCGCGGCCGTGTGGGTAGACGACCGAGGTCTTCACCTGACAATTGGTCAGTCGAATGGCGTGTGGTACTGCACAGAAGCGATCGGGCAGACTTCATTTGGCTATGGAGCCTACCGATTTGTGACTCAGGGGCGTGTCGACCTCCTTGATCCTCGCGCCGTAGGCGGCATGTTCACATGGGATACCCGCGCCCCCTGTCAGGCCTATCGCGAACTGGATATAGAGTTCGCTCGATGGAGTAACCCTGCCGAGCCCACAAATGCGCAGTATGTGGTCCAGCCCTGTGCCGAGTGTCCAGGGTGCGGGCTCTGTCAGCGCTTCACAATCGAGCTTTCTCAAGACACAGACTACCTTACGTCCTACATCGTATGGGAACCCGGCCGAGTTGAATTCCGCTCCTACTATGGGCGCTTCTCAGCCGAGGAAACCCCTCCGATATGGGCGCTTGCCGCCAACTGGGTATTCAGCGGTTCAGAGGTCCCTTCTCCCGGTGAAGAGACTGTTCGTCTCAACCTCTGGCTTCACAACGGGAATCCGCCTTCAGGCGATATCGGCCAGGAATTGGTCATCAGCGACTTCTCCTGGCAGGAAGACGCGCCATCGTGGGACAACCCTGGTGAGCCGATGGAAATTGTATTCACCCACGTGCCTCCGTACGGAAGCCACGAGAACCTAAGCGGTAAGCTCGTGGGATACATGCCAAGCGCCTACCGTATTGCAGCTTACATCCATGTGGGTTCCGGCTGGTGGACCAAACCAACGTTTGATGCGCCCACTGTACCGGTCATGGCGAACGGAGATTTCACCATAGACATTACAACCGGGGGCGTGGATGAGACGGCGACACGGATAGCGACTTTTGCTATTCCTGCGGGCGTAACGCCGCCCATCGCATCTGGGGGCCCTCTCCCAGAGATACCAGACGCTGTCGCTTTTGCTGAGGCCGTACGATCGCCAGAGTGAAGACACTCTTGACAGATCCCGGCGCATTGCCGCACGGGATGTCCCATTGGTTGTTGAAACTGCCGATGGCCTCCGCGCCCCGGCTACTCCAGCGTAGCCGGTAGCGAACCGTTTGTCGACCGCTCTTTCTTGCATTTCCGTAACTTGGTTCCTATGCTCTCGCTTGCCCGCTCGGAGGATAGGGCGACGCGGGGACGCGACCCGAGCGCCGAGACGGGCGCGGAGACGGATGGACGGCTACTCGAGCACAGGGCGGAGGGTGAAGCGTTCGCGATACTCGCTTGGACGCATGCCCGTGAAGCGCTTGAACTGGCGGGAGAAGTAGTTGCTGTCCAAGAACCCGGCGGCGTGTGCGACCTCCGTTATGCTGCGGTCGGTGGCGCGGAGCAGCTCGCAGGCGTGGGCGATCCGCACGCGGATGAGGTACTCGATCGGCGACAGTCCCGTCGCGTCCCTGAACAGCAGGAGCAGGTTGCGCTCCGACATGTGCGCCTGTTCGGCCAGCGTCGCCAAGCTGACAGGCTCGGCGTAATTGTTCTCCAGATACTGGATGACGTTGTCCATGAGCAGCAGACTGCGGCTGGCGGGATTCTTCGCGCCGACATAGCGGTCGCAGAGGTAGCAGACGACTTCCAGAAACGCCATACGCGTGCGCAGCTCATAGCCCGGCTGGCGGGCGGTGTAGACGCGCGACATGCGCTCGAGCAGGGTCAGCAGGTGATCGAGTTCGTCGGGGGCCAGGCGCAGTCGGCTCTCGAACCAATGCTGGCGGCGGTAGCGCGGTTCGAGACGGAACAGCGCGTGAAATCCAGGCAGGCGTTTGATCTCGCCGATGCCGCGCAGAAACCGCGCGTCTTCGAACACCACGTTGGCCAGATAGAGGTCGTCAACGTCGGCATAGCCATGGGCGCTTTCCCCGGATATCACGAACACATCGCCCGGCCCGATCGGGTATCGCTCTTCCGTGGTCACATGCATGGCGCGTCCGGCGTAGACCACAACGAGTTCAGAGAACCCCTGGTGCGTGTGCAGCCCGAGTTCCGGATGCCGGGGGATGTCCAGGATGGCGAAGGGGAACGAGGGCTCGGGAAACACGTGCTCGCGCCGCCACGCAACGCCCTCGCCGGAGCCCGAGAACGCGCCCGCGGGCGCATGTCCGGGGATGTACGTCGCCAGACCTGGCAGCGGGCCCGTGCGCCCCTCTCCGGAACTCTTGCGGGATTGTGCGGTCGTTTGCGGCTTAGTCATGGCGCGTTCCTCGTACACATGCTACTCTAATGGACGTGACGGCGTCGTTTCAAAGGGATTACTCGCCACCGAACCCGAAGGCAGACTGCGCCGCGCCAACGCGATATTGTCCATATGGAACAGACCATCAGTGGAACAAGGAGACGAACTCATGCGACGAACGAAAGCGGGTTTCACCCTGATCGAGCTGCTCGTGGTGATCGCGATCATCGCGATCCTGGCGGCCATCCTCCTGCCGGCCCTGGCCCGGGCGCGCGAGGCGGCGCGACGGGCTTCGTGCCAGAACAACCTGAAGCAGTGGGGCCTCATCTTCAAGATGTACAACGGCGAGAGCAAAGGGGCCGTGTTCCCGCCGGGACAGCAGTCGTTGCCAATGGGCGGCGACAACACCTACGCGGTGGGCGGATCCTCGGGCGTCGAGGCCTCCGTGCTGTATCCGGACTACTGGAACGACCCGTCGATCGCCATCTGCCCGTCCGACTCGCGCGCCGACTTCCCGATCACGCAGGGCGGGGGCATTCCGGGACTGCCGGGATCGGGGATTGAGGAGGACTTCCCCGCGCAGATCCAACGCGTTTCGCAAGCCGTCGCGGCCGCGGGCAATCCGCTCGCCGGCACGGTCTGTCGCGACACGCTGCTCTCCATGCCTATCTCGTACATCTACCTCCCCTACGCCACCCGGGGCGCGTCTCAGGCGCTGGACATGCTGCTGCTCATGACCTCCTGGGCGCTGTGGGGTCCCCCGAACGGCCAAGCGGCCGGCTGGGCGGCCGGCCCGTTCGCGCCGGGCGCCGTCAGCGCGTTCGGCTGCCCCTATGGCGTGGCCAAGATCTCGAACGCTAAGGAGGGCGAGGACTACCCGTCTTGGGGCTACGCGTGGGGCGCGATGGCGTTCCTCGGGATCGAACCCACGGATGACTTCGGCGTGGGTACATCCCAACTTCGATACAAGCGCCTGAAGGAAGGGATCGAGCGCTTCTTCATCACCGACATCAACAATCCGGCCTCCGGCGCGGTCGCTCAAAGCACGATTCCGGTCATGTATGACGCGTGGGCGGGATTCGACGCCGAATGGGCGGGCACCCACTGGTACGCCGCCGCATCGAACACGACGGTGGTCTTCAACCACATCCCCGGCGGGAGCAACGTGCTGTTCATGGACGGGCACGTCGAGTACATCCGCTACCAGCAAGGCCCGCCGATCGAGAAGTTCACTGGCCCGCTCGAGTGGGGCGAGCCGCGGTATCTGCCGGCGTCGTACTGGAGCCCGGCCTTCTTGCACCTGTTCGGCGGATGGGGATGATCCGAACAGGCTGAAGGAAGCGACAACAGACAGCCGAGGGCGGGTCGCGGGGCCCCTGCGCCCAATCGGGAGCCGCGGGCCCGCCTTCGGCGAGGTCGTTGACCCGCCTTCGGCGCATCCGGCCACCGCTGACCCGCCTTCGGCGAGGTCGTGGACCATACCGAAGCAGTCTGGCCTGAACCCGCACCATCGCGAAAGGAGACACTGACCGATGACCACGCTTGTGCTGGCCCTGGCCGCGATCGCGGCTGCAGGGGCCGACGGACCCGGGTCCGTACCGGCGCCTGAGCCCGTGAAGACGGACGTGCGGGTGGGAACCTATATCTTCCCCGGCTGGTACCGGAGCCCCCTCACTTCGGACTACCCCTACGCGAACCACGATCAGGAGAGCGAATGGGAGACGATCGCCCGGTTCGACACGCCGCGGCCGGTCCTGGGGTACTACGACGACGCGCTGCCCGAGGTGAACGACTGGCACATCAAATGGGCGCTTGAGGCGGGGATCAGTTGGTTCGCGTTCGACTGGTACTGGAACGCCGGCGAGCAGCGGCTGCGGCGGACCCTCGAAGAGGGCTTTCTGAACGCCGAGTACGGGCCGATGATGGATTTCTGCATCCACTGGTGCAACCACGGTCTGGACTGGAAGAAGCCGCTCGACTTTGGACCGGACGCCCTGGAGGAGATGATTCGCTACTGCGCGGAGAACTACTTCCAGCGGCCGAACTACCTCAAGATAGACGGACGGCCGGTGTTCATGGTGTGGGACATCGAAAGCGTGGTGAAGCAGAACGGCGGGGCGGAGCGGTTCGCCGACGAGGTGATTCCGCGCTTGAACGCCGCGCTCGCGAGCTACGGCATCAAGGAACTGTTCCTCATCGCGGTGCACAACGCGCCGCATCTCCTCGAGCCGTTCACATTCCCGGACGCGGCGACAGGCTACAGCTACGCATGGTGTACGCCGAGCGTCGGGTTCAACCCGCCCGGCCGCGTGCCGTACGAGCGCATGATCGAGGCCCTGCCGGGGTACTGGGACGGCCTTCGCGACACCTTGCAGGTCCCCTTCATCATCGGCACGCAGTCGGGCTGGGACAACTCGACGCGCACCGTCGGCGCGGGGAACCCGGACGGCCTATGGGTGCTGGAGGACAACCGCGCCGACCTGTTCGCCCGGTCGCTGCGCGAGGGCAAAGGCCGCGTCGAGCCGGATCTGCCCCTCTTCCTCATCGAAGCGTGGAACGAGTGGGGCGAGGGTTCGTTCATCGAGCCGAGCACGTCTCACGGATTCGCGCACCTCAGTGCGATCCGTAAGGTGTTTGCGCCCGACGCGCCGCCGAACACGTGGGCACGGCCGACCCCCGAGCAAATCGAGGCGTACCAGGTGCGGGGAATCGACCTTGCCCCGCAATCCGAGTCCAGTCCAACGAAATAGGAGAAGCATTCCGTGGTAATAGATCGCAAGGCGTACCGCGACAGCGTATTGGGATGTTGGCTGGGCAAGAGCATCGGCGGCACGCTGGGGGCTCCGTTCGAATGGCGACGGGCGGTGCATGATATCTCGTTTTACACCCAGGACCTCGGGGGCGAGCCGCTTCCGAACGACGACCTCGACATCCAGCTTCTGTGGCTGGTTGCGCTCGAGGAGCGGGGCGTGGAGCTGGACGCCCACACGCTCGCCGAGTACTGGCTGCTCTACGTGACGCCGCACTGGTGCGAATACGGGAACGCGAAGATCAACCTCCGCGCCGGCCTGATGCCGCCGTGGTCGGGCATTGTCGCGAACCCCTACAAACACAGTTGCGGTGCATTCATCCGCTCCGAGATCTGGGCCTGCATCGCCCCGGGGTGTCCGGAGGTCGCCGCACGGTACGCCTACGAGGACGCGATCCTCGACCACGGCGACGGCGAGGGCACGTTCGCCGAGGTGTTCTGCGCGGCGCTGGAGAGCGCGGCCTTCGTCGAGAAGCGCATCCCGCGGCTCTTCGAGATCGCCCTCTCCTACATCCCGGACGACTGCGGCGTCGCGCGGGCGGTGCGCAACGTGATCGCGTCGCGTGCCGAGGGGAAGTCGTGGCGCGAAGCGCGCGACCTGCTGCTTGCGGACTACCGCGGCAGCACCGCGATGGGCTACATCTGGTGCACCTCCGAGGAAGATCAGGCGAAGGGGTTCCACGAAGGCGAACTGGGATGGGACGCGCCGAGCAACATCGGCATCATCGCGCTGGGGCTGCTCTACGGCGAGGGCGACTTCGGGAAATCGCTTTGCACGGCGGTCAACTGCGGGGAAGACACCGACTGCACCGGCGCGACGCTCGGATCGATCTTCGGCCTGCTGCACGGCGCGACGGCGATACCGCAACGGTGGATCGATCCGATCGGCCGCGGCATCAAGACGGCCTGCCTCAACCTGGGCGAGTTGGGCTATTTCGGCAACCAGCTTCCGGCGACCGTCGACGCGCTCTCTGAACGGACCGAGCGGCTCGCTGACCAAGCGCTGGCGCGTCGCGGCAACGGCGTGCGGCTCGGCGAGGACGCCGACCCGACCGCCGGCGAAGCGATCGCGCCGCTGGCGCCGGAACAGCGCGACGCGCTCTACCGCAACTTGACCGCCAATGTGTTCCGGTTCGATTTCTTCGACGTCGCTGTCGACTACATCGACGATCCCTACGTGCGCGACAACGAACCGAAGCGAATCCGGGTCCGCATCACCAACACCTACAAGGTGCAGGCGAGCATCAACCTCCACTGGCATCTGCCGGGGGGATGGTCCGCGGCGCCGGGCCCGGACGGGACCGTATACGTGAAGCCGTTGCCCTGGGAGAACACGGTGGAGGTCACGTACACGCTGCAGACGGAACGCGTGACGCAGCCCACGGTGCGCGCGGCGATCGAGCTGACGATGCCCGGACGCGCGGTCACGATGCTCGCGCCCGTCGTATTGCTCAACGGGAACCTCGCCGTGCAGACGTAAGAGCGCAGCGAGACGAGCTGCCGCTCACGGGACAGTGACGTCGACCGTGACGCCGGCCTGCGCCACGGGGACGCTCGCGTATCCGGAATCCAGCGGCACGACCAGGTCGGACCCTCCGAATGCACGGAACGCCTCTACTTGTTCGCCTGACGCGAACGCGCCTCTCACCGCGCCGAGCACGGGGGTCGGGAGACGGACGCCGTCGACCGTGTCGACGTGGTAGGCGCACAGATCGGGTCCCTCGATCCAGAAGCCCAGCGGGGGCAGGACAAGCCCTGCCCGCGGTGACCACGGTTCGAGCGCACTGTTGATCCAGATCTTGGTCAGGCCGCGGGCGCTGCGGAACTGCGTGTACTCATGGTGCAGGTCGCCGTCGGGAAACTCATGGTGGACCATCTCCGCCAGGAAGACCTCGTCGGCAAGCCAGGTGCTGATCCGCGATACGGCGGCGATCAGTTCGCGTTCGTCCAACGTCGCCCATCCGCCCGCGGCCTCGGACTCGCCCGTCAGCATCGCCCGCACGACGTTCAGGGTGAGGTCGTCGGAGAACAGCGCCGGCGGCAGCGTACCCGCACGCAGCGTTTTCAGCAGGACCCGAACGTAGCGAACGAGGGGATCCTCCGTCTCCATCGGCGTGTTGACATGGTCGGCGGCGTCTCGGAGCGCGATCTGCACATCGTGGTACACGAGGTCCCACAGCGGGACGATCTCGCCGTGGAGATCGTCTTTGGCCCATCCGCCGTCCCCCTGGTGGAAGTACCCCTCCTCGGCCATGAACGCGACGTCGTTGTACTCGATGGCCCAGTCCATGATCGACTCGCCCATGGTGAAGCGCGCGAACGCCTCACGCGCGATCCGGAAGGCTTCCATCCGCAACGCGAGATCCTCTTGTCGGAGAACCGGCGGATCCGACGAATAGTCCTCGAGCGGCTGTACGGAAGTCGTCACATCGAACAGGTAGCCGTCCAGGTCGGGGTAGCGCCGGGCGACTTCGGGCAGGTTCCGCGTGGCGAAGTGCACCTGCGCCTTGGCGGAGGTGATGTAGTTCTGAGCGTCTCGGTACACGCCTCCATTGATCCGCGACTGATCGAACCATCGGGCCAGCCACTGCTCGTCAAAAGAGGGCGCGTTCTCCGCCATGATCCCGATATCGTCATGCGGCGCGCAGACGTAGCCCAGATCCCTGATCGCGCTGACCAGTCGCGCCATGCCTTCGTCGCCCCCGCACGCGGGGTTGGCTGGCAGGATGTCCGGGTACTCGGCGTCGTACCCTTTTCGGTTCCATCCGCCCACATGGACGATCGCGCGGTGGACACCGGCGGCCTTGAGAGCCTCCAAGCGCGGGATCAGCGCGTCGAACGGCAATGGCTCACCGCCATAGTCGCACGGAACGTGACAGAACGCCATCGCGCCGCCGACCCGGTCCGGCGCGCATGGCCGAAAACGCGTGGCCAACGTGGTCCATGTCGGCTGCTGCTGGGCCCATCGCCGGTAGCGTCGCGCAATCTGCACATAGTCTCCCTCGATGAACTCGAAAGTCAGCGACTGCGCGCGATGCTCCGAAGTGCGCTCGGGATACGATCGGTCGCCCCAGAAATCAAACCCCAGCGCGCCATCGCTGCGCCAGACATCCGCGCCGCGGTACAGCGAGTCCTCGATGATCGCGATGAACGACCGAGCTTCTCCCTGCGGCGTCTGCTGCGTCCCTCCGATGAAGCGCATACACCATGGACGCTGGTACAGCACGCGGCGCACATGGATGTCGGGGCCGGCGGGCGCGACGAGAAGCCCGAGCCATTGCGGGAAGACGAGGCGCGCTTCGGGATCGGTCAGGATGGGACCCGGGGGGAAAGCGATGTCCGCGATCGCGCCGACGTCGGCGCCGTCCACGGAGAGGGTGCATGCCAAACGCCGCGGCGGCTGGATCGTGAAGGAGAGCGCGAAGCGGAGGTCGCAGTCGGTCAACGCCCCCTCGCCTGTCAGGGTACTCGGGTCGGGACGACTCCAGGCTATCCCGGTCGCCCCCGCGCCGCCCAGGACATGCGTCTGCACAGGCGGTGGGACCTCAATGGAAGTCGGCTCCTCCTCCAGGATGGTGAGCCGGGCGAAGCCGCCATAGCTGCTCCCAAACCGCCAGCGCACGTCACCGTCATCCACATACAGCGCACCGGACGCGGAGTCCAGCCTGACCGTCAGGCCTCCTTGGGAGATGGCCAGGCCAACGTCGACCTCGGACGTCATATCGGGTTCCTCCAGCGATCCGGGCGCATCCGCTACGGCCGCAGCGGCGCAGGTCAGCGCACAAGCCAACAGAACACAGGCTCCACGAATTCGGTTCCCGGCCATAGCAGACTCCTCCTGAGCAGCGCAGGATCACTCGCTCATCCGACTTCACACAGGCCTGACACTACCACGTTGCGCCCGGGAAAACAGAATTCCCCCGCCGTCGCCGTCAGAAGTGGATGCTGAGCTGGGCGGTGAGGCTCATAGGCGTGGCGCCGTACTCGCTGCCCGGCCGGGCATCCTCCGGACCCGCGCCCCATGGGATGAATGTATTGACCCGGAACGATGCGCTCGAACCGACGTTCCAGTGCATCCCCGGCGAGATCAGGCCGGAGCCGTCGCGCGGGCTCGCCAGCACGAGCAGGCTCGCGGCGCCGCGGTCGTCGACGGGATAGCTGAACTGCACGCCCAGCGCGTGGCGCCCGAGGATCTGGGAATCGCCGCGCGTCATACGCGCGATGAACCGCTCCGTCTCCCGCGCGTCGAGGCCGCCAGGGGCCAGTTCATCGACGTCGCGGAGCCCGAAGCCGGAGTAGTGGTACTCGCCGATCACCGTGAGGCCATTGCCGACGTCGAAGGTGTACGACGCGCCCGCCACCGCCTTGAGCGCCAGGCGTCGGTCGCCGAGCGCCCCGCCATCCGGCAGATCTTCCCGCGTCCGGAGGAGGGCTACTCTGGACCACGCACAACCGAGGCTATAGCAGGGACGCACAAGCAAGACTGCCGAACACCCTACTTACAGAAACCCCTTGACACAGGCCACGGCGCCGGCAATCCCTCCCGGTTAGATGCGATTGCCTTGGAGAACTGGCCAATTCGCGGGAATTCTGCTACAGTACAGATATGGATCCCGTGCTCACGGAACGGCATGGAACCGAGTTCTGCAACCGCAGAACGGAGAGGACCATCACCATGACGATGCGACTCATACGCGCATCCGCCCTCGCCGCCCTTGCACTGGTTGCGCTTGCTCCGCTGGCGTCCGCAGCAGGCGACCGCCTCCTCATGGACACGCGCAAAGACGCCCGCGGGCGGGTGCATGCCACATTCCGCAACTCGATGGGCGAGGTCGTGGCGACATCCGTGACGGAACCATCGCAGGACGGCGGCGTGCGCGCCGTGATCGTCGACAAGAAGGGCGGTATCGTCGGGACCATCCAGTCTCGCGCCGACGGGCAGGGCGGCACACGATCCGAGCTGCGCGGACCGACCGGCAACGTGCTGCGGCGCTGGTCGGACCGGACGACTGACGTCTCGAACCCCAAGGGCTTCGGCAAGCAGCACTACAACGTCTTCGAAAGCACCAACTCCCGGAGCATTACGCAGCCGGTCGAGGACATCACGCGGCTCGATGACCTTACGGACCGCTCACTGCGTCCTCAGGCGCCGGAACCCCTTGGCGGAGCCGCCCCTCCCGACCGCCGGCGCGAAGCGCTTCCCAGTTTCGACCGCGACCGCGACGAGGAGACGTCGTCGCGTTCGCTTCGCGACAGTTTCGGCAGTCGCTTGCGCGGCGAGGACGCGGACGACGACAACCGGACATCTCGCTTCCGCAGCCGTTCCTCCCGCCGCTCGAGCACTTCCGACCGCAGTTACGGGCTCCTGCGCCGAGGCGACGACGAAGACGACGGTCGCGGCGCGTTGGGGGTCAGGACACGCATCCCGAGCTCGAGCATACTGCGCGACCGCGAGGATGAGAGCGACAGCCCCGTCCGCAGTCCGCTCGACCGCTTCAGCGGCAGTCGCCTTGGGGGACGCTCGGGCAGTCTTCGGCGTTAGCGCGACCATTCCGTCGTCGCGCCGGCGCATCCTCGCTCTGATCACCCAATGGCGGCCCCGCCTGTCCCCTGCTATACTCTGTGTCTTGGGGTCAATCCCTGCGCCGGAATGCCCGCAACGCCGCCATGGCGGCCCGGGCGACAACGAGAAGGGAGCATGAGATGAAGCCGCAGAACTGGCAACAGAAGTCCGATCAGATTCGCGCGAGGTTCATCGAGGAGAAGAAGGCGGACCCGGAGAAGTTCGCGGCGCCGCTGAACCTGTCGTGGAGCAACTGGGGGTTCGGGATGGAGCCGCTGAACGCGTCGGCCGAGCGGTTGGCTCGGCACGGCATCCGCTTCATCGAGCTCCACGGCAACCGGTACGGCGCGGACTTGGGCTACAAGACGGAAGAAACCCGACGCGTGCTCGCCGATCACGGCCTGCAGGTCTCAGGCATCTGCGGCATGTTCTCGGCCGATAACGACCTGGCGAGCAACGCCGGCCCGATCCGACAGCGCGCGATCGACTACATCCGGCGCAACGTGGCGCTGGGCCATGAACTTGGCGCGAAGTATTTCCTCATTGTCCCGGGGGCGGTCGGACGGCCGGCGAAGATCGACGACATGGAGGTTGCGCGCTCCGTGGAGACGCTGCAACTGGTCGCGGATGAGTTCTCGCAGTCGGGGGTTCGCGGCGCGGTCGAGCCCATCCGCTCGGCGGAAGTCAGCATCGTCCACAGCTTCGAAGAGGCCGAGGCCTACATCAAGCTGGTCAACCACCCCGGCGTACGCCATATCAACGGCGACGTCTATCACATGCTGGTCGAGGAGAGCCATATCGGCGAGACGATCGTGAAACACGGGACGCGCCTGACCAACCTGCACCTGGCGGATACGAACCGCGGCGCGTTGGGCGACGGTTCGCTCGACGTGGACACGATCATCATGGCGCTGTACCTGATCGGCTACAACAACCCCCGCTGCTTCTGCACGCCCGAGCCGCTGGGCCCCGGGGGCGACCCCTATCCGGCGATGCACGGCAAGCCGGACGAAGCGGTTCTGGACCGGCTCGTCGGCGCGACGGCGGACTACTGGCGCGAACGCGAGGCGTGCGTCCGCGATCTCGAGGAATAGCGGAGCGCAGGGGGCTCTCGGACCGGGAGCCCCCTCCCCTTCGTCAGGACTGGCCGCGCCGGGCCCAGTGCAACGCGGCTTCGATGTTGATCGCGCTCTCCCACGGACGGCAGCGCGTGCCCGCCGGCTTGTGGTCACGGTAGTACTCCGACCACGTTCCCATCGCGTCGATCACGTCCATCATCTTGTCGTACACGAGCGCGCCCTTCGCGTTCCGCAGCTCTGCAGACGCGTAGAGCACCAACCCGTAGTCGTACCCCACGCTCACGTTCATGTCCGGTCGCGACGGCAAGGCGCCCGTGCGCTCAAAGCTGTCGAGGATCTCGTCAACGACCGGGGCAAGCTCCCGCGGCTTGAGCAGCGGCGAGCCGAAGTAGATCGGCGTCAGGCTGACCGACTGGAGCGTGTACACCGTGGCGTCGGCCTCCGGAAGCCGCAGGCCCTCCGCAAGCGCGGCCGGGTGCATGTAGCGCCCCGTCGCCGTGCGCTCCGTCCAGCCGAACCGCATCGGGTTGGACGCTTCGCACACGCCGTGGCGGAACCGCGGCATCTCGCCGGCCTTGCGGCGCTCCGGGTTATTGGTGATCAGGCGCCCATCGCGCCAGAAGTTCCGGCGAAACGCGCTGCGGACCTCCGCCAGGCGTTCGCGGTTCTCGTCGATGCGATGGCCCGGCCAGCGACTCGTGTTCTCGGCCCACTCGACAAGGCGCTCGCCCGTGTCCAGGAACAGCATCGTGGCCTCGGCCGATCCGTCGTTGAGCGTGCTGCGCGGCAAGATGCCCCCCGCGATGTAGGTCTCGTCGCCGTTGAACGGCAGCATGCCATCGAGCAGATGGCGCTTCTGGGCTTCGAACGCCCACTCCAGCATGGGGAACACCTGCGACACGAAGGCCGAGTCGCCGGTGCGGTCCGCGTAGTCGAAGGTCTTGAGGATGAGGTAGCCGGTGATCTCGACGTCGTCGTTCTCGTGGATGTGGAAGATGCCGTCGGCGCCGATGCCCTGGGCGTTGCGGACCATGCCGTGGCGCTGCCACACGTTCCAGTAGAACTCGAGCAACCGCCGGGCCTCGTCGTTGTGCTGCAAGGCGAGCAGCCCCCGTGCCACGCCGTACTGGTCGCGCACGTAGCCCAGATGGTAGGGATATCCCGCCAACACCGCGCCTTCGACGCCCTGCTGCGTGCGAATCGCGATAGCCACGGCGTCGGCCGCGTCATTCAGGCGGGCGCCGTCCGGCAGTCCGTCCGCCAGAGACGCATGGTGCCGGCTGAACACCGTCCAGTCCTGCCGCGTGCGGGCCAGCATCTGCTCGAACGCGGTCGCGGCGGTCTTTTCCGCCGCCTCGATGCACTCCGGATACTGCGGACCGCCCACGAACAGGAGCTCGGATGTCCCCGGCGCGCAGGTGATCTCGATGACGCCGCCGTCTCCGTCGTCGCCGGCCTCGACGATCCGTCCCGTCGCGTCGCCGCGCCAGAGCACCGCCTGGTGAATCGCGACCGGGAACGGGTAGTCCATGTAAACGAACCGCCCCGATTCCGCGATGAGGAGCGCGGCGCCGGCCGCATCGGCGAAGCGTGACGAGAAATCCAGCGCGGTCACCTTCTCCGCGAAGCGCACGACGAATCGGAGCGGCGTGTTCGTCTGCACCCGGCGCACGATCGCGGGCAGCTCCGCGTCGGCGAACTCGGTCATCGCGGCGAACTCGGAACCGCCGGCCGCCACGGCGTGGTTGTAGACGGCGGTTCCCGGCTCGCGCATCACGCGCACCTCCCAGCCCGGCTGCGCTTCGAGTTCGAGCCCGTGGAACGCAGGCGTGCTGTAGGGCGGTCCGAACACCTGGAAGAGGTTCGGCCCCAACCCGTAGGCGCAGATGCGCCCGTTCCCCAGGCAGTGGACCGTCCCGTCGTCCGGTCCCCCGGCTTTCCAGATCCGCATCGCACACCTCCCAGCCGTCTTCCGGCCTCAATGCTCCGTGAATGCGGCGATGATGCCACATAACGATTGAGGGTGTCCATGACCGCACATGGGTGCTACAATGCGCGCGCGTTTCCGGACAGAAACAGGGGATTGGACGTCAGACGATGGAGTATGCAATACAAACGGACGGACTCTGCAAGGAATTCGACGGCTTCCGCGCGGTCGACGATGTGAGCCTGCGGGTCGAGCGCGGCGCCTTCTACGGATTCCTGGGGCCGAACGGCGCGGGTAAGTCGACCACGATCAAGATCCTGACCGGGCTGATGGGTCCGACCGCCGGCGCCGCCCGGGTGCTGGGCGCCGACATCCACCGCGACGGCCTGGCGGTCAAACAGCGCATCGGCATCGTGCCCGAAGACCTGTGCCTGTTCGAGAACCTCACGGCGCGGGAATACCTCACGTTCATCGGGCGCATGTACCGCCTGCCGCGACCCGTGATCGAAGAGCGACGCGAGGAGCTCCTGTCGCTGCTCGGACTGGAGAGCGAGGCGAAGAAGCTGCTCCTGGAGTTCTCCCACGGCATGCAGAAGAAGGTCGCGCTGGCGGCGGCCCTCATCCACGACCCAGACCTGCTCTTTCTGGATGAGCCCTTCGAGGGACTCGATGCACTCGCCTCGCGCACCATCCGGCTTACGCTCGAACGCTTTGTGGGCCGCGAGTCCACCATCTTCCTCAGCTCCCACATCCTCGCCATCGTCGAGCGGCTCTGCTCCCATGTCGGCATCATCCATCGCGGCAAGCTCGTGACCGAGGGCCCGCTCGCGGAACTCGCCGCCGAGGGATCGCTCGAACAAGCGTTCATTGACTTGGTCGGCGAACCGGAGCAGACGTCGCGAAGTCTCTCCTGGCTCGAGGGGAACGGCTGATGACGGCTCAGCTCCGCGCGCTGATCGCCGTGCGCATCCTCCTCCTTCGGCGGTCGATCTCGAAGCGCGCCGTGCTGTCGGGTCTCGTCTTCGGCATCGTGTTGTGCGGCGTCACCCTGGCCGGCCTCGGAGGCGGAATCGGACTGTTCTTCGCGGCCCGCACGTTGCCGCCATCGGCCCCGTTTCTGCTCATGTGCGACATACTCGTCTTCGTGTGTCTCTTCTTCTGGGGCATCGATCTGATGAGCGAGCTGCAACGGTCGGACATCATCGACATGCGCAAGCTGCTCTACCTGCCGGTGTCCCTGCCGATGGTCTTCCTCATGAACTTCAGCGTCTCGCTCTTCTCGGTCATGCTCCCGCTCTTCCTCCTGCCCGTGCTCGGGCTGTCGCTTGGCGCAACGTCACGCTTCGGCCTGCGCGGACTGCTGATCCTGCCGGCCGCGCTCCTCTTCTACGCGATGTTGGCCGCATGGGCCCACTACATCCGCGGCGTCCTGGGCGCACTCATGGAGAACAAGCGCCGTCAGCGGACTGTCATCGCGATCCTCACGGTCTCGTTCGTGCTGGTGTTCCAGTTGCCGAACATCCTGACCAACGTCGTGGGACGTCAGGTGGCCGAGCGGTACGACCTGGAACTCTCGCGCGACGAACGCGAAGCGATGACGTCGGAGGAGATCAGCGCCTGGGAAGAGGCGGCGAAACAGCGCAAGGAAGCGCTGCTGACCCAAGGCGAGGAATGGCTCTACGTGGCCAACGGGGTTCTCCCCATTGCGTGGTTCGCGCTCGCGGCGTACGGCGCCGTCAACGGGAAGGCGCTCACCTACGCCCTTCCGGTGGCGGGGATGCTCGGCCTGACGTCGGCCGGACTCGCGCTGAGCTACCGAGAGACTTGGCGCTACTACATGGGGATCCGCGGCAGACGGCGCAGGTCGCGCAAGGAGTCCGTCCCTACAGACCGGTCGCACGACGCGATCCCGCGGAGCCTGCTTGACCGCGAACTGCCCTTCCTGCGCGATGACACGACGGCGTTGGCGTACGCGTCGTTCCTTTCCTACTGGCGACAGCCGAACATCCGCATGATGCTGATCATGCCCATCGTGGTGGGCGCCATCCTGCTGGGCATGTTCGCCGGACAGCTCTGGGGCGACGAGCCGCAGAGCCGGTTCGGCCCACAGGCGTGGCTGCCCCTGGCGGTGGTGGTGTGGCCCTTCCTCAACTTCAGCGTCGTGCTGTTCAACCTGTTCGGCTTCGACGGAAACGGCTTCCGCGCGCTCGTGCTCCTTCCTACGGATCGATCGCAGTATCTGCTGGCCAAGAACGTCGCCATCTTCCCTTTTGTCGGCGCGGTGGCGCTGGTCCTCGTGGCCCTCGGCAGCATCATCGCAAGGCCGCCGATCTCCGTGACGGCGACTTCGATCGTCACGGCATTCCAGCTCTATCTGTTGTACGCGACCGTGGGCAACTTCACATCGACCTTGTTCCCCTACCGCGTCCGCTGGCAGGGCATGCGGGCGTCCGGGTCGGCGAACGCCGGTCAGTGGCTCGTCGGCCTCGTCTCGCTGGGGCTCACGCTCGTCGCCGTGACGCCCGCAGCGGTCTGTATGCTGCTCGACACCCTGATCCTGCCGTTCCTGGGCTACCAGGCAATCCCCGCGGGGACGATCATGGCCACGGCGCTGCTGCTCCTGACAATTGGGCTCTACGCCAAAACGCTCGGCATGGCGGGCGATCTCCTGCAAGCGCGTGAACGGCGCGTGCTCGAGGTGATCACGCGGCCGCAGGAGTGACCGCCTTCCCGTGGCCCCCGGGTTCATGCCACAATAGGCCCATGCATAGCACGCCCCCATACTGCAGCCCCTCGGTCATGCTGCGTCCGGCGCAAGGAATGCCGCTTCGCGCCTGCGTCGTCGCGTTCCTCACGTGTCTGGGCGCTTTCGCGCCCGCCGGCGCGGCGCGGGCGCAGGACGACTTCGATGCGCCTCCTCCGGAGGCCATGTGGGATCACGTGACCGTCTACCGCGACGATTGGGGCGCGCCGCACGTGCTGGCCGACTCGCTCCGCGCCATGGCGTTCGGACTCGGCTACGCCCAAGCCGAAGACCACATCGAGCCGATGCTCTTGGCGTACCGCGTGGCCATGGGGCGGGCGTCGGAGATACTCGGGCCGGAACACGCCGCCTCGGACGAGTTCTCGCTGCGCATGGGACACGGAGAGATGGCCGAGGCCGCCTTCCGACAAGCCGACCCGATCACGCGCGACCTGTGCGAAGGGTTTGCGCTCGGCGTGAACATGTGGCTGAGCGACGCCGGACCCGCCGCGCCGCCTTGGGCGGAAGGGGTGCGCCCGCACGAGATCCTGGCGCTTCTCCACTGCTACCTGATGAGCCACGCGCCGTTCGACTTGCCGGATTTCTACCACCGCGCCGCCCCGGCTGTCTCCGGGAATGCGTGGGCGTTGAGCGCGGGTCGCACCACGGGCGGCGCGCCGATCCTCGCGATCAACCCCCACACGGACTGGACCGGCCCGTTTCAGTGGTACGAAGCCCATCTGATCGCGCCGGGATTGAACGTCGCGGGCGCGACCCTGTTCGGGTTGCCGGTCATCCTGCAAGGACACAACGCCGTGCTCGGCTGGGGGCTGTCGCCGAACGAGGCGGACATTGCCGACGTGTTTCTCGCATCCGAACCGCAATGGGACGGCGATCTCGCATCCGTGATGTCGCCGGAAAGCCTGGCCTACGCCGGCGACTACCTCTCCGAAGCGCCGCGCCTGCAGGAGTACCTGGTCTATGGTGACGCCGGTTTCGAGCGCCGCAACGTCGAGGTGATGATCACGGGACGCGGGCCGGTGCTCGGACGCGTCGACGACCAGTTCGTGATCTGGCGCATCGGCGGTTACCATGATTTCGGCGCCCTGCTTCAGTTCTTCCGCATGGGCGCCGCGCAGCGCCTCGAGGACTTTCAGGCGGCGCTGGCGATGCATCAGCTCCCTTGCTTCCATGTGGTCTACGCCGACCGCGCCGGCAACCTGCTTTACCTCTACAACGCGCGCTCCGGCCGGCGATACCAGCCGGAGAAGCGCGACCTCCGTCTCCTGGCGCACCTGATCCCGGAAGAGCCTCCCGTTGACTACCGCGCCCCGATCTCCGGCGACGACCCGCGTTACGACTGGGGCGGCGACGTCGAGATCGCCGCCCTGCCCGGCGTGGTGAATCCCCCGTCCGGGTACCTCGTAGCGAGCGGCAACCCGCCCTGGAGCGCGACAGGCGGACCCGACCTCGACTCGGAGGCATGGCCGGAATGGTTCGTCGCCGACCAGGATTCCTACCGCGCGCGGCGCGTGCGCAGCCTGATCGAGGCGGCGCCGCGTTCGTTCGACGACGTGCAGGCGATGCTGTACGACGTATACGTGCCGTTCGGGTCGGTCGTCGGTCCGCGACTCAAGACCATGTTGGAGGAGAACCCTGCGTTTCTCGAAGAGGCCGATGCCGATACCAGGACCGGGATCGAGCTGCTGCTGAACTGGACGCAGGTCGCGGAGCCTTCCAGCGAGGGGATGACGTTCTTCCACGTATGGCTGGCCTCCTACCGCGGCCTCGCGCCCCGCTATCCGAACGAGACGCTCCTGTTCGACGCCTTCGCCAACGGCGAGCACGATCCGCGCATCACTTTCGACGCGATCGGCCAGGCGGCGCGCCTGTTGCGCAACGAGTACGGCGCCATGTCAGTCCCCTGGGGTGAGGTCCACGTGGTGCGCCGGGGAGATCGCGAGGAGCCGATGCCGGGCGCGGCCTCGGGCCAACCGGTGTTCGTCGCCGGCGACCACCAGTTCCGCGACGGCAAGTGGCAGGCTTCCTACGGCTACGGCTACGCGCGGGTGGTGGAATTCGGCGACCGTGTCCGATGCGTCAGCATGGTCCCGTTCGGGACGTCGCAGCGACGCGGCTCCGCGCACTACGACGACCAGATGGACCTGCTTGTTCAAAGGCGGTTCAAGGTGGTGCGGTTCGATCTGGAGGAGGTCCAGACCTTCGCCGAGGAGGCGCGGGGCCGGTTCGTTGAGCTGCGAGCGCCCGGGCTCGACGGCGTCGTGCGCGTTCATGCGCAGGCGCCGGTCCGCGTGACGCTGGAGTCGAGCGTCGAGCCGCCGATCCCGCTGCCCGAGGACAAATCGGCGTACTCCGTGTTCCTCCGCCCCATCCATGCCCCAGCGCAGGTAGGCGCCGTGGTGGCGTTCGAGGCCTACATCCCGCCCGAGATCTGTCCCGATGCGCAGTTCGGCGAACTGGCGGTCTACACTTACCAACACGCTGAAGGTTGGCGCCCCGTCCCCTTCCAACAGGCCGACCCGCAGGCGCGCGTGCTGATGGCGCAGGTCGAGGGGCTCCAGCGGCTCGTGGTGCTCGGTCCGCGCATCGAAGGCGCGCCGGTTCAGGACGCCGCGGAAGCAGTTGCGCGCGAAGCCGTGCAAGCCGCGACGGAGCGCCCTTCCGCCGACCTGGATGCGGAAATCGCGGAACTGCCGCCGATCGCGCCCATCTCGGACGCGGAGACCGGCGACGCCGCGCCGACACCCGACGACGCGCCGTCGGCCGCCGGGAACACAGTCGCCGAACCGTCGGTCGAGGCCCCGCCCGGCGACACCGCCATCGCGTGGGGTCGCAGCATCGCATTGACCCCGCCCGGAGCGCCCGGCGCGGTGCACATCTCAGCGGACCGTGTCATCGGGGCGAAGCTGCACGTCTCGGAGGAGCCCCCTGCCCCGCTGCCCGACGGGCGACAGGCCTTCACGCGCTACGTGACCGTCGAATCGTCGTCGCCCGAAGTTCCCATGCAGGTGTCCGTGCAACTCGCCGTGCCGGACGGACGGTGTTCCGCCGAGCAGTTGGCGCAGCTCAAGCTCTTCGGTTGGCGCTCGGATACCGGTTGGCTCCCGCTCGACGACGCGCGCGTCGGCTCAGACCGCACGCTGTCCGGCGTCGACGACGCTCCCGGCGTCTATGTCGCGCTCGGGCCGCCGGCCACACCGTAGTTCGCACCAGACCGCAACCTCATGAAACGGGATCCATGGCTTCGATCGACACCCTTGTCTCCGCGCTGAACCCTGAGCAAGCCCACGCCGTCCGCACGACCGAAGGCCCCGTGCTCGTACTGGCGGGCGCGGGAAGCGGCAAGACCCGCGTGATCACAACCCGGATCGCCTATCTCATCGCGCAGGGCCGTGCGCTGCCCGAGGAAATCCTGGCGGTGACGTTCACGAACAAGGCGGCCGGCGAGATGCGCGAACGCGTCGCGTCGATCGTCGGCCCGGCGGCCGCCAAGCGGATCACAATCTCGACCTTTCACTCTTTCTGCGTCCGCGTGCTCCGGGCCGAGATCGAGCTGCTGGGGTACCGCCGCAACTTCACAATCTCGTCTGAAGGCGATGCGCGGACCCTGCTGCGCCGCACGCTCCGTGACATTGACGGCGTGCAAGACGGGTTTGACGTGGACATCTTCCTGCAGCGGATTGGGGCCGCGAAGAACGCCGGGCTCGACGCCCCCGCCGACGTCAACAAACGCGCGGTCAAGGGCGCGCAGAAGACCGGACGCGCCGAGTCCGAGGCCGTTCAGCGCTATGCGAAGTGGCTCCCGGAGGTATACGAGCGCTACCAGAGCGCCCTGAAGGCCGCCAACGCGCTGGATTTCGACGATCTGCTGGCGATGACGCTCCGTCTCTGGCGCGAGCATCCCGCGGCGCTCGAACGCTACCAGCAGTTGTTCCGCTACGTGATGGTGGACGAGTATCAGGACACCAACGGCGTCCAGTACGCCCTGCTCCGCAGCCTCGTGTCAGCGCACGGCAACCTGTGCGTGGTCGGCGACGACGACCAGTCGATCTACGGTTGGCGCGGCGCGGACATCAGCAACATCCTCCACTTCGAGCGCGACTTCCCCGGCGCGGAGGTGGTGAAGCTCGAGCAGAACTACCGGTCGACCGAGACCGTGCTCGGCGCGGCCAACGCGGTGATCGGCAACAACCGCTCGCGACGCCCGAAGGCGCTATGGAGCGCGCTCGGCAAGGGCCGTCCGCTGGACTGGTTCGTCGTGGCCGACGAGGAGGCTGAGGCGAAGGAGGCCGTCGCGTGGCTCACGCACATCCAGGGCCGCAGCGACGCGCGCCACAGCGACTTCGCGATCCTCTACCGATCGAATTTGCAGTCGCGTCCGTTCGAGATCGCCTTGCGCCAGGCGGGCATCCCGTACACCGTGGTCGGCGGCCATGACTTCTACGAACGCGCCGAGATCAAGGACATCGTCTCCTACCTCAAGGCGATCGCCAACCCGCGCGATGAGGCGGCTGTGCTGCGCGTGGTCAACGTGCCCCGGCGCGGCGTCGGGGACGTCACGCTCCACCGCGTACACGACCTCTGCCTGCGCGAGTCGATGGGCGTGACGCGGGGACTGGCCGCACTCGTGGAGCGCGAGGACCTGCCGTCGAACGTGGCCCACGGCATTCGGGATTTCCTCGGCGTGATACGGGATTTCCGCGCGAAGTTTCGGCAGAGCAGCGGAAAGCTGACCGAGGTCGTGACGGAGCTGGTCGATCGCATCGGCTATCGCGAAGACCTGTTCCGGAGCTGCAAGAGCCCGGAGCAGTTCGAGGCGCGCTGGGGCAACGTGCAGGCGCTGATGTCCTCGGTGCTCGAGTACGAGGAGTCGACCACAGAGCCCACGCTGTCCGGGTTCCTCGACCAGAGCGCCCTGGTCAGCGACGGCGATCAGCGCGGCGACGGGAAGGATCGGCGGACGTCCGGCGTGCAACTGATGACCATCCACAGCGCAAAGGGATTGGAGTTCCCCTTCGTGTTTCTGGTCGGATGCGAAGAGGGGCTGCTGCCGCACGAACGCAACGCCGCGGGCGACTTGCTGGAGGAAGAGCGGCGCCTGTTCTATGTCGCGGTCACCCGCGCGCAGCGGCACCTCACGTTCTTCGAGGCGTTACGCCGGATGCGGTTCCGCAAACCGCGCGCAACGAAGACCAGTCGGTTCATGACGGAGATCCCGGAGCGGCTGGTAAAACGCCACATCCGGGCGACGCCGGAGTCGATGCCCGACCCTGAGCCGGCGCCGGCCAAGCCCAGAGCGAAAGCGAAGACGTCCCGGCCCCGCGGCGGTCAGGCCCGGTAGCGAGACGCCGGTCTACCGCTGGTCAACCTCCATGGGCGGCGCGCCTTGGACGTCGCCTTCTTCCTTCCAACGGCTGCCCAACGTCAGACCGTGCGATACGAGCGGGTCCACCGTCAGACCCGCCGCCTGCATGCGCTCGGCGATCCAGTCCTCGAGCCGACGTTCGAGGTCGGCGGCAAGGTCGGGCTCGGCCGCGGCGATGTTGTGCAGCTCGTCCGGATCCGAACGCAAGTCGTAGAGCTCACGCATGGGTCTGCCGTAGAAGTCCTCCTCGCGCGCGAGGATGAACTTGTGCGTCCGCGTCCGGATCGACCATTTCATCTGCCAGGTGCACTCCTGGCTAACGATGAACTCGCGGTCAGGGGCAGGACCCTTTCCGAGGAGATGCTTCGCCCAGCTCGTCCCCTCCATCGCCTCGGGGATCTCGATGCCGCACAGCTCGAGGATGGTCGGCGCGACGTCCACGTGGGCGGCAAGTCCCGACGCCCGTTGCGGCGCGACCTCCGGGTGGCGCAGAAGCCAGGGTACGTGCAGGTTGCCGTCGTAGAGGCCGTGGTGGTCGAAGAAGATGCCGTGACGGTACATGAGCTCGCCGTGGTCGCCAAGGATCACGATCAGCGTATCGTCGCGGCGGCCGGTCTCGTCCAACGCACGCAGCAGTTGGCCGACGCCTTCGTCGCAGTAGCGCACCTCGCCGTCGTACAGCGCGACGATATACTCGGGATCAGTAATGTGCGGGCCGAGCTTGTTGAACCAGGTCTCCCGCCACATCTGACCGAGCGGGTGTCGATCCATCGCGTCCAACAGGTGGTTGTCGGGCTGGTTCGGGTTGCCTTCATAGAACAACCGCCGGTAAGCTCGCGGGGGCAGATAGGGCGTATGCGGATCCCAGTAGTGCACAAACAAGTAGAACTGCTCGTGCGCGTGCTGCTTGAGCCAGGGGATGGCGCGTCGGTTGAGCGTGCGGTTGTCGCAGTTGATGCTCAACGCGCGGCGGCGGGTCGGGTCGACGTAGAACTCGAACCCCCGCCCGAAGCCGTGCCGCCACTCGGCCAGGTTGTCGACGGCGCAGGTGGTGTACCCGTTCTGCTGGAGAATCGCCGGCAGCCAGGGCACGTTGCGCGGGATGGGCGCGGAGCTCCCGTGCGACACGACACCGTGGCTTACGGAGTACTGGCCGGTGTTGATGGTGGCGAACGCCGGATGCGTCGGGATGGCCGTGGCGAACGCCGTGTCGAACTGCACGGCCTCGCGCGCGAAGGCATCCATGTTGGGAGAAGTGTTGCGCCCGTAGCCGTAGCAGCCCAGATGATCGGCGCGGAGCGTGTCGATGGCGATGAGCAGGATGTTCACAGTTGCCTCATGTCCGGGTCGGGCGACCGCCGACCCACAAAACGCCGCTCGGTTTACCACGGAACCCCGTACGCATGCAAACGGCGGTCGAGGTCGAGGCGCCCATGCCGCCGCAAGCCGGCTTCCACGACCCCGAGTCAGAGAGGAACGGGGTAGCTGATGACAAGCGCCTCCCAGAGCAACACCAGACCCGGACCGCGCACACGTCGCCTATGGCGCTGGGGCGCCGTCGGCTGCGCGCTCATCGTACTGCTTGTCGGGGTCGTCTGGGCCGGATGGATCTATCCCCTTTGGGGCGCGCCATTTCGGAGCGCAGCCGGCCCGCGACCGCCGATCACGCCGGCCTGGGCGCTCGAGTGCTGGCTCTGGGAGGACGACGCCAACACGGCGGAACGGGTGCGCGAGCTGCTCGATGGCTACCGCGCGCACGACATCCCGGTGCGCACGGTGCTGCTCGACAGCCCCTGGAGCACGCGCTACAACGACTTCGTCGTGGACCCCGTGCGCTACCCCGGCGGCGAGCGGTTCATCGCGGAACTGAGGGAGCAAGGGTACCGGGTGGCGCTGTGGATGACGTGCATGGTCAACAGCGAGAACGACGACACGGCCATCGCGGACGCCTCGGACTGGTTCGCCGACGCCGCGGCGGCGGGCTACCTGGCCGGGGGCGCCTACCAGTGGAAATGGTGGAAAGGCCGCGGCGGCTTCGTCGACTACACGAACCCGGACGCGATGGCGTGGTGGCGGGGGATGCAGCAGCCGTTGTTGGACGCCGGGCTCGACGCGTGGAAGCTGGACGGCACGGCCACGTTCTTCAGTTCGCGGATCGGCCCGGTCCCGTTGGGCTGGCAGCGCGTGCGGGACGGCTGGATGACGACACGGGGCTACATGGATCGCTACTATCGCGACGAGCGCCGGCATGGGCTCTCGCAAAACCCCGAGTTCGTCACGCTGTCGCGATCGGTCGATCGGCGCCTGCATCCGGAGGGCTTCGCCCCGCTCGACGCCGCGCCGGTGACGTGGGTGGGCGACCAGGACCACGCCTGGAGCCTTGCGGACGAGGGCATCGAGGAGGCGATCGCGGACATCCTGCGCAGCGCGCGTCTGGGGTACGCAGTGATCGGATCGGACGTCGCGGGGTTCTCGGGATCGGTCATCCCGCCGCGACTCTACATCCGCTGGGCCCAGTTCAGCGCGTTCTGTCCGCTCTTCCTGAACGGCGGCCACGGCGAGCGCGCTCTGTGGAAACGCAGCCCGCTCGAGCTCGATGTGATCCGGCGGTTCGCCTGGCTGCACACGGAACTCGTCCCCTATGTCTACAGCCACGTGGTCAAGTGCGCCGAAGGCGGCCCGCCGGTGATCCGTCCGCTCGGCGATGACTATCAGTACCTGTACGGCGACGCATTGCTCGTCGCGCCGATCTACCGCGACACGCCGACACGCCAGGTGACGTTCCCGGAAGGGCGCTGGCGCTATCTGTTTGATGAACGCCGCGTGATCGCGGGGCCCGCACGCATCACCGAGGAGTACCCGCTCGACGCGTACCCGGTCTATGTGCGCGAGGGATCGGTGATCCCAATGGAGGTGTCGCGGCCATACACCGGGTTCGGCGACGAAGACTCGAAGGGCTCCCTGACGCTGGCGATCTACCCGGAGCCGCCGTCCGAGACCGCCGTCGCTCGCGAGCATGCGTTCGTCCTGCCGGATGCGCCCGAACCGCTGCGCGTCACGGTCGAGGCTGGGGAAACGTCGGAGATCCGGGTTGCGCCCGCCGACGATCGCCCGCTGGTCCTGCGCATCGCCTGCGATGCCGCGCCGGAACGCGTGGAACGCGACGGCGCGCGCCTCCCCTACGTCGACATCGCGGCGCTGCGGAGCTGGTATGCGGACTCGGAGAGCCTGCGCCCCGTCCCGCGTCCGTCCTGGGGGTACGACGACAAGCGCGGCGTGGTCTGGATGTGGACCGACCGCCCGGGCGGACGCTTCACGGTGCATCCGCATGACGGGCGGTCGGTGCGGTAGGGAGATCCGTCCCGCTATTCCTTCTCGAGGCTCAGCAGCATGCCCTGCCCCGGAGCGAGCCAGTTGTTCTCACCGCTCCAGCCGTGCGTCTCGCCCGTGTAGGGGTTGGTCATCATCACGCGGCCGGGTTCCTTGAACTGCACCCCGAAGGCGGTCGACGTGGTGATGTTCTTGTTCACGACCATGACGAAGGGCCGCCCGTCGGCATGCACGAACTCGCCGACGAGGAAGTCGCCGCCGCCGGAGACGTCTTCGATGAAGCGACTGGTGGACAGGTCGCCCGCGCAGCCTTCCGGCACGTTCGGGTGGTGGAACACGTTCACGCTGTCAAGCTGCAGGTACGTCGGCCCGAGGCAGTGGATCTGCAGGTTGATGTTGCGCAGGATGTCCCACGTGGGCGTCTTGTTCAGGAATTGGTCGACCGCCGCTTCGCGGTAGTTGCCCGTCAGCGGGGCGAAGTACGTGAAGTAGCTGATGCCGCGGCCGCCGTAGGCCAGGGTCGAGAACACCTGCAGCCGCAGACCGCCCGCCGTCGGCGAAGCGTAGCGGAAGTGGCTGTTGGCCAGCACGATGTTCCAGAACGGTATGCCGTGCTTCTTCGAGTACTCGCGCATGATCTGGAGGTTCAGGAACAGCGTCGGCGACACCGAGCCGTCGTCGCGCAGCGTGTAGTGGTCGTAGCTGACATAGCCGGCGCCGACCTCCGTGATGAACCGGTCAACGTACTCCTCGTAGCTGTCGACGCCGGGCCCCTGCGCGCCGACCGGCAGGAGGTTGATGTACGGCAGCGCATCTGGGTCGGCCTCGACGACGGCGGCCCGCCACCGCGCAAGGTTGGGGTACCAGTCGACCGTCGGCTCATCCTTGAGGTAGTAGCCGAAGACGGCGGGATGGTCCTTGAAAGCGTCTGTGGCCTCCGCGACGCGCCGCGCGATCTCGTCATCCTCGATGGGCTGGTTCGAGACCGCGTTCGCGATGCTGGGGTGGTGGACGATGCACTTCAGCCCGGCGTCCTGGACCATGTCCACGTGTTCCGGGCGGATGAACCCGGCCAGGTTGAACCCGCACTCCCAGATCTCCGCCAGCGCCTGGGCGTCGCCGGGCGTCCATCCCCAAGGGATGATCGGGAAGTCCTCCGGAGCGATCCGCGGAATCTCGGGCCGCTCGGGTCGGAATCCATAGGCCGCGGACGCGACCGTTACCAGCAGTGATCCGACGATAGCCATACGCAGCAACGAGCTCCTCACAGTGAAGTCCCCTCTCTTCTTGGGCGGTTGCGGCTCTCGTGCGCGCCCCAGGACCCGACGGAGCCGTGTTCTTCTGATGTGATACGCCCATCGAAGCGGCGGATGCAAACGGGAGCGGGCAGGCCGGCGCCGTGTCGCCAGACGAAAAGGAAGCGCGAACCGTGGGGTCCGCGCTTCCGTTGGGTATGCCGTTGCTGTCAGGCGCCGCGCCTGTCCAGGCCTTAGCTGATCGGCGGGCTGTCGTCCGTCGGCGCGGCACCCGTCGCGAAGCGGATGACCCCCGACTCGTCCACCTGGAAGAACCGGTTACCCGTGCTTCCCGCATCGGTCGGCTGCGCGGTCGCAAGGTACTCCGTTTCCCCTGCATCTGCTGCGCCCGGGGTGGCGACGAAGGTGTAGCCTTGCTTTGTGCCGGAACCCAGGGCGTTGTCGATATAGGGAGGCGTCGCCTCGGAGAGCTGCAGCAGCGTACCGTACTCCCCGATGCCATCAGCGTCGAAATCCAAGGTTGCCGCCGTCTGAAACGACGCTTCGGACGACGAGATCGTGCGCATCGCGCCGATCGCCGAACTCTCGTTGGCGCTCATGCGCGACCGAAGCAGGTTCGGGATCGCGATGGCGGCGATGATGGCGATGATCGCGACGACGATCATCAACTCGATCAGTGTGAAACCCTTGTTCCTTCTCATTACCCCAACCTCCTCGAGCCTCTCGGCTCTCTCGTTACCGTTGGGCCGGGCCCTACGCCGGGTCCGCACCAACCCTTCTACTCCACAGCACAGAAGAGAGCAACCCGTATGCCAATCTGCAGAGCGAATGGAAAAAGTCAAGTAATCACAGTGACTTACGGGCCATATCGGTGCGAACCCAGCCCGTTCCGGGCGTGTCATGGGCGACGCATTTCGATGACCATTGACATTTTTCGTCACTTCTGGAGGGACGAAGTGCGGCACTTGACGCCATGTCGCGGGCGGGAAACGACCGGCGAGGGCGCCGGTTCCGCACATTTGCCACTCCTGCAGGCGAGACGCCTGCGCTCCCAGGCCATGCCGCGGGCGGCGGGCTATCGGAAGAGATGCTTCCGAAGCGCGAAGAGCGCTACGAGAGCCAGGGCGCCGGAGAGGAGCAGCGCGAGACCGACGCGGAGACGGGTCGTCGGGCGCGGGGCGTCGGCGGGCCGACCGGCGGGCGTCTCCTCAGGAACGCGTAGATCGACCTCGACGGGGTTCGGCGCGCGGTCTCCGGGCTGGGTCGGCGCGACGCTTGGGTCAGGGGCGGCGGGCCACTCGGAGGACGCGGCCTCCGCTTCGTGATCGGCGCCAACGTCGTCCGGCGTCTCGGCGGGGCCCTCCCCCGGCTCCGCCACGCCCGCGCGCATCGCTTCGAGCTGCCGCAGCGCTTCCCTGAGCAACGCGATGCGGTCGGGCGAGAGGCGACCGCCCTCCTCCCCCGCCGCCGGCCGGGTCACAGGCGGCTCGGGCCTCTCAGACGAATCGGCGGCCGGCGTTTGGTCCAATTCCGCAGAGGGATCGTCTGAGATCGGCGCGCCCACCGCGCCGGTCCGCTCGGACAGCGGCGCCAGGGAGACCTCTTCCGCCGCGCCCTCCGAGGGGATGACGTCCGCGTCCGGCGTGGTGAGCGTGGCCCCGCCGACGGTGAACCGCGTCCGGCCTTCCGGCGGGTCGGCGGTCTGCACGAGCTGGATCGCGGCGAGCGGGCCCGACGCGATTGTCTCGGCGTTCATGCCGGACACCACGAGGTCCACGCGACCGGTCTGGGAGGCGCGCCCCACGACGCGTTTGCCTGCCGCGCTCAGGGCGCCGCTTCCCTGGACGCCCTCGTACGAGAACACGGCGGGATCGAAGACAAAGCTCAAGTCCAGCGCCGCGACGGCTTCATCGGGACCCGCCTCGAGGCGGATCGGCACGTCGACGCGTTCGCCGTCCACCGTCGGCTCGCCGAGGCGCAGTTCGGCGCAGAACGCGGGGACGGCAACGAGGGAGTACAATGCGCACAGTACCGCGCATCCGAGCCTTGTCCCAGCGCGCCGCTGGTCAGCGCGCTTCGTGGGAGTCGGAACTGGGACGCTCCTGCGACGCGTGTCGGCCCGGGAGCAACCCGGCGAACGCATCAAAATGCCCCATCGCGTAGTAGCGAAGCACGACAACGTAGAGATATCCCCAAGCCACGAGCTTGCCCAGCGCGCCGGCATAGACCAAGTAGCGCGTCGCGGGGTCGAGCCGGTACGGCATGACCAACACCAAGTCGAGCGGGTAGTCGAAAAACGCCACCACGCCGATGATCGCCGCGTACACTCCGCGCAGCACCGCGTCGCCCCCGCGAAGTTCCGACTCGGCGCATCGCTGGCGCACGAACCACCCGAAATAGCCCGCCATCGCCAGCGTGATGACGTGCGGCGAGTTGATCCAGGCGCGTTGGGTTGTGACCCAGGCCAAGTCGCGCACTTGGTAGAACGCGAACCCCGGGAACATCCCCACGAGGAAGAACAGCGCCCAGCCGAGGAGAAGCGGCACGGTCCACAGGTCGAATGCATGCTCCCTATCCGACAACGCAACGCTCCCGCGGGAAGACGCATTTCCCCGCGCGTTCGTGAGCGGGAGTCAGGCGGACGTACGATGCGCCCGTCATACGCCGGGATGCCGCCAGGGTTCGCGATACGCGCGCCCGGTCATGGCCTGCGCCTCCTCGTCGCCCAAGATCGTCTCCGTCTCGCCGTCGAATTTGAGCTGGCGATTGAGGCGCACGCTGATGTTGCCGAGGTGACACAGGTTCGCCGTGCGATGGCCGTCGATCAGCGGAGCAATGGGGGTCTCGAGGCCGCGGATGGAGGCGGCGAAGTTCTCGGCGTGGGGCTCGTTCATTCTACTCCCCTCGTGCCGCTCCGGCTCGCCGTCGCGCGGGATGAACCGCCAGCCGCCGCGGTCGATGACCAGGGCGCCCTTGTCGCCGCAGAACTCGCAGCCGTTGCCGATGCCGCCGCCGGGACCGAACCGCGACCAGAGCCGCAGCTCCCACAGCAGGGTCAGGTCGGGATACTGGTACAGGACCGTCTGCGTATCCGGCCACTCCTTGATGTCCTTGGTCACGAACTGCCCGCCGGCCGCGGTCACCGTTTCCGGATAGCCCAAGTCGAGGAACCACAGGAGGATGTCGATCCAGTGCGCTCCCCAGTTGCCCATCTCGCCCGTGCCGAAGTCGTACACCCAATGCCAGTTGTAGTGGCAACGCGCTTCGTTGTACGGATGGAACGGGGCCGGACCCAGCCACATCTCGTAGTCCAGGTTCTCGGGCGGGTCCGAATCAGGAACCGGGTCGATGCGCCCGCGTTCGTGTACGATCATGGCGCGTGCGAACGCGATCTTCCCCAACGCGCCGGACTGCAAGAACTCACGCGCTTCCTTGAAGTGGTCGCCCGAGCGCTGCATCGTGCCCACCTGCACCTGGAGTCCCGGGTGACGCGCCTGGGCCGCCAACATGGCCTTGCCGTCGGCGATGTTGTAGGACGCGGGCTTCTCGACGTACACGTGCTTGCCCGCATCGAGGGCCATGCACGTCATGAGCGCGTGCCAGTGGTCCGGGACCGCGAGCACCACGGCGTCGATGTCGGGATCATCGAGCACGCGACGGAAGTCCTGCTCCGTCCGCGTCGGCGCGTTCTCATGGTCCTTCATGCGCTCGATGCCGCTCGCGCTCATCTCCGTGTCGCAGTCGCACACCGCGATCACGTCGTACTGACCGGTCGACAGCATGACATTGCCCAGCAGGGTTCCTTGGCTGCGGCACCCGATGATGCCGACGCCGATGCGCTCGTTCGGCGACGCCGCCGCCGCTTGCGCCTGCGCTGCGGCGTGGATGCCGGCGCCCGCGGCGGTGATGGCGGCTGACGTCTTGAGAAACGTGCGACGAGACAACTCAGACATAATCCAACTCCCCGGTCTGCGCCTGTTTGCGTGTATCCGGAACCATCGTAGCGCATGCGCGACGCGATCGCCAACCGCCCGTGTACACAAAACCGGCGCACGCGACGTCTTCGTGGTGAATACACTTGAGGCAGCGGCGCGCACCGGGCGGTTCTCAGAACGGCCTGATCCGCGCCAAGGGAGGTGGCAGGGGTCCCGTGTCCCGGTCTGAGGTACAGCGTGAGTCGCGCCAACACGACGCCTACGCCGCGTTGATCCGCCCCATCGAGGACGAGATGCTGCGGGCGGTGTGGAGCGTCACGCGCGACGCGGACGACGCGGAAGAGGCGCTGCAAGACGCGTTGGTGACGATCTGGCGCCGGTTCGACCGCGTGCAGCGACACCCGAACCCGCATGCGCTGATCCTGCGAATCTGCATGAACGCCGCCTACGACGCCGTGCGCGTGAAGATTCGCCGACGCAGACGCGAGGCCGCCGCGGACAGCCTGTTCGGTCGGTCCGCGGCGACCCCGGCCGACACCCTCTCGCTGCGCGAATGGGAAAGCGCGCTCCTGGATGCGCTCGCCCGGCTGTCGCGAAACCAGGCGACGGCGTTCGTTCTCCGCGTGGTGCACGGGGAGTCGTATGAGGAAGTGGCCCGGGTGCTCGGATGCCGAGAGAGCACCGCGCGCAAGCATGTGAACCGTGGACGGGAGCGACTGAAGGCGCTGCTCGCCGCGCACCTGGAGGAGGCCTGACATGACCCCGAGTCAGGACATCGACGACATGAGCCGACGGACGTTGGGCGACGGCGTACCGCCGGAGGTTGCGGAGCGGCTGCGCGGCCATCTGGCTGCGTTCGAGGTCGCGCTGAGCGCACGGCGGCGGGCCGAGCGACACAGCGTTCGCCGACTTGTCCTGAGAACCGCCGCAATCGCGGCGGCGCTCCTGCTGGTCGGCGTGCTCGCCCCGATGCTCAGCCGCCCGACGCCGACCTGGGCGAACGTGGTGGAGCAGTTCGACGCCGCGCCGTTCGTGAACGCGGCGGTCTATGTGAAGACCAGTCCTCTCGCCGATCCCGTACAGCTCGAAGCGTGGCTGGGACGGGAAGGACAGTGGCGCATTCACGCAGGGGGATCCGTGCTGTTCGGCGCCGGCGCGAAGATCATCGACGAAGTCAGGCTCCGTGACGACGATCGCCCGGAGGTCGAGAACGCGCTGGCCATGGTGCGCGCGCCGTTCGAGCAGGTACGAGATTCCGGCGAGATCTCCCTCGACACCATCATCCGTTCGCTGCCGATCGGGGTGCTCGCCCCCACGCCCGTTGCGAACCAGCAGGCGTCGGTCTCGAACGACCTCGCCGTGTTCGACATGCAGACGCCTTCCGGAGCCGAACGGGTGCGCGTGTGGGCGCTGCGCGAGAGCCGCCTGCCGGTTCGGATCCGGTACACGGATGACGGCGGCAGCGACGTGGTGGACGTTCTCCTGTCGTATGCGCCCGAGCCCGCGGCGTCCTTCTATGACCCCGATGCGTTCCGGCAGCGGGTCGAAGAGCTCGGACCCGAAGCCGCCTTGGCGCACCCCGGCGCGTTGGAGATGCCGGCCGAGATTCCCCCCGACGCCTGAGAACCGGTCTCAGCAGACCGAACCAGTCACAGCAACCGCGGACCAATGGCGCGACCGCACGACGGATCCGCCGCAACCAAGGGACAACACGGTATGAACACGCAACGCGACCCACGAAGCCGAACGGGCTTCACACTCATCGAGCTGCTGGTGGTCATCGGGATCATCGCGATTCTGGCGGCGATCCTGCTGCCCGCGCTGGCCCGTGCGCGCGAGGCCGCCCGACGGGCGAGCTGCCAGAACAACCTCAAACAGATGGGGCTGGTATTCCACATGTACAGCGGCGAGGCGAAGGGGTTTTTCCCGCCCAAAGTGCGGCTGTGCGACTTCAACCCGGACCCTGTTGCGCGCAACTACTCCTGGATGCCGGATGCGCTGGCGATCTACCCCGACTACCTGAACGACGTCAACGTGCTGGTCTGCCCGTCGAGCTCCATCGGCGAGCGCGTGTTTGATCCGGACGACGAATACGCGTGGGTGAACGAGGACGGGCGGATCGATCTGGACCCGCAGACGGGCTGCGGGAGGTTCCCGCTGTGGGGCGACATCTGCTACTCGTATCTGGGCTATGTCACGCCGAAGGACAACCGGGTGTTGGAGGACTGGCCGGGGTTCGACCCGACCGACCAGAGCGGCATTCCCGCGGTCGTGGAGGCGGTGCAGCCGCTGTTCCTCGACCCCACCAGCGACCACACCCTCGACCATCCCAAGCTCGGGAACGTGCCGCTGCTTCGTCTACGCGAGGGGATCGGCCGGTTCTTCATCACCGACATCAACAACCCCGCCGCGGAGTCCATGGCCGACTCGACGCTCGTGGTGATGTGGGACATTCTCAGCTCGGACCCGAAGCTGTTCAACCACACGCCGGGCGGGTGCAACGTGCTCTATATGGACGGACATGCCGAGTTTGTGCGTTACCCCAGCGAGTATTTCCCGGTCAACCCGTACATGGCCTTCGTCACAAACGCCGCGAGCTGATCGCCTTCTTCGGAGCCGCCCCTCGCGCATACCGACGCACTGCGGAGGGGCGTTTTCCCTACGCTGCACCGCTGCTCTCCCCTATCCCTCTGACTCGGCGCCGATGCAAGCCGTCGGCGCCGCGGGCGGCTCATCATAGACGCGCGGTTCGCCGTCGGTGAACGTGCGATAACCGCGGGCCGGAACGGTCGCGCCGTCCGGCAGCGCATACTCCGTCTCGCCGAAATTCACCGCCACGCCGCGACCGTTCGAGAACACCGACTCCTGCACGCTGCGGTCCGGCGCGACGAACCGGTGATCCATCAGCTCCTCGTAGGCCACCTCCCGAACCCACGGGCCGAGATAGCGCTGGGTCTCGACGATCGCGTCGCGGCGTTGGCGGTAGTACTCCGCGTTCAGCACGAACATGGGCGGATTTCCGTAGAGCGCGGACCAGAGCATCTTCTGTCGCCAGTAGGCGGGCAGGCGCAACATGCCGTCCTCCCAGCGCCAGGTGCTCATGACCTCGTCGTGATGGACCAGCGAGTAGAACGGGATGCGGTACGTCGTCTCGATACTCACCGCGTAGTCGTCCTTCACATCGACGGGCAGCCATCCGGGCGCCGCGAACGAGCCCGCCGTCCAACGGACCAGGCTCATCGGCGTCTCGAGCCAATGGAGGTAACGCAGATAGCAGTCCATGCTGCCCTCGGTCCCGACCACCAGCCCCTGGGCATTGACGAACCGCAGCAGTTCCAGGCGCGCTTCGAGGGTCCCATGCGCATCGCACGGCCGCGCCTCGCTCCAGTCCTCCCCCTCCCACAACGCGCACGTGCCGACGCAGTCCATGAACCGCCCGTTGAACGGCCAGCGTTCGAGGTCGCCGGGGATCCGGCGCTTCGCGATGTCGAGCGCGAACAGCGGGTTGATCACGAATCCCGGCGGCCACGCCGGCAACATGCCGCCGTCCTCGCGCCGCACCATGCCGTCCGGATAGGCCTCGGTGTTGATCTGATGATAGACCGACTCCTCGGGGTCGGGCTTGAACCCATCGCGCACCTGGTCGTAACGCGATACGACGTAGCCGAGATCGCGGATTCGCGCGACGATACGTTCGAGACGGGTCAGGTCGGCTTCCGTCGCCGACTCATGGTTCCAGCGCGGATAGCCGATGTTGAAGACGGCGCGTTCGAAACCGTCCTCGTGCATCATCTCGGCCACGTCGATGGCATCCTGCGGCGAGTCGAACACCCAGAACACCGGCGCGCCGGCGAGGATGTCGGTCGCGGGAAGCGCCTCCGCCTTCTCGCGCAGGGAGCGGTAGTACCCCCACGCCTTGTAGTGACGCTGATACGCCTTGGCAAGCGCGACGTAGCCGCCTTCCGCTTCGAAGGTGTAGACGAGGGAGCGGGGCGCATCGAAACGGAACTTGTCGGCGCGCCAGTAGACCGTCGGGACGACGGCCGCGGCGCCCTCCTCGCCCTTGGCTTCGACCATGTCGTAGCCGGCGAGCGCATGCGTCTCGTACACGGTCAAGACCCCGGCGCCGCTCGCGAGGTCCACGAGCCCCAGACACGCGCAGTAAGGACCGTAGCCCGAGTAGACCATGTCCCTGGGTACGCGGAGGAAGTCAGGCGCGTCAGGGTCGACGGGCAACAGAAGACCCTCGCAATGGGGATAGACGACGTACGCATCCGGACCGAACGCGGCGAACGGGTAGGGATAGCGCGCTTCGGCCCATTCCCCTTCCACCCGCGGCTCGAACGCTACGCGCAGGTCCGGCGCGTCCGGCGCGAGCGTCACGGTGAGCCGCCAGGCCCCCGCCGCGGCGGATCCGTCCTTGCGGGTTCCCGGCAGCGCCGCATCGAAGACCAACCGCTGCTCCTCGTCGCCAGTCGCCACGAGCTGCGGCGTCGATGCGGCGGGATCGGTCGCATACTGCCGCCAGACGCGGCCGTTGCGCTTGTCGTGGACGACCAGCAGACCGCCCTCAACATGGACCCGGAGGTGTCCGTTCTCGATCGCGGCGCCATCATGCGCGTCGGCCCCGGCGCCGAACGCGGCGATCAGCCCTGCCAACAACCAACCTATCGTCATGGCGACCTCCTCATGCGGGCGTCTCCCCGCGGGCGCCCTCCCCCAACCTACCGGTTCGGGCGCCGGAAGTGAAGCGCGCCCGCCTCTTCCGGACCCAGCCGGACCGACACATAGCGGACGTCGCCCTCGGAATCTATTGGAAGCGGCGTCCCGGCCAGGACGTCCCGCGCTTCCCACCCGACGTCGACGCCCAGGCGCGGATCGAGAACAATGCGCGTCTCACGCACCTCGGCGGTCGGGTTGAAGCAGGTGATGTAGAACGCGTCGCCAGCGCCGAAACGTTCCGTCCAGATCGCGTCGTCGTCGCCGCGCGCCCACGTGAGCGGCTCCCATCCGGCCTGCGCGACGTCGCGGATGATCGGCATGTAGCGCTTGAAAACCTGCTCGTGCCGGGCGACGACGTAGGGGTTGCCCCAATACCACGACCCGTTCGGATCGGCCTGGTTCGAGGGGAACACCCCGTAGAACAGGCACCGCTGCACATAGCGCGTCTGTTCCTCTTCGGTCAGGTCGCTGTACTGCAGCAGACCGTACGGCTTGGCCCCGCACATGAACCGAACGAAGCTGAAGTAGGCGTCGTCCTTCGGGCTCCAGGTCTCGCCGTGCTTCCACGAACCTTCGTCGCCCATGGCGTCGACCCACGGCGCGGTGAACGGGTAGCGCGGGGTGCAGTTGGCGAAGATGACCTTGTCGCGCGGTCGCAGGTCCGAGGCCAGCCGCCGGGCGTAGCCTGTGTGCGAGAACACCTGGTGCATCGCCGGGCGGCGACGCCAGTCGAACGTCAGGGGATCTTCGGCAAACGCCCAGTGTGACCGACGATAGTTGAAGAAGGCCTCGTAGCATTCCAGCGTGTCGAGGTACACGCCCTCCAGGTCGGCCTCGAGCAGCTCGGCCTCTTCGAAGCCGCCGTTCTCGAGGAGCTCCGCGCCCTCGGCGTCGCGCAGGCTGACGCCGTCCAGCCAAAGCGCCGACCCGTCGGCCACCGTGTTCGGGTAGTTCACCGCCACGGACACGGCCAGCGGGGGCGCCTTGGTCTCGAATGCCGTCGAGAACGCCTGCCACGTCGTTCCCGCCTCCGCCAAGGAGAGGCTGTGATGGTCGCGCTCACCGTCCGCATACCAGACGGTCACGTCGGCGGTCGCGCGGACGCCGTCGGGCCCGACGCGGTCGGCCCGGGCCTGCAGTTCGAGCGAGAACGACGTCGCGTCGCCCGCATACCGTACATTCTGCCCCACGCCCCGCAGGTTCTTCTCGAAATACGACTTGCCTTCGACCGGATCCAGGCGCACGGATCGGCGTCCTTCGGCGCGCACGGATTCGTCCACGTCGAAGAAGGCGCGGTCGCTGACGCGCGACGCGGTCCAGCCCGGCACGTACCACTGATGGGCAACCGACAGCGTCTCCTCGAGCATCCGGCGGTCCCACCCTGCCACGGGATACGGCGCCCCCGGCGCGGGCAACCGTTCGTCCGGGTTCGTCATCATCATGTTCTCGTTGCGGCCGCCGCTGGGACTGCGGAAGAAGTAGCCGAGGGGCTGTCCCCAGGCGTCCTCGACGTACGATGCGGCGTATCCGGCGTGGCGCCTCCGGAACTCGAGCGCGAAGACGGCGGGATCCCCGTCGGCGACCCGTTCGGCCAGACCCAGCGAGGCCTCGGGAACAAGGGGCCCATGGACCTCCGGCATCTCCGGCAGGCCGGGATACTCGTGGTGGTGGATCCAGGGCTCGGCGTAGCGCATTGACACGCCCCCCTGCCGACGGACCCAGCCCATGTCGCCGACGTGCTCGATGAACTGGAAGGGGAACTCATCCCAGTCGCCGGCGATCTGTCGCGGCGTCATGAACGCGAGCCAGGCGCCGCCCTGCTTGGCGCGTCGGGTGAAGGCCCACGCTTCGAGCGCGTGGTACTGGGCCATCGCGGCGCGGAAGCCATCGCGCGCGTCGTAGCGAAACAGCACGGCGGTGAAGGCGCCGCGGTTCGCCCATCGCCCCGCGTCCGGACTCAGCCCGAGGTCGAACCGGATACGCAGTTCCCGCGCGGAGGCGTCGTACTCCACCTGGTAGACCCGCGGCTCGTCGAGGACGGTCCCCAACGCCAGGCCCGTTCCGTCCGGCAACTCGATCGCGCCGAAGGGGTAGTCGCTGTTGCGGCCGTCCCGCCCTGCGCCGTACCAGAAGCCGGACCGATAGACCTTGCCTGCCTCGATGACGCGGGACTGGCGGGCATGGTCGTGCCAGCGGCCGCCGACGGCGTCGAGCGGCAGCGAGACCCAGGCGCTGACCGCGCGATCCTCATCGGTCAGGCTCTCGAACCAGCAGTGCACGGTGATCGCGCGGCGCCCCGGCTGGAGGGAGGTCCATCCGCGCAGACCCGCCTCGGCGTCTGTCCATTGCTGGTGGAGCTGGTGGTCGACGTGCTCGAACGGGGCGACCGGCGCTGTCCGGACGTACCGCGCGGGCGTGATCCGGATGTCGCGGTACCACGCCGCGCTGGCATCGCCCGCCGCGGTCAACTCAAGGTCCAGCGCAGCCAGGGGGCGATCCGCACAGACCACCGTCGAACTCGCCTGGAATCCATGCTGATATTGGCCGAAGTAGGCGCCTTGCTCCGTCATCCGCCCGCCGTCGGCATAGGTCGGCGTGACGTTCACCGCCAGCCCCCGGCCGACCCAACCCAGCGCGGCGCCCTCGGGAAGGAAGGCGCATTCGGCGGAGACCGTGACCGGCGCGGCGGCGTCCTGGTCGAGCCGGGCCTGCATCCTCGGCCGCGGATCCTGGCCGCTGTCCACGCGGATCCAGCCGGCGGCATCCGAGTCTTCCGGCGCGTCCGGCGGCGTCTTGCCGTCGTCCGGCGTCGCGTCGGAAACGCGCCATGCCGACGGGGTCATATCGACCTGGAGCGGCGCGGCATCCGGATCTGGGACGACTTCCTCGAACCGGACCAGCGGCGCGCCAGGCAGGGCGTACGTACGATCGCCGTCACGCAAGGCCGCGGCGCCGCCCTGGGCGAGGTCGATCGCCAGCCCGAGTCCGTCCAGCGTGCGCAGTTCGGCCGCACCGTCGCGATCGGTGATCAACGACTCCCGCGCGATTCCCTCGGGCGCCGCGACGAGGATCAACGCCGCCGTGCAAAGGCTCAGTACCATCATGGGTCGCTTCCTCCCCCTAACCCTTCATCCCGGAGAACACCATGCCGCTGATGAACTGCTTCTGGAACACGAAGAAGATGGCGATGCACGGGAGCATCACGATCAGCGAGGCGGCCTCGCGGAAGTCGTCCCAGGTCCAACCTTCTTCCGGATAGGCCACCCCAGCCTCGTCGAACAGGGTCTTGTTGTAGTAAACGGGGAGCGACATCGGCCCAATCGGCAGGTAGTAGAACGCGCCGTCGAACGCGCACGCGGGCTTGAGCATGTCGGTATAATAGTCTTCGTTGGTCAGGAAGGCGGGGTAGGTCTCGCGTTCGGCGTCCACATAGGGCTGGAGCGAGGCGATGTGGCCGTTGGCGCGCAGTTGGTAGGCCATCGGCGAGGTCGGGATTGGCCCGCTCGAACCGGTCGAGGATCTCGCGGTAGATCTCGAAATCCTCCGCGGACCCCCAGGACGCGAACCGGATCCGGGTGCGGGCGTCGCCGATGTCCGCGGGGTCGACGCCCAGCGCCTCCGTCAACAGCATCAGGAGGGCGCGCGCCGCGCATGCGCCGAGTACGATTCGACTCATCGGCATCCTCCCCGCTTCGCGCGCCCGCTCGCCGCGGAGCGCGTCCGAACGCGACGCAATCTACCACGTGAACGTTGACATTGCAACCAAGGCGCGGACGGAAGGCATCGAGACGGGGGCGCAGCGCGCCGCGCCGGCGGCAATCAATCGCGGGCCATCGGCGTCGGCGTGCGGTAACGTGTCCGCCCCGCGCCACTTACGGCCATCGCCTCCCCTCAGGCGATCCGGGCCCTCGTGCTGATGGATTCCCGGTAAGGCGCCCGGCCTTCGCGCGGGAATCGCGCTTCTCGCGGTCCTGTCGACTTTGACACGTCAAGGTTAACGGTGTATCGTTGGGCCGATGTTCTCGTCGCATCGGGGGAGCGATCGCACGCTGCGAGCGCGTCCCGCCCGACGTGATACACGGTAGCGGAATCATCGCCGGCCCGCGGCGTTTCGGGGGAATGCGCGTCGCGAGGGCCGGCGGATCCGCCGCGGGTGACGCAAGCATGGCTATGACTATCGTCGAGTTCTCGCAGCGCATCGGCGTTTCCACCGCCACGGTCTGGCGGGCGCTGAACGACGCCAAGGGCATCCGACCCGAAACGCGCGACATGGTGCTGCGCCGCATGAAGGAGCTGGGGTATCAGCCCAACCAGGCGGCGCGGGCGCTCGTGCGCGGGCAGAGCGAGGTCATCGCGGTGTGGATGCCCAGCATCGGCACGCAGTACGACGCGCTCGTCCTGCAGAATGTGGAGAAACAACTCCTTCGAGACAACTACGAGATGTTTGTCCGCGACATGAACGCGCGCTGGCATCGCAATGAATCCATGGGCTATCTGCTGCGGTGGCCGGTGGACGGCATCATCGTGGTCGACGCCGCCATGTGGGTGCGCAACGCGCTGATCGGGCATCGCGGCTCCCGCCCGCCCATGGTCGGCATCGGCGCCTACAACGAGGAGCCCATCGACTACGTGGCCGTGGACCTGACCGCCGGGGCGTACGAGGCCGTGCGCCACCTGATCAGCCTGGGCCGCCGCCGCGTCGCCTACCTCGTGCCGCGGCAGTTCAACGCGCCCGACGAGGCCCGGATGGTCGGGTATATGCGCGCGATGCGCGAGGCCGACCTCGAACCCGAGCTGATCGTCACCGCCGTGTCCAACCGGCCCGCCGCCGCCCAGGGCATCGAAGACTACCTCCTCCAGCACAAGGCCCCCGAGGCCCTGTTCTGCTTCAACGACAACAACGCGATCGGCGCTTTCTGCCGCATGCGCGAGATGGGCGTGCGCGTGCCCGACGACGTCGCCATCGTCGGCTGCGACGGCATCGAAGACACGATGTACGTCGAGCGCAAGCTCAGCACCATCGTCATCCCCCTGCCCGAGATGTGCGCCGTCGCGTGGCAATTCCTGCGCCGACGCATGAAGACCCCCGCCATGCCCCGCCAACGCCTCGTGCTCCAGCCCAGCCTCGTGATCCGCGAATCCTCCACCGGCCGCCCCGCCCCCTCCCCCGCGCCGCGTCCGTAGCGACGTCCAGGCAAAAAAAGGGCGCGCCGTCTGATCCCAATCCACGCCCCTGCGCGAGGGGC
>DIWA01000080.1 GCA_002422525.1 Candidatus Hydrogenedentes bacterium UBA6118
CGTTCCCCCCCCCGCGTGCACAACGCACCCCGCCGTGCTATCGTTGCCGTCGGTTCATCCACGAGAGGAGATCCCCATGCACGCCTTGGCACTCATGAGCGCACTGGTCGCGATGGTCGGAGCCGTTCAGAACGAGGACGCGCGCCTCCCGCATCAGCGCCCGCCCCGCGTCTCCTTCGATCCAGGACCCGAATACGACGCCGACGCCCGCAAGTACCAGGGCATCCCCGGCATCGAGCGCGCCGCCAACGGCCGACTTTGGGCCGTCTGGTATGCCGGCAAGGTGCACGAAGACCGCTACAACTACGTCGTGGGCGTCACCAGCGCCGACGACGGCCAGACCTGGTCCGATCTCAGGTTCGTCATCGATCCCGACGGCGACGGACCCGTTCGCGCCTCCGACCCCTGCCTCTGGATCGACCCCACGGGCGTGCTCTGGCTGTTCTGGTTTCAGGACGCCGGCGGCGCGACGCTCCAACAACCCGCCCTCTTCGCCATGACGACGGACCGGCCCGGCGACGAGAACCCCCAGTGGTCGGAACCCCGCTTCATCTGCGACGGCATCATGATGTGCAAGCCCATCGTCGCCTCGAACGGCGACTGGCTGCTCCCGACGGCCATCTGGCATCGCGACGAGAGTTCCCGCGTCGTCGCCTCCGCCGACCAGGGACGCACATGGGCGCTGCGCGGCGCCGCCGGAATCCCCAATCCCGACGACCGCAACTGCGACGAGTCCATGATGGTCGAGCGCAAGGACGGTTCTCTGTGGATGCTTGTGCGCACGATGTACGGCATCGGCGAAACGACCTCGCACGACGGCGGCGCGACCTGGGCGCCCGTCACGCCGTCCGACATCCCGCACCCCACCTCTCGCTTCTACCTCCGCCGCCTCGCGTCCGGCGCCCTGCTGCTCGTCAAGCACGGTCCCCTGGACGAGCGCATCGGACGCACCCATCTCACCGCCTACCTTTCCCAGGACGACGGCCGCACCTGGCTCGGCGGGCTCCTCCTCGACGAGCGCGCGACCGTTTCCTATCCCGATGGAACCCAGGGCGACGACGGGACCATCTATGTCATCTACGACTGGAACCGCGCCGACGAGAAGCACATCCTCCTCGCGACCTTCACCGAGGCCGACGTGCTGGCCGGCGAAGCGGTGAGCGACAAAGCCCGGTTCCGCGTACTCGTCAACGAGGCGACCGGCGTCAACCCCAAGCCCTGGCTGCGCGACGGCCGTTTCCTCAACCTCCGCGACAACAGCGACGGCGCGCCCCCCATGGACGGCCCCGCGGCGGAGCTCGCCTTTGACCACGGCGAGGCCGCGACGGTCGCACCCGGCGAACGCATCTTCACCGACCGCTCGTACGCCTTCAACGTCGCGCCCGACATGCTCGCCTCCAAGCGCTTCCTGCGCAGCAGCATCGACGCGACCGAAGCGACCTGCACGGCCGAGGGCGTCATCTACGCGCTCACCCCCGCGCCCAACCGCAATCCCGACAGCGTCGCCCCGGCGCTCCTCGAGGCCGGCTTCGAGAAGGTCGCGCTCCCCGAGCACGTCCTCTTCCTCAGCCCCGACGGCGCCGCCCACAGCGGCAACGTCTGCACTGTCTACCAGAAGCGCGTCCGCCCCGGCGAACGCATCTCCTTCGGCAAATGGGGCGTCCTCATCTACTGAGCCGACTTGCCCCCCGCGCCGCACACGAGACCTTCTTGACACACTCCGCCCCTTGGCTTCATCCTACAGGGACTGACGGCATCGGCGGTCTGCCGGGAACAATGCAAAGGAGACAGGACCCATGATGAAGTTCATGGCGATGCTGTTGCTGGTCGCAAGCGGCGCGGCCGCCGCGGCGACTCCCCTCGAGATGCAGCCTGCCCGCGAATTCCCTCTTGCGCAGCCTTTGTCGGCCGAGACGCCCCTCGGCGGATTCTTCGTACATGACCTGGACAGCGACGGGCGCATGGACTTCGTGGTCTCCAGCGAGGGACACGTCGGCGCCTACAGCAACAGCGGCGAGAAGATGTGGGTCTGGGAAGGCGACATCCAACTGTTCGACTTCGCGCACCATCCCAGCGTCATTGCAGGAAACCTCAATGGCGGCGATGATGACGAAGTCGCGTTTCTGCTGAAAGACGACAGCATCCTGGTTCTTAGCGCCGCAACGGGCGAGCCCAGGCGCCGACTCGAGGACCTTGCGAAGCCCGTTGCCATCGGCATCGCGAATCTGCGCGGGCTGGGCGACCAGGACATCGTGCTCCAATACGATCTGACGCATCTTCGGGCCATTCAGGGCGAAGATGGACAGACCATCTGGGAAACGGACCAATACAAGGCGATCGAGCACAGCCCGTTCCGGCAGGCGGACCTGGATGGCGATGGCCTGGACGAGTTCGCCGGCGCGGCCCTCATCGACCACGACGGCACGCTGATGCACGACTGGGTGCTGGATGGCCGTCACGAATGGATGGATTCCATGGTCATCGCCGACGTCGTGCCCGGCGGTCCGCTGGAAATCGTCCTTGCCGAACAGCGCGGCGCGAACTCCCATACGGACGTGGTGAACAGCGAGCGGATCGTCTGGCGCACGCTGAATCCGTGGGACTGGGAAGACCCGGACAAGCTCGTCGCGGGGGATTTCGATCCGGACCGGCCGGGCCTCGAGATCTTCAACCGATCGTCGGGAGGCGATGGCGTCGTGCCGCGGGGCGAGGAAGAACCGTTCAGAAACGAACAGGGCCCCTGGGTGCTCGACGCGAACGGGGATCTCATCACGAAGTACTACCTCAACGACAACAAGCCGGAGCGGTGGACCGGTCACGGCATCGAGGAGATCTTCAGAATCGACTGGGACGGCGGCCCCAAGGACTACCTCGCAGCCAAGGAACGACACGAAGTCGGCGCAGCCGCGATCATCGATGCCATCTCCGGCGAGTTCCTGGTCATCTTCCCGGTTGAGGCGGTGCGACTCTACGTGGCGGATATCGAGGGCGACTCCCGCGAGGAAGTCATCGTGCTCGACAAGTCAGGCGCGGTCAAGATCTTCACGAATGCCGAACCGAACCCGTATCCGCCGAAGCCCAGCCTGTGGGAACAGAGCTGGTATCGCCGCCAGAAACAGAACTGGAACTACTACTCGCCTTGAGGAACGGCGTGCCGCCGCGCAGCCCCCGCAACGGCTGCGGATGTGTGGAACCGGCGCCCCCGCCGGTCATCCCGCCCTCCGCGGCGCACCGCTCGTCCACCGAAGTCCATCCCGTCCACCCCGTCCATCGCGTCCGTGCCAGTCCGTGCCAGTCCGTGCCAGTCCGTGTTGCCCATCCCCCGCCCATCGCGAGGACCCGACCCCCACGAATCAGCGGCCCGCAAGCCCCCTGGCCCTGCGGCGCGCTTCGCGTTTCTCGCCCTCGCGGCGTATACTATCCCTGTGATGCATGCGCCCCACTTCTGTGAAGCTCGGGCAGCAGCGCAAACATAGGGCTTACCTAGAGCTGATGGACGCATCGCCCTGGAGTACAGCGGACTGGCAACGGTTTGAACGCCGGTGCGGCCTGCACGCCCGGCACGCCAAGTCGGACGAGCAGGCTTGGCGCGTGCTTTCTCGTCATGCCCGCACGGTCCTCCGGACGTACAGCACGAGCTTCTTCATCGTGACCCGATTCCTTCCAGCCCGCAAACGGGCCCAGGTCGAGTCGGTGTATGCGGCCGTGCGACAACCCGACGAGATCGTGGACAGCTTCCCGTACGCGCCCGCCGAACAGGAAGCGCTGCTGACCGCCTGGCGCGAGCAGTACGAGATTTCTCTGAGCATCCCGTCCATCCGTGAGGCCCTCCACGCGGGCGTTCCTCCCTTCCTCGCGGCGTTCACCCAAGTCGTGCGCGAGGCGGACATCCCGGAAGAACACTACCACGCTTTCCTCGACGCCATGCTTCGCGACGTCCATCCCCGGCCCTTCGAGTCGATGGCCTCGCTCGTCGACGACTACATCTACGGAAGCGCCATCGTGGTGGGCGCGTTCCTGACCTACATCTACGGAGCCGCCTCGCCGGCGACCTTCGACGACGCGCTGACCTGCGCCCGGTGTCTCGGCATCGCCCTGCAACTGACGAATTTCGCACGCGACGTCGGCGAGGACCAGCAACGGGGACGCCTCTACGTCCCCCTCGAGACCCTTCGCGCCGCCGGCATCGCTCAGCCGGATGTCCATGACCCGACGCAGCAGTCGGGATGGCAACAAGCTATCCGATCCCTGGTCGAGGAGGCCGAGGCCCAGTATGCCGCGGCGGAGACCGGTATCGCGGCGTTTCATCCCGACAGCCGGTTGGCCATCCATGCCTGCGTCGCGGTGTACCGCGAACTCAACCGGCGGATAGGAAGGAGTCCCGATGGGATTCACCACCGCGCAAGCGTTCCGTTCGGCGCGAAGTTCCGCGTGCTGCCTCGCAGCAAATACTGGCGCTTGCCCCTGGCCTACCTGTCGTTCTGACGCATGGCGCCCGCGATGACAACGAAGCCAGTCGCCATCGTCGGCGGGGGACTGGGCGGCCTCAGCGCGGCGCTGCATCTGCGGCGCCACGGGTATGACGTCGCCCTCTTCGAGAAGAACGCGCAACTCGGGGGGCGCGCGAACCGCATCGTCGCGCATGGCTTCCAGTTCGACACCGGACCCTCGCTCCTCAACTACCCCTGGGTCTGTCGAGAACTGTTCGCGGCCACGGGCGCACGCTTCGAGGACTACGTCACCCTCCACGCCGTCGAGCCGACGATCTCCTTCCTCTGGCCCGATGGCGCCAAGCTCATCCTGTCCAGCCACGTGGACCGGCTGATCGCGTCCTGCTCCGCGCTGGAGCCGGGCGCCGGACCGGGGGTCATGGCCTTTCTGCGAGACGCCCGACTGAAGTACGACCTCGCCTTCTCCAAACTCGTCACCCGGAACGAAGACAGCGCCCTGCGATGGTTCAGCAAGCTGAGTCTCGCCGAGATGGCGCGGCTGAGCGTCTGGCGGTCGCTCTATGGGCAACTCGGCAAGTACTTTGGGAGCAGCCGCATCCGCGAGGCCCTCGGCTCCTATGGCATGTACCTCGGCGGCTCTCCCTTTGACCTTCCCGGCATGTTCACCATCCTGCCCTATGGCGAGATGGCCTATGGATTGTGGCTGCCGAAGGGCGGCGTCTACGCGCTGGTGGAGGCCCTGCGAAAACGCAACACGGAGCTGGGCGTCGCGTTCCACACCAACGCCGCCGTAACGCGCATCAACGCTGCGCACGGCCACGTTCGCGGTCTCGCGCTCGCCGACGACGCCGTCTTTGACGCGCCCATCGTCGTGTCCAATGTCGAGGCGCCCGTCACCGACGCCCGGCTGCTGGGCCACGAGAACGCCCTGGCCAGACGCCGCGGACGCGCGAACCGACTGCGCTTCACGCCCGGTGTCGTGACGTTCTACTGGGGGGTGCGGGGCCTGGTCCATGGCATGGGCCACCACACGATCTTCCTGCCCAACGACTACCGCGGCGCGTTCCGCGACCTGTTCCGCAACGGCCGCATCCCTTCGCAACTGCCCTTCTACATCAGCATCGCCTCGGAGACCGACCCGGATCTCGCCCCACGGGGCGACAGCACGGTCTTCGTCCTCATCCCGACGCCCAGGCTCAGCGAGCTCGGCCCCTGCGACTGGCCCGCCGTAGTCGCCTCGCTGCGCAACCAGATCCTCGACCGTCTGCGGCTTCACGATATCGACCTGACGCAGGACCGCATCGCGCATGAGACGGTGTACACGCCCGAGGACTGGGGCGAGCGCTTCGGGCTCCACGACGGATCCGCGTTCGGCGCGGCGCACACGTTGTTCCAGGTCGGGCCGTTCCGCATGGCGAACTACGCCCCCGAACTCGCGGGCATGTACTACACAGGCGCGAGCACGACCCCGGGTACCGGCATCCCCATGGTGCTGCTGAGCGGCGCGATGACGGCGCAGCGGGTGACCAGCCGTGAAGCTTGATCGATTCGGCACGGGCCCCCGGACGTTTCTGGGCATCCACGGATGGGCCGGCAACCGGCGCACCTTCCGGCGATTGTTGGCCTATCTGCCTTCCGACGCGACCTTCTACACGGGCGATCTGCCCGGCTGCGGCGACGCGCCGCGGACCTCGCGCATCGACCTCGACACGGTCATGTCGGCCGTTCTCGATGCCATGCACCGGATCTCCGACCCCCAGCTCACCCTGGTCGGCCATTGCGGGGGCGCGTTGCTGGCGCTGGAAGCGCTCCGGGTGGGCGTCGGGCTTGCCCGCCGCGCGGTGCTGATCGAGCCGTTCGGCTATGCGCCGCTCTACTTCCGGATCTTCACATGGGGCGACTTCGGGCGGTACGCCTACCTGACCACCTTCGCCAATCCGTTGGGTCGCATCGTCACCAACGGCGCCCTGGTTCGCAAACGCACGGGCGGCGCCAACCTGACCAACGCCTTCAAGGCCGTGGACCACGAGACGGCCCTGGACTACATCCGTCTCTACTGCGCCATGCGTCCGGCGGAGCGATTCGCCGGCATCACGAACCCCGTGGACGTTGCCTATGGCGAGCGCACCTTCGCCGCCGTTCGGCGTTCGATCCCCTTCTGGCGATCTGTTCTGCCCAATGTGCGCTGCACGGAACTGCAAGGCGCCGGCCACGAGCCGATCCGCGAAGCGACGGAGCAACTCGCCGCCGTCGTCTTCGGAGCCGCGCCCGACGCAGCGTCCGCCCCTTCCCGAGAAACGCCATGCTGATACTCGGCGGGATACTCCTCGCGGCCGCGGCATTGGCGTTCGTCGTCACCCTGTGGAACATGCTCGCATGGCCAGGTCTGCGCGACGCCCCTCCCGCGGAGGCGGGCCAGGTCGCCGTGCTGATCCCCGCCAGGGACGAGGAGACGACAATCGACGGCTGCATCCAGTCGGCCCTGGCGCAGGGAGACGTGGTGAAAGAGGTGATCGTCTACGACGATCACTCCACGGATGCCACGGCCTCCCGGGTGCGCGCATGGACCGCTCAAGACGACCGGGTGCGGCTGTGCGCCCCCGTGCCGTTGCCGCCGGGGTGGTATGGCAAGCCGTTCGCCTGTGCGCGGCTCGCCAGGGAAGCCACCGCTCCGTGGCTCCTCTTCCTGGACGCCGACGCCCGTTTGCAGCCAGGAGCGGTGGATCGCGTCCTGACGGAGGCCCGGCTACGCTCCGCGACGCTGCTGGCGCCTTGGCCGAACATCGTGTGCGGCGGCTTTTGGGAAAAAGCGCTCATGCCGCTGCTCAACTTCTGCGTGTTCTCCTTCTTCCCCGCCCCTTTGGCGCTGCGTCGCAACGACCCCAATCTGGGCCTGGCCCATGGGGCTTGCATCCTGGTCGAGGCCGCGACCTACCGCGCCGCGGGGGGCCACGCGATGGTGCGGCACGAGCTGTTCGAAGACACCTGGCTCGCACGGCGGTGGCGCGAGGCCGGCCACATCGGCGTCTGCCTGGACGGCGACAAGGTCGTCAAGGTCCGCATGTACCGGTCGTTTTCGGACATCTGGTTCGGGTTCATGAAGAACTTCAGGCCCGCGTTCCGAAGTGAATGGCGATTCCGGACCTTCTGGGCGTTCCACGGGGTCGGCTTTCTCCTCCCCTTCCTTCTCCTTCCCGTGGCCGTCTGGCGCATGGACGGGCTGCCTGTCGTCGCCGCGGCGGCGCTCGTCCTCGCCTCGCGCCTGCTGATGGCGCGGCGGTTCAGACACCCTTGGTGGTCGGCCGCCCTCCATCCGCTCGCCGAAGGCTTGCTGCTCGCCCTCGGCGTGGCCTCGTGGCGGCGTTGGAACTCAGGCGCCGGCGTCCAGTGGAAGGGACGGACCTACCGGCCGGATCAGGACGACGGCGAACAACCCAAAGCCGCGGAGGACCCGTCCCGTGTCGAGTAGAACGGCGGTAGTCATCGGCGGCGGACTCGGCGGCATCGCAGCGGCGCTGCGCCTCTCCGCCGCGGGCTGGCGCGTGACCCTCTGCGAGCAGCACAGCCGCCTCGGCGGCAAGATGGGCGAGTGGCGCTCCGAAGGCTTTCGCTTCGATACGGGCCCCTCGCTGATCACCATGCCGTGGGTCTTCGAGGACCTCTTCGCCGCGGTCGGCCTCCGCATGAAGGATCACCTCGAGCTGCTGCCCGTGCGACCCCTCGCCCGGTATGCGTTCGCAGACGGCCTTAAGTTCGACTACACCACGGACATGCCGACGTGGTTTGAGACCCTGCGTCAGTTGGATCCGGCCGATGTGGACGGATTCCTGCGCTACATGCATCTGGGCGCACGGCTCTACGAGCTATCGAGACGGACCTTCCTCCGCCGCCCCCTCACCGATCCGCCGGACCGCGAGGCATGGGCCGCCATGGCGCATCTTCCGCTCCGCCACGCGTGGGGAAGCTACAACAGCGCCGTGGAGCATCATTTCCGCGATCCCCATCTCCGGCAGCTCTTCAACCGGTACCCTACGTACGTCGGCTCCTCGCCGTACCAGTGCCCTGCCACGCTCACGCTCATCCCGTATATCGAGTACGCGTTCGGCGGCTACCACATCCAAGGCGGGCTCTACCGCCTGGTCGAATGCCTCGCCGACATCGCGCGTGCGCGGGGCATCGAAATCCTCCTCGAGTCTCCCGTGACCGCCATCGAACACCGGCAGCGGCGCGTCACTGGCGTTCGGCTCGCTTCCGGCGCCACGCTCCCCGCTGATGCGGTCGTCCTCAACGGCGACGCTTCCACGGCGCCAAAGCTGCTCGGCCTGTCCGCGGCGCCGCTCCCCGTGTCGGAGCGCTCGCTTTCCGGCCTGATCTTCCTCGTTGGCGTGCGGCGCCCCCTGCCGGAGCTGCTCCACCACAACGTCTACTTCTCGGCGGACTATGCAGACGAGTTCCGGGCGCTGTTCGACACCAGAACGTTTCCCGACGACCCCACCGTCTACGTCAGCGCGCCGAGCCGAAGCGACCCGACCTGCGCGCCCCCGTCAGGCGAAGCCTTGTTCATCATGGCCAACGCCCCCGCGTCCGATCTCCCTTGGGACGCAGCCGGCATCGCACACGCGCGCAGCCGCATCATGGAACGGCTCCAGGCCAACGGGTTCCCCGATATCGCGTCGGATATCGTCGCCGAACGCGTGATCACGCCCCGCGACATGGCCCAGCGCTATGGCATGCCGGGCGGCGCGATCTACGGGGCCCACAGCCACGGATGGAAACGGGCCTTCTGGAGACCCCCCAACCGTGATCCCCGCTGCCGCGGCCTGTACTACGCGGGCGGCGGATCCCATCCCGGCGGGGGCACCCCGATCGTGCTCCTCTCGGCGCATATCGCAACCGAGCTGATACAGGCCCATGAAACGACCTGACTGGCGACGCGGGGTACGGTATCTCCTCCACGCCGCATATGGCTTCCTCTGGCTCGGCGGCGTGCATTCCTACGTGGCCGCCTCCGGACCGCCCGCGCACCTGGCATGGGTCGGAACGCTGTTCATGTCGCTCGCCGCGGCGCTGGCGCTCATGCACGCCCCGTCCCGCGCACGCCTCGCCCTGCTCGCCGGCGGCGTCGTCGGGTATCTCATCGAGGCGCTCGGCGTCTACACGGGCATCCCCTTCGGCGGGTACCACTACACCCAGGCGTTCGCCCCCCTGGCGTTCCACGTCCCCGTGGTGATGATCGCCGCGTGGCTGGTCCTGTCCGGATACGTCGCCGCGCTGCTCGTTCCGCTCCTCGGTCGCGGCCTGCGAAGCGTCGTCCTCGGCGCCGCTGCCCTGACCCTCATCGACTTCGTGCTGGACCCCGTCGCCGCCGGTCCGATGGACCTCTGGCGTTGGGATGCCCCCGGGGTCTACTACGGCATCCCGTGGACCAATTTCGCCGGATGGTACGTCGCCGGCGCGCTCGTCATGGCCGTCGTGCTGCGCGGCGGTCCGACCTCATGGGACAGCGCCGCCCTCCGCTGCGTCGGACTGAGCATCGTCGCCTTCTTCACCGCCGTGGCCATGGGCGCCGGCCTGCTGATCCCCGCCGCCATCGGCCTGCTCCTCATCCTCGGCCACGCACTGCTGCGCCATACCCGGTAGGGCGATTCACGAATCGCCCCCATTCGCCCCGTCCCGCCCCCCCTTTGTGTGGGACCGGCGCCCTCGCCGGTCAGTCCACCGAAGCCCGACGCAAGAGGACGAAGGCCGATCCCTACTCCCTACTCCGTCCCGCCCCCCCTTGTGTGGGACCGGCGCCCTCGCCGGTCAGTCCACCGCGCCGGTCAGTCCACCGCGCCAGTCCATCCCGTCCGTGCCCGTCCGTGCCCGTCCGTGCCAGTCCATCCGTGAGGCTCGCCAGGAAAGCCACCGTCCCGCCCCCCCTTGTGTGGGACCGGCGCCCTCGCCGGTCAGTCCGCCGAAGCCCGACGCAAGAGGACGAAGGCCGATCCCTACTCCCTACTCC
>DIWA01000011.1 GCA_002422525.1 Candidatus Hydrogenedentes bacterium UBA6118
CACACGAATGACCGGCGAGGGCGCCGGTCCCACACAATGACCGGCGAGGGCGCCGGTCCCACACAGATGACCGGCGAGGGCGCCGGTCCCACACAAATGACCGGCGAGGGCGCCGTGTCCCACACAGAATGGCCGGCGAGGGCGCCGGTCCCACACAGATGACGAATGGACGCGAATGTGCGGCGGGAGCTATTGCGCGGGGAGGCGGCGGGGGATTAGGCTACCAAGCAGCCTTTTGGAGCAGGTACATACTGAAGGGGAGGACGCATGCGCATATCGGGGTACAGGGGACTCGCGGGGATCGTGGCGACGCTGGTCGCGGCGGCGTTGACGGCGGTCGGATGCTCGCTGGCGGAGGGCGGGGAGAAGACGCTGCGGATGGGCTTTGTTGATGCGTCGGGACAGATGGTGATTCCGGCGCAATACGTGTATGCGGACAACTTCTCGGAGGGGCTGGCGGCGGTGCGGATCGAGGGGAAGGTCGGCTACATCGACACGGAGGGTGAGGTGGCGATTCCTCCGCAGTTCGAGGACGGCGGGGCGTTCAGCGAGGGGTTGGCCCCGGTGGTGGCGATGGGCGAGTTGGGCTACATCGACAAGGCGGGGTTGTATGTGATTCCGGCGCAATTCAAGTCGGGCGGGCCGTTCTCGGAGGGGCTTGCGCATGTGCTGGTGGACGGCGGGTACGGATACATCGATGCGTCGGGGGCGTTTGTGATTGCGCCGCGGTTCAGCCGGGCGCAACCGTTTCGCGAGGGCTTGGCGGCGGTGCGGAGTCAAGGCGCGTGGGGGTACATCGATCCGGAGGGCGCGTGGGTGATTCCGCCGCGGTATGATCAGGCGGGGCCGTTTCTCAGCGGGCAGGCGATCGTGGTCCGCGACGATGCGCAGTACGTGATCGATCGCGAGGGGAACGAGCGGCCCGTGAAGCGGTTCGACGAGATCGGGCCGTATGCGGAGGGCTTGGCCGCCGCACGGCAGGGGGCGCTGTGGGGGTTCGTGGATGAGCACGGGGAAGTCGTGATCCCGTTCGCGTACCAGGGCGCACGGGCGTTTTCTGAAGGCCTGGCGCCGGTGCGAAAGGGATCGGGGTGGGGCTACGTCAACACGGAGGGCGAGGTGGTCGCGCCGTTCGAGTACGAGCAGACGTTTCCGTTTTCGGGCGGGCGCGGGCGTGTGCTGATGCGGACGACATGGCGCGGGGATCGGTAACGCGGGCGGATGCATGGATGGAGCGCGGCCGTATGGACAGCGTGACCAGAATGGGCCGGCGGGAGTTCAATCTCGCGGCGGTCGGGGCGGTGGCGGCGTTGGGCGCGCAGAGAGGGGAGACGATGGCGGAGGAAGCGAAGCGCGGTCGGGGCGCGAACGGCAAGCGGCCGAACATTCTTTGGCTGGTGGCGGAGGATACGTGTCTGGAGTTGGGGTGCTATGGGCATCCGTTGGTCCGGACGCCGCACCTGGACGCGCTGGCGCGGGAGGGGACGCGCTACACGCATGCGTTCAGCACGGCGCCGGTGTGCTCGGCGACGCGGTCGGCGTTTCACACGGGGATGTACCAGACGACGATTGACGCGCATCACCACCGGAGCCACCGGGACGACGGTTATCGGCTGCCGGAGGGGGTGCGGCTGGTGAGCGAGCGGTTGCGGGACGCCGGATACTACGTGACGAATGGGTCGTATCTGGGCGGCGACGCGCTGCGTCCGGGGAAAACCGATTTCAACTTTGAGGTGGATGCGCCGTTCGACGGGGCGGATTGGCGGGAGTGTCCGCCGGACCGGCCGTTCTTCGCGCAGGTGTGTTTTCTGGAATCGCATCGCGGGCGGCCGTGGCAGGAGGTGCGGGAGCGACCGCGGACGATCGACCCGGCCGATGTGACCTTGCCGGCGTATTACCCGGATCACCCCACGTTCCGCGAGGACGTGGCGACGTATCTTGAGGTGATGGGGCTGCTCGATGAGAAGGTGGGAACGGTGCTGGGATGGCTCGAGGAGCGGGGGCTCGCGGAGAACACGCTGGTGTTTTCGTTCTCGGACCACGGGCGGTGTCTGTTGCGGGGCAAGCAGTGGGTGTACGACGGGGGGATCCATGTGCCGCTGATCGTGCGGTGGCCGGGCGAGGTGGAAGCGGGCGCGGCGTGCGACGATCTGGTGAGCCTGATCGACGTGGCGGCGGCGACGCTGGATGCGGCGGGCGCGGCGCTGCCGGAGAACCTGGCGGGGGTTCCGTTCCTGTCGCCGGACGCGCCGAGACGCGCGTGCGTGTTCGCGGCGCGGGACCGGTGCGACGAGACGCGGGACCGGATTCGCTGCGTGCGGACGAAGCGGTGGAAGTACATTCGCAATTACATGCCGGAGCGGCCGTATACGCAGCAGAACCGGTACATCGAGTCGAGCTACCCGCCGTTGGCGGTGTGGAAGGAGCTGCATGCGGCGGGCAAGCTGACGCCGGAACAGGCGTTGTTCATGGCGGAACGCAAGCCGGACGAAGAGCTTTACGACGTGCAGGAGGATCCGGACGAGGTGCGGAACCTTGCGGGCGATCCGGCGCACGCGGACACGCTGGCGGCGATGCGGAGGGGGCTGGATGCGTGGATCGAGGAGACGGATGACCACGGGCGGCATCCGGAAGCGGTGACGGCGATTCATGATGAGTATGGGTTGCCGGTGGATGCATACAAGTAGGCGCGATGCCGGGAGGCGGACATGACGGCGCGAGGATCGCGGTCGCACTGGATGGGATGGGCGCCCGGTCTGGTTGGGCTGGGGCTGTTGTGTGGGCTGGCGACGGCGTCGGCGGAAGCGGAGGGGAAGGTGATTCCGGATCGTACGGTAGTGCTGACATTCGACGACGGGGTGCGGTCGCATCTGGAGTTCGTGGCGCCGCTGCTGAAGGAGCTGGAGTTCAACGCGACGTTCTTCATCTCGCGGCGCTGGCTGACGGACACGGAGCATTTCCTGTCGTGGGCGGAGGTGGCGCGGCTCGATGAGATGGGGTTCGAGATCGGGAACCACTCGTGGAACCACGACGACTACGGACAGCCGGCGAACGCGGCGGGGCTGGCGGGGGAGCTGACGCTGGTCGACAACGCGCTGGCGGAGGCGGGCGTGCCGAAGCCGGTGTCCTTCGCGTGGTCGGGCAACGGGTTCGGGCCGGAAGCGCTGGGGGTGCTGCGCGGGCACGGGATTCTGTTCGCGCGGCGGGGAAAGCAGCCGGAGATCCCGTATGGCTTGACGGAGCCGGGGCCGGCGTATGACCCGGCACGTCACGATCCGCTGTTGATGCCGTCGGCGTTCGATGCGTATCCGGAGACGACGCTGGACGACTTCCGCGCGGCGGTGTCGCGGGCGGCGGAGGGGAAGGCCGCGGTGTTGCAGTTCCACGGCGTGCCGGACGTGGCGCATCCGTGGGTGAGCACGGAGCGGGAGCGGTTCCGGGAGTACATGCTGTACTTGAAGCGGCAGGGGTATCGCGTGTTGGCGATGCGGGACCTGGCGGCGTATGTGGATCCGCTGGCGCCGCCGCAGGACGCGATGGCGCGGGTTCGGTTCACGCCGGGGGCGACGCATGTGGAGCTGCCGCAAGAGGTGATCGCGAACCGCGCGGACCCGGTGCAATGGCTGGCGAACATGATGAACGCGCACGGCTATACGCTTGAGGAGGCGGCGGCGTCGTTCGCCTACCCGCCGGAGGTGCTGCAAGCGAAGATGGCGCAGCTCGGGTTCGTCCCGACGGCCGAGGGGGCGTTGGAAGGGACGCCCGCGTGGCCGACGCCGACGGCGGACACGTTGGCGCGGGTGCTGCCGTATCCGGGGGGCGGACGGCATCCGCGCATCGGGTTCCTCGATGGGGCGGTGGACCCGCGGCGAGGCACGAAGATCAGCGTGTTTCCGTGGTGGGACGAGACCTCGTATGTGGTGCTGGACGTGCCCGAGGCGATCTACTGCGAAGAGGGCATGCTGTTCCTGGCGCACACGCACATGCCGACCATGTGGGACTTGGCGCATACGCGCATCGAGAACGCGGACTGGAAGTGGGACGCCTTGCGGGAGGCGTGGCGGTACGCGTTGCGCCTGCCGAACGGCGTCTGGTTCGGGGCGGAGGCGAAGGCGACGCCCGGCGGGGCGGCGTTCGAGCTGTGGCTGGAGAACGGCTCCGACAAGCCGCTGCGCGGCCTGCGCACGCAGGTGTGCGCGATGCTGAAGGGGCTGGAGGGCTGCAACGCGCAGAGCGGCGATATCGTGATGCGGCGGGACGGCGTGGCGGCGGTGCGGCACGAAGACGGCCGCCGCTGGGTGCTGACGGCGTTCGACCAGTGGTATCGGACGTGGAACAACCCGCCGGTGCCGTGCATGCACTCGGATCCGAAACTGCCCGATGCCGAACCCGGGGAGCGGGTCAGCGTGACGGGCGTGATCCGGTTCTACGAGGGCGACGACATCGACGGCGAGATCGCGCGTCTCGCGGAGACGATTCGGCCCGCGGCGGATGGGCGGCCGTAGACGGCGCTCGGGTCAGGGCGTCGCTTTGGGACGCTGATCGTCCACGTCGGGTTTGTCGTCCGGGCTGGAGAACGAGATCGCGCCGAGGTCGACGCCGTCGGCGGGGGTGTTCGGTCCGATGGACACGGCGGCCTTGACGTCGGGATGGGCCGAGTCGACCGTGAGCGCTTCGAGGCGGACCCCTTCGACGTTGTCGAGGTGGACGCCGGCGGGTTCGCGGAGGAGATGCGCGTCGGCCTCGTAGGTGATCGTGTTGTCGACGAGGGTGACGTCGCGCGCGGAGAGGATGCTGATGCCCGCGCCGGGCGGGTTGAGGATGACGTTGCCGGAGACGGTGACGTTGGACGCGCAGCGGTCGATGCCGGGCTGTTGGCCCAGACGCGTGGACCAGACGACGATGGCAGCGCCCGTGGGGGCTTCGCCGTACCATTTGCCGTAGCCGACGTTGCGGATCACGTTGTTTCGGATGGTGACGTTGTCGACGTGGCTGCCTTCCGGCCAATCCTTGTCGTCGCCGACGACCATGCCGTAGCCGCCGACGCTGTCGATGATGTTGCCTTCGATAAGGCCGTCGGGCGCCTTGGCCATGATGCCGTGGCGGCGGTGGTTGCGGAAGACGTTGTTGCGGATGATGAAGCCGCGGCCGGTGCGCGACATGTTGTAGATCATGTGGGCGTTGTGGGGGGAGTCGCCGGCCTGCACGCCGTCGATCGGATGGTCCAGGACGAGGCGATAGGCGCCGGGATGCCCCTCGGCTTCGAGGATGCGCGCTTCGCCGATGCGTCGGCCTTCCGCGCTTTCGACGATCTGGATGGAATCGCCGGGGCGGATCGTTCCGCCGCGGACCGTGCGCAGCTCGGTGGGCGAGACGACCTCGGAGATGATGTTCGGGGGATAGTAGATGTTGACGGAGTCGTCGGCCATGCCCTCGAACACGCAATCCTCGATGATGGGCCCGCGGAGGTTCTGCTGCATATGCGCGCCGTCGGCGTTGGTGGTGAGCAGGCGGTCGGCGTCGGGGCGGTGGAGGATGCGGATGCGGCGCAAGGTGATCAGATCGCCGGCGACGGATGCCGTGGCGAGGGACTGCGACGAGTAGATCGTGACGTCCTGCGCGGTGCATTCGGCGCTCTCGGCGAAGAAGACCATGGCGCCGCGGCCGTGGCGGGCCATGTAGACGAAGCGGTCGCCGGGGTCCATGGACTCGAGGCGGCCGAGCTGGTCTTCGACGGGACGCATGCGCCAGATGCGGTCGCGGACGGGTTCCCATGAGTCCATGAAGATGAAGTCGGGCGCGCCGGTCTTGAGGCGGCGTTCGACGGGGTCGAAGATCATGCCCCAGCGGCCGTAGGGACTCGGGGCGGAGGCGAACCAGGGCTCTTCGAGCGAGGGGTAGCCGGGCTGCAGGTCGAGTTCGAACCAGCCGGCCTCGCGGTCGACGGCGGTGATCACGCCCTGGGTGAAGGGGACGGGGTCGTGGTCGATGGCGACGTCGCGGACGGTGACCCGCCGCGACTCGGAGATGTAGAAGCCGCCGGCGGTGGGGTCGGTGAGGATGATCTCCGTTGCGTCGCCCTGACCGCGGACCGTGATGCCGTCGGCGTTCTCGATATGGATGGCGCCGGCATGTCCGCCGCGTCCGACGCGATAGACGCCGGCGTCGAGGACGACCTCCGATCCGGGGCCCGCTGCGATGGCGGCGGCGATGGCGGCGCGGATGCCGGGACCGGCGTCGTCAGGCGCGTCGGCGACGGCGCCGAAGTCCTTGACGTGGAACTCCGCGGCGGCGGCGGTCATGGTTGCGGCGATGAGGGCGAGTCCCAAGGCGGGGCCTGTTCGCATGGCGTGGTCTCCTTGTGCAATCAGGGCGGACCAATCGGTTCGCTGCACTATACGGGACGGGCGACGGCGCCTCAAGGAGGCGTGTGTTTGGCGCTTCGACATCCCGCGTTCGGCGGGTGTACGATGGGTGCGCGTAGGCGGGGCCCCGGCCGCGGCGCCGGGGCGCGGGCCGCCGACGCAGGAGGGTGCTATGGCGAAGTCGAATCTCGTACCGCTTGAGGTGCTGGGCGTGAGCCCTGAAGGCAAGGTCCAGCCGGCTCCGGTGGTGTTGTTGCGTCATGAAGACCGTGTGTTGCCCATTCTCGTCGGGCCGTTCGAGGCGGATGCGATCCTGTCGGCGTTGACGCGGCGCGAGATGCCGCGCCCGATGACGCATGACCTGATCTGCAATATCCTCGCGGGACTGGGCGGGGAAGTGAAGTCGCTGACGATCTATAAGATCGAAGACCGGGTGTTCTTCGCGCACCTGAACGTCGAGCAGCGTTCGGCGGACGGGGAGGTGCTGCAGAGCTTGCGCATCGATACGCGTCCGAGCGACGGCATCGCGATCGCGTGCCGGGTGGAATGCCCGATCTATGCGGCTGAAGAGGTGATGGACAACGAGGGGCTGGAGTGGACGGCCCTGAGCGCGGGCGACGACGACAGCGACGACGATCTGGAAGAGACGGACCCCGATCCCGACCTGGAGGCGTGAGGGGGGCGGCGCGGGTTGGCGACGCTTGTCGTGCATGTGGGGGGGATCGGCGACCTGCTGTTGACGGCGCCGGCGATTGCGCGGCTGGCGGAAGCCGGGCCGGTGGACGCCGCGGGACGGCCGGAGCGGCTGGCGCTGCTGGTCCACGCGGGGCTTGTGCGCAAGGCGTACAGCATGGACAGCGTGGACTTGGCGTCGGCGTTCACGGGGCCGAGTGCGACGCTGACGGCGTTCGTGCAGCAGTACGACCGGGCCGTGGTGTGGATGCGCGACGCGGAGGGCGCGTGCGAGGGGTTCCGCGCGGCGGGCGTGGCCGATGTGCGGGCGTTTCCGGGGCTGCCCCCGGCGGGATGGGACCGGCACGCATCAGCGTACTATCTGGAGCAACTGGGGTATGACGCGGGGCCGGCGTTGCGGCTGAGGTTTTCGCCCCCGTTGCCGCGGCACGACGTGGTGATCCATCCGGGCAGCGGAGGCAGGGCGAAGAACTGGCCGATGGGCCGATTCGCGGAGGTCGCGGAGATGCTGCGGCGCGCGGGTCGGGAAGTGACGTGGTGCGCGGGACCGGCGGAGGAAGAGCTGTCGCTGCCGCCGGACGCGGACGTGTTGCGGTGCGAGACGCTGCTGGCGTTGGCGCGGCATCTGGCCGGAAGCGCGGCGTACCTCGGGAACGACAGCGGGGTGAGCCACTTGGCGGCGGCCTGCGGCGCGCGCTGCGCGGTGGTGTTCGGCCCGACGGATGCGCGGGTGTGGGCGCCGAGGGGTGTGGACGTGCATGTGCTGCGCGGCGACCCGTGGCCGAGCGCGGCGGAGGCGTTCGCCGTGTTGACGAGCTGAGGGCGCTTGGAACATGGAAGGAATGCGCGGGATGCGCTCGCGCGGAGGATGCGTTCGGGATTGGCCGGACGAACACGAAGGAGGCGTTGATGAGACGGATGACTGCGGTGCTGGGCGTGTTGCTGATCGCGGCGGTTGCGGCGTCGGCCCAGGTGGACCCGGCGATGGGGAACTGGGAAGGCAAGATGATCTCGAAAGGGTACGAGGGCCAGCCCGTGTCCGCGAAGGTGATCGGGACGGGGCGCGACAGCTACGCGTGCCAGTTGTTCGTGGGCGAGCCCGCGGTGCGGGGCGACCTCGAGGGGATCGCGGATGAAGACGCGGTCGTGCTCGTGGGGACGGTGGACTTCGCGGATCGCGGCGGGGTCGTGCGCGTGACGGCGCAGATCGTGGACGGCGAGTTCATGGGCGTGATACATGAGCAGGGCAAGCCGAACGCGCGGGCGTTCCGGATGAGCCGGGTCGTGAAGACGCCGCCGACGCTGGGCGCGGAGCCGCCGGAAGGCGCGGTGGTCCTGCTGGACGGGACGAACCTGGACGCGTGGGAAGCGGTTCCCGGCAACCTGGTCGGGGATGCGCTGCGGATCGGGGCGAACAGCTACCGAACGCGCGAGGAGTTCGGCAGTTTCCGGCTGCACCTCGAGTTCCGGTGCCCGTACATGCCTGAAGCGCGCGGCCAGGGACGGGGGAACAGCGGGGTGTACCTGCAGTCGCGCTACGAGATTCAGGTGCTGGACAGCTACGGCGATGCGCCGGCGGACAACGGCTGCGGCGGGATCTATCAGATTGCCGTGCCGCTGACGAACCCGAGCCTGCCGCCGATGGAGTGGCAGACCTACGACATCGACTTCACCGCGGCGCAGTTCGATAACGGACAGAAGACGGCGAACGCGCGGGTGACGGTGCGCCACAATGGCGAGCTGATCCATGACGACGTCGAGCTGCCGAACTCGACGGCCGGCGGCGCGCCCGAAGACGACGCGACCGGGCCGCTGTTCCTGCAAGACCACAATAACGCCGTGCACTATCGCAACATCTGGTTGGTGAAGACCGACTGAGCCTGCTGCGTACGGCGGCAGCGCCGGCGAAGTGTCTTGCTTCACTTGGGGTTGGACAACCGGGAAACTGGTATTAGGGAAAGGTCCACCCCGAGAGGAGTGAGAAGGGTGGGAGACGAGAAGCGAACACGGAGGCTGTGTACGTCTGAGGACAAAGCCGAAGCGGTGAAGCGTCACCTGTTGGGGGGCTTTCATTCCTAAGGCTCCTCGTGTAAGATGCTTCAAACGAACTCGTCGTCTCAACGCTATCGCGTTTCTGACTCTCCTCTCGTCGTGGCGAGCGGGGGAGGGGGAGTGTGTTTACTGCGCACCCAATCGGCAAAAACGGAGCGTGACCTTTCTGCAGAACTGCTTGGTCGAGGTTGTACGAGGTCCGTCAGCCTTGCAAGGAGGCTTTTGACGTGGCAGACAGAGAGATTCGACCCGAAGTCCAAGGCGTTTCGATAGTGGCGTTGGGCAAGTTCAATCCTGCTATCTTTCAGCCACTCTGGTTCTCAGGCAACAACTTAATAAGGAAGGAAGAGGCTGACGCAGCGGAAATAAAGATCATCCACAGGGACGTTACGGTCTTCTCTGCGGAGTGGTTTTCTCTACAGGTGACCGGAGATAAGTACTCGGTCGATACCGAGGATCCGACGAAGTTCCAGCCGTTACGTGATTTGGCGCTTGGTACATTCAAGATCCTTGAGCACACGCCGATTCACGCTTTCGGGTTCAATAGGTACCAGCACATCAGAATGGCAACGGAGGAGGAGTGGCACGCGTTTGGCGATCACTTTGTCCCGAAAGAGTCGTGGCGTCCGATTCTTGACAAGCCTGGACTGAGATCCCTGATTGTCGAAGGCAGACGGGACGGTTCAACAGCTAGTCAGATGCAGGTGAGGATTGAGCCGTCAAGAAAAGCCCAGCCCGGCGTCTCCATTCACATGAACGAACACTACGATGTCCCAAAGGAACTGGACCCGATGGGCGCCATTGCGCTTTTCCTGGAAAAGCTGCAGTCTTCGTGGGATGACTTTATTTCCTATTGGCAGCATGTTTCCGATCACTTGTTGGCTGTGTACAAGAAAGAGGGTTAATATGTCGCCGACATTGATGATGTGCGACGATGTGGCTACGGCGGACAAAATGTCGATTAGGGACGCGGGCGCTCCGACTCCCGACCAGACGACTGCGAGTGCCGAAGCTGTTCTCCCCGAACCTAGATCCATTCCTCCGGGGTCTAGACAGGAAGAGGATTTGCATGCGAATGCGACTGAGCACCTCCAGGAGCCGATCTACGAGGGCGTCGATGGTCTCGTAAGACCTATGGCCCGCGCTCCATACCGCCGTTTTGAAGTGCTGCAGCAATGGGAAGGCGTTGTGAGCAAGGTGACGGAGGATTCAGTGTGGGCGGATTTGGTGGATCTCACGGATCGGTCGAGATCCGAGGAGGTTGTCGAGTTGCCGCTTGCGGAAGTCTCCGAGGCCGACAGGTCGATTCTGAAGCCGGGAAGCGTGTTCTATTGGGCTATCGGCCGTGAATGGAGCCCAGGCGGACAGATGCGCCGTGTTTCGGAGATTCGTGTTCGTCGCACGCCTCAATGGACACAACGCTCCGTCGATGCCCTCAAAGCAAAGGCGTTGACCCTTATGGAACGGTTCAATGGCAATTCTGAAGACTTCACCACCAAAGGCCAATGAACTCGAGTTCTCTCTGTTCGGCCCCGGCATTGGCGAGTGTGCCGTCATTCATCTCGGCTGTGGGGAGTGGATGGTGGTCGATTCATGCAAAGGCTCGGACGGGAAGCGCTCCGTGGCGCTTGAGTACCTTGAGGAAATGGGAGTCGATGTCGAGCATCAGGTCAAGTTAATCGTCGTCACTCACTGGCATGACGATCATATCCGTGGACTCGCTCAACTCGTCAGACATGCAGGGGCTGCCCGGTTCGCGTGTTCAGCTGCCCTTCGGTGTGTGGAATTCCTCACGTTGGTGGCTGCTGACCGGGAAGTCACTCTTGTGGAGCATTCCTCCGGAGTCTCAGAGTTCTCCGATGTCCTGGATGTGTTTTCGAGTCGAGGCAATGGCAAGAACGCTAGGGGTCCCGACCATTGGGCAGCGGAAGGAAGCCGCCTGTATTCCGACCCGAAACGGGGCGTCGAAGTGTGGGCTCTCAGTCCTTCCTCCCAGACCATAGCGGCTTCAAAGGGGGCAATGGCGGCGATGCTTCCTGTTCCCGGAGAAGCGATACGTCGGTTCTATCCGCAGGAACCGAACGCCCTCTCTGTCGTCATCATGGTGCTTGCCCCGGGAATCAACTTGCTGCTTGGCGCTGACCTTGAGAAGTGCGCTGATGAGAAGCGGGGATGGCGCGCGGTCATCAGCTCAAGCGTCAATCCCAAGTGTCCGAGCCACGTCTACAAGGTCGCGCACCATGGCTCCAGTGGAGCGGATATGGACGACATCTGGACGGAATTGCTTGTCGAGCAGGCCTATGCAGTGATCACACCTTACGCCAGAGGGGCAACGCCCCTTCCTTCCTCCGATGATGTGCAGAGGATGCGGCAACACACTGACAATATCTACTGTACTGCGTGGCCCGCCACCAAGTCCCCGCCACGAAGAGATCCAGCTGTCGAACGAACCATCAAGGAAATGGTCAGGACTCATCGGGAGATCAGAAAGCAGCCCGGTCAAATAAGAGCAAGATTTCCTTTCAACGGACGTTTTCCGTCAAGCGCGTCGCTTGAGCTTTCTGACGGCGCCGCGTCCTTGACCGCCTCAAGCGCAACCTGAGCCTTGAACTTCTCGGTGAGTGTCCGTCGTCGTCTTCCCATGTCCATGCGTCCTTTCCTATCATCTCAAGGACGCAGATTCCACCTAAGCCCCTGGTCCGAAAACCGGCGGTAACCGCAGCGGGCTGTGCATATCGAACGTGTTGCGGCTACGACGCGCCGTTCGCGTAGGTCTGGGCGGGAAGAAACCATGGCCGGGGCGGGCGCGCTACGAGGATGCCGATGGGATAGTGCGGTCAAGTGGACGGGATGCGGGGAGGGCGGGTATAGTTTGGGGCGTGGATGGCTTGGACGGGCGCTGCTGTACCGCGGACAGGGTCCACGAGACGTGTCAGGCATCGCGCGGGGGCTCCCGATGGGGGCTACGGCAGCAGGCTCGCCGGAATCGGCGGCGGAGGGAGCGCGCATGAAGTGGAAGAAGTCGAGCAAGTGGCTTTTGATCGTCGCGGTGGTCGTGCTGGCGGGGCTGGCGGCGCCGGTGGCGAATCTGATCGTCGGGGCGCCGATCAGCGCGTCGATCGCGGGCATCGAGACGGATGACCCGTTGTTCGCGGAGGCGCGGGACATTCTGGCGCGGAAGTGTTCGAATTGCCATACGCCGGATTATGCGTTGCCGTTCTATGCGAAGTTCCCGATCGCGCAGGGCATCATCGAGAAGGATATTACCGACGGCATCCGGTACTTCGACATGGCGGCGGGGTTGAACCCGGGCGAGGGTCTGCCGGCGATGGAGACGGCGCTGGCGAAGATCGAGTACACGGTGGATCAGGGCACGATGCCGCCGATGCGGTACGTCGCGTTGCACTGGGACGGGGGATTGTCGTCGGCGGAGAAGGAGGCGTTGCACACGTGGATCCGCGAGACCCGCGTGGCGCATTACGCCCCGGCCGACTTGCCGCGCGAGGTGCAGGAGCGGGCGGTTCATCCGATTCCGGCGGCGGTGATCGATGACCCGGCGCGCGTGGCGTTGGGGGATCGGCTGTTCCATGATCCGCGGCTGTCGAAGGACAACAGCATCTCGTGCGCGTCGTGTCACGGGTTGGACATGGGCGGCGTGGATCGTGCGAAGGTGGCGACGGGCGTGGGCGGCGCGCAAGGGCCGATCAACTCGCCGACGGTGTATAACGCGGTGTTCAACATTGCCCAGTTCTGGGACGGGCGCGCGGCGGACCTGCGGGCGCAGGCGAGCGGTCCGGTGACGAATCCGCTGGAAATGGCGGCTACGTTTGACGAGGTGGTCCCGAAGCTCGACCAGGACGCGGCGTTCAAGGCGGAGTTTCTGAAGGTCTACCCCGAGGGGATCAGCGAGGCGACGATCACGGATGCGATCGCGGCGTTCGAGGAGACGCTGGTGACGCCGAACTCGCGGTTCGACCAGTATCTGCTGGGCGACGCGTCGGCGCTGAATGAGCAGGAGTTGCGCGGCTACGAGACGTTCACGCGAACGGGTTGCGCGATCTGCCACGTCGGCAAGGCGATGGGCGGGCAGTCGTATGAGAAGATGGGGCGCGCGAAGGATTACTTCGCGGACCGGGGCGGCGTGAACGAGGCGGATTATGGTCGGTTCAAGGTGACGGGGGACGAGAAAGACCGGTTCGCCTTCAAGACGCCGTTGCTGCGGAACATCGCGCAGACGTATCCGTACTTCCACGACGCGACCACGGAGGACCTCGGCGAGGCGACGCGGGTCATGGCGGAGTACCAGTTCGGCGTGGAGCTGACGGACGCGGAGGTCGCGGATATCACGGCGTTCCTGCACACGCTGACGGGCGAGTACCAGGGGCAGCTCCTGCAGTAACGCGGCCGTCGCGTCGGGCGAGGCGGTCTATCGTCAGATACATTGCGACCCGCTCCCTTCATCGGGGTTTCCGATGGGGAGCGGGTCGTGTTGCGTGGGGGAAGCGCCTGGCGGCTACTTCCAGGTTACGCGGAAGGTCGCGAGACCGCGCGCGGGCACATCGACCGTGACCGCGTCGTCGCCGCCGTGTTTGCCGAGGGACGCCGCGCCGGTCGGGCGCTCGGCGAGGTCGCAGCGCTCGGCTTTGGCCAGCGGGACGCCGAAGCGGACCGTCGCCTGGGTCGGCGCGTCGCCGGGATTCCACAGCCGGATGACGCCGCCGTCGCGGTCGTCGGCGGGCTTGATCGCGGTGACGACGGCGTCGCCGGAGACCAGCTCGACGAACGAGCGGTCGGCCTGGGGCTCGCGCGCGTAGGAGACGCGCAGGCCGACTTGCGCCTCGGCGATGCGCCGCATCGCCGCGACCGGATCGAACGCGCCGGAGAACGGGTACACGAGGTAGTCGTACGTGAGCGTGCCCTGAAGCTGGCCGTCGGGTTCGCCGGTAGTCATGACCGTCTTCGTCGTGGCGCGGAAGAGGGTGAGCGCCAGGGCGTGGTCGGGCGTGGGCAGCACGGCGTACTCGTTGGGCGCGAAAGGCGCGAGCACGGCCATGCCGCGTTTGCCGTCCTGGACGCCGAAGAAGCTGGTGAATGGTTTCTCGGGGAAGACGGGCTCACGCCAGTTGATCGCCTCGTCCGGCGGGATGATGTCGCGCTCGACGATGGCGAACGGCGAATCGGCGAACGAGACCTGCGTGTCGACGTCGGTGGGGAACAGCACGCGGAGGCGGTGGTCCTTGCAGGTGTTCTCGACGGTACTGTGAACGCGGAGGAACGGCGTCCCCTTCTCGACCGTGATGCGGTCGACGACACGGAGGGCGGCGCGGTCTTCGCCACGCTTGATGGCGGGGTGGTCGGCCTGGGCGGGCAGGTCGAACGTGCGCTCGACGCGGAAGACGACGCGGAAGGGGCCGGCCTCTTCGACTGCCGTGGTGCAGCGCGTGCCGGGGGAGCGGAACACGATGTCGTTGACGATCTGGCCGAAGGTCCAGCCGTCGCCGAGATCCGCGCAGTCCTCGTAGAGGAACAGGTTGTCGTACCGCTCGCCGGAGGCGCGGTCCGTGAGGCTCGCGGAGCCGTCGGCGTTGAGCTGGAACGCGATGTGTTCGTTCTCGGCGCCGAGCGGCCCCGTGAGCAGGGATGTCGCGTGGCGCAGGGGCGTTTCGCTGGGTTCGACGCGCACGGTGGTGTAACCGGCGGCGGGCAGCTTGACCTCCGCGGCGACGTAGTAGTGGTCCTCGCCCATATGGGCGGCGTCGCGGCGGTTCTCGCCGGGCCGTCGGGAGAGGGCGTTCCGCTCGACGCGCGCGATCTGGTACGGGATGGCGGAGCCGTCGGCGGCGACGAGGCGGAACCGGCTGATGGGCTCGGCGGAGCTGTGGCCGTCGCCGAAGGTGGGCTGCCAGCCGTGCTTGATGATCAGGGGCAGCTCGACGACGTTGTTGCGCGGGTGGGGCAGGGGGTTGTGCACGACGAGATTCGTCACGGCCTCGTCCGCCGCGGAGGCGGCGCCGAGGGTGACGAACGCGCGGCGGATGGCCTTGTCGGCGATCAGCTCGCACTGGTCGAAGCGGTACATCATGTCGCGGTGCACCTGATCGATGCTGCAGCCGCAGATGGAGTCGTGCGGATGGTTGCGCAGGAGGTACTGCCACGCCTTGTCGAGGTAGCTGAGGATGGGCGCGCCGCCGGCCATGCATTCGAACAGCAGATACGGATCGGCCCAGCGCTCCAGAAGGGCCTGGCACTCGGCGTTGCGTCGCTTGAGCGGATAGCGCGACGAGGTGGTGTGGGGGATGAGGAACTGATAGCGGCGGTGGATGTCGCGGGCCGGGAACCGCAGCTCGCCCTGATACTGTTGCACGTGGTCGATGTACTTGAGGGCTTCGCGGCCGAACTCGGCGAGGCTGGCCCACTTGAACTCGATGTCGGGATAGAGGCGTTGCAGATCCGCCAGGATCTTCGGCATCTGCGGGTCGGGCCGGTCGTGGTCGATCGCGTCGAGCAGCAGCGCCAGGGGGGCTTTGGTGCGGTTCTTCTCGATCTCGATGTACTTGTCGAAGTGCTTGCGGTAGGCCTCGTCCGTGAGGCCTTCCTCCTTCACGAGGCTGCGGACGTCGAACATGAAGGGCGCATAGCTGCTCATGTCGAGGAGCTTGAAGGTGACCATGCGGCTGCCGTCGGGTCCTACCCAGGCGAAGATGCCCTCGTGGGTCTCGTCCTGCGTGCCGCGCCAGCAGATGCCGGCCTTGAGGCCGAAGCCAGTCATGATCATCGGCAGGCCGGCGATGTGGCCGAACTGGTCGGGGGTGTAGGCGAACTCCATCGGTTCGAAGCCGAGCTCGCGGCTGACGCGGGCGCCCGCGAGGAGGTTGCGGATGAAGCTCTCGCCGGAGATGAGCCATTCGTCGGGCAGGTTGTACCACGGGCCGGCGATGAGGCGACCGGACTTGAGGTGGCCGATGAGGCGTTCGCGCTGCTCGGGGCGGATCTCGAGGTAGTCCTCGAGCACGACGGTCTGGCCGTCGAGGTGGAAGCAGCGATACTCGGGGTCTTTCTCGAGCAGGTCCATGGTTTCGTCGATGAGGTCGACGAGCCACATGCGGAAGCCCTGGAAGGGCTCGTACCATTCGCGGTCCCAGTGGGCGCCTGGGCAGTAGAAGGCTTTCATAGCGCTCCCCTCACTTGCACGGACAGGCGTGCATCGTTGTCGTGAAAACGTTTACTCTATGCAGACGGCCGCTCAGTTTCAAGCGGAGCCGTTCGGCGAGGTCCAGGCGCGGTCAACGTCGGCGGCGGCGATGCAGGCGCGCATCTTGTCGATACCCAGTCGGGCGACCTCGACGGGGTCGCGTTCCCAGAGGTCTCGCCGGAAGATCTCGAGCGAGAGGGGCCCGGTGTAGCGGATGCAGCGGAGGATCTCGAGGACGCGGGGGAGCGGGAGGATGCCGTCGCCGGGCAGAACGCGGTGTTCGTCGCGCATCTCCTCGCGCGGCGGGGCCGAGGGGACGTCGTTCCAGTGGAAGACGGCGATGAAGTCGCCGGCGAGGTGTTGGAGGCTTTCGAAGCCCGAACCGCCGCGGTAGAGGTGGAACGTGTCGAGGATGAGGCTCGCGTCGGCGTCGTTGACGTCGAGGGCGATGGCGGTCGCCTGGCTGAGGCGATGGATGCCCTCGAAGAAGCCGACGAACTCGAAGGCGGGCAGGATGCCGAACTCGTCGCGTCCGATGTGGAGGAGCTCGCCATAGCAGCGGGCGCCCCAGTCGAGGCTGAAGTCCTTGCTGTCAGGCAGGGGGATGGCCGCGACATGCATGGCGCGAACGTCCGCGGCGATGCGCATGCGCTTGCGCGTGACGGTCAGCGACTGCTGGAAGGCCTCCTCGGTCGGCGGCATGCAGTCCCAAAGACCGATGACGTTGGGTACGAAGAGGCCGGCATCCGCGATGCGGGCGCCGATCTCCTTCAGATCGCCGCCTTCCGCCTCGTGCTTCTCGAGGTCGGCGCTCCACAGCTCGATGCCGTCGTAGCCGGCTTGGCGCGCGGCTTCGATCTTGGCGTCGAGGGAAGCGGACATGATCGTGCTGGTGTTGAGCACGATGGGCCAGGGCGCCCCCTTCTGGGGCAGACGCAGTTCGGCATGCGCGGCGTCCGAGGCGAGGGCGGCGGCCGATCCGACGGCGACGCCGGCCGCGGAGAGGAAGGTGCGTCGGTCCATGGGACGGGCTCCTTGTTGCGTGGAGGCGAACACTTGGGTTACGAGGGCATGGTAGCCGGGAGGGCGGACGGAGGCAAGGCGGGAGGGAGCGGGAGGGAGCGCGATGTCGGCGGGAATACACGACTTGACTCTTGCGGCGGCGGGTCGTAGGATCTGCGGTCCGTTTCGATTTCCAGCTTCCATGACGCTCAGCGGCGGACGCATGCGGCGCATTCGGGCTGAGGAGGAACTTGAGGAAAGGATTCCGTCATGACGCACGTGGTAACCGAGCCTTGCATCAAGTGCAAGTTCACGGACTGTGTGGCGGTGTGCCCCGTGGACTGCTTCCATGAGGGGGCCAATATGTTGGTCATCGACCCTGATGAATGCATCGACTGCGGGGCGTGTGTGGACGAGTGTCCGGTCAGCGCGATCTATCCCGAGGAGGATCTGCCGGAGAAGTGGCAGCATTTCCTCGATCTGAACACGAAGTACGCGGCGGAGTGGCCGGTGATCTCGCAGACCCAGGAGCCGTTGGACACCGCCGAGGAGTACCGCGAGGTGGAGAAGAAGGAGGAGCTGTTCGAACCGACGCCGGGCAAGGGCGACGACTAGGACGCGCGCTCCGCATACGCACATGCCGCGCCGGCGATCCGGGCTATGGCCCTGGGTCGTCGGCGCGTTGTTTTTCGGGGCGGACTCAGGCGTCCGCGGAGGCGACGGACGCCATGCCCTCGAGGGCGAGGAGATCGCGTTTCCAGTCGAGTCCGCAGCCGAAGCCGCCGAGATCGCCGTTCCCGGCGAGGATGCGGTGGCAGGGCACGATGAGGGGGACGGGGTTGGCGCCGAGCGCCTGGCCGACGGCGCGGGCGGCGCGGGGCTTTCCGATGCGGCGGGCGAGTTCGCCGTAGCTGATGCGGGTTCCCCAGGGGATGCCGCGGGCGGCGTTCCACACCGCTTGCTGAAACGCTGTGCCCTTGGAGAGGTCGCGGGGGATGTCGGCGAAATCGGTGCGGACGCCGGCGAAGTAGGCTTCGAGGGCGTCGTGGAGCGCCCACACGCGGTGGTCGTTGACGGAGCTGTGCAGGACGGAGATGCGTTCGAAGCGGTTCTCCGGGGTGGGCAGCCGCAGGGCGTAGAGGCCGGCGCGGCTGAACCATCCATAGATGGGGCCGCGGGGGAGGTCGAAACGGAAGCCGGCGGGGTCGGCCATTGGGGAAGGCTCCAGGGGTTGATCAGTCGTTGGACAGGGTGAAGTAGCGCGATCCGAGGGAGATCTGCACCGAACCGTCGGTTTCGTCGACGCGTTCGACGCGGAACTCCTCGACGCGATCGCCCTGGCGTACGCGGTGGCGCTTTCCGGTGAGGCGATCCTCGACATTGGCGAGGGTGTCGCCGCGGGCCTTGACGATGCCCCGCACGCGGAAGCGCTCCTCAGGGGTGTCGCGCATGCGTCGGTACTGCTCGATCCGGTCCAGCAGAAGCTGCGCCTGCTCCACCGGCAGCGGGTCCGGGCGGTCCGCGCTGTGGAGCGCGGGGATCTCCTCGGAACGGGCGAGGGCCATGATCTCGCCGCAGATGCGCTCGGCCTCGTCGAGGTCTTGGGCCTGGAAGCGCTCGAACGCTTGGGCGTAGAGCGGGGTTGTGCGCTCAGCGATGCGCTGCATGATGAGCTGGTCGAGGCGCTCGTTCGCCGCGGCGGCGTCCTGGGCCGCCGGGGACTCGGCGATGCGCGTCCGCAGCTCGCGGATGGCTTCCCAGAGCGGTTCGTCTTCGAGGGTCGCGGCGCGCCGGACCAGCGCGGTGACCTCCCCTGCGAGGCCGGGATCGCGCGGTTGCGCGGTGGGCGTCGGACGCAGACCGGTGTCGTAGTCGCGCGGGGCGCCTGTCGTGCCGTCGGTCTCCGGGGGTTCGCCGAACGCGTCGGCCGGCGGCGCGCCGTCGGACCACACCAGGCCGTCCTCGGTCTCGGGCGGCGTGGTCGATTCGCTCGGTTCCTCCGCTTGGTCGGCTTCGCTTGGCGCGTCTGGTTCAGTTGGCGCTTGCGGCTCGGATGGCGCCTGCGGCGCCTCGGGTTCGGCGGGGGGCGGCGTGCGGCGCGGCAGGGCGTCGGGCGGGGCGGACGCGACCTGGGCGTCCTCGGGTTCGGCCAGGAGGAAGGCGCGCAGGGCGTCGTCGACGGGAGTGAAGTGAAAGATGGCGACGAGCGCGAGGGCGGCGAAGGCGAGCAGCAGCGCTCCGACCGCGGGCGGCAGGCCCTTGCCGAGTCGCAGGGTGATGCCCACGCAGACGGCGGCGACGACGAAGGAGAACGCGCCGAGCAGGATGGCGATGTCGGAGACGGTCGGCGCGAGGATGACCATGAGCGCGATCAGCACGGCAGCGCAACTGAGATAGAGCGCGTAGTACGGCTCTTTGCCTTTCCATCCGGTCATGGGCGGCATCCCTGGTTGCGGGGCGGGGCGAACCCCTGCCCCCTCTGGCGCCATCGTATGGGTGCGAGGGGCGATCCGTCAAGCAATTTCGGGCGGACGACGGCGTTGCGGCGCTTTGTCGGCTACGGCGCCTTGTCGGCCTCGTCGGCGAAGGTTTCGCGAAGTCGGGCGTAGAGGCCGCCGAAGGCGCCGTTCGAGCAGATGAGGATGATGTCGCCCGGGGTCACGGATGCATGCAGACGGGCGACGATGTCCGCCGGGTCGTCGCAGGCGGCCGCGGGAACGCCCTCGGCCTGGATCAGGCGGCAGACCTCGGCGCGATCGAGGCGGTTCGCCGCGGGGATGGTGTCGGCGCGGTGGATCGGACCGATGACGACGTCGTCCGCGGCGGCGAGGGCCTGGGCGGTCTCGTGCTGGAAGCGGTTGGTGACCATGGTGTTCGAGCGGGGTTCGCAGAGGACGCGGAGGCGGCGACCGGGCCAGCGTTCGCGCGCGCCCGCGATGGTCTCGCGGATGGCGGTGGGGTGGTGGGCGAAGTCGTCGATGAACAGGGCGCCGCGGGCTTCGAGGAAGATCTCCATGCGCCTGCGCACGCCGGGAAAGGCGCGCAGGGCTTCGCGAAGGGGGGCGGGGTCGACGCCGAGGAGGTCGCCGACGGCGAGGGCGGCGAGGGCGTTGAGGAGGTTATGGCGCCCGACGACGGGGGCGTCGAACTCGCCCCAGAGGGCGCCGTCGCGGCGGACGCGCATGGCGAGGCGGCCGTCGCGCGGGGCGATGGGTTCCGCGCGGTAGGTGGCGTCGGGGCTGAAGCCGTAGGTGGCGACGCGGCTGAAGGCGTGTTCGGCGAGGGCGCGGGCGTGGGGTTGGTCGGCGCAGGCGAGGAGGCAGCCGGACGCGGGGATCTGGCGCAGCATGAGGCGGAAGGCGCGGATGATGGCGTCGAGGTCGGGGTAGATGTCGCCGTGGTCGAACTCGATGCTCGTGACGACGGCGATCTCGGGGAGGTAGTGGAAGAACTTGGCGCGTTTGTCGAAGAAGGCGGTGTCGTACTCGTCGCCCTCGATGACAAAGGGGCCGTTGTCGCGTCCGAGGCGGGCGGTCTGCGCGAAGCCGAGGGGTTCGCCGCCGATAAGGTAGCCGGGGTCGCGGCCGCAGCGTTCGAGGAGCCAGGCTGTGAGGGCGGTGGTGGTGGTCTTGCCGTGGCAGCCGGCGACCACGATGGGCCGACGGTAACGCAGGACGACCTCCTTGATCCACTCGGGGAGGCTGACGTAGCGGAGGCGGCGTTCGAGGGCGGCCTCGACCTCGGGGTTGCCGCGGCTGAGCGCGTTGCCGACGACGACGATGTCGGGGTCCCAGTCGAGGTTGGCGGCGTCGTAGCCCTGGTGCACGGGCACGCCGAGACGCGCAACGAGCAGGGAGGTGGGGGGATAGAGCGGATTGTCGCTGCCGCGGACTTCCCAGCCGGCGTCGATGGCGAGGCGGGCGCCGGCGACCATTGCGGTTCCGCCGATGCCGATGAAATGGACGCGCGGAGGCGCGGAGGGCTTTGCGCGGCATTCGGCGGGCGCCGTATACTCGGAGTGGTGCATGGGAGATCCCGGGGCGGAATAGGCCCGGATCCTTTCATGGTTTCGGTTGCATGGTTGTGCGGCGTCGCCACCCTCTAGCGGTGTAGTGGGAGGAGTAGTACAGGCGGACGCCTTGTTTTTCCAGGAGGGATGATATGGGTAAGGCGATGGAGCTTACAAGCGACACCTTCAAGGCTGAGACGGGGTCGGGCGTCGTGTTGGTGGATTTTTGGGCGCCGTGGTGCGGTCCGTGCAAGATGATCGCGCCGACGATCGAGCAGCTTGTTGATGAGTACGACGGCAAGGCGAAGATCTGCAAGGTGAACCTGGACGAAGAGGTCAATCGATCGATTGGCGAGGAGTTCCAGGTGTCCGCGATCCCGACGCTCCTGGTGTTCAAGGACGGAGAGGTCGTGAAGCGGATCGTGGGGAGCGTGTCGAAGGCGAACCTGGCGGCCGCGTTGGACGCGGCGCTGTAGCAGGGGAACGTCGGCGGCGTTCGTCCGCAGGAAATGAAGTAGACGGCGGGAGGTCCGCGAGAATGATGCCGATTGTGTTTGCGGGGGCGCTCTTGGGCGCCTGGGTGGGTTACCGACTGGCGACGCGCTCCGCGCAGGCGAACGGCGCGCGTTCTCGCGGACTTTCCGTGTTCGCGGCGGCGATCGGGGGCGGGATCATCGGCGCGGGCGCGATGGGGTTGATGGCCGGCGCGCGCGGCGGGAGCGTGACGTGGTCGGAATCGGTGCAGCAGGTGACCACGCAGGCGGAACTGGACGCGGTGGTCGAAGCGGCCGGCTCGGAGCCGGTGCTGGTCGACTTCTATGCCACGTGGTGTCCGCCGTGCAAGGCGATGGCGCCGCACGTGGATGCGCTGGCGGAGTCGGGCAAGGTCCGGGTCGCGTCGGTGGACACGGACAAGGCGACGGCCCTGGCGGAGGCGTTCGGGGTGACCTCGTTGCCGACCCTGGTGGTGCTGGAAGGCGGCGAAGAGGTGCGGCGCGAGCTGGGATACCACGATATCAAGGAGTTGCACGCGTTCGCCACGGGGGAGTGAGCCGGGCGGGCTGATTCTGGGGGCGAGGATGCTCCTGTCGCGGGGCGGCGCGACCGAGGGAGGAACCGGATATGCGACTGGGGATGGTCACGTACCAGATGGGGCATGACCTGGACGTAGACGGGTTGATCGCGCTGTGCCAGGCGGCGGGGCTCGAGGGGGTGGAGCTGCGGACGACGCATCGCCACGGGGTCGAGGTGAGCCTGACGCCGCGGGAGCGCGGGGAAGTGCGACGGCGGTTCGAGGACGCGGGAGTGGCGATCGCGGGGCTGGGTTCGGCGTTCGAGTTCCACGCGACGGATCCGCAAGAGGTGCGGCGGAACATCGAGGCGGCGAAGGCGTACGCGCAGCTCGCGGCCGATGTGGGGGCGCCGGGGATCAAGGTGCGCCCGAATGGATTGCCGGAGGGGACGGCGCCGGAGCGGACGTACGGGCAGATCGGTCGGGCATGGGCGGAAGTGGCCGCTGCCGGGGCGGATGTCGGGGTGGAAGTGCGCATGGAAGTGCATGGGGCGAAGACGCAGGAGCCGCGGCATTTCCTGCAGATTCTGGCGCATGCGGATCATCCGAACGCGAAGGTGTGCTGGAACTCGAACCCGACGGATATGGATGAGACGGGGGATATCGGGGCGTTTTTCGAGGCGACGGCGGACCGGATCGGGCTGGTGCACATCACGGAGATCGGCCGGCCGCAGTATCCTTGGGCGGATCTCTTCGGGCGGCTGCAGCGGATGGGGTATGCGGGGTTCTGTCTGGCGGAGATCGCGCACAACCCGGAGCCGGAGCGGTTCATGCGGTACTACCGCACGTTGTATGACCTGTATTTGCAGGTGACGCAGGGGGCCCAGGGGCGGCGGGCCGGTGGAACCACGGCGCGGGGATCGCGTATGCTTTCCGATTGAGCGGCGTCGCGTGATCCAGGGGCGGCGCCCATGGCGTCGCGCAGCGACGGCGGCTCCGGTTCGGCCTGTCGGGTCTCCGTGTTCGGGGGGACGGGGGAGGGGCTCGCGCGATGCATTCCACGGAACCAACCCATGATCAAGGAAGCGGCATGACGACTACGCAGCAGAGGGTCATTCTCTCGGGGATCCGGCCGACGGGCCGCCTGCATTACGGCAACTACTTCGGGGCGATTCAGGACTTCCTGCGGTTGCAGGAGTCGGGCACGGACACCTGTTACTATTTCATCGCGGACTACCACGCGTTGACGACGATCACGGAGTCGGTGGACTTCTTCCAGCAGACGATCGACATGCTGCGGACGTATGTGGCGTGCGGGTTGGACCCCAACCGGTCGGTTATGTACCGGCAGAGCGATCTGCCGTGCACGGCGGAGCTGACGCTGTTGCTGGGGATGGTCACGAATATCGGGCATCTGGAGCGGGGCACGACGTACAAGGACAAGCTGAGCAAGCTGGGCGAGCGGCGCGACGGAACGGAGGGGAACCCGCTTTCGTATGGGCTGCTGGGGTATCCGGTGTTGATGGCGGCGGACATTCTGATCGTGCGGGCGGACCTGGTGCCGGTGGGGGATGATCAGCGGCAGCATGTCGAGATGGCGATGGACATCGCGCAGAAGTTCAACAACCGGTTCGGCGAGGTGCTGAAGGCGCCGGCGCCGGTGTCACGGAGCGCGTTGCGGCTGCCTGGGTTGGACGGGTCGGAGAAGATGGGCAAGAGCGAGAACAACACGTTGGACCTGTTGGACGACCCGGAGACGGTGTTGAAGAAGCTGAAATCCGTGCAGACGTCGACGGATCCGTTGCCGTTGTCGACGGAGAGCAATGACCCGGACCGGATCCTGCCGGAGATGCCGCCCAGCGTGGCGACGTTGTACCGGTTGCTGCATCTGCTGGCGCCGGAGGACGTATACCTCGATTTCGTCGGGAAGTATCGGCGGAAAGAGAAGTTCTACGGTCTGCTGAAGACGACGCTGGCGGAATACGCCTCGGCGTTCAACGCGCCGATCATCGAGCGGTACAACGCGCCGGACAACACGCCGGAGACGGTGAAGGCGTTCCTGCGCGCGAACGCGGAGCGGGTGACGCCGGTGGCGCTGGAAACGGTGGAGGCGTGCCGCGAGGCGATCGGGATTGGGCGGAGCCTGTACCGGGCGTAGCAACGGTTTGTGGCCTCAACTGCGAAAACTGTCGCCGGGTCAGGCACTCCGGCGTGGTATACTTAATGTTAGCCGCGGCGTTCAGGTACCTCGCCGCAAAGGATTCCCATCATGAAGCGCCTCCTTGATGTCTATTACATTGTGCCCTCCCACTACGACAACGACGGGTACGTGCACCGGTACTGGCGGGGCGTGCTTCCGTCTAACACGGCGAACTGCCTGAAAGGCCTGACGGAGGCGCTGGCGGCGGAGGGCGAACTGGGTCCCGATGTGAAGGCGCGGGTGACGATCGTCGATGACAACGTGCAGCGGCCGCCGCTGGCGCGGATTATCCGACGGCATCGGCGGCGTCCGGGTTCGGTGTTGGTGGGGTTTGCGGGGGTGCAGAGCAACCAGTTCCCACGGGCGAGCGATTTGGCGCTGGAACTGCGGCGGGGCGGCGTGCCGGTGATGATCGGGGGGTTCCACGTAAGCGGGACTCTGGCGATGCTGGACGAACCGTCGCCGGAGTTGCAGGAGCTGCTGGACCACGGGGTGACGCTGGTGAAGGGCGAGGTGGACGGTCCCGGCGTGATGGCGAGGATCCTGCGGGACGCGCTGGCCGGGGAGATGAAGCCGCTCTACGACATTCGGGAGTCGCCGGATCTGACGCAAGCGGCGACGCCGGTTCCGGACCCGAAGTACTTGCGCCGGTTCCTGATGGGAGACATGGGAACGATGGACACGAGCCGGGGGTGTCCGTTCAACTGCTCGTTCTGTACGATTATCAATGTGCAGGGCAGGAAGATGCGGTGCCGCTCGGCTGCGTCGATGCTGAAGAGCATCCGCGAGAACTACGCGGCCGGCGTGCGGGCGTACTTCTTCACCGACGACAACATGTCGCGGAGTCCGGTGTGGGAGGCGTTGTTCGACGGGCTGCGGGTGATGGGCGAGCGCGGGGTGAAGATCCGGTTCATGATGCAGGTGGACACCCAGGCGTACCGGATCCCGGGGTTCGTGGAGAAGGCGCAGTCGGCGGGGTGCCACTCGGTTTTCGTGGGGATGGAGACGGTGAATCCGCGGAACCTTGAGGCGACCGGCAAGGTGCAGAATGACGCATCGAGCTATCGCCGGATGGTGGAAGTCTGGCATGAGGCGGGAATCCAGGTCCACGTGGGCTACATCATCGGGCTGCCGTATGACACGCCGGAGTCGGTGCGCGAAGATGTCGAGACGCTGCGCGAGGAAGTGCAGGTGGACGAGGCGTCGTTTTTCATGCTGACGCCGCTGCCGGGGTCGCGCGACCACGCGGATATGGTGAATCATGGCGTGTTGATCGATGCGGATCTGAACGATTACGACAGCACGCACGAGACCTTCCGGCACCCGAACTTCGCGTCGGGCGAGTGGCTGCAGGCCTACCGGGACGCGTGGCAGGCGTTCTACAGCAAGGAGAGCGTGCTGCACATTCTGTTGCGTGCGCCGCGGCACTTGTACTGGGGATTGTTCTGGACCTCGCTGTGGTACCGGTGGTCGACGTGTTTTGTGGGCACGCATCCGATGAGCACGGGCCTGATGCGGTTGAAGGATCGGCGGTCGCGGCGGCCGTGTTTCCCGCGGGAGGGGGTCTGGCGGTATGCGTGGCGTCGGGTGCGGGATGTCGCCTGGGGCGCGCGGGTCTACGCGCAGTTGCTGCGCGAGTTCCAGGAGATCTGGTTCTTGACGCGCAAGCCGGACGATCCGCGTTGGGCGACGTTGGCGGAGTTGCGACTGCGTTGGATGGCGCTTCGGGTTCGGATGGGGCGCAGCGATGTGCGCGAGCGGTGCGACGAGGCGTTGTTTGAGATACGGACGTTGCTGACGGCGGCGTCGGAACGGCTGATTGAGCTGAGCAGCTCGAACCGTCCGATGGGCACGGCGTTGCGCGCGCGGCTGCGCGGGAAGGCGCAGGAAGTGGAAGCGTATATTGCCCAAGTGCGCGCCATGGAGGTCTCGACGCCGCGTTGGGAGGATGTGCAGCGCGCCCAGCAGTTCGTGAGCGACTCGCTCGTCGCCGGGTACGAGGAAGCGGCGATTCGGTATGTGGCGACGCGGCGCAGGCTGAATGCGTATCGGGCGGAGCTCATCGATCGAATCAGGAAGGGCCAGATCCTGCGGATCAACCCGGTCCGGGCGGCGAAGCTGGTGGTCGGCGAGACGTGGTTCGCGATCCGGTTCGCGTTCTCGGCGCTGACGCAGGGCGTCTAGCGAGGGGCGGCGATGCCGTTCCGTCTGTTGGCGCATACGGCGGACGTACGGGCGGCGTGCAGCGGGGCGTCGGTGGCGGAGCTGCTGGAGTCCGCGGCGGAGGCGTTGTACGCCTTGGCCTTTCGCGAACGTGTCGGCGGTTGCGATGCGGCGCGGGTGGTGGAGGTTGCGGGCGGTTCGACGGAGGAGCTGCTCGTACGATGGCTCCAGGAGCTGATCTACCTGATGGACGCGGAGCGGTTCGTCGCGGCGACGTTCGAGTTTGTCGAGACGACGCCCGTGCGGGCGCAAGCGGCGCTGCGGGGCGCGATCTACACGCCCTCGATGCGGGCGGAGGAAGTGAAGGCGGCGACGTACCACGGGATGCATGTCCTTCGGGACGGGAGCGGGTACGCGGCGGAGGTGGTATTCGACGTATAGCGTGGTTCGGCGCGGGTTTTGGCGCGTCGGAGACGATGGGAAAGAGAATGGGCGCTGTTCCTCTTGCAATGTGCAGGAAGGAACAGCGCCCGCTGCTTATCTACCGCAATAGATATCGCGCATTGGCGCTATCCGCGGCGGTTGCGTCGCTCAGCTATGGCCGGAGAGCGGGCGCAGGAACCAGGAGAACGACGAGGGCCGGGGCGTCCGCCGCGGCTTGCGCAGGCGGGGCGCTTGGGCGGCCTCGGGGTCGATCTGGTCCGAGAGGGTCCGTTGGTTGCGGCTGATCCCGGCGAGCTCGTCCATGGCTTGGAACGAGGCCGAGACTGCAAGCACTCGCATGGCTTGGTCATTATCGAGCGTACCGAACATGGTATCGTCTCCGTGTGGGTTGTGGTTCACTGGCATCAATTGTGTTTACCAAGGTAAATTTCCCTGGCGGACCAGGGAGTAAACAGAGGCTTTGTGCCGGCTATTCCCTCCGGGGCGGCGGCGGCTGATGGGGCCTGGCGCCTCCCCAATGCTGTTCCATTCTACCTGTGCCCTGTTTGCGTTGCGTCAGGATCAGGATAAATCTCTATTAGCCGCTAGAGTATGCGTACCGATGGGTGGATTATATCCGCATACGCTCCATTTTGCAAGCAAAAGGCAAGGATTGGGACCAAGATGAAGTTGACTCAGCTCGATGCGACGACTTGGGAGATACCCCGTAGAGGGGCGATGCGGGCGCCGGGACGCATCATCGCGAGTGCGGCGCTGTTGCCGAAGATTCGCGAGGACAAGGTCGCCGAGCAGGCGGCGAATGTGGCTTGTTTGCCTGGGATCGTGTCCTATGCTTTAGCCATGCCGGATGCGCACTGGGGGTACGGTTTTCCAATCGGCGGCGTCGCCGCGACCGACCCGGACCAGGGGGGCGTGGTTTCGCCCGGAGGCGTGGGATACGACATCAACTGCGGTGTACGTCTTCTCGCCACGGGTCTGGACTATTCCGAGATTCGGAACCGTATTGGGGAGTTAACGACGACGTTGTATCAGGGTATTCCCAGCGGCGTCGGATGCGCGGGGGCGATTGCCCGACTGGGGAAGACGGAGCTGCGGGCGGTCCTCGAGGAGGGCGCCCGTTGGGCGGTGGCGAATGGGTACGGGTCGGAGGCGGACCTGGCGTGTACGGAGGACGGCGGGCGGCTGGCGGGCGCGGACGCGTCGAAGGTGTCGGAGCGCGCGCTGAACCGCGGGGCGGATCAGTTGGGGACATTGGGGTCGGGCAACCATTTCGTGGAACTTGGCGTGGTCGAGCGGATCTACGATGCGCGGGTCGCGGCGGCGTTCGGGCTACGGGAAGGCGCGGTGACGCTGATGATCCACAGCGGGAGCCGGGGACTGGGGTATCAGGTGTGCGACGACTTCCTGGCGGTGATGCTGAAGGCGGGGGCGCGCTATGGGATCCGGTTGCCGGATCGGCAGTTGTGTTGCGCGCCGGTGCACTCGCCGGAGGGGCGGGATTACCTGTCGGCGATGGCCTGCGCCGCGAACTTTGCGTGGGCGAACCGGCAGGTGATGACGGAACTGGCGCGGCGCAGCATGCGGCAGGCGCTGGGGATCTCGGAGCGGGAGCTCGGGGCGCGGCTGGTGTACGACGTGTGCCACAACATCGCGAAACTGGAGGTGCACGAGGCGGAGGGCGTGCGGCGCAGGCTGTGCGTGCATCGGAAGGGCGCGACGCGGGCGTTTCCGGGGAGTCGGTCGGAGGTTCCTGCGGCGTACCGCGAGACGGGGCAGCCGGTGCTGATCCCGGGCGACATGGGGCGAGGCAGCTACGTGTGCGTGGGGACGGAGGAGGCGTTGGCGCGGACGTTTGGGAGTTGCTGTCACGGTGCGGGGCGGATGATGAGTCGGACGGCGGCGCGGAAAGGGCCGTTCGCCGGAGATGCCGTGCGCGCCTTGACGGAGCAGGGGATCGCGGTGATGGCGCGCAGCCGGCGAACGGTGGAGGAGGAGCGCCCGGAAGCCTACAAGGACGTGGATCAGGTCGTGGAGGCGGTTGAAGCGGCCGGGATAGGGAGGAAGGTGGTGCGGATCCGACCGGTGGGCGTCGTGAAGGGGTGAGATGAGGAAGACGGCGGCGGCGCGATCCGGGGGGATCGCGCCGCGGGGTCGTCGCGGGTTGCGAATGGGGGCGGGATCAGTCGCGGACGATGTCGAGGAGTTCGACCTCGAACTTGAGGACGGCGTTCGGCGGAATCGCGGGCGGCTGGCCGAGCTGGCCGTAGGCGAGCTCCGAGGGTACGAAGACTTCCCATTTGCTGCCGACGGGCATCATCTGGAGGGCTTCGGACCAGCCCTGGATCACGGCGCTGACGGGGAGTTCCGCGGGCTTGCCGCGGTCATAGGAGCTGTCGAACTGCTTGTCGTCGACCAGGGTCCCTTTGTAGTGCACACGCACGGTGTCGTCGAGCGTGGGGATGGGGCCGGAGCCTTCGGTGATGACCCTGTACTGGAGCCCGCTTTCGGTCTCCTGCACGCCTTCCGCGTCGCGGTTCCGCATGAGGAACTGGCGGCCGACCATCATCTGTTCGAGGGCTTCGCTCTGTTTGCGCTGCTGCTCGAGCGAGAACATGCGTTCGCGGATGGTATTGAGGATCTCGTCCATCTCCTGGGGGCTCAGGCGGGCGTCCTCGCCTTTGAGGCCGTCACGCAGGCCGCCGACGTAGTGTTGGATGTCGATCTCGTAGGAGCGGGTGGCGTAGCTGCCGCCCATCTGAAAGCCGAGGGCGTAGCTGATGCGCTCCTTCTCGGTCTGCAGGGAGAGGGGGACGTCCTGTTCGAGTTGCGGGTCGGCGGGCGGGGCGACGACGGCCGGCGTCTCCGGAAGGGGAATGGGCTCGTCGTTGTCCTCGGTCGCGCCGGGCATGGGGGGCATCTGGGCCCAAGCGACGCCGCCGGCGAGTGCGAGTGCAAGGATCAATGTGAAGGCGCGTACTGCATGGTGTTTCAAGGCTGCATCCTCCTTGGGGTTTGGTTGCGGCGATATTGGCGCGGGATACGTCGCGTCTTCGGCGCGCCGAGCTCGCGCGATCGAGTTTAGCACACGATCGGTGCGGCCTCCACTTGGGCCTGGTTGTCTTGGGCCTGGTTGTCTTGGGGCGCGGGTCCGCGGCGTGGGATGCGTCGGGGTTCGTCTTGACCGTTGGGAGGCGGGGTCCTAATATGCCTCTGACGGGGCGCGCGGACGGCGGCAGGGGCGCGGGGGTCCGCGGCGTCTTGTCGGGAGAACGAGGGACGGAGTCAAGATGCTTGCGCGCGTGCATTCCTGCGCAGTGATTGGGATCGACGGGTTCTCGCTGTCGGTGGAGGTGGACAACCATCCGGGGTTGTCGCGGTTCATGATGGTGGGGCTGCCGGCGCCGGTGGTGAAGGAGAGCCGGGAGCGGGTGGCGTCGGCGATGCGAAGTTCGCGTCTGCGTTATCCGCGGGGGTCGGTGGTGGTGAACCTGGCGCCGGCGGACCTGCGGAAGGAGGGGAGCGCGCTGGACCTGCCGATCGCGGTGGGGATGCTGGCGGCGGGGGAGCAGATCCCGGCGGAGCGGTTCGAGGACTATGCGGTGGCGGGGGAGCTGGCGCTGGACGGCTCGATCCGGCCGGTGGCGGGCGCGTTGTCGATGGCGATCGCCGCGCGGGAGGCGGGGCTGCGGGGCATCGTGTTGCCGGAGGGGAACGCGGACGAGGCGGGGGTGGTGGACGGGATTGAGGTGATCCCGGCGGCGACGTTGTCGGATGCGGCGGGGTTTCTGGCGGGACGGCTCGATATCGCGCCGCACCGGGTGGATCTGGCGGCGCAGTTGGAGCAGGCGCGGGGGACGGCGGCGTGCCTGAGCGATGTGCGGGGCCAGTCGCACGTGAAGCGGGCGTTGGCGGTGGCGGCGGCGGGGGGCCACAACATGCTGATGGTGGGGCCGCCGGGCACGGGAAAGACGATGATGGCGTCGCGTCTTCCGGGGATCCTGCCGGAGATCACGCTGCGGGAGGCGCTGGAGACGACGCGGATTTACAGCGTGGCGGAGGGGGTGGGCGAGAAGGGGTCGTTGATCCTGCAGCGTCCGTTTCGCGCGCCGCACCACACGGCGACGACGGTGTCGATCAGCGGGGGCGGCGGCGGCCAGCAGCCGACGCCGGGGGAGGTGAGCCTGGCGCACAACGGAGTGCTGTTCCTGGATGAGCTGCCGGAGTTCAACCGGTCGGCGTTGGAGGTGCTGCGTCAGCCGCTCGAGGAGGGGGTCGTGCACATCCGGCGGGCGCGGTATGCGGTGACGTTCCCGAGCCGGTTCATGTTGGTGGTGGCGATGAACCCGTGTCCGTGCGGGTACTACGGCGATCATCGGCGGCGGTGCCGGTGCAGCGCGGGTGAGGTGGCGCGGTACATGGGGCGGCTGTCCGGGCCGTTGCTGGACCGGATCGATATCCACGTGCATGTGCCGGGACTGCGGTTCGAGGAGATCGCGGATACGCGGCCGAGCGGGCCGACGAGCGAGGAGGTGCGCGCGCAGGTGCAGGAGGCGCGGGCTCGGCAGCACCGGCGTTCGAACGGGGCGATGCAGTCGAATGCGCAGTTGGACTCGAAGGCGTTGCGCAAGCACTGTGCGTTGAGCGACGGGGTGCGGAGTCTGCTGGAGCATGCGGTAAACACGCTGGGGCTGAGCGCGCGGGCGTACGACCGGGTGTTGCGCCTGGCGCGGACGATCGCGGATCTGGATGAGAGCGACCGGATCGGCGAGCAGCATGTGATGGAGGCGGTGCAGTACCGCTCGCGGGACCTGACGATGGGGGAGTGAGGGGGGGAGACGGCAGGAACGGCGGGGGGACAGGTCAGGTGTCGAGGCCGTGCTTCTGGAGGCGGTAGCGCAGGGAGCGGGCGGTGAGGCCGAGGAGGTTCGCGGCGCGCTTCTGGGAGTACTTCGCGCGTTGGAGGGCCTGTTCGAGCAGGGCCACTTCGATGTCGGCGACGTGGGACTCGAGATCGATGCCTTCTTCGGGAAGCGCGGCGGGGTATGCGGTCTTGGCGGGGACGGGGTGCGCGGCGGTTCTGGCGTAGTACCGGATCTGGGGGGGGAGGTCGTCGAGCTGGATGGTCTCTCCGCGGCACAGGGCGACGGCGCGTTCGAGGGCGTTTTCGAGTTCGCGGACGTTTCCGGGCCAGTTGAAGGCGATGAGTCGGTCGAGGGCTTCGCGGGAGAGCTCGGGGACGGCGCGTCCCATCTTGCGGGCGTGGTCGGCGATGAAGCGGTTGGCGAGCAGGGGGATATCGTCTTTGCGGGCGCGCAGCGGGGGCACGGTGATGGGGATGACGTTGAGGCGGTAGTAGAGGTCCTCGCGAAAGGCGCCTTCTCGGGTCATCTGCTCGATGTTGCGGTTGGTGGCGGAGATGATGCGGACATCGACGGGGATGCCGGAGACGCCGCCGACGGGCTGGATGATGCCGTTGTCGAGCACGCGAAGGAGCTTGACCTGGAGGGAGAGGGGCATCTCGCCGATCTCGTCGAGGAACATGGTCCCGCCGTTGGCGACGACGAAGAGCCCTTCCTTGTCGTCGACGGCGCCGGTGAACGCGCCGCGTCTGTGGCCGAACAGCTCGCTTTCGAGGAGGTTCTCGGGGAAGGCGCCGCAGTTGACGGCGATGAAGGGGCGGTCGCGGCGGTCGCTGAGCTGGTGCAGTCCGCGGGCGACAAGCTCCTTGCCGGCGCCGCTCTCGCCGTGGATGGCGATGGTGCTGGAGAGCGTGGCGAGGCGGCGGATCATGTCGCGGACTTCTTCGATGGCGTCGCTGGCGCCGACGATGTCGTCGAGGCCGCCGCGCATGGCCTGGGCCTTGCGCAGGGCTACGTTCTCGCGCACGAGGTTGCGTTTCTCGATGGCCAGGCGAACGCGGAGGCGCACTTCGTCGTTCTGGAACGGCTTCATGATGTAGTCGGCGGCGCCGCGTTTCATGGCTTCGATGGCGGTCTCGACGGATCCGTAGGCGGTCATCATGACGGAGGGGACGGCGGGGTGGTTCTTGCGCATCCAGTTGAGGAGACGCATGCCGGCCTCGCGGTCCAGGCCGATGCGGAGGTCGGTGAGCACGCAGTCGAACTGGGTCGCCGCGAGCTGCTTCTGGGCGGCCTCGATGTCTTCGGCCAGTGTGACGCTGTAGCCGTCGGCGGTGAGCACGATGTCCAGGAGTTCACGGATTCCCGCTTCGTCGTCGACGACGAGTACGCGGGGACGAGCGGCCCCGCGTGCGCTTGACGCCCCATTCGTCACGGCAGTCCTAGTCCTCCTGCAGATGGTTCGGGTTCGGCGCGAGCGGCAAGCGAACGACGACGCGGGCGCCGCCGTTCTCGCGCGAGGACACCTGGATGGTCCCATTATGCGCGGTGACCACGCGCATGCACATGGCCAACCCCATGCCCACGGCCGACGGCTTGGTACTATAGAAGGGTCTGAAGACTTGCGCAACCTGATCGGGGGGGATCCCCGGACCTTCGTCGTCGAATCGGATGACGACTGATGTTCCCGCGCGCTCGGCGGTCACGGTGAGGGGGCCGGCGTAGTTCATGGCTTCGACCGCGTTTCGGGCGAGGTTCAGGAAGATCCGTCGGAGTTGCTTGCGATCCGCGGCGACGGGGATGGGGGGCGTCTCGCAGGCGATCTGGAAGGTGTCGGAGAACCGGTCGCCCCACTCTTCGAGGGCGGCGTCGCGCACTTCATCGAGGAGAGCGCAGACGTCGACGGGCTCTCGATCGAACCGCGGCTCGCGGGCGAAATCGGCGAAGGCTGAGATGATGGCGTTGAGGCGGTCGCACTCGCGCAGGGCGATGGCGGCGAGTCGCTGGGCGATCCGGGGATCGGAAAGGTCTCTCGAGAGTTCTTCGACGGCGCCGCGGATGGCGGCGACGGGGTTGCGGATCTCGTGGGCCAGCCCGCCGGAAAGTTCGCCGACGGCGGCGAGTCGGTCTTGTCGTTGGAGTTCGGCGCGCATTCGGGCGATCTCCGTAAGATCGTTGAACGAGGCGATGAGGCCGGTAACGCGGCCGTCGCGGCTGCGGATGCAGCTTGTGGTGAGGCCGAGGAGGGCTGTGCGAGCGGGGGCGAGCGCGCATTCGTACTCATAGCCGGTGTAGTCGCGTCCGGTCCGAAGGGCGACGGCGAGGGGACTTTCGCCGCCGTCCGCCGTGCGGAGCAGGTCGCGCACGTGACGGCCGATCGCTTCGTCCTCGCCGAAGCCGAGCATTCGGTTGGCGGCGCGGTTCATGGCGGCGACGCGCCCGTCGCGGTCGGCCAGGAGGAACCCGTCGCTCATGTTGTCGAGGATCTCGCGCTGAAACTGCTGCATGCGGCGCACGCGTTGGTTCCAGTAGCCGCTGATGGACGCGGTGAGGTAGTAGGCGAGCACCTGAATGACGATGTCGTAGGCCCGCATGAGCGCGACGACGTCGGGCGTCAGCTTGCCGTAGGCGCCGGTCGCGTCGGGGGGGACGCGGAGCTGGGTCGCCATGAACGCGGCGGCCAGGGTTGCGTAGAGGAAGCCTTGGGCGAGGCCGAGGAGCAGGCCGGCTTCGAGAATGACGATCACGAAGAGGAATGCGAAGGGGCTGCTGAGGCCGCCGGTGAAGCTGACGGTTGCGGCGACCACGCCGAAGTCGACCAGGAGCTGGACCCAGGTGAGGAGGGGCTTCGTGGTCAAGGGCGTCCGTTGCAGGGAGGCGACGTACCAGACGCCGCTGAGGATGCCGAAGGCGTAGAACGGGAGCAGGTAGGTCAGGAGGTAGCGGTCGGCTCCTCGCAGGAGGGCGTTGGCGCCGCAGGCCAGGATGATGATCACGGCGATGCGCAGCAGGCCGAGGTTGCGCAAGGCCGGGCCGCGGGCGTCGCCGAGGATCCGGAGTTGCTCTCGGGCTGGAGCGCTCACTTGCCGCGTTCCAGGAGGCGCTGGAGTCCTTCAGGATCGTGACTGCTCCGGAAGGCCGTCTCGAGGGTGATGACGCTGCGACGGACCAGCCGGTAGAGGGATTGGTTCATGGTCATCATGCCGTCGCCGGAGCCGATCTCGATCATGGAGGGGATCTGCTCGAGCTTGTCGTCGCGAATCAGGGCGCGGATGGCGGTGTTGGGGACCATGATCTCCATGGCGAGCACGCGGCCGCGGCCGTCGGCTCGGGGGAGGAGCTGCTGCACGACGACGCCCTCGAGCACGAAAGAGAGCTGGGTGCGGATCTGCGCTTGCTGGGCGGCGGGGAAGACGTCGACGATGCGGTTGATGGACTGGAGCGCGTCGTTCGTGTGCAGGGTGGCGAAGGCCAGGTGGCCGGTCTCCGCGGTGGTGATAGCCATGGCGATGGTCTCGGGGTCGCGCATCTCGCCGACGAGGATGACGTCGGGGTCCTGGCGCAAGACGTGCTTGAGGGCGGCGGCGAAGGAGTGGGTATCCGCATCGACCTCACGTTGGTTGACCAGGGCGCGGTTGTGGGTGTGCAGATACTCGATCGGGTCCTCGATCGTGATGATGTGGACGGGGCGTTCCCGGTTGATGCGGTCGATGACGGCGGCCAGGGTGGTGGACTTGCCGCTTCCCGTTGGGCCGCAGACGAGCACGAGGCCGATGGGGCGGTAGGCCATGTCGGCGACGACGCGGGGGATGCCGAGTTCCTCGAAGCTCCTGACTTGGAAGGGAATGGCGCGGAACGCGGCGGCGACGGAGCCGCGGTCGCGGTAGACGTTGAGGCGGAAGCGGCTGACGCCCTCGATGCCGAAACTCAGGTCGCACTCGCGCTCCGCTTCGAAGGCGCTGATCTGCTCTTCGTTCATTACGGAGTAGACGAGTTCCTGGGCATCGTCGGCTTTGAGCACGGGGTAGCCCGGGAGCGGTTCGAGCGCACCGTCGACGCGTACGACGGGCGGGGTCCCCATGGCGATATGCAGATCGCTGGCATCCAGTTCCAGGGCTTTGAGCAGCATGGACTTGATATCAAGGTCCACTGGGTCACCTCACGGATGGTCTGGTCGGTTCAGCGGGGAAGCGCAGTCGGCGCGGTCGGTTGCAGATCCTCAGTCATTGGCCGAGATGCGGAGCACTTCTTCGATGGTGGTCAGGCCGCGGGCGGCTTTGGCGAGCGCGTTCTGACGCAGGGTATGCATGCCGCACGCGATGGCGGTTCGCTTGACGTCCATCGAGGGGGCGCGGGACATGATGAGGTCTTGGAGCTGGGGGTAGTTGAGCATGGCTTCGATGACGGCGAGGCGGCCCTTGTAACCCAGATCGCCGCATTTGCCGCAGCCGCGCGCGCGGACGAACGTGGGCGTTTGGCAGTCCTCCGGCGGACCGTGGAACTGGATGCGGTCGAGCACCTCCTGGGGCACGCGGATAGGCTGGCGGCAGCTTGGGCACGCGCGGCGCGCGAGGCGCTGCGCGGCGGCGAGGACGACGGATGACTGGACCAGGAACGGCTCGACGCCCATGTCGGTGAGCCGGGTGAAGACGCTGGCGGCGTCGTTGGTGTGCAGTGTGCTGAGGACGAGGTGACCGGTCAGGGCGGCCTTGACGGCGATGTCCGCGGTCTCCTCGTCGCGGATCTCTCCGACCATGACGATGTCGGGGTCCTGGCGCAGTATGCTGCGCAGCGCGGCGGCGAAGGAGAGGCCGATCTCGGCGCGGACGGGGACCTGGTTGATGCCGAAGAGCTCGTACTCGACGGGATCCTCGACGGTGACGATGTTGGCGCCGGGGTCGTTGAGCTTGTGGAGGGCGCTGTAGAGGGTGGTGGTTTTGCCGCTTCCGGTGGGGCCGGTGAGCAGGACCATGCCGAAGGGGAGGCGGAGCGCTTCGTTGAAGGCCTGCATGGGCTGGTTCTCGAAGCCGAGCTTATCGAGTTCGAGCGTGAGGTTGGCCTTGTCGAGGATACGCATCACGACCTTCTCTCCGTAGTAGGTTGGGAGGAAGGAGATGCGGAAGTCGACTTCGCGGCCCTTGTACTTGATGCGGAAGCGGCCGTCCTGCGGCACCCGGTGCTCGGAGATATCGAGGTTGCTCATGATCTTGAGCCGGGAGGTAAGCGCGGCCTGGACGGTTTTCGGGGGATCCTTGGCGGCTTCGAGGACGCCGTCGACGCGGTAGCGCACGCGGAGGTTGCGTTCGAACGGCTCGATGTGGATATCGCTGGCCTCCTTCTCGAGGGCGTTCGAGAGGATCAGGTTGACCAACCGGATGACGGGGGCCTCATCGGCCTCGGCCCGCAAGGTGGTGATGTCGTCGACGTCGGAGGCGTCCTCGACGACGGAGACGTTGTCGCTGTCGGCGCCGTCGTTGTCGCCGATGAGTTCGTTGTAGAGGTCGCGGCTGGTCTTGCCGCCGTAGTGGAACTCGATGGCGGCGGCGAGCTCGGAGGCGAGGGCGACGACGGGCTCGATTTCGTAGCTGGTGAGCATGCGCAGATCGTCCAGGGCCATGATGTTGAGGGGGTCGGCCATGGCGAGGGTGAGCACGTCGCCGGTGACGGAGACGGGGAGCATCTGGTACTGCCGCGCGAGGGACTCGGGGACTTCGCTGAGCGCTTCCTTGGGGATGCGGTAGCTTGATACGCGGAAGTAGGGGATCCCGATCTGGTCGCTGAGCGTGACGACGACGTCCTCCTCGGAGAGGTAGCCCTTCTTGAGGAGGATGGTGGCGAGGCTCTGGCCCGTGGAGCGCTGGAGGGTGAGGCACTCGCGCAACTGGGCCTCGGTGACAAGGCCTTGCTCGATGAGGACATCGCCGAGTCTGCGTCTGGACGTCTTAGGCGGCAATCGAATGCACTCCTGGATTGGGTGAGAGCGGCGGCCGGCGGGGTCGGCGCTCCGCATACACCGCAACGGGTTCCCTATTATCGCAGAAAACCGGGGCGGAACGCCTCCGCCGCGCGGTCCAACGGCATCCTGCTTGGCATCCTGCCTGGCATCCTACTTGGCCGATGCGGCGCGGTTCTACCCGGACTCGTCTACCCGGACTCGGCGTAGCCGAGGTGTCCGAGGATCTCCGCGGCGAGATCGACGGTGACTTCCTGGCCCATGAGGTCGGCGAACGCGAGGATCTTACGGAGCGAGGCGGTCATGCGGCGGATGTCGGTGGTGACTTTGGTGGCGATGAGGGCGAGCATTTCCTCGGGGGCGTCGATGTCGGCGGCGGCGACGTAGCGGCGGAGGATGGCGACGCGGGTGTCCCAGTCGGGGGGGTGCAGGTTGGCGACGATGCCGCTTCCGAAGCGAGAGACGAGGCGCTGTTCGAGCTCGCCGAGGCGGTCGGGCGGGCGGTCGCCGGCGATGACGATCTGGCGGTCTTCCTGGTGGAGGGCGTTGAAGATATGGAAGAACTCTTCCTGGGCCTCGATGCGGCCTCCGAGGAACTGGATATCGTCGAGGATGAGGACGTCCCACTGGCAGTAGGCCTCGCGAAACTCGTCGAGGGCGTGTTCCTCGAGGGCGTCGGCGAGTTTGCGGGAGAAGCGGCTGGCGCTGATGTAGCCGACGTTCGACTCGGGGTTGCGGCCGAGCACGGCGTTGCCCACGGCGTTGACGAGGTGGGTCTTGCCGAGGCCGACGTCGCCGTAGACGAACAGGGGGTTGTATTCGGTTCCGGGGAGCGCGGCGGCGGCGGCGGCCACCTTGACGGTGAAGGCGTTGGCCTTGCTCACGACGAAGGTGTCGAAGATGAAGCCGGGGATCGGGGCCTCGGACTCGAGGGTCGCGAGGATGCGTTCGTCAATCCGCAGGCTTGCCCCTGGACCCTCCAGGGCTTCGAGCGCGTCCTGTTCGGACTTGCCGAGGAGGGCGGCGACTTGCCGCCGCTTGCGTTGGCCGCTGCCTCCGCGCATGACCGCTCGCCGCGACTGCTCCGTGACGGAGGCGGCTTCGGCGTGGTCGGCGGCGCGTCGGGCTTCGCGGCTGGCCTGTTCGGCGGCTTCGCGCACCGCTTCGACGACGGCCATGAGGCGCGCGTTCTGATCTTGCTGCGTACCCGCGACGGCCTGGGAGTCGCCCGCGGGGGCGTCGGCGGACGGCGCGGACGGGAGCACGGGCCGGAGGGCCTGGGTCAGCTCGCCGAGGGATTCGCGCAAGGCGTCGCGGACCCCGGCCTGCACGACCTCGGCGATCTCGCGGGCGTCGGGACCTGCGCCGCCTCGGGAGGCGGCGACCGGAGCGAGGACTTCGCGCATGGTCTCACGCAGGCTGTTGCACATGCCGTCGATGAGCGCGCGGGGGTCGACCCCCGGCTGCGCGTCGAGACGCATCTCCTCGGCGGCTTCGCGCACGGCGTCGCGGATGCCCGTGCGCACGGCGTCCGGCAGGGCCGGAGCAGGTTTGGCGGGGCGTTCGCCGGGGGGCTGTTCTCGGTGCTGGGGCGGAGGGGCGCCCGGCGCGGCGGCCGTCGGTTGTTGCGACGCGGCAGGGTGCTGCGTCGGTTTCGGCGGCGCCTTCGGGGGCGATGCGGGGCCGGAGGGCAGGCGCAGCGACTCGGGCGTGTATTCCGCGGCGTCTTCGTCGCGGCTCTCGAGGACCCGCTGCGCGACCTGCTGGAAATGGCTCCATTCGCAGAGAATGGGTTTGATGCGCAGGTCGGGACAGGCCTGACGCACGGCCTCGATCGCCTCGTCGTCGAGCGGATCCACCATGGCCACGGTGAGCAGGCGGCCGAGTTGCTCGATGGGGAGGACGTTGTAACGCTTGCAGACCTCGCGGGGGACGCGTCCGAGCAGCTCCTCGGACACGTGGTATTCGAGGAGGTTGATGTGGGGGATGCGGCAGTGCTTGACGAGCAGGTGGACCAGGGCGTCCTGGGTGATGAGGCCCAAGTCGACCAGGGCCTGGCCGAGGAAGATGCCGGAGGCCTGTTGGCGTTCGAGGCCGCGGGCGACGTCCTGTTCGGTGACAAGCCCCGAATCGACGAGGATCTCGGGCAAGCGCTTGCGGGGCGCTTCGACCTCCGGGGCCGGGGCGGGTCTGGAGTGGTCGCCCTCTGGATGGAGTAGCCGTCTCAGCATGTAGGAACCCGTAATGGCATCGTCACGGGATTCGGGGTGAAGCGGGGCGAATCCCTCTGCGGGGAGTGTACCAGTGCGTCCCGGAAGGCGTCAAGCGATCTACTGCCCGTAACCTGTTGGGAGTAAATCGTTTGACGATGCGCGGACGGCTATACGCGCACGGGGAGGCCGGACTGCATCGACTCGTTCGCGGCGGCGGTCACGAGGAAGGTCTTGAGGGCGTCGGCGTAGGTGGAGCGGATGCCGCTGCGTTTGCCCGAACGGAGCGCGTAGATGAAGGCCCGGTCCTCGGCGAGGTAGATGTCGGCCTGAGGGAGGCGTTCCGTGATCTGGCCGTCCTCGCGGATGGCGACGCGGCCGTCTGAGAACGTCACGCTTGCCTCGGGCGTGAGGATGTGCAAGGCGACGCGGGATTCGTGTTCGGAGACGCAGGTGGAGGCGACCGACGCGACGGCGCCGTTCTTGAGGCGGAGCGATGCGACGCTGCTGTCGTGGACGGAGTAGTCCGGCAGAGCGGTCATGCATCCCGAGGAGCCGACGGCGTAGACCTCCGCGACGTCACCGCAGAGGTAGCGGATCAGGTCGACGAGGTGGGTGGTCTGCTCGACGAACTGACCGCCGCTGCACTCCATGCGCCGCCACCACCAGGTCTGGGGCAGACCGCCGCGCCATTCGGCCGACACGAGGCAGATGGGTCTGCCTTTGAGGAACTGGCGCGCGGCGCGCACTGTGTCGTGGTAGCGGAAGCAGTAGGCGACGGAACACAGCAGCCGGGCCTTGGACACCGCGCGGGCGATCGAGCGGGCGGTGCGCTTGTCGAGGGCCACGGGTTTCTCGATGAACATGGGAATGCCGCGTTCGATGGCGGCCATCTCGGCGGGGCCATGGGCGTAGGGGGGAACGGCGATGAAGACGGCGTCCGGCTTGACGGCGTCGTACATGACCTCCGGCCTGTCGAACGGCGCGCCGCCGTGCTCTTGCGCGGCGCGCTCCGCGCACGACAGGTCGACGTCGCACTGGCCGACAAACTCGACGTCGTCGATCTGAGCCAACCGCTGGTAGTGGACCTGCTGTATTCCGCCACATCCGACAAACGCAATACGCGACATCCCGCCCTCTCCCGATCCGCGGCCGCCCCGAGCGTCAACACCCGGGGGTCGATTGTAGCAGACGGCGGGCGGCATTGGTATGGCATGGACGCGGCGGGGGCGCCGAAGGCTCGCCCGTCCTCGAGGGCTCAGGCGACCGTCACGTCGTGCGGCCCCCGCGGGCCTTGAGCCAGAGCAGCGCGACGCAGACGGCCAAGGCCAGCGCGACGATCCAACCGAGCCACGCGATCCAGGGCAGGTTCGCGGGCTCGGGGTTCTGTGCGGGGCTCGCGGCGGGCGCCGGCGTCTCGACCGGGGCGTCCGTCGCGACCGCGTCGACCGGCGCGTCGTCGGCTGCGGCCTCCAGCGGCGCGGGCTCTACCGGCTCGGACTCCTGGTCGGAGGCTTCGACGCCCGACGCGATGATCGCCATCGCCTCGGGCACGGTGGGCCCTTCGCCGCGGAGCTCGCGCAGCTTGGCCTCGGCCATCTCGCCGAGCGGGTCGTCCGGGAAGCGCGCCGCGATCTCCTCGAGGATCGCGAACGGGTTGGGTTCGGTGAGCGCGCTGTTGATCATGCCCTGTCTGCGCGCGTCATACCCCCCGTCCACGAATCTGAAGAACTCACTGGTCTGTGTAGCGACGAGACGCGCCAGGACCTCCTCATAGTCCGGGCTCGCAGAGAGCGGTTCGTGCGTGATCGAGCCGTCTTCGTGATAGACCTTCCCCGTCGCATGCGCCAGCAACCGGGCGTAGGAGTCCGCGATCTGCTCCTCCGTGAGCGACGACATCCATTCGTAGGCGTCGAGCAGGGCGGCGCGTCGCGAGGCGCTGTCGGGGGCCAACGACGCCAGATTCGTCCGCGCCAGGAAGAGGTCGGCCGTGACCATGTCGCCGGCGCTCTCCAGCGCGCGCTCGAAGTAGGACGCAGCCAGTTCGTCATTACGGATACGGGTGTATGAGTAGAGGAACCCGGCCTGAGCGAGTGCGAGCGGCGCCTCGACGCTGTCCGGGTTCTCGCGCACGAATTGCTCGTACAGCTCCACGGCGCGGGCGGGATCCGCCTCGGATCGATCGATGCCGAACCTCCGACAGGTATAGGGGTCCGCCTTCATAGCCTCTGTGAGGATCGGGTTGTCTTCGCGGTTACTAAGATCCAGGGATGCGTGCGTCCTCGGCGACACCGCCAGGACGAGACATGCAACCACGCCAATACATAGCCTGGATGAGCTTCGCATCTCAGGACTGTCCTCCTTCTTTCGATGGCCACGACGCGCCTGGGCCTCCAGGCCGCTAGACGCAACACGGGGCGAAGCGCTGCTGCGCAGGCCTCGCCCCCTCTTTGGTCTGGCAGGTGTGTTCGGGCGGACCATGACGCGGCTCGGCGTCAGTGCTTCGCATCAAGGTAGTTCTGAGCAGAGGAACGGTAGACATGGCTAACCGCTTTGCACGGTTGGAGCGAGCATTCGGCGGCCGCCGAAGCAGGCGATCAGGATCTCAGCCATGTACTCTCGGCCGTTCCGCAGGGATGCGGGCGGCCGGGAAGACGAGCCCTGACATCCTGTTCCCGCCACGAGACGAGGACGCCGAAAACGCGCTCAACTTCCTCCCATCGGAGTACCAGTTACGGAGATGGGACGCCCCCATCCCTGATGTGATATTAGCGCTTCGTATGGTTCGTGTCAATAGGATAAAGATGAAGATCCGGGGGGGCGGGGGCGGCGCCGCCAGGGGAGCATCGACGGCATGATGCGGGCGCCGCGGTTTGCGCCTTGGATGTGCGCGGTGCTAACATCCGCTATCTCAACGGGATATCCCGGATGCCGCCAGAGAACCCTCGTATTCTGATCATTCGACTCAGCGCGATCGGCGATGTCGTACGCGCGCTCCCCGTTCTGCACATTCTGCGGGACGCGTATCTGCATGCCCAGATCGACTGGGCGGTGGAGCGGAAGTCGGCGCAGATCCTGGAGGAGCACCCCTGTCTCGACAACGTGCTGGTGTTCGAGCGGCCGGAGAAGACGTGGGACGCCGTTCGGGCGTTCCGGGCGTTCTGTCGGGAGATCCGGGGACGGCGCTACGACATGGTGCTGGATATGCACGGGATTCTGAAGAGCGGCCTGATCACGGGCATGTCGGGGGCGCCGCAGCGGTACGGGTTCGCGCGACCGCGGGCGCAGGAGCTGAGCTGGCTCTTCACGAACCGGCGGGTGCGCCTGGGCAAGCGCACGATGAACCGGATCGAGGAGAACCTCGCGCTGTGCGAGCTGGTGACGCAGCGCGTGTCCTGGCCCAACATCACGATCCACGTTCCTGAGGAGATTCAGGAGGAGGTGGATGCGTTCATCGAGGACAAGTTCCACGGGGGCAAGCTGCTGGTCGCGATGCATGTGCCGGTGGACCGGCCGGAGAAGCAGTGGCCGATCGAATACTTCGCCCGGCTGAGCGATCTGCTGCTGGCCGACGGGCGGTTCGAGGTGCTGCTGACGTGGGGCCCGGGTCAGTTCGCGGCGGTGGACGAGGTGATGCGGCTGTCGCGGCGGCGTCCGGTGGCGGCGCCCGATTTTCCCACGCTGAAGCACTACGCCTGGGCAGCGCATCAGGCGGCGCTGTACGTGGGGGGCGACACGGGACCGATGCACATCGCGTGGGCGATGGGCACGCCGGTCGTGGCGATCTTCGGCGGGACGGATCCTGCGAAGCATGCGCCATATTGCCCGCCGTTTGAGACGCTGCACGCCACGGACGACTGGTTCGATGAGGGGGTGCGGCCGACCGTTGAGGACCGTCTGGCGCGCATCACGCCGGAGATCGCCTACGATGCGTGCATCCGGTTGCTGGCGCGGACGCGTGCGCTGCGGCCCGTGACGCCGACGGACCCGACGCCCTTGCCGCCGGACGCGATCATTGAGGGTGACGACGAGGACGATGTGACGGCGTGACCGCGCGTCAGGCGCGACGTCGCTTGCGGACGGCGTGGGCGAGACCGGCGGCGTTCATGCGCACGTCGGCGCGCAATCGGCGCTGGTCGTCCTCGCTGGGGGTGACGGCGCACCAGGCGAGCTGGTCGGCCAGCGCCTTCTGGACGCGCTCGAGGCAGAAGGCATCGAGGGCGTCGTCCGGGACGTCGGTCGCACAGGCATCCTCGACGATCTGGGCGAATGCGCGCACCGAGCGTTTCAGCGCGTCCGCCGCCGCAGCGATGCCATCGACGAACCCGTAGTGCGTGAGGGCGGCGCGATCGACGCCGCAAGACGCGACGCGGTCGATGCTCTCGAGCGCGCGGTTCGGGTCGAACTCGGTGGGCGGGCTGGAGCAGAGCAGAAACGGGCGTTCGCCCGGGGCCATGCGGGCGGGCCGCGTGCCGAAGGCGTCTCCCGTGAACACGACCCCCGCAGCCTCATCCACGATGACCACGTGATGGCGGGCGTGTCCGGGCGTGTGCAGCACGCGCAGGGGAACGCCGCCCACGGGCACGGTTTCGCCGTCCTCGATGGCATCGACGCGATCCTCCAGCGCGGGGCGGACCTCGCCGAAGAGGCGTTCGAACCGGTCGGCGCCGAAGATGGTCTTGCCCGAGGTGACCAGGCGTTCCGGATCGAGCAGATGGGGGCGGCCCCGCGGGTGGGCGCGAACGCGGGCGTTGGGGCAGGCGTCCAGCAGCGCGGCGGCGCCGGAGCCGTGGTCCAGATGCACGTGCGTGGCGAGGATCCAGTCCACCTGGTCGGGGCGCACGCCGTGTTGCGCGAGGCCGTCGAGCACGGCGCGGGTCGTGCGCGGCGTTCCGGCATCGATGAGCGCGGCGCGACCGTCGTGGACGACGAGATAGACCGCTGCGCGCTCGGTCCCTCCGTAGCCCGTGTCGATGGTATGGACGCCCTCGGCCGCCTGGGTCATAGGGTCCCCCTCTTTTGCGCTTGCATCCCTCCAGCGAGTGTCGCCACAATGCGGCAGGCCGTGCGGGAGGAGGCATTATGCAAGGACCGCGTCCGGTGCAGCAAGACGAGTTTCCTTCGCTGCGGATCTTGCTCAACAACGCACTGCGGTCGGGCGGGGCCGGCGACATGTACGACCTGTTCCCGACCTTTCTTGTTCCGGAGAACCGGGACAACCTGCTCGTCTATGCCGATGGCGGCCAGGTCGTGAGCCACGTGGGCATGACGCTCCGTTGGGCGAGCGTGGGCGGGTGTACGGCGGGCGTGGCATCGATCGGCGCCGTCGCGACGGACCCGGCCTATCGGGGCAAGGGACTGGCGACCGAGCTCATGCACACAGCGATGGCGCAGGCGCACGCGTGGGGCGCGGACTTCATGCTGATCTCGGGCGGGCGCGGACTGTATCGCCGGCTGGGCGCGGCGGACGTGGGTGTGGACAGCTCCGTGTCGCTCGACGCGGGCGGCGCGAAGGCGTTGTCCGGAGACATCGCGCTGGCTCCGTATCAGGAGAACGACCTCGACGCGTGCATCGCGCTGTATGAGCGGCGCCAGGCGTACTATCGGCGTCCCCGGGAGGAGTGGGAGACGCTGATGGAGGCGCGGGTGTGCATGTGCGAGCTCTTCGACGCCCATGTGGTGCGAATCAAGGGCACGCCGTGCGCCTACTACGTGGTGTCCTGCGACGGCGAGTTGCGGAACCTGCGCGTGATGGAGTTCGCCGGGGACGGATCCGCGGTTGCGGCGGGGCTGGGGGCGCTCGTGGAGGCCTACCAGGCGAAGACCGTCGAGATGCACGTGCAGGCGGAAGATGCGGCGCTGGCGACGCTGCTGCGCGGTGCGGGGGCGAAGAGCGAGCCGACGCCCGCGATGGGGACGTGTCTGCTGCTGGATGCCGCGCGGCTGATCGAGCGCGTGCGGCCGTACCTCGAAGTGCGGGCGGGGTCGGGTCCGGCGCAGGACCTCTCCGTTGTGCAGGACGGCGCGGCGTACGTGTTCTCTTGCATGGGACAGTCGATCGCGTGTGAGGACGCGATGGCGGCCGCGGAGCTGATCTTCGGGAACCCCGAACGCGACCGCCGCACGGGGGTGTTCACGCGTCTGTTTCCTTTGCCGGCCCTGTGGTATGGTCTCAGTTATGTATGATGCCGCGCAGCGCGCGGAAAACAGGAGGGACCCCGATGAAGCGCATAGCATGGATCGTTGCGGCGGCTGTGCTGGTCGCGTCGCCCCTGGCTTGGGGGCAAGGTCGGTCCGACGCCGACGTGGTCCGGCTGTTCAACGGCGAGGACCTGTCCGGATGGAAGCTGTTCATCCCGGATGAGAACGTCGATCCCGCCACGGTGTGGCAGGTCCGCGACGGCGTGATCCACTGCACCGGAGACCCGGCGGGATATATCCGCACGACGGAAGAGCACGAGAACTACCTGTTGCGCTTCGACTGGCGGTGGCCCGAAGCCGGGGGCAACAGCGGGCTGCTGATGCACATCTCGGGCGAAGACATGGTGTGGCCGAAGTCGATCGAGGCGCAGCTCATGTCCGGGAACGCGGGCGACTTCTTCATCATCGAGGGGACGGACTTCAAGGAGCGCGTGAACAAGGATGACCGGCGCGTGGCCAAGAAGGAGTCGAGCAGCGAGAAGCCGCTGGGCGAATGGAACACGATGCGGGCGCGCGTGGTCGGCGACACAATCACGGTCTGGGTGAACGGGGTGTTGCAGAACACGGCGACGGAGACGACGGTGACCAAGGGGTACATCGGGCTTCAGAGCGAGGGCACGCCGATCGAGTTCCGCAACATCACGCTGCGTCCGATCGACCCCGACCGCGCGCGGCGTCCGGAGCGCGGCGAACGCGGAGAGCGGGGTATGCGCGGAGAGCGCGGGCGGGCCGTGGAGGAGTAGCGGGGGCGTTCAGGCGCTTTCAGACGGTTGGTTGGAGAGGGCTTCTGTCCATTGGGCAGGGGCCCTTTTCCGGTTTTTGGGGGGGCGCGTGTCCGGGAAAGGTGAGATCTCTGTCGGGTTTTTTCATATTTACTTGTTTTAGCAGGCAGAGTATAATTTGCGGTAGCGGTCGGGCAAGGCTGCGGCGTCTAAGTCGCCTATTACGACAAGGATTTGGTTTGTGGGGTGTGGATTGACGGCGCCCGGCCGGGGCACGAGGAGGAACCAGGGTCATGACACATTGGATTCGCATGGGCGGCGCGCTGGTCGCGCTGGTTGCACTGGGCGCAGCACTGACGGGATGTCCGCCTTCGGGCCCGCCGGCGTCGGCGCCGACGGCCGCGTTCTCGGCCGACCCGGTGGATGGGTTTGTACCCCTGGATGTGGCGTTCACGGACGGATCGGAGGCGAATGGGGCCGAGATCACGGCGTGGGCATGGGAGTTCGGCGACGGAGGAACGAGCGCGGAGCAGAACCCGACGCACAGCTATCAGCTTGCCGGCGTGTATACGGTGAAGCTGACGGTGACGAACGCGAAGGGTTCGGACACGGCGACGAAGACTGACTATATCACGGTCGAGGATCGCCGGGTGGGGATCAGCGTCGACTCGTCGATCGGCGCCAACGTGACGACGGGCGACGACGCGTTCACGGCGACGGGCAAGGTGCTGGTGTTGGACGGCGGCCCGATGCCGGACGAGCTGTTGTGGCTCGTGGCGAACGATGCGGACGTCGCGAAGGCTGCGAACGGCACGACGCCGGTCGCGGCGGACGGCGCGTTCTCGGTGGAGGTTCCTCTGACGGCGGGGGACAACGAGGTGTCGCTCCGGGTGCCCTTCACGGAGATCGAAGCCGCGTTCGTGGTGACATACAACCCGGGTTACGCGTTCGGGGGGCAACTGAGCATCTGGCCGGACACGGCGTATGTGGGCGAGCCGCGGGAGTTCACGGCACTGGTTGCGCTGCCGCCAGCGGGAGAAGAAGAGGCGGCGCCCGAGGTAGTGCTGGTCCGGTTGGCGGATGGCGACGAGACGGATGTCGCGGCGATGACGGACGACGGCAACCTCGGGAACGGCGATGAGATCGAGGGTGACTGGATCTATTCGGGGCGGTTCACGCTCGAGGAGGCCGAGCCGAACACGGCGGAGTTCCGCGTGCGGGTGACCTCGGCGGATGCGTCGCAGGCGCGCTCGGAGATCTTCCCTGTGCTGGTGACGGAGCGGATCACGGAGAAGCGCTTCGACGAGATCACGACGCAGTTGGCGGCGCTGGAGGCGAAGCTCGAGGCGGCCGCGGCGACGAAGAGCGCCAAGGCGGTTGACGAGGCGATCGACGAGGTGTTGGCCGAGTTGGATGAAGACCCGACGGTCGTAGAGAAAGGCAAGTCGGACGGCGGTTCGGGCGTGTGGCTGGTGTATGAGGACGGGATTCCGGCGGTGTTGTACGCGCCGACGTCGGACATCAAGGCCGGCGGCGGCCGGGGTTCGGCGGGCGCGTCGACGGGGAGTCCGATCACGGAAGCGACGGAGTACCCGCATTACGAACACTACTTCAAGGCTCACACGAGCTCGGCGCAAGGGGCCTTCGAGCTGCGGGCGGACCCGAAGAACACGATCAAGAGCAACAAGGCGCGGGTGATCGCGGCGCAGTACTTCGACTGGGGCGACTCCGACGACATCCCGAAGATGGCGAAGACGCTCGAGGACAACGGGTGTTTCGAGGTGTCCTACACGAAGTATGGCAGCAAGGGATCGGGCTCGGTCGAGGACTTCAAGAACCTCGGCGACTACGGGCTGATCCTCATCAGCAGCCACGGCGATTCGTTCTTCAGGTTCCAAATCGGCAGCTACATCAGCACTGTGTTCGGTTGGAACGGGCCGCTCGGCCAGGTGGTGCTCCACAGCAACATGAAGGTGACCGCGGCGAACCGGGTGACCTACGAGGACGACCTGAAGAAGGGGCGTCTGGCGTTGTGGGGATCGAACTACGGGATGCTGCCTGGGTTCATCCGAACCTACGCCGGGTCGCTGCCGAACTCGTGGGTGCACATGAGCATCTGCCGCGGCACGTGGAACGGGACAATGGCGTCGGCTTTCCTGGACAAGGGCGCGGGCGCGTTCACGGGCTATGACGAGTACGTGTCGGTGTCGTTCTGCCTGAGCTCAGCGCCGCCGGTGCTGACGGAGCTGTTGAAGCCGGACAAGACGATGGAGGACGCGTTCACATCGGGCTTGAAGGATCCCGTGACGGTGGGGTCCGCCCTGCACCCGGCCGAGTTCAAGTTCTTCGGCGCGAAGACGCTGTGCGTCGACGGTTCGCTGAAGGACGGCAGCTTCGAGAGCAACAGCATCACGCAGGCGTGGTCGAAGGCGGGCGATGCGCGCATCATCCCGCAGCTCGGGGCGTCCGGCCCGACCGATGGATCCTACATGGGGATCATCTCGACCGGTCTGGGCTTCACGACGCAGTCGGGCACGCTGTCGCAGGAGTTCTGCACCGGGACGGCGCCGCTGACGATCTCCTTTGACTGGAACTTCTTCTCGGAGGAGTTCATGGAATGGGTGGGCTCGAGCTACCAGGACAGCTTCACGGTGAGCCTGACCGGTGTGAAGGAAGGCGGCACGACGGTGCTGGTGAACGAGACGGTGGACAGCCTGTCCGGGGGCGTGTCCAAGGTGGACAATTCCTTCGACAAGGGCGACGTCTACGCAACCGGATGGCGGAGCTATTCGGGCTCGGTGCCGGCGAGTCTGCTGGGCAAGCGGGTGCGCCTGCAGTTCTACGCGACCGACGTGGGCGACAGCATCTACGACACGGCGGTGCTGATCGACAACATCAAGGTTGAGGCGACGCCCGCGGAGTAGGGGCGTGCGCGAGATGCGTGCAGGCGTCGGCGCTGGCTGATGCGGGCGCGCGGGTGAGATGACACGTGCGGCGGGGCGGTCGAAGCGATCGCTCCGCCGTTCCGGCTTGGAGGCGCGCTTGGCGGCGCCACGGAGGGAGGCGGTGCGATGAGGCATCTGGTGTGCGGGGCGGCGGTCTCGGTTCTGCTGGTCGCGATGGGGGCTTGCGACGGCGGGCGTCTGGAGGGGATGCCCGAGACGGCGGGACCCGTGGAGACGGCGGCCGACGAGGAGGCGACCATGGCTGAAGCGGCGCGTGCGTCGGAGTCGGGCGTGTCGGTGCGGATCGTCGTCCAGGGCCGCTCTCAGGACTTGACCGGCGAGGAAGCGGCGGCGGTCGCGGATGAGATGGCGGCGCTGTTCGGGTCGGCGAAGTCGCGGCTGCGTAAGATGGTCGAGGACGCGGACTGGGAAGACGCGCTGCTGCGTCGGGACTGCATCGAGGTGCGGTATTCGGAGGCGGTGACGCTCGATACGGAGGCGCGCGACCCGGTGCGGGTGACGGCGCTGTTGCTGCCGATCCGGGAGGACGGGAGCGAGCCGGAGCTGTGGGCGCGGGACGGGGACACGGTGTACTCCGCGTTCATCCAGTTCGACCGGGGGCGGTACGAGGCGCTTCGCGCGCGGATCATGCGGCCGTAAGGGAGAAGGCGGGGGTTGAGGAAGGACTGCTTCCGGGGGTCTTGATCAGGTCTGAACCGCCCGAAGGACCGAACGCCGAAGCTGCACCTCCAATACGAAACGCAGCTTGCGGGCCAAGGCGCTGACAGGGTACCTTGGAACCTGCCGCCGAGACGCTTCTACTCACGGAAGCCGCCGACGCGTGCAGGTCATAGTCGCATCTGCCAGCATCGACATAAGCCAAGCGTCTTGTCACGGCAAAAAAGAAGGGAGTGATTGGCGCGGGGACCGAAACGGGTCTCCTCCTCGCCCCTTTACTCCCTTTGATATCAAGCTGATGGTATGTGTAGCTTACCCTGTCGAGCCTGGCGGTGTCAAGGGGGGAATGCGATGCGTGTCGTTGATCCAGCGGAGTTGGCCGGAGCGAGGCTCGCAGAACACGAGTCCTTCTTCGTCGAACTCTGGTACGGTATGACCCATGCTCAGTCCCTTGATTCCTATAGGGTTAGGTGTATGAACGCCAGGACCATGGTCCGGGAACTGAGCGAGGAGCTCGCGATCGGTCTGGTTCTCAGGGATGAGAACAGGAAGGGGCTTGCCGCAATCTGTGCTGAGACCGAGATCGCTCTCAAGGACGATCCCATCACGCAGGGGCTGCTCGATGAGCAGTTCGCCATTCTGAAGCCGCTCCTCAGGATGTTCAGGGAGCCCGAGGCAGACCCGAGAGCGAGTGGGAAGGATGACGACGTCAAGCGTCTCCGGTTTGCCGTTGATGACCTCCTGGCTGTGCTGGAGAAATCGTATTTCCGGAAGTTGTGCGAGGCATTGCGCGAAGCGATCGGGCATGAAAACCAGGATGCGGTACGGAAGCTGACGACAGCCTTGCTGTCCGACCTTACCGACCAAGGCTGGGACCTGGCGTCTCTGCACCGCTGGCATCGCCATTTCATGTCCATGAAGAAGAAGCGGGCCTACAGTTTTGGGGAGAATCTCTCGTTCATGCTGCGCCAGATGATGCGAGGACAACAGCCTTTCGATGTGGTCTTGCGGCTGTCGGGCAGCGAGCGTCTGGCCGAGGTGGACAGGTTCGGCGAGTTCTCCGTGACTGCGGCGCCGCCCCCTTCGGTTCCTCCCGAGGAAGGCGGGCGTTTCTCTTTGCCCCACCGTCTAGCCCGTTACGCTCGGACCACGGTCGAGGCGGTGGACTTCCTTCCCGCGGCATTGAAGGCCCGGGAGTCCTGTGAGAAGCAGCTTGACCTTCTTCGTTTTGACTATGAACGGCGGATCGTCAAGATTGACGACCGCTGCTGTGTGACACGGGAAGGGGACCAGAAGGTCGTGTTTGCGACCGTAGGCTTGACCGTGCCCAACCCCGTTGAAGACATAGATCGCGAGGGCTTTGATTCCTTTACGAAAAGTGTTGATTATGTATGTAATCACTCGCGCGTTGAAGAGGCTTCGCGCGTACAGCTCCAAGCGGCGATTCGCCAGTACCGGTTCGGACGTGACAGCGCGAGTTACCAGGACATGTTTCTCAACTGGTGGATGGGGCTGGAAGGGTTGGCGCATGTCGGTCGCGGGAAGGGCATCGGGTTCACGGTCACGCGCAACGTGAGTCGGGTGATGGCGATCTCCAGCTTCTCACGGATACTTCGCGACCTGCAGATGACGCTGAAGTACTGCCAAGCCGCGTGGTCTGGGCAGCTCGTCGACATCAGCGGATGTCAGGGCCCGGACGATCTCACGATCATGGGTCTTGTATCCCTGCTCCAGTCACAGCGGGGCGCTGAGCTTCTCGCTGAGCAGTGCCGGCCCAACCCTGTACTGGCCTACCGAGTTGGTTGGATTGGCGGTTGGATGCAGGACACGCAGAAGGCCGCAGATCGGTACGGCGCTCACTTGCGGTACGTCGAGTGGCATCTGCAGCGGATATACAGAATCCGCTGTTGCATTGTTCATGGCGCGCCGGTCCGGTACCGGCTTGGCCTCATCGCCGCCAACTTGGAGTTCTACCTGAAGCAAACGATCCTCTTCGCGCTGAAGGTCTTCCATAACAATGGTCATGTGCGGAACCTGGAGGATTTGTATGAGCGGGCTTCGATCGCCTCGGATCAGGTGCTGGCCGGGTTGACGAATCCATCTAGCGATGCCAGAGACGACGGGCTGAGGGCCATCCGCGATGCAGTGTTTGCGGGGGCAGTCACCGAGGCGAGCGCGATGACCTTGCCTGACACTGATGCCGGATGCTGAGTGAGCCAGGCGACGCGCTGAGACGCACGGGTCGGCGCTCCGCGCGCGGATCGGGGGAAGGTAGACGCGGGGGCGGGGGTCGCTTGACCCGTTCTGGTTGCCCCGACATAATCGGGTCGCGCTGGTCCATGGCCGGCGGATGCGCAAGCAGGACGGAGAGGCGATGATGACACGAATCCACGCGGAGCGGATCGCGCTTGTGTTGTGCGCGGTCGCGGCGGCCGCGATCGGAGGGGGATGCGGCGGGGATGACGCGGCGTTCGAGACGGGGAACATGCTGCGGTTCGGCAACGGCGCGGAGCCGCAGGACCTGGACCCGCATGTGGTGACGGGGGTGACGGAGCACCGCGTGTTGTCGGCGCTGTTCGAGGGGCTGGCGGGCGCGGATCCGGCGACGCTTGAGCCGACGCCGGGCGTCGCGGAATCTTGGGACGTGTCCGAGGACGGTCTGGAATACACGTTCCATCTCCGGGAAGATGCGAAGTGGTCGAACGGGGATCCGGTGCTTGCGCAGGACTTTCTGTATGCGTGGGAACGCATCCTCACGCCGGAGATGGCGAGCGAATACGCGTACATGCTGTTCTGCATGGCGGGGGCGCGGGCGTTCTACGAGGGGGAGATCACGGATTTCGCGGACGTCGGAGCGGCGGCGCCGGATGATCGTACGGTGGTCGTGCGGCTGGAGCACCCGACGCCGTATTTCCTGCAGATGCAGGTGCACCAGAGCTGGTTTCCCGTGCACAAGGCGACGATCGAGAAGTTCGGCGGTCGGACGGAGCGGGGAACGCGGTGGACGCGCGCGGGCAACCTCGTTGGGAACGGCCTGTTCATGCTGGAGCGGTGGGAGCCGAACAAGCGGATCGTGGCGGTGCGGAACCCGCACTACTGGGATCGCGAGGCGGTGCACCTGGACGGCGTGATCTTCTACCCTTACGACGAGTCGCAGACGGAAGAGCGCCTGTTCCGGGTCGGGGAACTGCATGTGACGTCGACGGTGACGCCGAACAAGTTCGACGTGTACCAGCGGGAGAACCCGGAGATCCTGCAGAACGCGGACTATCTGGGCACGTATTACTATCGCCTGAACACGACGCGGCCGCCATTCGATGATGTGCGGGTGCGGAAGGCGTTCGCGCTGGCGCTGGATCGGGACGACCTGGTGCGCAACGTGGTGCGGATGGGGCGGAAGCCGGCCTCGCACTTCACGCCGCCGGACACGGCGGGGTACACGTGTCAGCACACGGTGGGGTACGACGTGGCGGAGGCGCGGCGGCTGTTGGCCGAGGCGGGGTATCCGGACGGGCAGGGCTTTCCGGAAGTGACGCTGCTGTACAACACGAGCGAGAGCCACAAGGAGATCGCGGAGACGGCGCAGGCGATGTGGTCGCAGGCGCTGGGCGTGGATGTGAGGCTGCGCAATCAGGAGTGGAAGGTCTATCTCGAGTCGATGACGCAGCTCGACTACGACATCGTGCGGTCGGCGTGGGTGGGGGATTTCGTGGACCCGATCACCTTCCTCGAGTGCTTCACGACCGACAATGGCAACAACCGCACCGGGTGGTCGTCGGCGGCGTACGACGCGCTGATCGCGGAGGCCGTGCGTACGGCGGATCGGGATGCGCGGTTCGCCGCGTTGCAGGAGGCGGAGGCGATTCTGTTGGACGAGCTGCCGATCATCCCGGTGTACTTCTACACGAACGCGTGGCTGCAGGCGCCGGAGGTGGAAGGGCTGGACCACAACCTGCTGGGGTACATCTCGTTCAAGCGCATCCGTCTCGCGCACGCCGCGGAGGGGTAGGCCGGGGTGCACATGACGCGCTATGTGGTGCGACAACTGGCGAGCTTCATCCCCGTCCTGTTCGTGATCATCACGCTCACGTTCTTTCTGGTGCGGCTGGCGCCGGGGGGGCCGTTCTCTTCGGAGAAGGCGCTCAGCGCGGAGGCGTTGGCGCAGATCAACGCGCACTACAACCTCGATGCCCCGCTGTGGCGGCAGTACGTGGACTACCTGGCCGGGCTGGCGCGGGGCGATCTGGGGCCGTCGATGAAGCAGCCCAGTCGGTCGGTGTCGGAGTGGATCGCCTATAAGTTTCCCGCGTCGTTGGAGCTGGGGCTGTACGGGCTGCTGTTCGCGTTGTGCGTTGGGTTGCCCGCAGGGATCCTCGCGGCGTGGCGTCCGAATACGTGGACGGATCAACTCCCGATGGCGCTGGCGATGGCGGGGATCTGCATACCGAACTTCGTGCTCGGGCCGCTGCTGGTCTATGTGTTTTCCCTTCGGTTGCAGTGGCTGCCCGTGGCGCAGTGGGACGGGTTCGCGCACAAGATTCTGCCCGCGGTCACGCTCGGGGCGGTGTACGCGGCGTATATCGCGCGGTTGAGCCGGGCGGCGCTGCTGGACGTGTTGTCGCAGGACTTCATCCGCACGGCGCGTGCGAAGGGATTGAGCGAACCGCGGGTGGTGCTGCGGCATGCGTTGCGCGGCGGCTTACAGCCGGTCGTGTCGTTCCTGGGTCCGGCGGCGGCGGGGATCATCACGGGTTCGTTCGTGGTGGAGAACATCTTTCGCGTGCCGGGGTTGGGCACGGAGTTCGTGAAGGCGGCGATGAACCGCGACTACACGATGATCCTGGGCACGGTGCTGTTCTTCGCGGTGCTGATCATGCTGTTCAACCTCGCCGTGGATGTCGTGCAGGCGTGGCTGGATCCGAGGCTGCGCCATGGATAGCCGGGCCGAGGTCGGCGCGATCGATGCGCGGGCGCTGCTGACGCAGGCGGAGAAGGGCGCTTCGCTGTGGTCGGATGCGGGGCGCCGGCTTGCGAAGAACCGGCTGGCGGTCGCGGGCGTCGTCGTGCTTGCGTGTGTGTTCGTGTTCGCGGCGATCGGGCCGTTCGCGTCGCCCTACAGCTATGACGGGCAGGATCGCGAGAACCGGTTCGCGCCGCCGAGCGGGGCCCACTGGTTCGGCACGGACAACCTCGGACGCGACCTGCTGGTGCGCACGATGGTCGGCGGGCGGGTGAGTCTGATGGTGGGGCTCGCGGCGACGGCGGTGTCGCTGGTGATCGGCGTGTTGTACGGCGCGACGGCGGGGTTTGTCGGCGGACGGCTCGACCAGGCGATGATGCGGGTCGTGGACGTGCTGTATACGCTGCCGTTCACGATCTTCGCGATCATCCTGGTGACCTACTCCGGCCAGAGCATCGTGCTGGTGTTCGTGGCGATCGGGGCCGTGGAATGGCTGACGATGGCGCGCATCGTGCGCGGACAGATCATGTCGCTGCGAGAGAAGGAGTTCGTGGATGCGGCGGTGGTGATGGGACTGTCGCGGAGGCGGATCCTGTTGCGGCACCTGATCCCGAACGCGCTCGGGCCGATCATCGTGTTCGTGACGCTGACCGTGCCGCGGGTGATGCTGCTGGAGGCGTTCCTGAGCTATCTGGGCCTGGGCGTGCAGGCGCCGATGAGCTCGTGGGGGTCGCTGATCCGGGAGGGCACGCTGGCGATGGAGGAGTATCCCTGGCTGCTGATCTTCCCGAGTCTGGCGTTGTCCTTGACGCTGTTCTCGCTCAACTTCCTCGGCGACGGGCTTCGCGATGCGCTTGACCCGCGCTCGTCGAAGGACTGAGGCGGCGATGGGCGGGGACATGACGGCGTCGGCGGAGCGGCTGCTGCGGGTGGAAGGATTGCGGACGTCGTTCCACACGCGCGAGGGAGTGCTGCGCGCGGTGGACGACCTGTCGTTCACGGTGGATCAAGGGCGGACGCTGGGCATCGTGGGCGAGTCGGGCTCGGGCAAGTCGGTGGCGATGCTGTCGCTGTTGGGTCTGATCCCGATGCCGCCGGGACGCATCGAAGGCGGGCGGGCGCTGTTCGGCGGGCGCGACCTGTTGCGTTGCACGGCGAGGGAACTGCGGCGTGTGCGGGGCCGGGAGATCAGCATGATCTTCCAGGACCCGATGACGGCGCTGAATCCGTTCATGACGATCGGGGCGCAGTTGACGGAGCCGCTGACGGTGCACGAGGGCATCGGACGGCGGGCGGCGCGGGGGCGGGCGATCGCGGCGTTGGAGGAAGTGGGGATCCAGGACGCGGAGGAGCGGCTGCGGTCGTATCCGCATGAGTTTTCCGGGGGGATGCGGCAGCGGGTGATGATCGCGATGGCGTTGATCACGCGGCCGCGGCTGCTGATCGCGGACGAGCCGACGACAGCGCTGGACGTGACGGTGCAGGCGCAGATTCTGGAGTTGATCCGGCGGCTTCAGGGAGAGCTTGGGATGGCGGTCGTGCTGATCACCCATGATCTGGGGGTCGTCGCGGCCGTCTGTGAGGACGTGGTCGTGATGTATGCGGGACGGGCGCTGGAGTCGGCATCGGCCGTCGGGCTGTTCGCGCAGCCGCGGCATCCGTACACAAGCGCGTTGCTGGCGTCGCTGCCGACCTTGCGCGGGCGGGGCGCGGAGCTCTACACGATTCCCGGCATGCCGCCGGACCTGACGGAGCCGCGAGCGGGGTGTCCGTTCGCGCCGCGTTGCGAACACGCCGCGGAGATCTGCGGCGCGTCGCCGGTTCTGGAGGAGACGGCGCCGGGACACTGGACGGCGTGCGTCCGCGTGCAGCGGGGGGAGCTGCCCGTCGAGGCGCTGCGCGTGGCGGGCGAAGACGAAGGCTTGCGTGCGCCATGAGCGAGGATGCGGACAGGGAGGCGCAAGGCGCGCTTCGACCGAAGACGCGACTCCATGCGGCCGGAGCGATCGCGTCGGCCGCCCCGTTGCTCGTCTACGTCCCGCTCGGGCTCATCTCGCTGCCGCGGACGTTGCTGATGTAAGGCCCGCGGCGGTCGGCCCCACGGTCTGCATGTCGCACGGGACCGACCGGCCGGCCATACGCGTCACTTAGGCGGCGTGATAGCGTCCTTCGCAGCCTTCGCGATGCGGAACTTGAGCACCTTCTTGGCAGGGATCTTCATCGTCTCGCCGGTGGCGGGGTTGCGGCCCTTGCGCGCCTTGCGGTTCATGACGACGAGCTTGCCGATGCCGGGGATGGTGAAGCCGACCTTGGCTTCCTTGTAGGCGAGCTCCTGCATCTTGGTGAGGACGTCGGTGACCTGCTTCTTGGTGAGCTCGGTCTCCTCAGCCAGTTTGGCCACGATCTGGGCTTTCGTCATTGGTTTCTTCGGCGCCATTTTCGGCTCTCCTCTGGATTGACCCGGCGTGGAACCGCTCCCAACGGCTCCAGCCCCCAAATGGAACTACGGCACAGGGCAACCCGGCGCGACCATTCAAACCGCACGGAACGTGCGATGCGCCCGTGACCGCGACGGGGTGACCCATTTCCGCCGTGCATTGCTTACTACCTAACGGAGCATTTGTCAAGCCCCTTTTTGAAGGGGTAGAATCAGCCGCGCGACCGAATCCCCCCGTCAGATGGGGTTGAAACGTGTTCGCGGGGACTCGACAAGGCCGAACGGGCCGTTTTTTGCGGGTTTTCCGACCGACGCCGGCTTGGGGGATGCCTATGCTTTTCGCTGTTCTTGGAGACATTCACGGCAACTTGCCCGCGCTGGAGGCGGCGCTGGTCGAGATCGACCGGAACGGGATCCGGCTGGTGTGTTGCACGGGGGACCTGGTCGTAGGGCATCCCTATCCGAACGAAGTGATCGATCGGTTGCAGGAGGTGCGGGCCGTCACGGTGCAGGGGGTGAAGGATCGGGAGACGGCGCTGTTCAAGCGGCGGACGGAGCGCCTGCGGGCGCGGCTGTCTCCGGAGGCGTTCGCGGAGGTGGAGGAGACGTACCGGCGGACGCGGAGCGCGCACATCGAGGCGTTGGGGCGGCTGCCGCGCCGCGCGATGACGACCGCGGAGGGGGTGAGCGTGTTGGTCTGTCATAGCTGTCCGTCGGGGCAGGAGGACGGGCTGTACGAGGACACGCCCCGATCGCGGTTTCAGCGGGAGCGGGAGTGCGCGAACGCGGGCATCGTGGCATGCGGGATGACGCATGCGGCGTTCGCGGTGGACGTGGACGGAACGCTGTTCGTGAATCCCGGTTCGTTGGGGATCTCGCAGGACGGAGGACCGCGGGGCACGTTCGCGATCGTGGACACGGACGCGACGCCGTTACGGGCGGAGGCGGTGGCGGTCGCGTACGGCGGGTGACGCGGCGTAGGGGGCCCATGGGACGTATGGGACCTATGGTCTCCCCAAGGCCGACAGGCCTGGCCGAGAGGGCGTGTGACCCGTGGGCCTGGGCGAGGCGCTACTCCGGTTGGTCGCCGTTGTGTCGGCGTCCCCTCCCTCGGCCGTCCGGGCCGGATCCATCGCCGTTCGGGCGGGGACCCATTTGCATGCCAGGACCCATGCCAAGGCCCATACCCGGGCCCATACCCGGACCCATGCCAAGGCCCATGCCCGGACCCATGCCCATACCGCGGGGCGGACCTCCTTCGTCGAAGCGCCCCATGCGCCGCATGCGGGCGCGTTGGATGAGCTCGCGGATGTCTTTGCCGAAGTCCTGGGTGAACAGGTATAGCTTCGCGGCCTGGACGGCATCCAGACCATTGGCGACATCCTTGAGCGCTTTGAGCCGGGTCTGCTGGACGGAGAGTTCGGTTTCGATGACGCGGCGCAGACCGGCTTGGATCTCGGCCTCGGGGGCCTCGCGGTTGACCAGCTCGCGGAGGTCGGCGACGGCGGCGGCGTGGGCGTGTTGGGCCTCGGCGATCTTCTCCTTCATGCCTTCAAGCCGGCGCATGAGCTGAACCGTCTGTTCATCGTCGAGCCCGAGACGTTGCGAGAGGCGCGCGAGCTTGATGGTCTCGATGAGCTCCTTGATCTCCTTGTCCTCCCAGTTCTGGCCGGGTCTCCCTTCGCCGCGGGGACCGAAGGGCGGGCCGTCCGGGGGGGGCGAGGCGTGGGGCGACGGCGATGCGGGGTCTGGAGCGGCGCTCTGCGCCGGCGGCTGGGCTTCATTCGGGGCATCGGCCGCATCGGCTGGCGCGGGCGCTTGCGACCATGCGGTTCCGGAGAAGGCGGCGGCAAGGATGGTCGTCGCGAGGAGCAGGGTCGTCAGGGGGATGGGTCGGTTCATGAGGCGGCTCCTTGTGCATATGAGACCAACAGCTCGCGCAGTTCGTCTTCCACGTCGTGGTTGAGATCGGCGAGCATGGTTTCCACATCGATGCCGTCGAGCGCGTTGCCGCTGTCGGTGAAGGCTCCGACGCTGTACTCGAGCTCGTAGAGCAGTTCCACGCCGAGGGTCGTCTCGTCCTCCTGAATGGGGCCGAGCAGGCCGATCTCGTCGAGGGCGATGTCTTCGCCGGAAGCGATGCGCTCCTCGATGAGGTCGGAGATGCTTTCCACGTCCACCGCGGCGAGGAACTGGTCGCCGACGACGGGCCGCGGGTCGGGCGCGGGGGCGGACCAGGGGAGCGCGAGGTAGACGACGGCGAACAGGGCGACGGCGAGGACGAGCGCGGGGCCGCCGGCGAGGAGCCAGCGCGGCGCGGGCCTGGCCATGCGGGTCTCCGAGACCTCGGCCATGACGCGGGTGGCGAAGGCGGGGTGGACTTCCGGCGCCTCGAGGGAGCGGATGGATCGGGACAGCGCGGCGAGCTCACGGTGGTAGGCGGCGGCCTGCGGGTCGTCGCGAAGCAGCCGTTCGACGCTCTCAGGCGCGCGGGCCTCGCCGTCGAGAAACGCGGAAATCTGTTCTTTCTGTTTCTTGTCCATTGCTATAGTTTCCCCTCAAGGGCGGTTAGATGGCCACGGAGCTGTTCGCGCGCTCGAGACAGCCGGCTCTTTACGGTGCCTTTGCGCACGCGGGTGATCCGCGCGATGGCGTCGTAGTCGAGTCCCTCGATCTCGCGCAGGAGCAGGACCTCGCGGTGCTCGGGCGCGAGCAGGGCCAGCGCGTCTTCGATAGCGTCGCGCATCTCGGCGATGCGGGCGGCGCGGTCGGGCGCGTGCAGTTCGTCCGGGTCGGCGAACTCCAGCATGGCGTCTTCACGATCGGTGATCTGCGACATGGTGAGCGTCTTTCCCCGACCTCGACGCCCCCGATCGCGCAGGGCGTTCAGGGTCAGGTTGCGGGCGATGCCGAACAGGAACGTGCTGAACTGCGCCCTGGGCTCGAGGCGCGCCAGGTTGCGGTACAACCGCACAAAACTCTCCTGGGCGAGGTCCTCGCCGTCCTGGAGCGAGCCGATCATCCGCATACAGAAATGGACAAGCGGTCGCTGATATCGGCGGACGATCTCGGCGAACGCTTCCATGTCGCCGGACCGGGCCAGGGCGACCAGTTCCCAATCGGCCTTGTCGCTCATGGATGCTGGAACCTTGCCATCATTGAGTTGAACCCTGACCGGGGGGCCTGGGTTCCTGAGGCGGCGGTATTGGCAGCGTCGGGCGGGGCTCAGTCGTCGCCGGCGCCCTCGATCCCCTGGCGCGCTTTCAGGCACATGACCGCAAGGGTCTTGTGGAGGTCGCGCGCGGCGCGGACGAGTTCGTCGATGCTCTCCGACGAGACGCCGTCGGTGGCGGCGGCGACGAGTTGCAGCCAGTACTGAACACGCTGGGCGGCGTGGCGGGCGGAGGTGAGCGCGCTGAGGCGGGCGCGCCGGCTGGAGGTGTAGTGGGCTTCGAAGACCTCCGCGCCGACCTTGGTTCCCTGTTCGACGAGGGCGTTGAACACGACGTCGGGGAGGTCGGAGGGGAGGTTGTTGGCCAGCTCGACGATGGCGACGGAGAAGTCGAAGGCGCGGCGGTCGACCGGATCCGAGTCGCCCTCGGCCTCGATGGAAGCGCCGCGGGCCAGGCGACGGGCGCTGGCCCCTGGGGCCGTCAGTCCGTGCGTTTCACGCGAGGACCGTCTGGAGTGTCTTCGATCAGCCACCCTGATTCCGCCAGTTCATCGCGAATGGCGTCGGCCAACGCGAAATCCCTGTTGCGTCGGGCCTCCGTGCGGGCGGCGACGCGGTCGAGCACCTCCCGCGGAGCCTCTTCGGCGATCGGAGGGGCGAACACGCCCGTGACCGCGTTGAGTCTGTCGAGGAGTGCGAGGGCGCGTTCGGCGCCGCCGCGCCCAACAGCAAACTGATCTAATTGTACATTCACCTGGCGAATAAACTCAAAAACGGACGCGAGCGCGGCGGAGATATTGAGGTCGTCGTCGAGCGCTTCGCGGAAGCGGGTCTCGCAAGTCTCGCACGCGTCGCGGAGGTCGTCCCCGTCGGGCTGTCGGACTTCGCTGAGGCGGATGCGGAAGTCGCGAATGCGCTGGAGCGATCGACCGGCGGCGGCGAGGGCTTCGAAGGTGAAGTTGCTGGGTTGCCGGTAGTGGGTGGCGAGGAGGACCCAGCGGATCGCGAGGGGGTCGTGGCCCATTTTGAGGAGATCGCGCAGGGTGTAGAAGTTGCCGGCGGACTTCGACATCTTCTTGTTCTCGACGAGCAGATGGGCGCTGTGGAGCCAGTAGCGCACGAAAGGCTTGCCCGTGGCCGCTTCCGACTGGGCGATCTCGTTCTCATGGTGGGGGAAGAGGTTGTCGATGCCGCCGCAGTGGATGTCGAACGATTCGCCGAGGTACTTCATGCTCATGCAGGAGCATTCGATGTGCCAGCCGGGGCGGCCCTTGCCGAGTTCGGTCTCCCAGTAGACGTCGCCGTCGTCTTCGTCGTAGGCTTTCCAGAGGGCGAAGTCGCGTACGTCGTCGGTCTCGTACTCGTCGTGGTCGACGCGGCCGCTGGCGCCGCTCTGGAGTTTGGCGATATCGAAGTGGCTCAGCTTGCCGTAGTCGGGGAACGAGGAGAGGCGGAAGTATACGCTGCCGTCGATCTCGTAGGCGTGGCCCTTTTCGAGCAGGCGCTTGATGGCGGCGACGATGTCGTTGATGTGATCGGTTGCGGCGGGATAGGCTTCGGCGCGTTCGATGCCGAGCGCGTCGAGGTCCTCGAAGAAGGCCTGCGTGTAGCGGGCGGTGAGGGATTCGCGCGATTCGCCGGTCTCGCGGCAGGTGCGGATGATCTTGTCCTCGACGTCGGTCAGGTTCATGACGTGGCGGACGACGTAGCCGCGGTAGTTGAGATATCGGCGCAACAGGTCCTCGAACATGAATGTGCGCAGGTTGCCGATGTGGGCGTAGTTGTAGACCGTGGGCCCGCAGGTGTACATGCCGACCCTGGGGGGATCGAGGGGGGTGAACTCCTCTTTCTTGCGGGTGAGGCTGTTGTAGAACTGTAGCGCCATGGACGGACTCCTGCGTGCGACGTTTCGGTGCGGTCAGGGGCGAATTGTACCGCCCGGGGTTTGCGGAACCCAAACGCGGGGGCGGCGGTGGGCATTCGGAGGCGGCCGGCGGCGGAAGCGGAAGCGGGAGGAGATGACGGGACAGGCTCATGGCAGGCATACGCAAGCATTTCCGTTGGGTGTCGCTGGCGGCGATCCTGGGGGTCGGCGGGTGGCTCCTGCTCGCGCCGGAGTTTGTGGCGGACGTTGAGGAGGAGGCCGAGGAGGCGTCTGAAGCGGCGTCCGGGGGGCGGGCGGACGGCGGCTACGTCATCCGGTTCTCGCCGGGGCAGGCCTACATGCCCGATTCCGTGCCCTACGACATCGGCGCGCCGTTGCAGGGGCTGAAGCAGGTGATCCGCGCCTTCGAGGCGCGCGTCCCGGACACGCGGATCGAGGTGGTGAACACGCCGGGGGTGCGGGAGTACCTGGTGACGCAACTGAGCAGCGGCAACGCGCCTGAGATCGTCAACGTCAACGTGGAGGACGTGTGGATCGACGTGCAGAAGGGGTGGTACGTGCCGTTGGATCGGTTCCTGGAGGCGCCGAACGCGTTCGTGCGGGAGCAGGGGGATCCGGAGGCGCCGGGGTACGCGGCGTGGTGGGACATGTTCGCGTATCAGGCGATCAGCCGGGGCAAGGCGGCGCCGGACAACAAGAACTACTGCATCACGTTCGACATGATCGAGACGGGGGTGTTCTACAACAAGCGCATCTTTCGGGAGGTGGGGATCGCGCCTCCGGAGACTTGGGACCAGTGGATGCGGGACATGGAGAAGCTCCGGGGGGCGGGGTACATCCCAATGCTGGTGTCGATCGACTCGCTGAACGGCTGGGGGACGGACCTGATCTTCGACCAGCTCTACTACGAGCTGCTGCCCGGGATTGATCTGTACCAGGACCCGGTTCGCGAGGCGTATCTGGAGGGGTACCTGGACTGGGACGAGATCTGCTTCCTGTTTCAGCAGGGCTTTTTCGGTCAAAAGGACCCGCGGTACCGGGAGGTGTGGCGGGTGATGTATGCGTTTCGACAGCACTGCAATCAGAACCTGTCCGGGACGGACTTCATCCGCGAGTTCGTGACGCAGCAGGGGGCGATGTTCTGGGGGACGAGCCCGCTGACGTTTCGGCTGAGCGCGGATCGGAACCTCGGGTTCGAGTGGGGCGTGTTCTATCCGCCGCGGTTCACGAAGGCGACGTCGCCCTATGCCTCCGGGGTGGAGATGTGCGTGATCGGAGGGTCCGCGACGCAGCTTGAGGTGACGAACAGCGCGATCGACGACACGGACCCGACGCTGCCGATGGACGAGCGCATCGCGCAGTCGAAGAAGCTGGAGCGGGTGATCGCCTTCCTGCAGTTTCTGACGGTTCGGGAGAACTACGAGCGGATCGTGCTCGAGTATCCGTGCTTTGTGCCGAATATTGTCGGCGTGCCGGTGCTGCCGCCGCTGCAACCGTTCGCGGAGATCCTGGAGCGGCGGTACGCGACCGCCAAGTGGTTGGGCACGTTCGACTTGCGGTTCTCCGAGATCCAGCGGCGGATGCTCGAGCTGTATCTGAACGACGGGATCGACCTGGACGGGTTCATGGAGTGGCAGGTCAGCAACCTGGAGGCGGCGACGCGGAATCTGCTGATCCGGAAGGACATCGATCTGGATCGGCTGCAGCGGTCATGGGAGGCGCTGGCGCCGGCGCGGTCGGGGCCGGCGTGGGAGACGGCGCCGTAGGCGGGTGAGATCGCGGCGCGCGGGTCATTGGATCTGGTTGCTCACGAAACGCTAAAATGCCGCCAATTGAGTGCTGCCGGGTCGACCGAGGGGGTCGCCCCGGGGAAGGACACCGCCTCTATGCCCCATTGCATCGGCTTCCGTTCCATCGCGTTCGCCTCGCTGCTGTGGGCGGGAACGTCTATGGCCGATGAGGAGGTCGACCGCATCGCGCGGGAGCTGCATGCGCGGTGGCAAACCGTGTCGGCGTACTCGGCGCAGATGCGGGTGACGATGGACGTGACGCAGTCGGGCATCCGGGTGGGCACGGAGCTGTCGGGTCCGATGGTGCTGGAGCGTCTGCCGGACGACCGCGTGCGTTTCCACAGCGAGGTGGCGGGGGAAGTGAGGGGGGGACCGTTCAACCTGCTGCGGTTTGCCATCACCGCGGTGAGCGTGTCGGACGGGGAGTTCGTGTATTCGGAGAGCCGGTTCCGGAACACGGTGACCGTGACGAAGGACTACGCGGCGTCGGCCGTGGATGCCGCGCCGGGCGGGGGCTCGGAGCGCCTGATGACCTTCGAGGAGCAGTATGACCTGCGCCTGCGGTCGACGGGGACGCTGAACGGGCGGCGGGTGTATGAGATCGAGGGGAAGCCGAAGGCCGCGCTGCGGGAGCGAAACCCGCAGGTGCGGCGGCTGGTGATGTATTTCGACCGGGAGACGGGGATCCAGCTTCGGCTGGCGCTGCTGGACGCCGCGGACAAGCCGCTTACGGAGGTGACGTTCTCGGACGTCCGGCTGGATCCGGACTACGACCCCGCCATGTTCGATTACCGCATTCCGGCGGGAGCGAAGGTGGTCGACAAGACGGCGGAAAAGGACGACTGATCAGCCCATGGCACAGCTACGAAAACAGTTTCGCTGGATCTCACTGGCGGTGATCCTGCTGGGAGGCGGATGGCTCATCCTGGCGCCCGAGTTCCGGGCGGACGAGGATGAAGGGGGGAACGGCGATCGTGAGTCGATGGACCGGGACTATGAATACGTGATCCGCTTTTCGCCGGGTCAGTCCTACATGCCGGACTCGGTGCCGTATGACATCGGGGCGCCGCTGCAGGGGGTGAAGCAGGTTATCCGGGACTTTGAGGAGCGCTTTCCGGACACGCGCATCGATGTGGTGAATGTGCCGGGCGTGCGCGAGTACCTGGTGACGCAGTTGAGCAGCGGGAACGCGCCGGAGATCATCAACGTCAACGTGGAGGACGTGTGGATCGACGTGCAGAAGGGGTGGTACGTGCCCCTGGATTACTTCCTGGAGGCGCCGAACCACTTCGTGCGTTCCAAGGGCGATCCGACTGCGCCGGGGTATGAGCAGTGGTGGGACATGTTCAAGTATCAGGCGATCAGCCGGGGAAAGGCGGCGCCGGATAACAAGAACTACTGCATCACGTTCGACATGATCGAGACGGGGATCTACTACAACAAGGACATTTTCGCGGAAGTCGGCATCGAGCCTCCGGAGACCTGGGCCCAGTGGCTTCGGGACATGAAGAAGATCGAGGAAGCGGGCTACATCCCGATGCTGATGTCCATCGACTGGTTCAACGACTGGATGACGGATCTCCTGTTCGACCAGCTCTACTTCAGCCTGCTGCCGGGGATTGACTTGGTGAAGGACCCGATTCGGGAGCAGTATCTGCAGGGTTATCTGGACTGGGACGAGCTGTGCTTCCTGTATCAGAAGGGGTTTTTTGGGCATGGCGACCCGCGGTACCGAGAGATCTGGCGGCTGATGTACGAGTTCCGGCAGTACTGCAACCAGAACCTGTCGGGGACGGATTTCATCCGCGAGTTCGTGACGCAGCAGGCGGCGATGGTGTGGAACCCGAGTCCGTTGACGTTCCGGCTGAGCGCGGACCGCAAGCTGGGGTTTGAGTGGGGCGTGTTTTACCTGCCGAAGCTCACGCCCGAGAGCACGCCGTACGCGTCGAACGTGGACATGTGCGTGATCGGGGGCTCGGCGACGCAGCTCGAGGTGACGAACAGCGCGATCGACGACACGGACCCGGCGCTCCCGATGGAGGAGCGGATTAAGGAGTCGAAGAAGCTGGAGCGGGTGATCGCGTTCCTGCAGTTCCTGATGCTTCCAGAGAACTACGAGCGCATCGTGAACGAGTACGCGTGTCTGTTGCCGAACATCGAGGGGGTGCCGGTGCTTGAGCCGCTGCAGCCGTTCGCGGAGATCCTGGACCGGCGCTACACGACGACGAAGTGGGTGTTCACGTTTGATCTGCGTTTCTCCGAGATCCAGCGCCGGATGCTGGAGCTGTACTTGAACGACGGCATCGACCTCGACGAATTCATGGACTGGCAGGTGAGCAATCTCGACGCCGCCACCAGCAATCTGCTCACGCGCAAGGAGATCGACCTCGAGAGACTCCAGCGTACCTGGGACGAGCTTGCGCCCGTTCGAGCAGGCATGGAGGACCTCCCGGATGAATGATGGAACCCCGCCCGCGGCGCCGAAGGCGAGACACACCGGCTGGGATGAGCTGGTGTCGAACCATCGGCTGCGGTTCACGCTGAGCTGTTATCTGTTTCTGATCGTGCCGGTGTCGCTGCTGACGCTCTTCATCTATCTGCCCGTGCTGTGGGCGTTCTGGGGCTCGTTGTACGAGTTCGAGATCGGCGGCGAGAATCGGTTCGTTGGGGTGCAGAACTACGCAGAGTTCCTGTTCCGCGACCCGACCACGCTGATCTCGTTCGGCAACATGCTCTTTCTGACGCTGTTTGCGGTGTGCGTGCGGCTGACCATCCCGTTGCTGATGGCGAAGCTGATCTTCTCGTTGACGCGGGAACGGGCGCGCTACTTCTATCGCATCGTGTTCCTCGTTCCTATCGTGGTGCCGGGCGTGGCGGTGCAGTTGATCTGGGCCGGCATGATCTACGCGGACCGCGGGATGTTGAACGAGCTGCTGCGGTCCGTGGGGCTCGAGGAGTACGTGATGGGGTGGTTGAGCGATCCCCACACGGCGCTGCTCGCGGTCGCGTGCGTCGGGTTCCCCTTCGTGGGCGGGTTCGAGGTGCTGATCTACTACGCGGGCCTGACGGGGATCCCGGAGAGCGTGACGGAGGCGGCGCTGTTGGAGGGATGCACGGGGGTGCGCAAGTTTTTCGCGATCGACGTGCCGATGGTGCTGAGCCAGTTGAAGCTGATTCTGATACTGACGATCATCGGCGGCGTGCAGGCGTTCGAGAACATCATGATCCTGACGCGCGGGGGGCCTGGGTTCAAGACGATGGTGCCGGGGTTCTGGATGTACCTCAACGCGTTTTCGTTCCAGCGGATGGGCTATGCGTGCGCCATCGGCGTGACGCTTTTTGTGATCATCTTCACCCTCACGCTCATCAATTTCCGGTATTTCCGCTCGACTGAAGAATTGGAGGGGCGGTGATGATCACCCGGCGCGACCTGATACTTCATGTGATTATCGGCTTCTTCGCCGTGCTTACGCTGGTGCCGTTCCTGTTCACGCTGAACAACGCGTGGCGGACGAACGCGGAGATGTTCCGGTCGTTCTTCGGGCTGCCTGAGTCGCTGACGCAGATGGTGGAGGCGAAGCGTGCGCAGTGGGCGGGGGTCGACGCGCAGTTCGAGGTGGAGACCGACGAAGGCGAAGTGATCACCGTGGGGGCGGCGGAGGCCTGCGGCTATCTGTGGCGGACGGCGACGCGCGGGTTCCGGCGGTCGTGGGTGGAGCTGCGGCGGTACATGATCAACACGTTCGTGACGTGCGGGATCACGGCATGCGGCGTGGTGTTCATCGGGTCGATGACGGCGTACATTCTGTCGCGATACCGGTTCTTCGGTTCGAAAACGCTGTTCTACTACATCATCGCGGTGATGATGTTCCCCGGCGTGTTGACGCTCGTGCCGAGCTTTCTGCTGGTCAAGAATCTGGGATTGCTCAACACGTACCTGGCGATGATCCTGCCCTATATCGCTGGCGGACAGGTCTTCGCGATCTTCGTGTTCAAGGGGTTCTTCGACGGGCTTCCTGAAGACCTGTTCGAGTCGGCGCGGATCGACGGCGCGGGCCACATTCAGCTTTACCTGAATATCATCCTGCCGTTGTCCAAGCCGATTCTGTCGGTGGTGACGATCATGAACGTGCTGAGCACCTGGAACAACTTCCTGTGGCCGTTCATCGTGAACACCGACCGCAAGTACGACGTGGTGGCGTCGGGGTTGTACGTGCTGGCGACTTCCGCGTTCGCGAACAGCTACAGCACGTTGTTCTCGGCATACATGCTGTCGGCGATCCCGCTGCTGGTGCTGTTCACCTATGCGACGCGTCCGTTCATCCAGGGCGTGACGTCGGGGGCGTTCAAGGCGTAAGGCGCGTCCGCGGCGATCAGCCTTCCAAGGCGGCGCGGGCCATGGCCTCGACGTTGGCCGGAGCGACGTTGGGCAGTATCGCTTCGTGGCTGGGACTCACGATGAGGCGGGGTCCGAGCAGCTTCTTCACGCGCCGGACGTCCGCGGCGACCTCCTCCGGCGTTCCGTTCACGAGCAGGTCCTGCGTGTCGATGCCGCCGAGGAACGCGATGCGTCCTTTGAAGTCCCGCGCGAGGGTGTCGGCATCCATGTTCGCGGCCCGCGCCTGCAAGGGGTGCAGGCAATCCACGCCCGCGCCGATGAGGCGGTCGATCACTTTGTGGATAGCGCCGCAGGAGTGGAGGATGGCCTGGTAGCCGTGGTCGTGGGCCTGGCGCGTGAAGCGGGCGAACCAGGGCATGATGAACTCGTCGAACTGGGCGGGTCCGCAGATCAGATCCACCTGGGTGCCGAAGTCATTTCCGAAGAAGAAGCCGTCGACCATGTCGCCCGCGACGGCGAAGAAACGCTCGTTGGCCTCATAGTAGAAGGCGCAGACGTGGTCGGTGACGGCCTGGACGACTTCGGGGTGGGTGTACATCTTGATCATGTAGCTCTCCATGCCGAAGAGGTCCATGACGTTGTGGTAGAAGCAGGTCCAGAAGCCGCTGGCGCGGTAGAGGTCGCCGACGTTGCGCAGGGCGTCGAGGCAGGCGTCGAAGTGCAGGTAGTCCGGGTCGGGCCAAGGGTAGTCCTCGACTTCGCGCGGGTCTTCGCAGTCTGAGAAGGGCCCGGCCTGGCCGTGGCGCTTCTTGTTGAGTCCTGCGTCGAACATGCCATAGCCGCGGGGGTCCTGGTATGCGTCGGGATAGAACTGCGGGCAGATCCAGCGGAAGTCGTCGCGCAGGGACCGGCGCAGCTCCTCCTCCGAGTTCGTGCCGAAGTAGGCGTGCAGGCCGTCCCAACTGTCGGGATGCGGGTTGCCCAGCCAGAGTCCGCACCGGTCGGCCGGCTCGCCCGCGATGATCGCTCGAATGCGTTCGCGACTCGTCATCGCCGCGTCCTCCCCTCTGTAGCGGTTGCGGAAGCGACGCGACGTCTCTTGCCGGAGACGCCGCGCCGCGCTGTGTAAAGGTTATCCGCGAATCACCGCATGTCAGTCAAATGTCACGGCCATGCGGGACGTCATCCAACCGTCGGTGAGCTCGCTCGACATGCGCAGGTCGCGCAGGCGATCCACGACGCCCTGCAACGTGCGGGCGGTCTCGGGCTCGATCGGGCCCTGTGATCCGAGCAGGGGCGTGACGACGTCTGAGATGAGCGCGTCGCGAATGACGAGCATCGTGTAGCGGGGGATGCTCGTGTCCAGGGGCGGATCGAGCGACGAGACCAGCCCCCCGGACGCGCCCTGGTTCAGGCTGTCGAGCAGACCTTTGAGCCGGTCGGCGCTGGTGGCCATGAGCCCGATGCCCTCGGGGAAGGCGAAGAAGAGGCTGCCGCCGGTGGGCAGTTGGGCGGTGGACTCCATGATGGCGACGCCGTTGTGCAACTCGCCGGATTGCAGGGGCAGCCCGAGCATCGCGGCGAGGAGGTTCTTGGTCACCTCGGCGTTCTCGAGGTCGAACAGGGCGGAGACGTTGAGGACGCCGTCCACGCTTTCGACCGCGACGGTGACTTCACGTCCGAGCAGGCCCATGAGGAGGCGGAGGGTTCCGAGCCCCTGCTGCACGTTCGGGTCTTGCTGCATGTCCGGAGTCACGGACGAAAGCCACTGGTTCTCGAAGGCGACCTTGGCCTCCGGGGTGAGTTGCATGGACCAGGCGGCCGCCGTGGCGGCGGGCAGCATGGCGGCGTGACGCAGGGCGATCGGTTCGCCCTGCTGTTCGAGCAGCTTGGGGAACTCGCGGGTGTCGAGGCGAGAGACGAGCTCGACGCCGTCTTCGCGCCACGCCATCGTGGTCACGAGGGGATCGGGGCTCTGGTAGGTCTCGCGCAGCTCCTGCAGGGCGTTGGCCTGTAGCTGGAGCAACGCTCCCATCATGGGGTCGACGTCGCCCATCCCCTGGAGCATGTCGGCGAGCATGGGCATGAGCTGGTCGAGGCGGGCCAGTTGCACGAGGTCGTCGCGGTTCTCCGCGGGGCAGGACGGACTGCCGTAGCGCACGTCGGCGGGCTGGTCGAAACGGTTCGCGACCTGGCCGAGCATCGGTATGGAGTTGGACATGACCATCCAGTCGTCTCGGACGAAATAGCCCCACGGGACCGGGCTCATGTAGGTGTTGACGGTGACGCCGGCGGTCTCGACTTGTTGCGCGGGCTCGTCGGTGATGTCCGCGGCGATGCGATCAGCCGCGTCGGCGCTTGTGAGGGGCACGACGGCGGCGGTCTTGAGGCTGAGCAGGAACGCCATCGCCTGAGCCTGCAGGATGGTCGGGTCGACGGGCGGGGGCGTTGCCGCGTCGGGGGCGGCGTCGGGGGCCGGTTGGGATGCCTGGTCCACAGCCTGGGCCTGCGAGATGAGCTGGCCCACGGTGCGGCCGAACTCGCGCATCATCGGTCCGGCGTCGGCCATATCGACGAAGAGCGCAAGGGGGCGACTCGGGTCGATGCCCTTGGCCTGGAACACGGCGGGAATGTCTTCGCCCTGGACGCCCCACTTCTCGCCGAGCTCGCGGGCGATGCGTTGGAGGTCCTCATCGGCGTTCATGTCCGCGGGCGCCATGCGATGGCCGAGGCTTCGCAACTTCTCGAACAGGGCGGTGATGGGCGGCAGGGCGCCGGCGACCGCGGCGCCTTCGGGCTGGAGCCGCAGCACTTGGAGCGTCACCGGCTCCGACTCCGATCGGACCAGGGAGGCGGCCTTCGGTTCCGGCGGCGGCTCCTGCGACGACGGCTCTCCTCCGATCTCGCCGTCGACGCCCGCAGCCTCGGCGTCGCCCTTGCCGCCGCAGGCGGGGGCCGCGAGCAGGAGCCCCGCGGAGCACAGCGCCACGAGCAACCAAGTCGCCGCGGACAGAGGTCTGAACTTCATCGCCATCGCTTATTCTCCTCAGGCATGCCACAGCGCGGCGACCGACAGGGGTCGCGCGTCAGGCGGCGTTCACGGAGATCCTTGCCCCGAACCCAGGGGCCCGCACCTCGATGTTTGACGGACGTCGAGGCGACAACGTTTCACCCTAGCAGATAACTGGTGAACGCGGCAATGGCGGGGATCCGCCTTCGTCCGCAGGGATGGACGGGATGGACGGGGCGGACGGGGCGGACGGGGCGAAAAAAGCGCCCAAGTTGTGAATCTTGACGCTGACCGGGGATCGGTCTAGTATCGCGGCGTACTGGGCGATGGCAGGGCTTGAAGCCGGAAGGAGGCCGCGTATGGAACCGGAACCGAACAGGACAGCGCTTTTCCTGGCGAGTTGCGTGGCGCTTGTGGCCACGTCGATGTCATTCGCGATCCGCGGCGACATCATGGCGGACTTCGAGAACGTGTTCCTGCTGAGCAAGCAGAACGTGGGGTGGGTTTCGGGCGCCGCGTTCTGGGGGTTCGGCTTGTCGATCTTCATCGGAGGTCCGCTATGCGATGCGCTGGGCATGGGCAACATCCTGCGGCTTGCTGCGGCGGGACACATCGGCGGGACGCTGCTCACGATCATCGCGCCGAACTTCTGGGTGTTGTTCCTGGCGACGTTGTTGATCGGAATCGCGAACGGTTTGGTCGAGGCGGCGTGCAATCCGCTGATCGCCACGATCTATCCGGAGCAGAAGACCCGCAAACTGACGGTGTTCCATGCGTGGTTCCCGGGCGGGATCGCGATCGGGGGGCTGTTGTGCGTGGCGCTGAACCTGGCGGGCTACTCGTCCGCGGAGGCGCCCGGGGGGTGGAAGATCAAGATGGCGCTGCTGCTGGTCCCGTCGGTGCTCTACGCCGCGATGATCGTCGGGATGCGTTTCCCCGCGACGGAGCGGAAAGCGGCGGGCGTGAGCGGCGGGCAGATGGTCAAGGCGGTGGTGACCAAGCCGCTGTTTCTGCTGGTGTTCGTGTGCATGTGGCTGACGGCGGCGACGGAGCTCGGACCGGGGCAGTGGATCACGAACATCTACAACGAGGTGATGCAGTCGACGACGGGCAGCGGGATCCTGTTGCTGGTGTGGGGCAACGGTCTGATGTGGGCGCTTCGTCAGTTCGGCGGCGGCATCGCGCACCGATTCTCGCCGGTGGGGCTGATCGCGTTCACGGCGCCCTTTGCGGCGGCCGGGCTCTACCTGTGCAACATCGCGAGCACGCCGCTGATATGGTTCGTCGCATCCGGCTTGCTCTATTTCGGGGTGAGCTTCTGGTGGCCGTCGATGCTGGGGATCACGTCGGAGCGTTTCCCGCGCACGGGGGCGCTCGGACTGGCGATCATCGGGGGCACGGGCTCGATCTCGACCGCGGTGGCGGGGCCGGTCATGGGCTGGCTCAACGATACCTACGGGGCCGACCGGGTGCTTCCGATCTGGTCGATGCTGCCCGTGGTTCTGTTCGTGGTTTTTCTGACCTTCTACCTGGTTGACCGGTCGCGCGGCGGCTACCGAATCGAGAAGATCAGTCAGAGCGCGGAGTAGAAGAGGGAGAGATCATCGCTCGGCTTCGTCTCGAGGAGAACCCGGGCAAGATCCTTGTTGTTCCACGTGTCGACGAATGACGGCACGTTGAGGAACGTGTACCGGTTCGAGCATTTGTAGAGGATCTCGGGCTTGATGATGATCACGGGGCCGCGCACCTCCGTGATCGCGATCAGTGCAGCCGTCCCAGCGACGAGGAGAACGCGGTTCAGGATGATGCGATGACGGCTTTGCGGTCGCTTCGCATCGTCGTGGGCCTCGGTGTTCATTCGTTCAGGCGTGTGCGCGTCCATGTGCGCCTCCTGTTCCGAAGTCCTGTTCTCCTTCGTCTCGTGCGCCATTATGCGCCGGGCGCCTCAGATGACGCAATAGGCCACATATTCCGAAAGGAACCGGTCGGTTGGCGGCGGGTATAATGGGCTTGCTGCTTGTTGCGAGCGTCTTTTCGTCTCAGGAGGAGTTCGATATGTCGAATTGCGCACGCGCGGTGCGGGCGCAGGGCGTCGCCATCGCGCTCCTGGTCCTGTGCGTCTCCGCCTTTGGGCAATCGCCCGCCGTTCCCGCTGAGGACGCGGTCGACCCCGCGGAAGGGGAGCAATCCGCAGATAGGGAGGCGCCGGAACCGGAGCAAGGTACGCGGCGCATGTCCGGGTGTGTGCTCAGCGGACTGACGGGGGAGCCGATGGCGGGGGCGCGGATCATCGCGCTGGGCGAGACGGCCGAGCAGCGCGCGGAGACGACGACGGACGAATCCGGCGCGTACGCGGTCGCGCTGTCCGGGGGTCCGTACATGCGGCTGATCTGCATGCGGCGCGGGATCGCTCGCGCGGAGCATCCGCTGAACGCGCACGGCCCGGCGCGGCTCCGTGTCGATTTCCTCGTGCAACCCGGGACGGATATCTCCGGGCAGGTCGTGGAGGCGGTGTCGCGGGAAGGCGTGCCGGGGATCGTCGTGGAGGCGACGCCGTTGGCGGCCGCAACTACGGGGGGGAGACGCGCGCGGGCGAACCCGGCCGTCCGGTATCAGGGGACCACGGACGCAGAGGGGCGCTACGTGATCGAGGGCGTGCCGCTGGGACCGTGCCGCGTGGAAGCGCGCACCCATGATACAGCGTACCTGACCCTGGCGAGCAACGCCGAGGAACTGACCCTGGAAGCCGGGGTGTACTACGAGGGCGTGGACTTCGCGTTGACGCGCGGCGCGGCGGTGGAAGGCGTGATCAGCGGGGCGGACGGCGCCCCGGCGGCGGGCGCGACGGTGCGTGTGGCGCCGGACGTATCCTACCGCGGGACGGGGCCCGACGAGGGGGGGGCGGACTTGGCGGTCCATCCGCATGAGACCCGAACGAACCAGGAGGGGCGGTTTCGGATCGCGGGCCTCGCGTACGACCGGGCTTACCAGGTGCAGGCGATGGCCGACGGGTTCGCGCCGACGACGGGCGAGCCGTTTCGCATCGCTCCCGGGGATTCGCCGAAACGCGTGGATCTGTCGATGGATCCGGGGAGCCGGGTGTCGGGGCGGATCCTGCGGCCGGACGGATCGCCGTGGGGCGGCGGGACGGTGTTGCTTACGCCCGAGCTGAGCGCGGTGCTGTCGGGGCGTCCGGCGCGCGTGTTGAGCGTCGCGGCGGATGAGGACGGGGCGTTTGCGTTTGATCGGGTCGGGGCGGGGGTGTATGTGCTGCGGCCGGCGGATGCGCCCGGCAACCCGTTCACGTTGGATCCGTACTCGATCGAGGTGGAGGCGGACGGCTCGATGCCGATCGAGGGGCTTGCGTTGCAGGCGGTGGAAGCCGGACCGCCGCGCGATGCCGCGCCGTCGGCCGAGGGCGCGATCTCCGGGGAGGTGACGGGGCCCGACGGCGATCCGGCCCCGGGGGTGCGGGTGGAGGCGTGGCGGAACGGCGACCCGCGCGACGCGTTGTCGGGCGAGAGCGACGCGAAGGGGCGGTTCTCCGTGACGGGCCTGGAGGGGGTGCTCTACGACCTGGTCGTGGAGGACGACGCCGGGGTCGGGATGTTGCAGTCCGTGGCGCCGGGGGCGGAGGTGACGCTGCGGTTGTCGCCGCCGGCTACGGTGGAGGGGACTGTGCTGGACGCGCGCGGGAACCCCGTGGCCGGGGCGTCGGTGGTGTTGACGCCGCAGGACCGGCCGTTGGGCGACACGCGCAGCCTGGCGTGGCAGAACATGATGGAGAGCGGTTTCGGGAGTCGCCCGACGGATGCGGAGGGGCGGTTCGCGTTCCGAAGCGTCTCTCCGGGGACGTATGTCGTGCGGGCCAAGGATGCGGACATCGGCGCCGGCGAATCGCGTCCGTTGACCCTGGCGGGCGGGGACCATGTGAGCGACCTGCGGGTGACGCTGTACAGCGGCGTGCCGTTCGCGGGCGAGGTGGTGGATGCGTCAGGCGATCCGGTCTCGGGGGCCGTGGTGCGGTTGGCGCCGGCGCCGCGCACGGAACTCGAGAAGCTGATGTCGTTGCTGTTGCCGGCGAGCATGCAGCGGATCGCGGGCACGGCGACGACGGGGGCGGACGGGCGGTTCTCGGTCGGGCCGGTTGCGCCGGGCGACTACCGCGTGTTCGCGGACCGGACCGGGTTTGCGCAGTACTACGCGGACGGACTGGCCTTGTCGCCCGGGGGCGGGCTGGAGGACTATCGGATCGTGTTGGGCGTGGGCGGGGAGGTGACGGGGCGATGCGTGGCGGACGGCGCGCCGCAACCGGATCGCACGGTGCTGATCGTCGGCGAAGCGGGGGCGCAGATGGGGACGACCGATGCGGAAGGCGCCTTCCGATTCTCGCAGTTGGCCGAGGGATCGTATCTGGTGTATGCGGTGGACCCGACGCAGCTTGCCTCGAGCGACTGGACGGAGGGCGCGTCGATCCTGCCTGCAGTGGTCGACGTGGTGAATGGGGAGACGGCGGAGCTGACGCTGGGCGATCGGCATGGGTCCGAGATCCGCGGGGTGCTGCGGGGACGGGGCTCGAACGAGGTGGTGATGGCGTCGCTTCGGCGGCCGGACGGCCCGGCGTCGGACCAGCTCAACATGCTGAATCTGGCGGATGCGATCGCCTCGGCGCGGTACACGACGGCGATCAGCTCAGCGATGGCGGACGGCGCGTTCGTGCTGACGGATGTGCCGCCGGGCGCATACATTCTCGATGTGTTCGCGGTGGACGTGGACGGGGCGCGCCCCGGGGATCTGCCGGCGCAGTTCGCCGCGGAACGCCGTCCGCTCCAGCGGGTGCATCTGGAGGTCGGCGAGACGCCTCGGGAGCTGAACATCACGCTGTCGCGCGAAGGGACGCCTGAGGTGGTTCGGATACCCTGACGGGGGTCAGCGTTCGGGTTCGGCGGGGGTCGACGCGGAATCGACGCCGTCGACGTCGATCTCACAGACGATGGGGAGGTGGTCTGAGTAGACGATCCGCGGCACGCGCAAGGACTGCACGCGAATGCCGGGGCTGTGCAGGATGAAGTCGAGCTGGCGCCGGGGTCTGCGGCTGGGGTAGGTGGGGAGCCCTTCCGTGTTCGCGTTCGTCAGGCCTGCCGCGGCGAGGAACAGGTTCAGCTCTCGGTCGCCCCAGAACACATTGAAGTCGCCCGCGACGATCATCGGCTTCTTGACCTGGCGGAACAGGGCGTAGAGGTCGTTGAGCTGGTACTGGCGGTGGCGGAACTTGAGCGAGAGGTGGACCAGGAAGATGACGAAGCGGTCAAACTCGAGCTCGATGACGAGTCGTTTGACGCCTTCGTTGAAGTAGTGGAATCCCTGGTCCTTGATGTCTTGGTTGGTGAGGAACGCATTGCCCTGCTCGCGCATCACCGGGGTATAGTGGGCGAAGGAGGAGTGCGCGTATTTGGATGCGTAGACCTGGGTATAGCCCAAGGCCTGGGCGATCTGCACGGCCTGGCTGTTATTCTGGGAGCGGTAGGACCCGTTGTCGATCTCGAGCAAGCCGATGACGTCGGGCCGTTCCTGGGCGAGAAACGCGGTGATGCGATCGAGGTTCTGCGCCGTGGGACGGAAGTAGCCGCTGAACGGGACCGGAAGATGGAACCGCCATCCGGATCCCGTGGCGTAACGGATGTTCCACAGCGCAAACTTCATCGTGATCTCACGAGGTGTGCGAATAGCAGGTCCGGCCTTGGGCGAACAGCGTGGGGGCGCCGCAGACGTCGCGATGCCGGAGGAAAATGGTACGACCCATCGGGTTCAGGCGCGCGTCGCAGCGCCGTTCGGAACGTATCGTACCACATCGGGTCGGTGGCGCGTCGAACGCGGGATCGGGGTCGTTGATCACGCCTGTCGGGGCGCGCCTTGAACGGGGCGGGGCGGTCTGGTGTACTTGGGGCATGCGTAACACGACCTGTCCGACCGTGCTCTGTCTGCTGTGTCTCTTGGGCGGCCGGGCGATGGCTGCGTCGGCGGCTGAAGGAAGCTCGATGGACCATGAGGAAGCGGCGCCGCTCGCGCGCCTGTTCTACACGGATGACAACGGCCGATGCGGCGATTTCATCCCGTTCCGGCACGACGGGACGTGGCATCTGTTCCAGATCGATACGCGCGATTCGTCGTGGAAGCATGTGACCACGCGCGACCTGGTGCGGTTCGTGGACCATGGGCAGGCGATCGCGCCGGGTTCGCCGGACAGCCAGGACCGGGCGATCTTCACCGGCTGCGTGGTGGAGAAGGACGGACGATTGCACATTTTCTACACGGGGCACAACCCCGATTTCCAGAAGGTCGGGCTCGATCACATGCAGGTGGTGCTCCGCGCGGAGAGCGATGACCTGATGACCTGGAGGAAGCGGCCGGGCTGGGCGCTGCCGCCGGCGACGGAGCACTACGGTACGGGGGGGTGGCGCGACCCGCACGTGTTCTGGAACGAGGAGGCGGGCGCGTACTGGATGGTGCTGGCGGGGAGCCTGGCGGATATCGGGAATCGAGAGCCGGGGAGCACGGCGCTGCTGGTGTCGGAGGACCTGGAGAATTGGGAGGCGCGCCCGTCGATCTATGCGCCGGGCCTGTTCAACTCGCATGAGTGTCCGGACCTATTCCGGATCGGCGACTGGTGGTACTTGGTGTTTTCGACCTATCGCTGGCAGTGGGAGACGCGGTACCGGATGGCGAGGACGCCCGCGGGGCCGTGGCAGGTTCCGCCGGACGATGTGCTGGACGGGCGGGCGTACTACGCGGCGAAGACGGCGAAGACGGCGTCGGACGGAGACCGGCGGCTGCTGTTCGGCTGGGCGTCCGTGAAGACGGGGGACGAGGACGCGGGGAAGTACGAATGGGGCGGCACGTTGGTCGCGCATGAACTGGCGCAACGGGCCGACGGCACGCTGCGGGCGTTCATGCCGGAGGAGATCGGCGCGGCGTTGCCGGGCCGCATGGCGCTGACACCGGAGCCGGAACAGGGCGCCTGGCGCATCGACGGGACGACGTTCGGCGCGGACTCGCGCGAAGGGTTCTCGTATCTGCATCTCGGCGAGCTGCCCGATCCGTGCGTGGTCGAGACGGAGATCGACTGGGAGGCGGGATCGGCGGGGTTCGGCGTGATGCTGCGCGCGACGCGGCCGATGCACCCGCAGGCGAAGTGGTACCAGGTGCGGTTCGACCCGGGTCGGGGCCGGTTCGCGTTCGATCGCTCGTCGCGGTCGTGGGATGACTTCGGGTACGTCGAGGAACGGCCGGTCGTGTTGGACCCGGCGGCGCCCATCTCGCTGAAGATCGTCGTGTCGGAGACGATGTTCGTGACGTATGTGAACGACGAGGTCGCGTTGACGGCGCGGGGCTACGACCTGCGGTCCGGCGGGCTGGGTTTGTTCGTGACGGAAGGCGCGGCGACGTTCCGCGATGTGCGCGTTCGCACCGCGGGCGGCGGTTCGTCCGTGAAGGAGGAGAGCGGCCATGACGCAGAGTGACGCGGCGCTTCGGCGGCGGATTCTGGCGATCCAGCGGGATGAGGTGACCGAGCAGCATGTGTATCGTGCGTTGGCGAAGCGGCAGCAGGACCCGGCGAACAAGGAGCTGCTCGAGCGCATCGCGCGGGACGAGGCGCGGCACGCGGAGTACTGGTCGACGTTGACCGAGACGCGGGTGAGTCCGAGGCGGATTGCGTGCTGGTGGTACGGGCTGATGGCGCGGACGCTCGGGCTGACGTTCGCGGTGCGGCTGATGGAGCGGGCGGAGCGGAACGCGCAGGCGGTGTACGCGGAGCTGGCGGAGGCGTATCCGGAATCCGTGCGCATCGGCGAGGAAGAGGAAGAGCATGAGGGCATGCTCGTGGCGATGATCGACGAGGAGCGCCTGCGCTACGTCGGGTCGGTGGTGCTCGGACTGAGCGACGCCCTGGTGGAGCTGACGGGGGCGCTGGCGGGACTGACGCTGGCGCTGCAGGACACGCGGACCATCGGCATGGTCGGGCTTGTGACGGGATTGGCCGCCGCGATGTCGATGGGCGCGTCGGAGTATCTGTCGACGAAGGCCGAGGAGGGGGATGAGAAGAAGCCGGGCAAGGCGGCCATCTATACGTTCGTGACGTATCTGCTGACGGTGCTGCTGCTCATCGTGCCGTATCTGATTCTGTCGACGCCGTTGCCGGCGCTTGCGCTGACGCTTGGCGGGGCGATGCTGATTATTCTGTTCTTCACGTACTATGTCGCCGTGGCGAAGGATGCGCCGCTCTGGCCGCGCTTCTTCGAGATGGGCGGGTTGACCTTGTTTGTCGCGGCGGCGAGCTTCTGTATCGGCTTCCTCGTGCGGCTCCTGTTCGGCATCGACGCGTGAGGGGCCGGGGCCCGCGGACGGCAGACGGGCGAGGCGCCCGTAAGGGAGGGCGGAGCATGGGGGACATCCGGATGGATCGACGGGGATTTGTGGCGCTGGCGGGCGCGGCCGTGGCGGGGATCGCCGCGGGAGGCGGGAAGGCGCGCGCGGCTGCGCCGAGCGGGCCGGGCGCGAGCTACACCTTCGTGGTCGCGGCGGACCCGCACCTGGCGGAGAACCGCGACGGCGAGGCGACGGGGGCGGAGAAGTTTCGGCGCGTGATCGCGGCTGTGAAGCGGCTGGACCCGGCGCCTGACTTCATGCTGATTCCGGGCGATTTGCACGTCAACGTGTTCGATGAGCTGTTGGCGGAGATCCCCGTGCCGGTGTACCCGGTGGCGGGCAACCATGAGAACGCGGAGAGCCGCGAACGGCTGCGTGCGCTGCTCCCGGATGTGTTCCAGGGGCGGGACTTTTACGCGTTCGACCACAAGGGGGACCGGTTCATCGGGATGTGCAACGCGGCCGCGATCGACCACGTCGGCCATTTCGAGACGGAGTCCAACACGCCGAACGTCGGGCAGGTCGAATGGATCGAGGGGGAGTTCGCGCAGCTCGGCGGGTATCCCCGCACGTTCCTGTTCGGCCACGTGCCGCCCGAGCCGGCGGGCAAGCCGGACCCGATGTGTCTGGCGCAGAACGACGCGCGCTGGCTGCGGGAGCAGGTCGTTCGCGTTCGGCCGACGGCTCTGTTCTTCGGGCACCTCCACCAACGGCGCTGGTTCGACCTCGACGGCGTGCCGGTGTACGGGCTGCGGTCGTGCAACTGGAACTTCCGAGATGAGCCGACGGGGTTCGTGCGGGTGACGGCTACGGCGGAAGGGTGCGACGTGCGGGAGATCGACACGGCGTAGCCCGCGGAGAGGCCGTCCCCGGGGGAGGCGGGGGTCACATGGTGACGCGGGCGATCTTCTTGACGCGCTTGGCGACGCTGACGAGGTGGTCGCCGATCCGTTCCATGTGGTTGATGTAGTCGAAGAAGAGCACGCCGGAAGGGACGGTGCATCGGTCTTCTTCGAGACGGTCGACGTGCGCGTCGTACATGCGCTGGGCGAGTTCCGTGAGGCGGCGCTCGCCCATCTTGACGTCGTCGGCGCGTTCGACGCTGCGGGTATTGAGGGCGTCGAGGGCGGCTTCGAACTGGTCGCGGATGAGCTGATCGAGTTCGAGCAGATCCTGCTGGGCCTCCTGCGTCAGGGCGAGGTCCTGTCTGCGGCGCTGTTCAGCCAGTTCAACGAGGTCCTCGGAATAGTCGCCGATGCGCTCGACGTCGTTGACGGCGTGGACGAGGACGGGGATCAAGGCCGACTCATCGGGGGTGAGGTCCTGTCGCGACAGGTCGACGAGGTAGGCGGTGATCTCCTTCTGCAGCCGGTCGATGGTCTTCTCGCGTCTGCGCACGCTCTCCGCGTAGTCGCTGCTGCCTCCGCCGAAGAAGGCGGCGGCTTCGTCGACGCATTTCTTGGCGCGCTCGAGCATGAAGGAGACCTCACGGACGGCTTGGTCCAGCGCGACCGACGGCGTGGTCAGCAGGTGCGGTTCGAGGTAGGCCATCACGACTTCCTTGTCCGCGGCGGACCGCGGGATCACCCACTCGCAGAAGCGCACCACGTGGTGCAGGAAGGGGAGGAAGAGGAGGCAGTTGATCAGGTTGAACGCGGTATGGGCGTTGGCGACGTGGCGCGGAAGGTTCTCCGGAGACGGCGAGAAGGCGTCGCCGGGGGTGATGGCGTCGACCAGGCCGAGGAAGATGGGCTCTCCGTTCCAGAGGGGAAGGAACAGCAGGGCGTACATGTAGGCGGAGCCGGTGACGTTGAAGAGGATGTGGGCGACGGCGGCGCGCTTGGAGTTGCGGTTTCCGCCGAGGGAGGCGAGGAACGCGGTGATCGTGGTGCCGATGTTGTCGCCGAACACGAGGGGAACGGCGGTGTAGAACGAGAGCAGCCCCTGGCCGGAGAGGGCGAGGACGATGCCGATGGTGGCGGAGCTGGACTGGACGACCAGGGTCATCACGGTGCCGATGACGATGCACATGAGGGCGGACCGCCAGGGGATGACGCCGTTGACGGGGGTGCAGTCGAAGATCTGGAAGAAGGCCTGGAACTCGGGGCTGTAGCGGAGCGGTTCGAGCACGCCGGACATGGTGGTCATGCCGAGGAAGAGCAGGCCGAAGCCCATGATGCTTTCGCCGAGGGCGCGGATGGCGGGGCGGCGTGAGAGGCTCACGGCGAGCAGACCGGCCGCGATCGCCGGGTAGGCCAGGGCGTCAAGGCGGAAGGCGATGATCTGGGCGGTGAGGGTGGTGCCGATATTGGCGCCGAACATGACGCCGACCGCTTGGGCCAGGGTCATGAGGCCGGCGTTGACGAAGCCGATGACCATGACGGTGGAGGCGCTGGAGGACTGAACCATGCCGGTCATGAGGGCGCCGGCGCCGACGGCGAAGAAGCGGTTGCTGGTGACGGCTTGCAGGATGCTCTTGAGGCGGCGATCGGCGAGCCGTCGCAGGCCGCCGGACATGAGGCGCATGCCGAAGATGAAGACGGCGAGTCCGCCGAAGACTTCGAAGGCGATGCCGAGTTTGTTGAGGCCCATGGCCTCGAACTCGACGGGGAACGCGATGAAGGGCGCGCCGCCCGGAGGCGCCTCGCGCAGGTCGCGGATGGAAGCCTTGAGGAAGTACTGCTTGCTGTGGTCGCCGAGGGTCCACGAGATGAAGGCCCGGCCGTCGTGGCCGGTGGTGACGTAGGACTGGGAGATCTTGGCGCCGTCGCCGTTGCCCTCGATGGCGAAATGAACCACGATGCCTTCGGCCGGTTGGCCGGGGGCGTCGAAGAAGGTGAGTCCCACGGAGGGGATCACCGCGCCTGTGGGGCCTTCGAGGATGGGCTGGAACTTCTCGACGCCGGCCAGGGCGCGGAAGCGATAGGAGACGGGGCCGGCTTCGGTGTCGACGGAAGCGGTGACGAACACGTCGCCGGGGAGGTCGCCGAGGCGGAGCGAAGCCGCCGCGACGCCCGCGGCATCGGTGACGGCCGTGGTCTCGGGAAGGTCCGTGTCCGCGAAGACGGCGCCCGACTCGGGGTTCTCGACGACGAAACGGACCTCGGCGCCCGGTGCGGGCGGTTCGGTTCCCTTGCCGCCGAACAGGCCGGGGATGCGCTTGCCGTGGACGATGACGCGCAGGGGTCGTTCGAGCGTCTCGCCGAACATGCCGCATTGATCGTCGCCGCTGGCGTGCGGCTCGGGATCGATGTGCGCGGGCTTCACGTCACTCGGGGCAAAGCACCCGGATGTGAGCGCGACGAGGAGCGCAAGCAGGGCGAGGAGGGCAGGTATGCGTCTACGCACAATGGCCCTTCGCTTGTTTGTGTGTAGTTGACGCCATGGTTCCGACTCGCGTCTGCTGCGCCCGCCGGTCAAGACTGCGCACCGGTTCCCCGAGGGTTTTTCAGCGGGGCGATTCTAGCACAAAACGGCGCCGACGCGGAAGAAGATGCGGGGTCAGTCCGGCACGGCCTCGGCGCTTTGGGGTTCGGGTTCGGGATCGGCGGCGCGGAGAAGGATCCAGTCGAAGGCGATCAGGGCGGCGAGGGAGAAGAAGCACAGCGGCACGAGGTAGAAGGCGTTCGTCAGGCTTCCGGTGCGGTCGCCGATCACGCCCATGAGCCAGGTGAAGAAGCCGCAGCCGGGCACGCCGGCGCAGGAGAGGAGGACGAAAAGCATGGTGGTGTCGTTTCGGGGCATGCGATCGGTGGCGTAGCTCTGGAGGCTGGGCCAGAAGGGCGCGGTGGCGACGCCGGCGAGGAAAAGCAGTGCGATGAACAGCCCCAGGCTGGTGAGGAGCGGGAAGGCCAGGGTGACGATGCCGCCGGCCAGGGCGGAGTAGAGGATGAGTTGCTTGAGCTGGCGCTGCCGGATGATATAGCCCCAACCGGTGCGTCCGACCACCATGCCCGCGGCGAAGGCGGCCGTTCCGAGGCCGCCGGCCCACGCCGTGCCTTCGAAATGCAGTTGGATGTAGCTGGCGCACCAGAAGGTGAGGCAGAACTCGCCGCCGCCCGCGAAGAGCATGGCGGAGAAGTAGAGCCAGAACCGCGGCGTGCGGACGATGTCGAGGCCGTGTCGGGACACGGTGCGCCAGTGGATCGGCTCGGGGTGTTCGGGGTACTCGCGTCCGGCGCGGGCGGGGAGGAGGATGAGGAGGCCGGGCACGATCGCGACGGCGGCGACGCCGCCGATGAGCACGCGCCAGGGTGCGCCGAAGGAGAGCAGGGCGCCGACGGCGAGCACGGTGACGAAGACGCCGACGGACCAGAAGCCGTGGGAGAAGTTGATGTACCGCCCGGGCTCCTCGTCGTGGAGGGCCTGTACGAAGGGAGTGCCGAGCCCCTCGATGACGCCTTCGCCGAGTCCGGCCAGCATCAGCGCGACGAGGACGAGGCCGTAGACGGGAGAGAGGGCGCACAGGGACATGCCGACGGCCATGAGCACGACGGACCAGCCGAGGGTGCGGCGCTTTCCCCACCGACCGGCGGCGAACCCGCAGAGGAGCATCGAGACGACCATGGTGAGGGTGCGCGCGAGCGAGAGCGCGCCGCCGGCGGTCATGCCGCCGCTTTCGAGCGAGAAGCCGAGGTCGTCGGCCATGGTGACCAGCGCGACGGGCACGACGACCGATCCGGCCGCGTAGGCGAAGAAGGTCATGAATGTTGCGTAGTCGAACCGGCCGAACGCCATGCGCCGGGAACCGCTGACCGCCATGCCGCAGAAACCCCCATCTATGTTGTGAGAAGACGTCTCGTCGCCGAGGAACCGGCGGGACGAGCGAGGAACGGGCGCCGGTCTGTCGACCGGGAGCAACATTCTGTCAGAGCGGGGGCCGCGGAGCAACCGGAGGGGTCGGGGCGTGGTCGCCATGGTCTTGTCCGTCGGAGTAGATCCTAGTTGCGGAATGCAAGTATCTTCTTGACAGATGGACGGGATCGGACTAGTCTGATGTCCATGATGGCAAGAGCAGACAGCAACGAGAGGAGGATGGTGCAACGAGTAGGGCGGTTCAGCGACGCAGCGTGTGAGGGCAGGACTGGGGCGGAGCCCCACGGGGATCAACGCGGGGTTCGCGCAGGCGGAGTCCGCAGGATGAGGAGCGGTACAGGTATGAGATCAATCGCATGGACGACGACGGTCGTCGCGATAGGGGCCGCGCTGGCGTTGCCGGCGGGGCTTGCCTTCGCTGATCAGCCGACCAGCTATCTGCCGGTGGCGCTGACGGAGAGTTTCGACGAGGTCAAGGCGCGCATGGAGGCTGCGAAGCCGGAGGTGATGCAGCGTCAGATGAACCTGCTCGAGGAGCGGTATGATCTGAGCGATCGGCCGATGGAGGGGGTTACCGCGACGCGCGGCAAGGCCATCCAGGACGGCGTGCGCGTCAAACTGCCGGAGGGCGTGACCTGGTCGGATCTGGCGGCGATGACGCCGGAGGAGATCAAGGCGAAGGGGTTGTGGCCGAAGGGCTTCTTGCCGTTGCCGCATCCCAACCATTCGGAGGGCGGGATGGTGTTCCCGCAATTCCATATCGATGAGATCAATCGGCAGGAGGGGCGTGACCTCACCCGATTCGATATGGATCTGGACCTGCCGGATCATCTCCTTCCGGAGTATCCCCCGGCGATGTTTCTGACGACGCGCAAGGATTTGGGCGACGTATCGCGGGGGCAGGTTGTGACGATCATGAACTACCACGAGCTGTTCAACGGGATTCTGAATCCGAAGCAGCTCGAAGGGCTGCGGCTGTTGGTGACGCCGTTCCCGCAGCAGCAGTTCAACCAGACCGAGGATAGGCGTTCGGCGCTGCCGAGCCGAGGCGTGACCTGTTTCGACTGCCATGTCAACGGGCACTCGAACGCCGCGACGCACCTCGTGGGCGACACTCGCCCGCAGGAGCTGCGGCATCGTCTGGACACCCCCCCGCTGCGCGGCGTGAACGTGCAGCGGCTGTTCGGGTCGCAGCGCGCGCTGAAGACGATCGAGGACTTCACCGAGTTCGAGCAGCGGGCGGCGTACTTCGACGGCGACCCCGTGATCGCGCAGAAGAAGGGCGTGAACGTGCTCGATCGCGGCAGCCAGGTGCATTTCATGGCGGAGTTCCAGGCGATTCTGGACTTCCCGCCGGCGCCGAAGCTGGACCTCTACGGCAAGCTGGACCCGGCCAAGGCCACGCGGCAGGAGCTGCGGGGCGAGCGGCTGTTCCACGGCAAGGCGCGGTGCGCGGAGTGCCACCCGGCGCCGTACTACACGGACAACTCCATGCACGACTTGCAGGCCGAACGCTTCTTCGAGGAGCAGATGGTGAACGGCCGCAAGGCGAGCGTGGATGGTCCGATCAAGACCTTCCCGCTTCGCGGCATCAAGGAGTCTCCGCCGTATATGCATGACGGGCGCCTTTTGACGCTGGCGGACACGGTGGAGTTCTTCAACCTGATCCAGGGGCTGAAGCTGACCAGCCAAGAGAAAGAGGATCTGGCGGCGTTCATGCTCTGTCTGTAGTCCACGTGCGCATAGGTTGAGAGAGGCCGCCGAGGGTGTTCCTTCGGCGGCCTCGGCTGTTCTGCGGAGGATGCGGGCGTGTCAGCGGGGCTGAGGGGATTGGGCCGGATCCTGCTCCGAAGTTGGCGAGGGGGCGCCTCATAATGGTGCATGGCGGGCGTGCGCGCGCGTTCCATAATGGGACAGACGCAACCAAGGGGGTCCCGCGCCGTCGTATAAGCGCTTAGTGTGCAACATGTTGACTGCATGGCACGGGCGTTGCTTGCCTTCAGGCGCAGACGTGCTTGGGCCGCAGTTCCACAACGGCTGTGTTCGACGCGCGATCCACCCTGAGGGGCTGCGGTCCGCACCAAGGAAGGAGGTGCATGAGATGAAGATTCGGGAGATGCTCAAGCGCCGCCGTTTCTGGGTGATCGCGGCCATAGCGGTCGTGGCGGTTGTCGGCGGCGCGATCGCGACGGCGGGCGTGCGCGGTGCGCTTGCCGGCGAGACGGCGACGGCGCCGAGCGGCGAGGGTCCGCTTGACCGGATCGAGGCTTTGCTGCGGGACGAGAGCGTGGACGCGGCGACGCGAATCGAACGCGCGCTGGACGCGCTTGCGGACGCGCGAGCGGGCGAATCGGCTGCGCCCCTGGCCGGCAAAACTCCTAAGCGTGAGCGTTGGTCTCCGTTCAGTGAGGGCTTCCTGGACACGGCATGGGAGCCGTTCCCGGAGATGGTGCGCATCCGTGAGGAGCTTGATCGCGTGATCGAGGAGGCGTTCTCGCGGATGGGCTTCACGGCGCCGAGTCCGTTCGAGGACGACGCTGTCGCGTGGGCGCCTCGGTGTGAGATCGAGGAGCGAGAGGACGCCTATATCTACCGGTTCGACCTGCCCGGCGTTGACCGGAACGAGGTGACGCTGCAGATCGAGGACGGCCGGTTGACGCTTGAAGGGCGTCGCGAGTCTCGGATCGAGGAGTCGAATGACCGCGAGGGCCTGGTGCGACGCGAAGTGCGGTACGGCCTGTTCCGACGCGTGATGGCGTTGCCGGGCGACGTTGATCTGGATCAGCCGATTGCGTCTGAGTTGCGTGACGGCGTGCTGACGGTGACCTTGCCGCGACGCGCAGAGGGAAGCGCGGCCGAACCCAGACGCATTGAGATCAAGTAAACCAAGTAAACGACGCAAAGGAGGGTGCTGACATGAAGATGAGCAAGTTGGTTCCCTGGAATTGGTTCAAGCGAGAAGACGAGGGGCGTGCGATGCCCGTGCATGTGCGGGGCTATGGCGATGAAAGCATGCCGCCCGTGGAACGGATCCGACGGGAAGTGGACCGGATCTTTGACGACTTCTTCCGCGCGGTAGGCGGCTCGCCGTCGGGTTCCTGGACCTCGTTCCCGACTTGGTCGGAGGACGGTTGGCTGAAGCCGAGCGTCGACATCGCTTCCACGGACAAGGAGTACACGATCAGCGTGGAGCTTCCCGGCGTGGATGAGAAGGATGTCCAGGTCGAGGTGACGGGCGACACGTTGCGGATCCGCGGCGAGAAGCGTCAGGAGAAAGAGCAGTCCGGGAGGAACTACTACGCGGTGGAGCGCTCCTACGGTTCGTTCCGGCGAGCGTTGTGTCTGCCGGAAGACGCCGACGCGGAGGGATTGTCGGCCACGCTGAAGCATGGGGTGTTGACCGTGACCGTGCCGCGTAAGGAGTCGGCTCGCACGAGCGCGAAGCGCATCGAGATTAAGCCTGCCTGATTCAGGATCCAGGGTCCGCGGTGAAGGCCGGGGCGCTCGAAGAGCGTTCCGGCCTTACTGCGTCGTTTCGAGGAGTGCGCGCAGGCGGGGGTTGTCGCGCAGTTGCGGCGGCAGGGGCCAGGAGGCCATGGCGTTGCGGAGTTGGGGGTCGAGGGCGAACGCCTGCTCGATGGCGGCGAAGGCCTCGTCGGCAAGGCCGGGTCGGTGGAGGGCGAGGAACATGCCGAGTTCGAGGCGGCCGTCGCCGTTGCGCGGTTCGAGGTCGGCGGCCAGGCGGAACAGGGGCTCGGCTTCGTCGAGGCGGTTGAGGGCGACGAGGGTGCGTCCGAGCATGCGTCTGGGCGCGGCGGAGCTGGGACTGAGCTTCACGATGCGGGCGAACGCGCGTCGGGCCTCTTCGAACGCCTGTCTTTCGAAGGCTTCCGCGCCGGATTCCCAGAGCGCCGTGACGCGCCGTCCCATGGTGAGACCGCGGTGGAAATGGATCGCGATGATGCCGACGGCGAGGGCGCCGACCAGGATTTGCCAGAACATGGTCGGTATCTTAGCAGATGCGGGCGTTTGCGCGCAGTCGTGCGCTGTGGTAGATCCTGGCGGTTGGAGGTAGCGTATGAGTGAGATGCACGGAACGACGATACTCTCGGTACGGCGCGGCGGTCGCGTCGCCGTGGGGGGCGACGGCCAGGTGACGATCGGCGCGACGGTGATGAAGGAGCGGGCGCGCAAGGTGCGGCCGTTGGCGGACGGCAATGTGTTGGCGGGGTTCTCGGGCTCCGTGGCGGACGCGTTCACGTTGTTCGACCGGTTCGAGGCGAAGCTGACCGAGTACAACAACAACTTGGCGCGGGCGGCGGTGGAGCTGAGCAAGCAGTGGCGCACGGACAAGTATCTGCGCAATCTGGAGGCGTTGCTGGCCGTGTGCGATGCGACCCAGTCGCTGATCATCTCCGGCAGCGGCGAGGTGATCGAGCCGGATGACGGGATCGTGGCGATCGGTTCGGGCGGCGGCTATGCGCTGGCGGCGGCGCGCGCGCTCGTGGCGCACACGGACCTCGACGCGGAGACGACCGTGCGGGAGGCCCTCGGCATCGCGTCGGGGATCTGCATCTACACGAACACGAACTTCACGATCGAGTCGCTGCCGAGCGACGGATAGGGCGCGCGGTACGGCGGACGCCATCACACAGGCGTTTAGTTGTATGATCAGAATGGGAGGCATCCCGATGAAGACAGCCAAAGATGAAGTCCGCGAGCTGCTGGATCAGTTGCCCGACACGGCATCGCTCGAGGACATCCAGTACCACCTCTATGTGCGGCAGCGGGTCCAGTTGGGCCTGGAAGCCGTCGAGCGGGACGAGGTCGTTCCACAAGCCGAGATCGAACGTCGCATGGCCCGATGGACCGGGAAGTAGTCTGGACCAAATCGGCGTGGGATGATGCGGAGGCCCTCGCAGCGCACATAGCGGAAGCCTCACCTGCGTATGCGGCACGGGTCGTCGAGGACCTTGCCGCTGCATCCAGGTCACTTTCACGGCTCTCTGGGCGCGGGCGGATTGTGCCTGAGCTGAGCGACCCCGCGATCAGGGAACTCCTGGTCGCTCCATACCGTCTTATCTACCTCGTCCAGCCAGACCGTATCGTCGTCCTCGCCATCATCCACGGCGCGCGGAGAGAGCGCCGCTCCCAATAGTCTGTACTACTGCGCGGGCTTGCCGCGCGGTTGGCCCGATGGACCGGGAAGTAGTCCGGGGTGTTGCGTCCGCTTTTCCGATGGCCTAGCATGAGGCGATGAAGGAGGGCAGTGGGCTATGTGCAGTTGGAAGGGCGGCGTTGCGCGTGTGATGCGTGGGTTGACGGCGGCGTTGTTGGCGGCGTGCATCGGGGGCGCGTTCGATGCGTGGGCCGCTCATGGGGAGGGCCGGGAGGCCATGGAAGTATCCGACAACGTGTTCGAGGGCGAGTTGGTTCGGTATCCGGGGCCGTGGCAGTTCCAGGTGGGGCGGTCGTCGATCATCCTGGTGCGGGACGACGAGTTGCGCACGTTGGCGAACGACCCGGACGAGGTCATGGATTTGAGCATGACCTTCGACAAGCGGGAGGCGAGTCTGCGTCAGATCTGCGAGCAGGCGCAGGCGCGCGGCGACCGGACCCTGATCGTGGCGTTCGACCATTTCTTCGCGCAGTATCGGCCGGGTCAGCATGCGCCGCGCGAGCTGATGCCGGACATGGACGAGTACATTGCGCTGATCGCGAAGGTGAGTCAGTTCGCGAGCGGGTACGGGCTGCGTCTGGAGCTGAGCCTGCTGAGTCCGCTGGAGATTGGTCCGGCGTACCGGCAGCGCACGGGCGAGTCGGGCCGGTGGATGCACTACCGCAAAGGGCTGCGCGACCCGAAGACGGGGGCGTTCAGCGTGCAGCTCTGGAAGCAGCAGAGCTGGGCGAACAACAAGGGGCGGATCAACCTCGAGGACGCAGGCGTTCGGGTGTTCGCGTACCGCGAGCGACCGGCGGGGGGCGGTCTGCCGTATCGCGTGGTCGAGCCGAACGAGATCGTCGAGATCACGGATGCGGCGGCGGTCGAGCCGTGGGAAGGGGCGGTGTTCGAGGCCGGCGACTACACGGCGCAGCGGATCAGGGTGCATGGGGTCGGACGAACGGAGATCGGCGATCTGGATCGGGTGTTGGTGGTGCAGAGCTACCGGACGCCGGAGATGGACTACTTTAGCGACAACGCGCTGCCGTTTCTGAAGGATCTGGTGGACCGGTACACGGATGCGGGCGTCGAGCTGAACGGGCTGTATTCGGATGAGATGCACATCCAGCAGGACTGGGGTTACTTCAGCCACCACGACAACGGCGAGTTCTGCCTGCGTTATGTGAGCGAGGGGTTCGAGCAGGCCTACGCGGCGCGGTACGGCGCGGCGTATGCGGACTTCGCGAAGTACCTCGTGTACTTCGTGTACGGCCAGGAGGACACGGCGCCGGACCTGACGGCGAAGGCGGGCGTACAGCATGTGTTCGGGGCGACGCCCGAGGCGGTGCGCGAGACGGCGCTGTTCCGGGCGCGGTACTACCGTCTGCTGCAGGACGGCGTGGTGGACTTGTTCGCGGAGGCGAAGCGGTACGCCGAGCAGCGGCAGGGACGGCATCTGGAAGCGCGGGCGCACGCGACCTGGGCG
>DIWA01000028.1 GCA_002422525.1 Candidatus Hydrogenedentes bacterium UBA6118
TTGTTCTCGAGCCCTTGCGCGGCCAACAGCACAATCCGCGCTCGCGTCACCAGCCGCGCAGGCGTCAGGCGCCCCCTGGACCACTTCTCCAGCGCCGCCCGCTCCTGCTCGCTCAACGCTATCTCACATGCACGTCTCATGGCATTCATCCTCCTCTAAGGAATGAATACCAATCAAGCGAAATAAGTTGCCTTAATTATCAGACACTACACTAGCCCACGCTCTCTCCGCGACGGCGAATCACACGGGCTGGGACCCCCGCCACGACCGTGCCTGCCGGTACGTCTCTGGTCACAACACTGTTGGCCGCGACAATGGCTCCGTCTCCGATGGTAACGCCCTTCAGCACCGCTGTTCCGCGTCCAATCCATACGTCTCGACCAATGGTAATCGGTGTTGCATCATGTAGTTGCGTACGGATGAGCGCCCCTGGCGCGGTGCCGTGGTTCGCATCTCGTATGCTCACGTATTCACCGATCAGTGTGTCGTCTCCAATCGCTATCGCGGAATACGATACGACGAACACGCCTTGGTTGACGCGGACGTGACGGCCCAGCACGATCCGTCCATCTCCCGACGTCTCAAAGAACACGCCTTGGCCCAAGCGACAGTGATCTCCCATACGCAGGTCTGCGCCGCTCACGACGAGGACTGGACCATCGCACTGTGTGGTCACGGGGATTCTCCCACGGCAACACGCCCGAAGCCTCGCGACCCTCCAGATTCGGAGCGGAAGCCGCGTCAGCCCCATCCATGCACGCAGGCAACACGCAGTGACGCTAACCAACACATCGACACTCTGGAACAACTGCCTGCTCCGCACGAGTCCAGTCTCCTCAGCCAAGCTCGTCACCTATGCTCGATGAGCTCCCTATGTTTCCCCACGCAACGGATACGGGCAAAACGGATGTGCCCCGCGACCATGGCGAACTTCGCAAGCACGCTGAACACTCCATAGCGAAGCGCACGCGACCACGGCACTCCTTGCGATGCCAGACCTCGGGCAAGGCGTCCTGCCTGCACCACATAAACAAAAGGTAGCAGGCCAGACAGACCCATGGTCCAAGGAGCAGCTCCCACTGAGACAGCAACCACACCAAAGGTCCACACCCAGACCCTGACAACATTGCGCCCCCAGTACTGGCCCTTCTTCTGTCGGTGCATCCAAGCCCTTTCGGCATCGGCGTACCCAGTTCGCACCGCCCGCCTCCACCATTGCCCGAAGCGCCGTATGTCCGCATCGTGCAACGCCATGACATCGTGCAACCGGTGGATCCGCCACCCTCCCTCACGCATGCGGAAGCACATCTCTGGCTCTTCGCCGGCGATGAGCGCGCCGTTGAACCCGCCCACTTCCCGCAGCGCGGAAACACGCATCAGCGCGATGCCTCCACAATAGGGCACGTCCCCATAGGGATAGCACCAGCGCCACTCCGTATCACAAAGGCGGTTGTACGGGGTGGCGTCCGGATGCCGTTCCACAAGCAGACCCCACACGGCCGCGCGGCGTTCGTCCGCTTCCATCGCCGCGAGGGCGTTCGGCAACCATCCCTCCACGATCTCGCAGTCGCCGTCGACAAAGTGCACGAACTCCGTCTCCGGGGCCATGGACAGCAGTCGTTCGTATCCCTCGTTCCTCGCACGTCCCGCCGTAAAGGGCGTGGACATGTCGAGTTCGACGACTTCGACGCCCATGGACCGGGCGAAGGCGACGCTGTCGTCTTCGGAACCGGAGTCGACGTAGACGACGCGGGGCAGGTGTGCGCGGACGGAACGGAGCGAGGTCTTGAGCCGCTCGCCTTCGTTCCGCCCGATGACGACTATCCCGACGTTCTCGAGCGCGGGGTCCGGCGTCTCGGGCGTCTCTGGCGCGGGGTTCTCCATCGTCGGGTCGGTCACGCCTTGACGATCTTCTCGCGCCCGACGATCACGGACCGGGTGGCGTTGCGGGTGTCGACGACGCACTGCGCGTGTTCCACGAGATGGCTGTAGTCGATGTTGGAGTGGTTGGTCGCGATGAGCACGGCGTCGTAGGACGCGATGTTCTCGGGCGTCAGCGGCACGCTCTCCATGCCCGCCAGCTCGGCGTGGGCCCGCGTCACTTTGATCCGCGCGACAAACGGGTCGTGGTAGTCGACATGCGCGCCCTTCTGAGCGATCTTGCGTATCAGCGCCAGCGCCGGGCTCTCGCGGATGTCGTCGACGTCCGGCTTGTAGGAGACGCCGAGAATCAGCACGCGACTGCCGTTCAGGGCCTTCCGCCGCTCGTTCAGTGCATCGGCGAGTCGCTCCACGACGTAGTCCGGCATGGACACGTTCACCTCGCCAGCCAGCTCGATGAACCGGGTCGCGCACTCGTATTCGCGGGCTTTCCATGTCAGGTAGAACGGATCGATGGGGATGCAGTGGCCGCCAAGACCGGGACCCGGATAGAACGGCATGAAGCCGAACGGCTTCGTCTTCGCGGCGTCAATCACCTCCCAGACGTCGATGCCCATCTTCGCGTAGACCACCTTGAGCTCGTTGACGAGGGCGATGTTGACCGCCCGGAAGATGTTCTCGGTCAGCTTGACCGCCTCGGCGGTCGCGTTCGACGAGACGGGCACGACCAGCGGCACGATCTGCCGGTACAGGTGACAGGCGTAGTCGCGGGCGTCGTCCGTGCAAGCGCCGACCACCTTCGGAATCTTCGTCGTCGAGAAGGTCTGGTTGCCCGGATCCTCGCGCTCCGGCGAGTAGGCGACGTAGAGATCTTTGCGGCCGTCCAGCCCGCCGCGCTCGAGTATCGGCAGCAGCACTTCGTCCGTCGTGCCCGGATACGTGGTCGATTCCAGCGTGACCAACTGTCCCTTCTTCAGATACGGCGCGATCGCTTCCGCCGTCTTGACGATGTAGGTCATGTCGGGTTCGCGTTGCTGCGTAAGCGGCGTGGGCACGCAGAGCAGGATCGCGTCCACCTCGCCGATCTTCGAAAAGTCCGTCGTGGCGGTGAACCGACCCGACGCGTTCAATGCGGCGATCCGCTCGTCCGGCAGGTGCTTGATGTAGGTCTTCCCGGCCTCAAGGCTCTTCACCTTGGATTCATCGATATCGAACCCGACGGTCCGGAACCCGGCATCGTCGAACGCGAACACCAGGGGCAGCCCCACATATCCCAGCCCTACGACCCCGACGACTGTCTCCCGCCGGTCTACTGCAGCCACGAGCGAATCGACCATCTACGTATCCCCTTCCGAGTTTGCATGTATTCACAGGACCCGCGGGTCCGCGCGCACCGGCCCTGAATACGACCGCAGGCCGGAGGGAAACCATTGACGCGCGGGATTATACAGAACGCAACGCCTTTGTGCACGCACCTCGCAGTCGGCCAAGAGGCGCGCCGCCCTGCCGCGGCGCACGGTCCGACGCCGCACGCCGCCGCAGGGAAGATGTCGTCACCGAGGGCCGCGTCAGAGCGTCCAGGGCTCCCGCATCGGGCGACTCAGATACGCGTTCGCGTCGTCGTCGTCGATGAAACGCTCCGCATCGGGATCCCATTTCAGCGGACGGTTCGCCCACCGGGCGATGTTGCCCAGGTGGCACATCGTCGCCGACCGGTGTCCGATCTCCACGTCCGCGATGGGCAGCTCCCGGCTGCGGATGCAGTCCAACCAGTTCTGCATGTGGTTCGCGCTCACCGGCAGGACTTCCGGCTGCTCCGACCCGTCGGGCTCCTTGCCGATGCCGGTCGTCACGGTGTACGTGCCGCGGTCGACGCGGATGCTGCCGAGTTCACCCTCGAACAGCCCGCCGCCGGCCGGCCCCTCCCCGTCCAGGTACAGCTCGACGCCGTCGGCGTAACGGAACCCCACGTGACACAGCGGCCCCTTGTGCACCTTGTCATCGGTCGGCTCGGTGCCGGGAATCGGCCAAACCTCCACCGGACCGGTCTTGTCCGTGCCCAGCGCCCACTGGATCATGTCCAGTCCGTGCGAACCCCAGCCCGTCATCTCGCCGCCGCTATAGGGTCGGAACGAGATCCAGCCGGCTTCCTGCCCCCGCACCCGCGGCTCGAACAGCTCCTCGTGGAAAGGCCGCATTTCCGTCTGCCCGCACCACATGTCCCAGTTCAGGCCTTCCGGAACAGGCTGCCCGGGCAGCTCGCACTCCCACGGACTCGGGTAGTTGTCGGTATGAACCGTCTTGATCTTGCCGACAAGCCCGTTCCGGACCAGCTCGCATCCCATGCGACACGCGGCCATCGACCGCTGCTGACTCCCCGTCTGCACGATGCGCCCATGCGCCCGCGCCGCCTCGACCATCGCACGCCCTTCCGCGATCGTCAGCGTGAGCGGCTTCTCGACATACGCGTCCTTGCCCGCCTGACACGCATGCACCGCATGGAGGGCGTGCCAGTGGTCCGGCGAGGCGATGATGACGGCGTCCACCCGATCGTCCGCCAGCAGGTCGCGGTAGTCGGGATACTTCGTCCAGCTCTTGCCCGCCGCGACCTCGTCCATGTGCGTCTGGTACACGTCGGCCACGGCCACAATCTCCGCATCGGGCGGCAGCCCCATGAGCTGCCGGCCCCGACGTCCCACGCCGATCATGCCGATGCCGATCTTGTCGTTCGCACTCACGCGCTTCGGCCGCAGCGTCGACGCCGCCGCCAGCGCCGCGGTCATCCCGATGCCCTGCGCCAGGAAGGTCCTGCGATTCGTCCGTCCGTATGCCATACCTGTCCTCCTCGTCTGGGCGTCCCGGTCTCGCGCCGGCCGCCTGTCACTGTTTGGCGTGGATAGGGATCGCCGCGATGCTCCGCGCCGGGATCGTCAGTCCATCCGCGGGCGCAGCCGGCGCATCTCCACCGAAATCCTCGTCCCTAAAGTGCGGAAACAGCCGCACCTCATGCTGCGTCGTGTTGTAGTACAGCACAGCGTCCTCGGTCATGCTCGCCAGCACGCCCGGGACCCCCGCTGCAATCCGCGGCGCGTTCGACTCGGGACGCCCCAGCAGCGAGCCGACCTGCTCGAAGAAGCCGACGGCCGCCTCGGCCAGCGCCGAGGCCGCGCCCGCGCCCGCATCCAGCGCGACCACCGCGCCCCCTCCGCCGCGCACCCCTGCTTTCGCCCATAGCTGCTCTGCATCCACGTGCACGACCGGCGTCGGGGCATCCGCAACATCCATGTCCGGCGCCGCCGCGGGCGCCACCCGCACATCGGCCACGTAGAGGCACAGCAGGCGGTCGTCTGGGCTGTCGGATACCTCGGCAGGCGTCCACCCTTCCCCTTCGAACACCAGCGACACGCTCTCTGCGTCCTCGCGCGGAAGGTAGTCAAAGGAGATCTCGCCCTGATGCCCAGGCTCCGCGACGGCCATCGCGCGCCCGTCCGCCACAATCTGAACCGGGCGCGCCTCCGGGTGCAGGCTCGCTGTCACGGTGATACGGACAGCGTCTGCGCTCGCAAGGGGCAGGGTGACGCCGCCGCCCGGCGCGCACCATCGGGGCCGCTCCGGCTGGTACCACGTTCCGGTCAGCAGGGCGGCGTGGTCCAGTCGGCTCACATCCACCCGATAGGCATCCGGCACGTCCGGAAACGTCGCCTGCACCACATCCGAAAGGTCCGGCGCCTCGTCGAAAGCCGGCGCGCCCCAAGGCGCCGCCTCGCCGTCCAGCGTTTTCGCCGGGTCGGTCTGCGCAACAAACAGCACGCCGCCGCCTTCGACCCACTCGCAGACCCGGCGATAGGCCGCCGCGTCGAGCCAGTCGACCCGCGGCAGGATCAGGTGGCGCACGCCCAGCCGCTCCAGCGCCCCGTCGCGGATCATGCGGTCATCCACGATCTCGTAATCGACGCGCGCACGCAGCGCCTCGGCGATGGCGCTCGCGCCCGGCGACCAGTCCTGGTCGGGATGCAGCCAGTGGTCCCGCGTCGCATGCCACACCGCCACGGTCGTGCGCGGCGGGGCGCCCGTCAGCAGCGGCCCGTACTCGGCGAACAGATCGCGCGCGGCGTCCAGGTTCTGCAGGTAATCGAACCAGACCTGCACGCCGTTGGTCAGGTCCATGTAGATCCGGTCCCGCTGCGCCTCACGCGGCACATCTCCGGGCGGTTCCGTGTAATAGGGTACGCCGTAGGCGCGGCACGCCGTGCTCACCCGGCGCGTGGGGAAATAGCCGATCGCCCCCGGCGACTGACACGCGACTCCCAGCTCCCCCATCTTCGCGATCAACCGGCTCTGGTCGTTCCCGTAGCAGACGCGCTCCGAACCGTAGCCCAGACTCGCCACGATCTCCTTGTCGGGGAAATGCTTGCGGACGATCCCGACGATCTCCTGCAGCGACCGCGCCCACGCGTCATGGTACCAGTCCACGAAGTCCGTCCACCGCCGACGCGCCGACGCCGAGTCGGCGATCCCCGCCTCGACGTCCCGCCACAGCGGCGCGGCGACTTCCTCCGGCGTCGCGAAATCGGTTCCCCAAGCTTCGTTCAGGGCCTCCAGCGAGCCGTACCGCACGATCATCTCGCCTCGAAACGCCGCCTGCGCGTAAGGGTCGCCGCACCAGTACCCCGGCCCGGCCTCCGGTTGCGGCCGCAACCAGTCCGTCATGCCGGCGCAGTAGCCCAGTTCGCCATACTCGGTCGGCATGGCAAGCCGAATGAACGCGATCTCGTCGCCGAGCGCCTCCGCCATCCGGGCGTAGAATTCGTCGAACACCCGCGGAAGATCGGGGGACCACAACGATATCTGGGGGATCTCCGCGCCGGTCTCGAGGTTGCGGTAGCGCACGAAGCGGTCGGACGCCTCATACCACTTGGGCGGGAAGTGCAGCCAGCAGAAGACCACATAATCGATGCCCGCCTCGCGCAGCAGCCGGGCGTTCTCGGTGTAGTGGGACCAGTCCCACACGCCCTCCTCTCGCTCGACCCAGCACCAGCAGATGTAGTCGGTCATCGCCGAGCAGCCCGTACGGCGGAGCTGATCGATGTGCGCCTCGTCGGGCGGGAGCATGTCGTGCCGCCGACGGTCGTAGGGCTCGTCGGACGACGGATGGGTCCCCCAGTAGTGCATGAACGGACTGACGCTCAGATTGCCGCTGTAGAACGGGATCGGCAGGTCGTCCTTGCTCAGACGGACTTCATCAGCGCCCGCGGCGCCTGCCGCAACTCCGGCGATCGCCCACAGGCAGGTCCACGACAGAACTGTCATGACTGTCCCCTCCCGGACACGCGTTGTCCCTCACGAGCATGTTATGCCGATCCGCCCCCGGCGGGCAACCGACGCCGCCCCAACGGAGCGGGCCGGACAGCGGTCTCGTCGCCATCCGGCCCTGCGTCCATCCAATCGGTTCCTTGCTGCAGGTTAGCGGATCAGCAGTTCCCCGCTTCCGGAGAGCTTCAGCGTCAGGGCCCTGCGGCCCGGGTGGTACGCGCCTTCCTCGACCGGCGCTCCGTTCCACAGCACCTCGGTCGGGGCATCGACGCCGACGACCCGCACCCAGTACGGCGCCTGCGGCCACGCCTCTATGCGCGCGTGCGTCGCGCCCGCGTCGCCCGGCGTCACTGTGCCCGGTGCATGCACAAGCGCGCCGTTCGGCAGGCGAACCGCGTCATACACCCGCGGCAGATCGTAGACCTCGGCCAAGCTCGCCTGCACGGTTCCCGGACTGATCGCCGGGCCGTCGCTGACCTGCGGCCGGAGGTGGAAGAAGTCCGGCAGAAGGCCGCAGCGTTCCTCATCGTCGAGCGGGAACGTCTGCTGCAGCCCGCTGAGCGTGATGCCCTTGGCGAGCTGCGCCCACAACGCGCCGTGTTCGCCGTCGATCCGCGCCAGATCGTGCAGCGCGGTCCGATAGACCAGGCCGCACCACTGCACCGGCTGACCGATCCAGTTCGGCGCGACCCAGTTCGTGGCGCCGATCACGCCGATCGTCGCGTAGATGCCCACGGGTTCGGGCACGGGCGGATCGAGGTAGACCATCGGCACGCCGGCCCACGCCCAGTAGCGGGCTTGTTCGAGAAAGCGCTGTTCGCCGGACAATAGATAGCCCAGCACGTAGCAGCGCACCAGCCGCCCCGCGCCCAGGATGTCCGGCGTGTGCAGCGGCATCTCCCAAGTCTGCGCGCCGCGCGGCACGGTCCCGGCGTAGACCTCAGTCATGCGGTCCAACAGCTCGAGGCCGCGCTCCCGCAACTCCGCGTCGCCGGCGAACGCCGCCGCCTCGAGGATCGCCTCGAGCGGCGCGGCGGTCAGGCCGTTCGCGTGGTCTTCCCAGTGCGTTTCGCCGTAGTCCGTCTCGCCTTGGCGGGGACGGTACCGCACGACGCCTTCCTCGTCGAACTCGCCGAGCCGGCGCCGCGCCGACTCCGTGATCTCGTTCGCGTACTGTTCGACCGATCCGAAGACCAGCGGGGCCGCGGGCCGGCCCACATGGCCCACGTTCGGGGTCAGTCTGCCCTCAGGCAGACGTTCCAGTCCGCGCTGCGCGGCGGCTTCGAGTCGTTGGGCCAGCGCCGCGTCGTCCGTATGCGCCGCGAGCCACAGCATGAAGTACGGCGCATCGGCGGCGGGCTGCGCAGGGAAACTGCTGCCCCACACCGCGTGCCGCCACATGCCGTCCTGGTGACCGGCGGAGTCCAGCCATCCCGCCGCAAGCAGCCGGATCGCGTCCTGCGCGTCGCCGTCGAACACCGGCAGGTCCGGCAGACCGCGCAGCGCAACGTAGCGCCGCGCCACGCCGGCCATGGTCTCCTCCAAGCCGCCGACCAGCGTCGCGGTGCGCGTGTACGTCTTCCCCGCCTCGAGCGGCATCGCCCGGAATGCGTTCACTTCGTTCTCGAGCCGGTACTCGCCGACGCCCGGTTCCCACAGCGCCATCACATGGGCCCCGGAGTTGAAGATCCGGTCCGGACTGTCGAACACGGGCGCGGGATGGTCCGCGCGGTCCCAGATCAGACCGATGTACCGGCCGCCGTGCGACAGCGCCATCATCGGGAACGTCAGTTTGTAATCGTCCACGATGCGGCGGATCGCCTGCTCGCCACGCAGATCGGCCTCGCTGCTGCTGGGTTCGTTCTCGAGATACTCGACGCCCGGCAACATCGCCTGGGTCTTCTCTTCGCCGTAGACCCCGAGCCCCGGGAACAGCGTCAGCCAGGGCAGGTGCACAATCTCGCGGGCTTGATCCACCGTCAGCGTGGTCACGACCTCGATGGTCCCGTCGCCGGGCGTGAACACTCGCGTGAGCTTCCAGGTCGCGCCGCCGGCGTCCTGAACCGCCGCCTCGGTGCGCAGGCCGTCGCCTTCGCGGGTCAGGCTGAACGCCGCATCGCGCAGCGGGATCGGGCGCGCCTCGCCGTTCTCGATCGTCACGATCGCCGCGTCGTCGTGGGCGGCGGCCATCTCGGCGCCGTCTACGTACAGCGCGAACCCATCCCACAACACGCCGCCGTGCTTCAGCGTCAGCGGGCCCGCCGTCAACTCGAACGGCGCATCGCTCAGATCGGCGTGTGCGGGCGCGGCCAGTTCGAGCTGCGCCAGCGGACGCAACGCCCGCGCCTTGATCCACGCCACGGTCACATCGCCATCGTATCCGGCGGGGTCGATGCGGAGCCGCGTCCCCGCTTCCTGCGGCGGGATCATCACGCTGTACTCATGCCAGGCGCCGTCGGGCTCGATCTGAAACTGCCGGCTCGCACCGGGCTCGAACGTCGGGCCGTAGAACACCTCGCCGCTGCGATCCGCCGTCGACCGCATACGGATGGTCAACAGCACGCGGTCGCCCAACGGCATCGCGCTCACCGGCGGCCCTTCGATCCATGGGTCCTCGCCCGTGCAGGTGAACGACAGGCCCTCCGCCGTCGCCTCCAGGTTCGTCACGCGCGGGTTGCCGGTCCACCCTTGCGCACCCTGGGTGAAGTCGAAGAGCGTCACCTCGCCGTCGGTCGGCGGCGCGTCCGATGCGCCCTCCGACACGTCCGCCGGCCCCGTGCATGCGGCGACCGCCGCCAGCGCCGCCACTGCGCACCAGACGCCCCAGCGCCTGCATCTATGCCGTCCTTGCATCGTTCCTACTCCCTTCCAGCCAAACCCGAACTCCGACAGCAAAACCCATCGCGAGACGCTCCGGGCCCGGGTCACTCCGATTGCTCCGCCCAGCGTACCAGATCCGCCTCGCGACAGCGCACATAGCGGATCTGCTTGTAGCGGAAATCCCATGGCTCGCCTTCCAGGCGCGCCGGTTTCCAGGCATAGAACACATACACCCAGCGCTCGCCGTCGATCTCGAGCACACTCGCCTGCGGCACGTGGCTCGAGGCCGCGCCGTCGGGACGGATATGCCCGCGCACGCGCCACGCGATCCCGTCGCGCGACGTGGCGACGGTCGTCTGGCGGCCGTCCCCGCCCATCTCCGAGGGGTAGCCCGGCGGGTCGGCGAACGAGACGTAGACATCGCCTACGCGCACCACGCTCGGATTGGCCCAATCGCGGATGAGGGGCGCGTCGCCGGCGTGCAGCACGGTCCAGGCGTCGGGGTCGTCGAAGCGCCCGGCGCACTCCGCATAGCCCATCGACAGAAACGTACCCGGGAGATAGTAGTCGAACCAGAGCTTCCACCGGCCTTCGTCGTACATCAGCGACGGTCGGTGGTAGCCTCCCTTGAAATCGTCCGGAGCGGGCGGGATCTCGCCGTCGATGATCTCGTAGCCCCGTTCGTACTCCTGATCCCAGATCGCGATCGGCGCGGCGGTCTTCGTCCACGTGACGCCGTCCGTCGACGTCGCGCCGAGCACGCAGTTCACCACGTACAGCCGCTCCACGCCCTCGGCGTCTTTGCGCGCGTCGAACCCGACGGACGACAGCGCCATATGGTAGACGCCGTCGCGGTAGACGACCGACGGGTCGCCGTTCGCCATGCCGTCGTAGGGCTTCCGATCGCCGACGATGATCGGCACGTACGTCCGCGGATCCTCGGTCGCGTCCCATCCCCGCTCGCCGGCATAGATCTCCCAACGGTGCAGGTCGCGCGCACGCCCGAGGTAGATCGCGTCGCCGCCCGGATAGCCGGGATTGTGGTCCTCCGCCGCATAGCCGAAAAAGAACAACCGGAACGGGTAGGCGTCATCCGGAACGCGGACCACGCACGCGTTGTAGAGGTTGTGGAACCCTTTGAGAATGGGACCCGGCCCCGGCTCCCACAGGGATGTCAGATCGCGCAGGCGCGCCTCCGCGGAGTCATTGGTTTCGGCAGCGGTCGGCAGGGCCGCCGCCAGAAGCAACGCGAGAACGGATGCGCTCGCTTTCATCACGCCTCCCCTGCGTTCGGATGCCGTGATCCGAGGTCGATGTAGTGCTCGCTGCACGTCGCGGTGCGACTGAACGCCAGCCCGAACCGCGCGCTCTCGCCCCTGCGCACCAGACGCAGCGCGAGCCGATTGACGCCCTTCCGGAACGGGACATTCACCAGATGCACGTTCTCGTTGGTCCACCAGCCGACCGCGTCGCGTTCCGCCAACAGCGCGTCGTTCAGCCAGAGCTGGAACGCATCCGAGTGGCCGATCTGCAGGCACATCGTTCGATCATCCGGGCAGGTCAGGTAGCGGAACAGGTAGACGACGCACGGTCCCTGCCAGCCGATCAGGTCCTCGACGCGGAACGCATCGCCGCAGGTGCAGACGATCTCGCCCGGCAACGACGCGAGTTCGTCGAGCGTGTGGTGCATCGTCGCGTCATCCGCGAAGGCGTTCACGTGATAGTCGCGCACTCGGTCGTTCACGGCGTTGTCGCCCTCGACGCCGGCGGCGACATGGCCGAAGTAGCTCTCGCCGACAGCGAGCTTCGGGACGGTCACCACGTTGCGCCAGTAAGGCCCGAAGATCTTCCAGACGCCCGCGCCGGTGAGCCCGAACGTGTGCTCGACGCACCGGCCGTCGTCGAGCAGCAGCTCGACCCGGAACAGGTTGGTCTCGGCAAGCTCGGGAAGATCCGCCGGCGTGGACACGGTCAGGTCCCACGCCACGGGCGCATCGGGCGGCAGCGTCGCGACGCGCTCCGTCTCGGACAGGCTCCAGCCCGCCGGCGCATGCACGGTCGCCGCGCCGCGCAGCTCGCAACCGGCGACGTTCTCCAAAACGAGCGTGACCCTGCGGGAGTCGCCCAGTCCGATCGCGGGGCCGTCGGGGTATTCGGCGCATATCAGCACGGGACCGCGGTCGGGCGGAGGAATCTCCGCGACATCGGGTGCGCCCGCGATCTCCGCGCCGCGGTTGAGACCGGCGAAGACGACGCCCATGCGGCACACGTCTTCAGCGAGGTCGAGCAGGCGGTCGGACCGGCGCGTGATCTTCACATCAAGGCGGTAGCCCTGGTCGACGATGCCATGGCGGGTCTGTAACGCCTTCGCGCCTTGCAGAATGCCCAGCACCGACCCGGCCGTCGCGCAGGTGCAGTCGGTGTCGAACCCGCAGTTCAACGCGATCATCGTCGTGTCGATCAGGTCGCCGCCGCCGTAGTGCAGGGCGAGCAGCGTGAAGCCGATGTTCTGGAATAGGTTCGTGCAGTCCGGGTGGCCGTAGCCCCGCAACACCTTCTCGCGCACCGTATGCCAGTCGGACGCCTCCGCGCACCAGCGGCGCGTGTCCTGGATCAGCCGCCCGATCCGCGCATCATCCGGCACGTAACTCAGCGCCTTGTCGTAGCAAACGTCCAGATCCGGCTCGACGAAGGCCAGCGCCTCGACCGCCGCGAGAAACTGCTCGGCGTAGACCGAGTTCCCCGCGTGGTCCATCACGCCGTCTTTGGCGGCGCACGCCGCGGCGAGGTCCGGGTCGCCCGGCGCGATGCACGCCCAGATCTCGGAACGGATCGGGCAGCCCATGCCTTCGATATAGTAGGGATTGTTGAACGCGCCCGAGTACGGCGGCCGGATGCCGCGCTGCCAATTCTTCTTGAACACGGCGTACTCGCCCGGCGCATACGGGCAGAGGTCGTTGAACGCCTCCGCGAGGTCGTCCGAGGTGAAGTGCACGCCCTTCTGCTCGAGCACATGCAGCCACAGCACCTGCAGATCAAGGTCGTCGTTCGGCAGCATGGACGCGAGCAGCGCGGGGTCGTACTCCAGCTCGAGCAGTTGCTTCATGCCCTCGTACGGCGCGCCGATCGTCCCTCCGATGCACTTGCCCAACCAGCAACCGAACACGCGATCGAGGTAGTCCTCGTAAGCGATGGAAACCCGCATCAGATCACCTTCCGTCCACACGGCGGCGCCGCCATCGGCCGCCCGAACCTTTCGCTACCGCACGCGCACCGGGCGCAACACGACCTCGCCGTCCGCGGGGATCGGCCCCTCCCACGCGAACGCCCCTTCGAACCGCTCGCCGCCCAGTTCGAACGCATAGCGACCATCCTTGGGCGTGCACCGAATGCGCAGCGTTTCCTGCGTCGCCTCGAACGTGAACAGACTGCCGTGGTAGAGGATGTTCTCGGCCCGGATGAACGGCTGCGCCCCGGGCACGCGCGGCCGCAGATGGAGCCCGTCGGCACGCGCCTCGGCCCCGAGGAAGCCGTACAGCACGATGCCGCCCAGAATGGCCGTCTCCGGGAACTCGTACGACATCACGCCGGCCGCCCCGGCCGTGCCGCCGCCCTGCACCGAATCGCCCGTGAACAGCGGCGTGCCGCCGGTCAGGCGGTCCGGCTCCGCGTACCGCCGCAAGATCCCGAGGAACCGGGCGTAGGCGTCATCCGCGCCGCGCGTCTTCAGGCGGGTCTGCAAGTCGTAGTAGCTCTCATACAGATCCGCGCCGCCGTTCTGAATCTGATCGCCCCAGGGATACGCCTCATAGCGCTGATGCACCGCCCACCAGTGGGGGTTGTCTATCGTCGTGCACCGCGGTCCGAAGCGGAAGTGGTAGATGTCCTGACTCGGCGCGCCGTCGGGGCCGTAGGAGCAGCCCTCGTCGAGCCACGTGAGGATCGCCTCCGCCTGTCGCTTATCCGCCACGCCGATCTCCGCGGCCAACGTGTTCACGAACGTGAACCCGTAATCGTGGCGGCCGCCTTCCGCGTCGATCGCCCCGATGAACCGCGCCGCACCGTCCTTGTAGCCGGACTCGGTCCAGAACAGCTCCGTGTAACGCGCCGCCGTGCGCGGCATGCGTTCGCGCAGGCGTTCCGCCGCCGCCGAATCGCCATAGGCGTCCTCAAGATCAGCCAGGGCCCGCAGCGAACCGTAGTACCACGCGTTCGAATAGGCCTCGTAGTAGCCGAACGGCAGGATATCGTAGTAGTTATTGCCGACCGACTTGCCCGCAAGCCCGAGGTGGTCCATGTCGCCCGCCTTCCCGTCAAGCAGCAACACATGCTCCTGGTCGGCGTTGAGCGTGTCGAGTTGGTAGGCCATCTCCCGTCGCGCCCGCGCGAGCCAGTCGAATGAGTGGCCGTCGACTGTCGCGCGCCCGCCGAGCGCCGTCTTCGTCTGCGAGGCGTTCCAGTACATCTCCGCGCCGCTCGGCCGCGCTTCGAGCGTGTACGCCCCCGCCGGGACGGTCTTGTCCAGCGACCAGACGAAGTAGTCCGTGCCCGCTTCGACGGCGAGCCGCCCCTCGGCGCCGACGGCGCCGTCGGCGTCTGTCAACCTGAGGTCCAGCTCCGGCCGCACGCGGATGCCGTGCGCCGTGCGAATGATTCGGCCTTCGCGCGGCGCGTCGCCCACGTAAGCGTAGGGCGTGTCCGGCAGCACGGAGGCGTCGACCAGCCACAGGCCCGCCATGGCATCGGCCCCCTCCTCCGCCGCGGTCGGCCGATCCGCCACGATCAGCATCTCCGTCCCGGCGTCGTAGCGGCGATCGAGGTCGACGTAGACGAAGCCGTTGTCGGGCGCGCTCTCGACCACCGTTTCGCCGAGCGCCTCGCCGGCCAGCGTCGTCGCGAGGTCGCCCGCCCATGCGAACGCCCGCACCCGCACGCCGCTGCCGACCGTCGACCAGGTACAGAAGAACGCGCCGACGACGTCAAACGGGGCCTCCGGCCGAAGCCGTTGCGCAGCCTGACCGCCCGGCGCCTCGCGCAACGCGATCGGAACCGCTTCGCCGACGTTGCGCGGGGGCGCCTCGACGACGTCTCGCAGCGTGTTCGCATCCACCCGCGGGTCCCGGGCGGGGATCCCGAGGTGAAGCGCGGCCGCATTGAAGGGCGTGTCAGTCCTGAAAGGCTGTGCGTACACCGACCCGCGCTCCAGGTACACCGCGCCGCCGCGGACGTCCTGCTCGAGCACGGTCTCGCCGTCGCGGAGGAGCTTGAAGGCGTAGTCCATGCCGGAGATGTCGGGATACTCGCCGGTCCACATGAGATAAGTGTGGGCGCCGACGATATGCATCGCGTTGATCCCGAAATGCCGGGTGTCGTAACCCGCTGGGAACGGCCATCCGCGCTGATGTCCCCACGCATACGCCAGTCCGTCGTGGCCGTAGCCGTCGTCGCCCACAACCTGGCCGGCGATGGAATTGCGCGAATCGATGCGGTACGGCGCGTCCACATACGCATGGCCCAAGGGACCGAACGCCGCCCACGCGGAGATGCCGTGGCCGGAGGGATACCAGAAGGTCGCTTGCTGATAGAAGTCGGACAGGAGGTCGTTCAGGGAGGCCTCGCCGCCCACCGAGTTGGACAACGTTATGTCGTCGCCGAAGGTGAAGCGGGGCAGACGGGCGCCGGACTCCAGCACGATCCCGTCGCGGTCGTCATACGCCTCGAGCGTGAACATGCCGTCGGATGAATCCGCCGTCATCTCGAGCCGCTCACCCGCGAACCCGATCGCGACGCCGCCGTCGGCCCCGTGCACCAGACGGAACAGACCGCGATCGGACGTTTCGACCAGCGCGCTCCGCCCGTCCGGGCTGTTGTTCAGCGCGAACCGCTTGCCCTCCGGAACCCGCTTGAGCGCCTCGACGACCACGGTGTGGCCGCGCGCGCCCGAGATGAACGCGATTAGCGCGGGCGCATCCGGGGCGTCCGTCCCGTGCGTCGTCTCGGTCAGGCGGTCGTAGTAGCCATCAGGGCCGAAGTCAATCGGCCAATGCAGCCGCGCGCCGCCGCCTTTGGCAGGGGTCAACCGGATCTGCAACGCCCGGCCGTCGGCCGAAGGCGCAACCGCCGCAACGCTGCGTTCCTGGCCGTCGGCCTCGAAACGCAACGGGGCACAGGCCAACTCGCGGCCATAGGCGCCCGCCCCGGACGCGTCGTAGCGCACCGACACGATCCGGCCCTCGGCCAACTCGACACGCCAATAGCCCGTCTCCGCAACGCCGTCCGACGATCCCGCCGCCGCAGCAGCGTACATGCCGCCGCACAGGCACAGTGCACAGGCAAGACCCCATCCACGCATCATCCGCACTCCTTCCGATCGATCCGCCCGAGGTTTCGACGCGGCGCACCCCTCCCGTCAATCGCCCAGATGCGCCTTCGCCACGACTTGGCGCAGGGCCTCGAGCCGCGCTTCGGCGTGACTCAGCGGATGCTCCACGGCCTGCTCCCACAGCTTGCGCAGGGTGGGCAGCTCATCCGCCTGCTCCTGGGCCCATTCCTTTGCGAACGCCCCCGATTCGATCTCGCCCATGATCTGCGCGATCTCCTCCTGGAGCGCCGGCGGAACCATCCGATCGCCTCGGGAGAGCTGGCCGTACTGACTGGTATGGGAATGCAGCCGCAACTGGTTGAAGAAGCCCTCGGTGATCATCGCGCGGGCGATCTCGAGGAACTCGCCCGACAGATGCAGCTCCGTGGCGACGATCTCGGGGTCGCATCCGTGTTCGACGAGCTTCTCGAAGTACGTCAGGCCCAGGCGGTTGATCCCCGCCCAGAGCATCTGCTCGGCGAACAGATCGATGAGCGCCTCCTCGCGAAACGACGAGTGGAACGCGCCGAGCCGGGTCGCCCCGATGCCGCGGGCGATGGCCAACGCGATCCGCAACGCGTCGCCGCTGGCGTCGTTCTCAACCCCGACAAGACAGGGGTAGCCCTCTTGCTGTTCATACAGACTCCGCACCGCCCGGCCGATCATGCGCGGCGCCACGAGGATCGTGTCGACCTCTTCGGACGGCGCAATGCACCGGTAGAAGATGTTGTAGCCGCTCGCGAAACACAGCGCGTCGCCCGGTTTGAGATGCGGGGCGACGTCGCGCTCGTAGACTTCGGGCTGCACCTCGTCGGGGATCAGCATCAGCAGCACATCCGACTGCTCCGCGATCTCGGGGATCGACACCACGTCGAAGCCGTCTTCGATCGCCCGTTCGCGGTATTCGTCGTCGATGTTGCCGATCCGGATCGGGACCCCGCTGTCGCGCAGGTTGAGCGATTGCGCGCGTCCCTGGTTGCCGAAGCCGATCGAGCCGACCCGTCGGCTCCTCAGCACGCCGAGATCGGCATCGCCGTCATGGTAGATCCGCGCCATGGGAAGGACTCCTTCTCTGCTGACCGCGCACCGCGCGGGGCTTCGCGCCGGCGTCTTCGCACCGGAGCCGGCGCAGCAGAGGTGTTGTAACAGACGACATGGCGGGAAGCAATCCGGGCGACGGTCCGGGCAGCCGGACGCAGCCGCGGCGCGCGGCGTCGGCTTGCCTCCTCAGCCCCGCTCCGGGTAGGCTCGGGACGCCATCGCCGTTGCAGGCGAACAGCAAAGGAGCGCATGCATGAAGCGACGCGAGTTCATCGCCCTGTCGGCCGCCGCGGCGGCCGCGTCCGCCCAGGCCTGGCGCACAGCGAGCGCCGAGGCCGACGCCGCATCGTCAGCACAGGAGATCCGTCCCATGGACTACCCGATCATCGACACGCACGTGCATTTCTGGGACCCCGATCATCTGCGCTACGCCTGGCTGGATGGATCGGAGCTGCTCAACCGCCCTTATCTTCCGGAGGACTACACCGAGGCGATCGGCGAGGTCCAAGTGGGCGGGATCGTGTTTGTGCAGGCCGAGTGCCGCCGCGACCAGGCCGTGGACGAAGCCAAATGGGTCGCGGAGCTTTGCCAACGCGACCCGCGCATCCAGGCGACGGTTGCGTGGGCGCCTCTCGAACTCGGCGAGGGCGTGCGCCCGACTCTCGACGCGCTGGCCGCGATCGGCAACGTGCATGGCATCCGGAGGCTGCTCCAGGCGGAGCCGGAGCCGGAGTTCATGTTGACGGATGCATTCGTCGAGGGGACCCGGCTGCTGCCGGAGTACGGGATGACGTTCGATTTCGGCGTGAACCGCTTCCAGCTCGAGGCCTGCGCCCAGCTCGCGGCGAAGTGTCCCGAGGTACGGTTCATCCTCGACCACATCGGCGTTCCGGACATCGCGGGGAAGCAGATGGAGCCGTGGCGGACGCACCTGCGCGCCCTGGCTGCGCTGCCGAACGTGTACTGCAAGATGTCCGGCGTGGCGACGGCGGCGGATCGGGCAAGCTGGACGCGAGCGGACGTGCAGCCCTACATGGAGACGGTGATCGAGGCGTTCGGGTTCGATCGGCTCGCGTTCGGCAGCGACTGGCCCGTCATGCTGCTCGCGACGAAGATCCCGCGGTGGTTCGGCGTGGTGCGGGAGGTTGTCGCATCGTGTTCGGAGGCGGAGAGGCGCAAGCTGTTCGTCGACACCGCCGTCGACTTCTACCGCCTGCCCCCCGCCTGACGGCGACGAAGGAGACCTACCCCTCCGCGACGACCGGCGGGTCTTCTTCGACGGGCGGCGCGACGGGAGCGAGGTCGATGTCGGCGCTCGGACCGTACCAGTACCACGTGTACGACTCGCCCCAGTAGAGCTCGAGGTTCTGGATGCGTTGCGTGACGAGCACCGGGACGCCCGTACCCGATTCCTCGGCGGCCAGAAGATAATCGATCTCGACGGTGTAGGTCCCGTTCCGGATTTGGTCCACGACGATGGCGCGGCTCGGGCCGAGCCCCCCGTCAATCGTGATGTAGTTGCGCCCGCGGTCCGGATCGTCCGATCGAATCAGGAAAAGTCCGGTGATGGCGCGGTCGCCTTCATTGCGCAGGATGAGCTGGTTGTGACCGTAGACCGACTCCGCGTTCAGCGGGAACGGCCAGGAGGGAGGACAACCGGTGAGGCCGATCGCGACCAGCGCCAGCGCCCCGAGAATCGCCGACCGGCGGGTATAGACGTGTACGTTGTGCAGGGATCTCATCTTGCTTTCCCGGGAGCGGCCCAACGCCCGACGTACGCATCACCCGGATTGCACGCTGGGACGCAGGGCACCTGTTTCGCCTGTTCCTGGATGCTATACCACAAACCGCGGAGAAAGTTGCATCCGAGTACCGGCGACCCGCCCCGCGGGCGGAGCGACTCAGTTGACGTCGATGCCGACCTGCGCCAGCACCCGGCGCAGATTGTCGGGGGTGAACGGCTTTCGCAGCCCTCCCACGGCGCCCGCTTCGACCGCCCGCCCGGGGAGGTCCCCGTGTTCAGGCGACGCCATGCCGATCACGCGCGTGCCCGCGAAGTCAGGGTCCTCGGACAGGCGTCGACACAGTGCAACGCCGTCCAGACCGGGCAACTCGAGGTCGAGAAACACCACGTCGGGCCGAAACACGCCCATCTGTCGGCCCGTCTCGAAACCGTCGCCCGCGGCCTCGATCTGAAAGGAGGATTGCGACCGTTCCAAAAACCGCCGGACGGCGCTGACCACGCCTTCCTGGCCGTCGGCCACAAGCACCTTGACGCCGCCTTCCCGGAGATCGCTGTGGATGGGGATATCATTCTCGCGGAGGAAGGCGATCAGGTCCTCTCGCCGGATTCGCCGGTGCCCTCCCGGCGTCTTGAAAACACGGATGCGACCCGCTTCCGCCCACTTACGAATTGTGTCCGCCGTCACATGGCAATAGGTCGCTACTTCGGAGGTGCTGAAAGACTGCTTCATATCCACGCGCACACGATCCGCCTGCCAGCGGTCGGCCGTTTAACTGGTGGGGTCCCCCGGACGTCCCTCCCCCAAACACGCGGCCCCGTCGCAACGTCTGGAGGGATCCTGCCGGGCGTCGTCGCCACAGATAGAGAGATGGAGCTGGATCGGGGACTCGAACCCCGGACCCCGTCATTACGAGTGACGTGCTCTACCAACTGAGCTAATCCAGCTTACACAAAAATGGTGCCAAGGGGCAGACTCGAACTGCCGACACCCGGATTTTCAGTCCAGTGCTCTACCAACTGAGCTACCTCGGCACGCCGAAAACCTACCAAATAAGGGCCCGTGCTGTCAAGCCTTCCCTGCCGGTTGCGTTCACGCGCCCTCAGGGTCGGATCGCTGATCCATGTAGACGCCGCGACTGCGGGCCTCCATCGCCCTGTGACGAAGCTGCGACAGCGTGTCAAACAACTGCTGCGGGGTGGTCTGCGTCCGCGGTCCGCACTGCGTCACGCAGATCAACGGCTCCGGCCCATTCGCCTTGCCGGACTCGCCGTCGCGCGCGCCAGACCGAGGCGCCTCCGCCTTCGCGCCGAGCAAGGACGGCAGATGGCGCTCCCAGCCGTCTTCGACGCGCCGTCCGTAGGCCGCCCCCAGGTTGGCCGGCACGATAAAGACGAAGTATCCCCCGCCCATGTGGCCGAGAAAGAACACGTCCTCGTCGATGCCTTGGCCGCAGGCCAACAGCACGCGACCGAAATGACGGATGCTCCGGGTGCGCGCATCATTCCCGTAGAGACGGCCGAACTCCCGAAGCCCCGCAAGCTCCGCGCATCCCAACGCGAACTCGTCGTGGCGACTGAGCCTCCGCTGCACCTCCCTGCGCACACCGTCCGCGCCGGGAAGCTCGGTGAGACTGTCCACGCCGCGAGCCGACGCTCGCAAGCCCAGAAGCGTGTCCAAACGCTGGAGGAGGTTGCCCGGATCGAAGGGCTTCGTGACGTAGTCGTCCGCCCCCTGCGCGAGACCGTGCGCAATCTCTTCCGGTTCGCGCATTGCGGAGATCACGAGGATGGGAAGCGTGTAGAGCTCGCGATGACTGCGAATCCGACGGCACACTTCAAACCCGCTCATGCCGGGCAGCATCACGTCGATGATCAGCACGTCGGGGCGCTCGCGCTCAGCCGTCGACAGTACATCCGAGCCGGATTCGACACACGTGCATGTGTGACCCTGCCCCGAGAGAAGCCGTGTCAGCATCGCGCGCGTTGCGGGCTCGCTGTCGGCGATGAGGATTGCGGCCACCGCTGCTCTCCCTGACTGGTGTGGTGGGCGAGGAGGGACTCGAACCCTCAAGCCGTTGGGGCAGCGGATTTTAAGTCCGCCGTGTATACCATTCCACCACTCGCCCGAGCCCACGCTACACAACTGCCCACGGCGGATCGAGCGGTCCGTATGGAAAATGGAGGCGGCACCCGGAATCGAACCGGGAATACAAGGCTTTGCAGGCCTCTGCCTTACCATTTGGCTATGCCGCCGCCGTCCGCATTCTATCCATGCGCCCCCTTCGTGTCAAACATAGCTCATGCCCTGCGATCCCTTAGGGGATACACGCCACGCCGCCTCTTCCGGGACCGCTGAGACGGATCATGGTATGCTGCGACGGATGGAGGATCACCGCCATGCCGCGGATGTTTGGCGCCCGCCAGACGCCGGCCGCGCCCGCGACCGTCGTCGGCATCGCCGGCTTCTCGTGCTCTGGAAAGACGACGCTGTCCAAGCGAATCGCCGCTACGCTCAGCGAGTTGTCTCCACAGGTTCTCGGCCTCGACGCGTTCTATCGCGACCTGTCGGGGGTTCCGCTTGAGGAACGGGCCCGGGTCAACTTCGATGCGCCGGACGCGCTGGAGTGGCCGCTCGCGATCGCTTGCGTGCATGGATGGCTGCGCGGCGAAACGGTGCAGGCGCCCGTATACGACTACGGAACCCATAGCCGCGTTCCCGGCCGCGCGACCCCACTCCGCCCCGGCGGGCTGCTGATCGTCGAAGGGCTGCACGCCCTCCACGCGCCGGAGCTGCGCAGGATCTACGCCCTGTCGGTGTTCGTTCGGGCCTCGCACGAGAGCTGCCTGGCGCGGCGGATCGAACGGGATGTGGCCTGTCGCGCGCGCACCAGGGAGGCCGTCCGACGTCAATACGCGGAGACCGTCCGGCCCATGGCCGACCGCTTTATCCGCCCAACCGAGCGCTATGCGGATCTCGTCGTGGACGGCGCTGCGTCGCAGGCGGACAACGCGAACCGCCTGGCCGCTGCGCTGAGGAAGGCGATCGCCGAGCGCGCCTAGAGAATCGCGTGGATCCGATCGAGCGGACGCCCGATCACGGCGCCCTTCGAGGTCACTACCACCGGACGCTCCATGAGGATCGGGTGCTCAGACATGGCGCGCAGGATGACGTCGTCCGGAGCGTCTGCATCGAGCCCGAGCTGGCGATAGATCGGCTCTTTCGTGCGCACGAGGTCGTGAGGAGCGATGCCGAGTCGCCGAACAAGCGCCGCAAGCTCATCCTCCGTGAGCGGCGCCTTCAGGTACTCTACGACGTGAACCTGGACCCCCTGGGCTTCCAGATACTTCATCACCTCGCGGCTCTTGCTGCATCGCGGGTTGTGGTATACCGTCACCTTGCTCGTCATGTCCCATCCTCAAGCCCGACTGATCGGGCGTCGGCGTCCAGACCCGCCGCCCCGCGCTCGGCATCGGGCGACAGCAACAGCATACACCATCCGACGGGCAACCGCGCCGCGACATCGCCGCCGCTGGTGGTCACGGCGACGCGATCGCCGTGCATGCGCAACGTCGCCAGCCGCTCGCCGCCCGGCTGGGCCACCAGCAGAAACCGCTGATCCGCTCCGCGGTCTTCGTCCGGCGCGGCCAGCCAGACCACGGAGCGCGGGACGCCCGGCGAGGCGGTCTCCGGCGCCCCGGTCAGGCGGAGGCGGCCGCTCGTCGCCCCCGCGGGCAAGGCCGCGACCCAGGCAACCTCGTCATACCCGTAAACGACGGCCAACGCGACGGCCGACGGCACAGAAGCCGGGCCCGACGAGACCGCGACTTGTGAGGCGCACACGCCCATGGCCGCGGCGGCCCCCCACAACCGCTCCTTCGGCCACTGCGCGATGGCGTCCGCCAGTCCGGGTTCGTCGAAAAGCGCTGCCAGGAGAGCCGCCACAGGCGTCGGGTCCACGCCGTCCGGCGGGGGAAGCGCCGCCATGCGCTCGCCAAGCAGATCGACGGCGCCTTCGGCTTCTCCGGCGGCGGCCAAGGCATATGCGTACGCCATCACCGCGGCCGGATCGCCGTCGGCGGAGACGGCGTCGCGCACGTCGGCAAGCAGCGGTCGCCAGACCTCCGGCGTTGGAACCGGCAGCGTCTGGCGCCGTTCCTCATCGAGCGGCGCGAGCGCGGCGGCCAAGTGCAGGGCCGCCTCGCGGAGGCGTCCTGCAGCCAGCTCCGTGCGCGCCCAGCACAGCCGCAGCCGCCGGTCGAACGCGGCGAACTCCTGGACGCGCACCAACCGCGCGCGTGCCTGTTCCACGTCGCCGGCGCGCAGGTCCGCTGCGACCCGCGCCTCATAGTGCCGGGGATCGTCCGTCTGATGCGGGTCGACATGGACCGCCCCCCAAGCCACGAGCAGGCCGGACGCGGCCAGCGCCGGCCAGACCCAACGGGGGACGTGCTGCCGTCGCTCTCCGGATACGCGCGCGGCCGCGACTGCGACCGCGAGCAGGAACCCTTCGTGCGGCGCGACCTCCAGTCCGGTATCGACAGCCCGCGAGACCGCCCAGGCTCCCACACCGGCGGCGATCGCCAACGGCCCCCACGCGCGCCGGTCTTGCGATGCTACGATGAGCCGCGCCCCGACACGCGCGATCAGCCATGCGCCGACAACCGTCGCGGCGGCCTGCACCGCCCCTTGCGACAACAGCGCGGGGGGCTCCCAGACCGGCGCGGCGACGATCAGCGCGTACGCCGGACGACCCACCGCCGTGATCGCGATGACAGACGCGGCCGCGCCGTACTGTCGGAGCCGCGGGGGATGCGCCGCGTCCAGAGCGACCGCCAAGCCGCACGCCGCGCCGGCGAGGTACATCCAGAACCCTTCCGAAAGCGAGCGCGGACCATACATGACCGCGGGAGCGGAGAGCGCGTAGGCCGTGGGCATGATACGGACGCTCTCGAGCATCGGGGAAACGAGGGCCGAGAGCGCGACGGAGAACGCCGCGGCGGCGATGGCGGTGCGCACGACCCGAGGATCGCGCATCGCCTGCACGCCCGCGGCAAAGACGATCAGCGCGGCGATCGGACGCGACGCCTGCGCATTGGTCCCGTGCGCGATGATCAGGAGAACCGCGACCAGCGCGGCGGGCCATGCCAACTCGAACGGCAGCCGCAGGCTCCGCGCACGGACAGCGTCAACGACGGCCGCCGCGACCAGCGCCGCGCAGAGCAGGTCGGTCAGGCGTACGCCCGCGCCCGGCAGCGCGGTGTACAGATGCCACGGCCACAGCGCGCTCAGGGCGATGCAACAAGCGGCGGTCAGCGAGGCGCGGTTCGCACTCATCGTAGGGGAACCGAAATGGACCCGGACAGCGCCGCGAGCGCCGCCCGCAGGAGGAGCGCCGCCAATGCCAGCGCAATCAGCACGGCGCCCGTCCAGCGACGCTCAGCCCGCATGCGTTCCACCGCGTTGCGCACAAGATCCTCGACAGATGTTCGTCGGCGCCGCGGAGCGCCTGTGACAGCGAGGCTACCGGGCTTTGATCGCGGGGAGGTAGCCTGACGGATTCACGAAGTCGCCGTTCCGCCGCACTTCATAGTGCAGGTGGTGCGTGGTCACGCGTCCTGTGCTGCCCAGTGTCCCGACCACGTCGCCCTCCCGAACGCGCGCGCCTTCCTGCACGCGGCGCGCCGCCAAATGGGCGTAGGCGGTCTCATAGCCGTTCCCATGGTCCACGATGACGATGTTTCCATAGCCGCGCTGCCGCCCCGCGAAACTAACAACGCCGTCGGCGGTAACTCGGATAGGCGTTCCGTGCGGCGCCTTGAGGTCGATGCCATTGTGCCTGCGCAGGAACCCCGACTCGGGGTTGCCCCGCATGCCGTAGCGCGAGATCACCTCGGTGATGTCTTCAGGCAGGGGCGACCCGGAGGGGACGTTGCCGGAAACGGAAGCAGGAGTCTCGCCGAGCCGCGCGCTGCGCGGGGTCGCGCGCACCGAGCCGTCGAGCTGAGCAGGCTCTCCGACCGGCGGCTCCGGCTCCTCCGGCGTGTAGGCGACGGTCTCCACGGAGAACCAGGGCGGGTTATCCAACGCGAAGGGGTCGGGTCCGTAGACCTCGGACAGCTCCATCCGCACCGCCTGATCCGGCGTCAGATCGCGGGGAAGCGTCACCTCCATCGTGTTGAAGACGGGCAAGGCGCCCATCGACGCCACGGCATGTCCCCGCGCCCCGGACCGCGGCGCATGCGCGATGGACTCGAAGTTCAGGCGGGAGCATCCGGTGACGGTCGCCGCGACGATCAACGCTACAGAACCAAGCAGCAGACTCATGCTGCGTCGGCAGCTGCGCTCGCGTATCCCCATCAGTACCTCCGTATATGATTCGCTGATTTCGGCTACGTGGCCGGCTGTCCGGCGAAACCGGCGCGGATCCTACCGCTTCCTGTAAAGCCGATGCAACAAGCGGAAACCTCCGGGCCCCGCCGCGCCGGCACTACAACCGACTGAGGAACCGGGCGTAGACCTCGATGCCGCGGTAGAACGTCGGCAGATGCATCTTCTCGTTCGGCCCGTGGAACCCGGCATCCGGCAACTCAAACCCCAGCAGCACGGTGTCCGCGCCCAGGCGCCGTTTGAGCAGACCCACGATTGGGATGGACCCGCCCTCGCGCTTGAAGCCCGGACGTCGACCGAACACATCCTCAAGGGCATCCGCCGCGGCGCGTATCCAAGGCGTCTCGCGATCGACGATGGCCCCGTCGCCGTGGGAGAGTTCGCGCAGCTCCCACCTCACCGTGCTCGGGGCGCGCTCGGCCAGGAAACGCCGGAGCGCCTCGGCCAGCTCGCGCCCGTCCTGGTCCGGCACGGTCCGCATAGACAGCTTGGCCAGCGCACGCGCGGGCAGCACAGTCTTGGCCCCCTCGCCGGTGAACCCGCCCACGAGGCCATTCACTTCGAGCGTCGGCCGCGCGGTCGTGCGCTCGATGTCCGTGTATCCGGTCTCGCCCCAGGTCTCCGTTACGCCGGCGGCCCGTTTGAACGCATCGTCGTCAAACGGCAGCGCCGCCAGGTCGCGACGTTCCGCGTCGTCGAGGGGCCGCACGGCGTCGTAAAAGCCGGGCACGGTCACGCGCCCCTGGTCGTCATGCATGGCGGAGACCAGGTCGCACAGGACTTGGGCGGGGTTGTGCACCGCGCCGCCGAACACCCCGCTGTGCAAGTCCGACGCGGGCCCGGACACCTCGAGTTCGAAATAGGACAGCCCCCGCAAGGCGTACGTCAGCGACGGCGCGTCGGGACCCAGGATGCCGCCGTCGCAGTTGAGGATGAAGTCGCAGCCGAGTCGTCCGCCGTGCACGTCGACGAACGCCTCCAGGTTGGCCGACCCCGCTTCCTCTTCGCCCTCGATCATGAATTTGAGATTCACCGGATACGGGCCGGCCTCCCGCAGCGCCTCGAGCGCGGCGAACAGGGCGACGATCTGTCCCTTCATGTCCGACGCGCCGCGCGCGTACAGGCAGTCATCCCGCACGGTCGGCGCGAACGGATCGGAGCGCCACTCGGCGATCGGGTCGACGGGCTGCACATCGTAGTGACCGTACACCAACACCGTGGGACGACCCGGAGCGTGCAACCAGTCTCCGTAGACCATCGGGTGACCCGCGGTAGGGAGCACGGACACCTGCTCGATGCCGAGGCGTTGGAGTCGGTCGGCCAGCCACTCGGCCGCGCGCTGCACGTCGCCGGCGTGTTCGCTCAGGGTCGATACGCTGGGGATGGCGCAGAATGCGACCAACTCCTCCAGGCTTCGGCTCTGATGGCTGTGAATGCACTCCACCACACAATCGGCCAATCCCATGATTCGGGCGATCCTTTCCGTTTGGCCGCCGCACCGCGACGGCCGTCCGCGACCACGCGCCATTCTGGCATCCGGCGCCCCGCCGGGTCCAGCCGTCGCAGGACGGGGGCCAATTGACAGCGCTCGGAGTATAGTGCTAAGATTGCCGGGTCGGGCAGGGATGCCCTAAGTATAGGAGGTCCAACGGATTATGCGTGTTTCCATCGCAGGGCGACACATGGATGTCAGCGACGCCCTCAAGTCGCATATCGAGGAGGGACTCGACAAGATCCGGACCCATTACGATCGCGCCATGGAAGCGGACGTCGTGTTGACCGTCGAGAAGCATCGGCACATCGCCGAGATCACGCTCCACGCGAACGGCATCCGCATCCATTCCAAGGACTCCAGCGGCGACATGTACGCGTCGGTCGACTCCGTGATCGACAAGCTGCTCAAGCAACTCCGCAAGTACCGCGACCGAATCAGCAAGTACGAACCGCGCACCATCCGGGACGGGCGCGAGTTCGTGCACCAGGTCATCGCGGCGGACGACTCCGAGGACGGAGGCGCCGAGACGAGCGCCGCGTCGCGCATCATCCTTCGCGAGGAGATCTCGATGAAGCCGATGAGCGCCGACGAGGCCGTGATGCAGATCGAGCTGACCGAGGACGAGTTCCTCGTCTTCCACAACGCCGACACGTCGCAGGTCAACGTGCTGTACCGGCGTCGCGACGGCTCCTACGGGCTGATCGAGCCGAAAATCTGAGGAAGGGCGAGAGAGGCGCCCCGTCTGGGTGACGGTCGCCTCGGCTCGCCGTCGAGGCGATGGACACGGAGAACCTCCCGCAGATCAAGCGCAGCAGTATCGCGGTCGCTCGTATCCTCGAGAAGATGGGCGATGATCTGAGCCTGCGCGTCATCGGCGGCTATCAGGGCATCGGCCGGGTGGTCTACACAGCCGACATCAACCGGCCCGGCCTCGCCCTGGCGGGGTATCTGGACTACTTCGCCAGCGACCGCGTGCAGATCCTCGGCAACACCGAGATCCACTATATGGAGCGGTTGACGGCGTCCGAGCTGCAGCGGCGGCTCGAACGCATGTTCTCGTTCGAGATCCCCGCATTCATGCTTTCCCGGGAGCTCCGTCCCCGACCGGTACTCCTCGACATGTGCAACCGCCGCGGCGTCCCGGTGCTCCAGAGCACCCGCTCCACGGATGAGGTGATCAGCCGCGTCATCCTGTTCCTGGCCGAGGAGTTCAGCCCCGAGACGATGATCCACGGCACCGCCATAGACTGCTACGGCGTCGGGTGCCTCATCCTCGGCATGCCAGGCATCGGCAAGAGCGAGACCGCCCTCGAACTCGTCGAACGCGGTCACCGCCTCGTCGCCGACGACGTCGTCATGCTCCAGCGCCGGCGCGAGGATACGCTCTACGCCACGGCCACCGAGGTCGTCGAGCACCACATGGAGATCCGCGGGGTCGGCATCATTGACATCAAGAGCGTGTTCGGCGTGGGCCGCGTGCGCCACAGCAAGCAGATCGGCCTGGTGGTCGAACTCGAGGAATGGGATGCCGGGAAGGAGTATGACCGAACCGGGCTGACCGATGAGTGCGTCAGCATCCTCGGCATCCGGATTCCCCGACTCGTGATCCCGGTGCGACCCGGCCGGAATATCGCCGTCATCCTCGAGGTCGCCGCGCTCAACCACCGCCTCAAGGAGCTGGGCGTGCACCCGGCGCAACGCCTGAACGAACGCCTCATCAACGTGATGGGTCGGCACTGATGCCGAATTCGCCCCGGTTCGTCGTCGTCACCGGCCTGTCCGGTTCCGGAAAGAGCCAAGCCTTGCGGTTCCTCGAGGATCTCGGGTTCTACTGCATCGACAACCTGCCCCCCACGCTCATCCCGACGCTTGCCGACCTGGTGAACACGCCCAACCACCCGCGCAAACGCATCGCTGTGTGCGCCGACGCGCGCTCCGGAGACGACCTGCTGAAACTGCCGGCCTATCTCGACGAGGTCGCCGAACGCGGCATCCGGCCCGATACGCTGTATCTGGACAGCGACAACGATGTCCTGCTGCAGCGATACAGCGAGTCGCGCCGGCGCCACCCCAACGCACCCGACGGCAACGTCAAACGGGGCATCGAACGCGAACGCGAGCTGCTCGAACCCATTCGCGCCCGCGCCGACCTGCTGATCGACACGAGCTCGATCTCGTTGGCCGAGCTCCGCGAACGCCTGGCGAACGCGTTCCACGGCGGCCGCGAGAGCCGCGAGCTGCTCGTCACGGTCATGTCGTTCGGGTTCAAGTACGGCATTCCCCCGGAAGCCGATCTCGTGCTCGACGTCCGGTTCCTGCCCAACCCGTATTACGACGAAGAGCTTCGCATTCGCACCGGCGCCGACCCGGACGTGCGAGACTACGTCCTGAACCATGCCGACTCGATGGAGTTCATCGACCGCATCCAGAACCTGTTGAAGTTCCTACTGCCGCGCTATGTCGCCGAGCCCAAGTCGTATCTCACCATTGCGGTGGGATGCACGGGCGGGCGGCATCGATCCGTGGCGGTTGCGCACCAGCTCGCACTGTTCCTCCGGTCGACCCGCTTCGACGTCCGGCTGCGCCACCGCGACATGCACCGTCCCGCGTGAGCAGGGCGCCTTCCGCCGGCGCCGTCCGTCACGGGATGCATCGCAGCCGCGTTTCCGCTATCATACGCACCGGTGCGGTCCGTCTATTCGCCAAGCCTCGCTGCACCGTCCTGCACGGATGCGCGCGTCGGCGTCGACGCCGGAACCGGGCGCCGATACAGAGACAGCCACGCTCAGAGGTGCTGCAATGGACAAGATCGAAGAGGACATCATCATCGTCAACCCGCTGGGGCTGCATGCACGCCCGGCGGCCACCCTCGTGAAGACGGCCCTGAACTTCCAGAGCGACATCCATGCAAGCGTGAACGGTCACCGGGTCAACGCCAAGAGCATCATGGGGTTGCTGACGCTCGCCGCCGGACAGGGCGCGCAGGTCACCGTGAGCTGCCAGGGCGAGGATGCGCAAGAAGCGATGGAAGCGATCCGGTCGCTGATCGAGTCGGGCTTTGGAGAGATGTAGTGGAGATCGTCGTCAACGGTATTGGGGTCTCGCCAGGCATTGCGATCGGTCCGGCCGTCACCTACGGCGTTCGCGCCCTGGAAATCCCGAAGTACACGATCGACGACTGCGATGACGAGCTTGCGCGGTTCGAGCGCGCGCTCAATGCGGTTCGCCAGGATCTCGAGACGCTGCAGCGGCGCACCTCGGAGCAGTTCGGGAAGGAGCACGGCGAGATCTTCCAGGCCCACCTGATGATGCTCGAGGACGTCGCCTTCCGCGAGGATATCGAACGCAGGCTGCGAACGGAGCGGGTCAACGTCGAGTTCCTCACCGACGAATTCCTGAGCAAGCAGACCCAGATCCTGGAGCAGGTCGAGGATCCGCACTTCCGCGAACGCATCCGCGATTTTGTCGATGTCGCCAACCGGATCCTCAGCAAGCTGACCAGCGTGGAACTCAACAGCCTGGCCAAGCTGACGCGTCCGTCCATCATCATCGCGCACGACCTGTCCCCATCCGACACGGCCAACCTCGACCCGGCGCAGACGTTGGGCTTGGCGACGAACATGGGCGGTCCGACCTCGCACACGACGATCCTGGCCCGCGCCCTCGAGATTCCCGCGGTCGTCGGCCTGAAGGACATTGGCCGCCATCTGCATCCGAACCAGGAGATCATCATCGACGGCGCCCGCGGCCAGGTCGTGATCGACCCGGAGCCGGAGACCCGCGCCCGGTACGAGGAGCTGCAGACACGAGAGGCCCAGCGCCACGCGCGCCTGATGCGCGGCGAGCTGGACCGCCGGGGCGTCACGCTGGACGGCCGCGAGATCCCCGTGCAGGTGAACATCGAGCTGCCCGCGGAGATCGAGTTCGCGCGAAAGCACCGCGCCCAAGGCTGCGGCCTCTATCGCACGGAATACCTCTTTCTCGACCGCCCCTCCCTGCCCAGCGAGGAAGAGCAGTTCGAGGCCTACGCCGGCGTGGCCGAGGCGATGAAGCCCCATCCGGTCACCCTGCGCACCCTCGACCTCGGCGGCGACAAGTTCGCCTCTCACATCAAGTTCGTTGAGGAGAGCAACCCACAGCTTGGATGGCGCGGGATTCGCCTGTGCCTCGAGCGCCCGGATCTGTTCAAGGCCCAACTGCGGGCGATCTTCCGCGCGAGCGTCCACGGCAACGTGCAGGTCATGTTCCCGCTCATCAGCGGCGTCGACGAACTGGACCGCGTCATGGCGGTCGTGCGCGAGGTGTTCGCGGATCTCGAACGCCGCGGCGTCCCGTTCAACGAGGACATCAAGATCGGCATCATGGTCGAGGTGCCCAGCGCCGTCGCCATGGCGGATGTGCTCGCGCAAAAATGCAGCTTCTTCAGCATCGGCACGAACGACCTCATCCAGTATTCCCTTGCGGTGGACCGCGTGAACGAGCGCATCGCGCATATGTACGATCCGGCGCACCCCGCGGTCATCCGAATGATCCACCACACCGTGAAAGCCGCCCGCGCCGCGAAGATCCCGTGCAGCATCTGCGGTGAGATGGCCGGCGATCCCGCCTTCACCGAGCTCCTTGTGGGCCTCGGGGTCTCCTCGCTCAGCATGTCTTCCGTGGCGATTCCCCTCGTTCGCGCCGAGATCGCGGCCATCAGCTATGCCAAGGCCCGCCGCTTCGCCCACAGCATCCTGTCGATGGGCTCGGAGTCCGCCATCCGCCGCCTCATGGAGAGGCGGNNCCGCCGTCCGCCATGCCCTGGACTACGACGGCGAGCCGGCGCCGACGCACGCAGACCGAACGGAAGGGTAACTCCAATATGCCAAGACGGGTCGTACTGCTGGGATCCACCGGCTCGATCGGCCGTAGCGCGCTCGACGTGGTGCGCCGCCACCGCGATCGGCTTCGCGTCGCGGCGCTCGCTGCGCACTCGAACGTCGACCTCATGGAGCGCCAAGTCCGCGAGTTCCAGCCCGAGCGCGTCGCCATGGTCGACGAAGCGGCGGCGAAGGAGCTGCGCACGCGCGTCTCCGGCGTGCCGGTGCTCAGCGGTTCGGAAGGACTCGAAGACCTCGCGGCAACGCCTGCGGATGTCGTGTTGAACGCCGTGGTGGGAGCTGTCGGCCTCAAGCCGTTGCTTCGGGCCATCGACGCCGGGGCGCGGGTCGCCATCGCCAACAAGGAGCCGCTCGTGATGGCCGGCGCGTTGGTCACCGAAGCCGCACGCAAGCGGGGCGTCGAGATCACGCCCGTCGACAGCGAGCACAGCGCTATTTACCAGTGCCTCATGGGCCATCGCATCGAGGATGTGCAGGCCCTGTGGCTCACGGCCTCGGGCGGACCCTTCTATGGCCGCGCGCGCGCGTCGCTCGCCGACGTCTCGCCGGATCAGGCCGCCAAACACCCCACGTGGGACATGGGCCGGAAGATCAGCGTCGACTCCGCCACCCTCATGAACAAGGGACTCGAGGTCATCGAGGCCATGTGGCTGTTCGGCGTGCCCCTCGAACGGATCCAGGTGGTCATCCACCCCCAGAGCGTCGTCCACGGCCTCGTCGAGTTCCACGATGGAAGCATCCTGGCCCATCTCGGCGTTACGGATATGCGGTCTCCGATCGAGTTCGCACTCAACTGGCCGGAACGCGTCGATGCGCCCATCAGTCGCCTGGACCTGACCGAGATCGCGCAACTGACCTTCGCCAAGCCGGAGTTCTCGGAATTCCCGTGCCTGGCCCATGCCATCGAAGCGGCCCGCAGCGGCGGCGCCGCCACCGCCGTGCTCAACGCGGCCAATGAAGTCGCCGTCGCGGCGTTCTGCGAATGGCGCATCCCCTTCCTGGGCATCGCCGAGGTCGTGGGACACGTGCTCGATGCCTGCCCGAGCCGCAGCGACTGCACGTTGGAATCCATACTGGATGCTGATGCGGAGGCGCGCCGCCGGGCCGAAGATATCATCCGCAAGACGGGAGCCTAAAACCTCATGTTTCTGGTCGATATACTCGTGTTCATTCTGGTGCTGGGCCTGCTCGTGTTTTTCCACGAGATGGGCCATTTCATCGCGGGCAAGGCCTGCGGCGTCTATGTGGATCGGTTCAGCCTCGGCATGCCGCCGCGGCTCTTCGGGATCCGCCTCGGCGAGACGGACTACTGCATCGGCGCGTTGCCCATCGGCGGCTACGTGAAGATGGCCGGCCAGGAGGACGTGCCCCAGGACGACGAGGCCCGCGAGGAAGAGTACGGCGACGTCCCCCCCGAGCGCTGGCTCAACCACAAACCGGTGTGGCAACGCGCGATTGTGTTCGCGGCGGGGCCGCTGATGAACGTGGTTCTTGCGGTGTTGCTCTATGCCGTGCTCGCCGGCGTGGGCGAATACGTCCCCGAGACCAAGGTGGACAACCGGATCGGCGCGATCGAGCCCGGATCGCCTGCCGTCACCGCGCCGCTGTACCGCATCGCCGACAACGTGCGCCCGGGCGAGGAACGCGTCGACTACGACCGCGAGCCCGACACGCGGGGCTGGAAGACGGGCGACCGGATCGTCTCCGTCGACGGCGAACCCATCCGCAGCATCAGCGACGTGGTCTACGCCGCCATCGTCGGCGGCGAGGGCGTGCGCAACGTCATCATCGAACGTCCCGGACCCGACGGATCGATCACCCGCTACATCTCCCCCGTCGCCCCGCGCATGCTCAGCGAGGGCGACAAGTACCCCCGGTTCGGCGTCGCGCCTTTCCAGGCCGCGCTCGTGGACAAACTCTCGGAGGACATGCCGGCGCTCGCGGCGGGGCTCCAACCCGGCGACCTGATCACCCATGTCGACGGCGAGCCCGTGGACGTGGTCACGTTCATGGAGCGGATCACCGCCATGACCTCCGGCGAGACCGCCACGCTCACGATCCTGCGTGACGGGGAATCCCTCGACATCCCTGTCGCCCCGACCGTGGTCGGGCAGTTGCGCGGCGTTCTCTTCAGCCCGCCGCTCCACACGACCGACGAGGAGGAGCGCGCGCAGCGTCCCGTGGTGGCGGCCGTGCAGACGTTCGCCGCCGCGGACGAGGACGAGGACGGGGACACCGGGAATGCGGCAGCGGAGGAAAGTCAGGAAGCGGACGCCATCGCGAGCACCGGCCTGAAGCGCGGCGACGAGATCCTCGAGATTAACGGCGAACCGGCTACCGTCGCCCTGCTCGACGAATACCTCCGTGAGAACCCCGGCGGTTCCGTAACGCTCAAGGTGCGCCGTCCGCCCATCTGGGGCGGGCTGCTCCGCGCGGAGAGCATCGAAACCGCGGAACTCGACATCGAGCCCACCGGCATGGTCGGGCTGACGTGGCGGACCAAAATGGTCTACCGGCGCTACTCGGCCCTGGAAGTCCTCCCCGAGGCCTTCGCGCGGTCGTACCAGGCCATCCATCGCACGCTCAGCGTGTTGGGCTCCCTCGTCACCGGCGGCCTCAGCCCGTCTGACCTCGGCGGGCCCGTCATGATCTACCGCGTGACCACCGAGGCGGCGCGGATGGGCTACTCGTGGCTGCTCGATATCACGGCGTTCATCAGCATCAACCTGGCCATCTTCAACCTGCTGCCGCTGCCGGTGCTCGACGGCGGCCACCTGGTCGGCCTGGCGGTCGAGGCCGTGCGCCGCAAGCCCGTCAACCAGCGCGTCGCCATCCTTGTGCAGCAGATCGGCCTCGTGCTCATCCTCGCGCTCTTCGTATTCGTCACGTTCAACGATATCCGTACGTGGATTCTGAACATCATCCCCTAGCCCGCCGGGCTCGCAGCACCAGGAAGGAAAGAAGGAGTCTCACCCGCCCATGTCAGGCATCACCTGCAAATTCGGGGGATCGTCGTTGGCCGATCCCGCGTGTTTCCGACAGGTTCGGAGCATCATCGAGGCCGACACGGACCGTCGTTTCATCGTCCCGTCGGCCCCCGGCAAACGCCACAAGGCGGACATCAAGATCACCGACCTGCTCTACGCCTGGCATAGTCTGGCCCAACAGGGCCTGAGCGCATCGGAGCCGCGGGACCTGATCGAGGCCCGCTTCGCGGAGCTGGCTTCGGAACTCGGCATCGCATTCGACGTCCGCGCGGAACTCGCGCACATTGCCGCCGAATCCGCGAACCACGACGAACCGGACTTCATGGCCTCCCGCGGCGAGTACCTCAACGGCCAGCTCATGGCGCGCTACCTCGACGCGGAATTCATCGACCCGGCGGACCACATCAAGTTCGACACGGAAGGCGCGCTTGACCCCGTATCTTACGAACTCCTCGGCAAAACCCTGAGCGGCCCCGGTCGCTACGTCATCCCCGGCTTCTACGGGTCCCGACCCGACGGCCGCACTCGCACCTTCTCGCGCGGCGGGAGCGACGTCTCCGGCGCCATCGTCGCGCGCGCCACGAACTCGCGCATCTACGAGAACTGGACCGACGTGTCCGGCTTCCGGATGGCCGACCCCGCGGTCGTGCCGGAGGCGCGGCGGATCGACGAGATCACCTACCGGGAGCTCCGCGAGCTGTCGTACATGGGCGCCAGGGTCCTGCACGACGAGGCGATCTTCCCGGTGCGCGAGCCCGGCATCCCGATCAACATCCGGAACACCCACGCTCCGGATGACCCCGGCACGATGATCCTGCCGACGCGCGAAGGCGGCCGGACCGTTTGCGGCATCGCCGGCCGCGCGGGCTTCACGATGATCAACATCGAGAAGACCCTCATGAACCGGGAACGCGGCTTCGGGCGGCGCGTGCTGTCCGTGCTCGAGGAGTACGACGTGAACTTCGAGCACATGCCCACGGGCATCGACACGATGTCCCTGATCGTGCTCGATGAGGAGCTCGACGACCACGGCGCGGCGATCCTCAAGCACATCGAGCGCACCTGCGAACCTGACCGCATGACGCTGACCCGCGACCTGGCGATCGTCGCGACCGTCGGCGAGGGCATGGCCGGCCACGTGGGCATGGCCGCCCGCCTGTTCACCGCACTCGCCGGCGCCGGGGTGAACGTCCGGGTCATCGACCAGGGGTCCTCAGAGAACAACATCATCGTCGGCGTCTCCGCGGTCGACCTCCAGGCCACCGTGCGGGCGATCTACGAGGCGTTTGAGGACGTCTGAACACAGTCCGCCGCGGTCTCCGGACCGGTTGGGAAGGAATCCTACGCAGTCACCATGAGACGCACCAAGATCATCTGCACCCTGGGCCCCGCGACAAGCACGGTCGACGACATCGCCGCGCTCATCCGCGCCGGCATGGACATCGCCCGCCTGAACTGCTCGCACGGCGACGCCGCTTCGATCACCGCGCTATACCGCGCCGTGCGCGAGGCGGCCGCGCAAGCGCAGCGGAACGTGGCGGTGCTCATGGACCTGCAAGGGCCGAAGATCCGGACCGGCCGCATGCGGGGCGGGCAGCCCGTCGAACTGGTCGAGGGCGCCGATGTCGTCATCACCACCGACGACGCGGACGGCGACGCCCATCGCTTCTCGACCACCTACGAAGCGCTGCCAAGCGACGTACGCCCCGGCGACCGCATCCTGCTCGCCGACGGCGCCCTCGAGCTGAAGGTGCGCGACGTGCGCGGCGCCGAAGTCCACTGCACGGTGGTCCACGGCGGCCTCCTCGGTTCGAGCAAGGGCATCAACCTGCCGGGCGTGCCCGTCAGCGCGCCGTCTATCACGGGGAAAGACCGAGAGGACCTCGCCCTGGCGCTGGATCTCGGCGCGGACTTCGTCGCCCTGTCCTTCGTTCGAAGCCCCGACGACGTGCGGCTGATCAAGCAGTGTATCGCCGATGCCGGCGCCGATTGCCACGTGGTGAGCAAGATCGAACGCCCCGAGGCCCTCGACTGCTTCGACGAGATCGCGGAGCTGACCGACGCCGTCATGGTCGCCCGGGGCGATCTCGGCGTCGAAATGCCCTTCGACCAGGTGCCCCAGATACAGAAACAGCTCATCCGTCGCTGCAACCAGCTCGGCACGCCGGTGATCACCGCCACGCAGATGCTCGAGTCGATGATCGCCAGCCCACGCCCGACGCGTGCCGAAGCGAACGACGTGGCCAACGCGATATACGATGGCACCGACGCGGTGATGCTCTCGGGCGAGACGGCCGTCGGGCGCTTCCCGACCCGCACGGTGTCGGTCATGGCGCGCATCTGCGCGGAGTCCGACACGGCCATCGCCGCCGACTCGGAACGCGCCCGCCGACCGTGGAGCGCCGAAGGCCAGGGCAGCCTGATCGGCAACGCGATCGGTCACGCGGTCTACCACCTGAGCGAGAACCTCGACCTCAAGCGCATCGTCGTGTTCAGCCAGAGCGGCTTCACCGCGACGAAGGTCTCCCGCTACCGGCCCCGGGTGCCCATCAGCGCCTTCACGCTCGACGTCCACGCGCAACGCCGGTGCGCGTTGTACTGGGGCGTGAACGCGGAGCAGACCATCGAACTCGGCGGCATCGACGAGACCATCGCCGCACTGGACGGCCTGCTGCTGGAACGCGGGCTCGCGGAGAAGGGCGACCTCATCGCCATGGTCGCCGGATCGCCGCTCGCCCTCGCCGGCGCCACCAACCTGCTCAAACTCCACACCGTGGGCGAAACGGAGTCCCTGTAGCCGTGCCCGACGACGCCCATATCGACCCCAAGTGGTACACGCGCGCCTTTGATGCGTTGTATCCCATCGTGTACGCCCATCGCACGGTCGAGGCGGCTGAACCCGAGGCCCGCGGCGCGGCGCGGATGTTGCGGCTCTCCTCGGACGACCGGCTGCTCGACCTCTGTTGCGGCGCCGGACGCCACCTCGTGCACCTCCTGCGCGTGGCCCCAGACGCCTGCGGCATCGACTACTCGCCCGCGCTGCTCGCAAGGGCCCGCACCTTGCTCGGCCCCCGCGCCCCCATCGCCCGCGCCGACATGCGCGCGCTGCCTTTCGGCCGGGCCTTCGACGTCGTGACCAGCTTCTTCACCAGCTTCGGTTACTTCTTCGACCGCGAAGAGAACCTGCGCGTCGCGCACGAGATTGCCCGCGTGTTGCGTCCCGGCGGACGCTTCCTCATCGACCACGTCAACGCCGCCCATGTCGCCCAGCGCCTCGAACCGAAGTCGGACGAGAACCGCGCGGGCTACCGCCTGGTCTCTGAACGGTGGATCGACGACGCGCGCCGCGTGAACAAGCGCATACGCATCTACGCCGACGGCCGACTCATCGACGAGGTCTTCGAATCCGTGCAGCTCTACGCGCCGGACGCCTTCCGCGACCTGCTCGCCGAGGCCGGGCTTCGCGTCGAGGCCCTCTACGGCGACTTCGACGGCGCCCCGTTGGACGACGCCCATCCCCGCATGGTCGCGGTCGGTCGGAGCATCGCCTCGTGAGCAGTCTGGTTCAGGCCTATATCTCCGGCGATCCGCGCCTGGCCGAGTTCCTGGGCGGGCCGCCCCAACGTCTGTTCGACGCCCCGCCATCGCAATCGGCGCCGTGCGACGCCGACCTGGTCACGGCCCTGCGCCGCCATCAGACCCGGCTCGGCCTCACGCGTACGCTGTCCGGCGACGAGATCGTCGTGGTCACCGGCCAGCAGCCAGGACTGTTCGGCGGACCTCTCTACACCGTGTACAAGGCGCTCACGGCGGTCGCCCTGGCGCGCGAACTCTCCGAGCGATATGGGTGCAAGGCGATCCCCTTGTTCTGGAACGCGTCCGAAGACCACGATTTCGAGGAGGTCCGCACAACGAACATCCTCTCGCGCCAAGGCGTTCCCGTCGCGCTGACATATACGCCGGAGGCCGACGTCGCGGGCGCGCCCATGCACCGCGTGCCCGTCGAACCGAGCCTGCATGCGCTCATCGACCAGGCCGCGGCGCTGGCGTTCGGCTCTAACGACGCCGACGCGATCCGGGGTTTCCTCCACGCCTCGCTCGACGCGTCCGATTCGCTCGCAGACTGGTTCTCGCGCATCATGGCCCGCCTGTTTCGAGACACGCCCCTCGTACTCTTCGCGCCGCACTGGCCCGAAGCGCGTCGGGCCGCCGCGCCCACCCTGCGGCGCGTGCTCGATGATCCGCTCGCAGCCACCCGCATCGTGAACGAAGCGGGAGAACGCCTGACCGAACGCGGCTTTGGGGCGCAGGTCGTCAAGTCAGACGACGAGTGCCCCTTCTTCCTCGATGTCGGCGGACGCCGGCGCAAGGTCCTCTGGCGCGACGACGGGTTCCGCCTGCCGGAGGAAAAACTCCGACTCAGCCGCGACGAGATGGCCGCCATCCTGACGTCGGAGCCGGAACGTTTCAGTCCGAACGTCACCTTGCGGCCCGTCGTGGAGCAAGCGCTGTTCCCTTCGACGGCCGCCTACGTCGCGGGTCCCGGCGAGATCGCATACTGGGCCCAGCTCCGCGGCGTGTTCGACTGGTTCGAGACGCCCATGCCCGTCGTCTACCCCCGCGCGAGCGCGGTGCTGACGACGCCCAAGCTGCGGCGGCGCATGCAAGAGTTCGGCCTCAGTCTGTCCGACTTATCCACGGCGGAGTCGACGCTGATCGAGCGCCTGCTGCCGACGCTTCCGCCGGACGCCCCCCGCCGCGCGCTGGCCGACCATCGCGCGCCCGTCGCCCGCGCCCTGGCCGAGCTGCGCGCCGCCCTGGCCGCCGTCGACCAGGAGGCGTGGCCCGCCGACCGCATCCGACGCATGGAACGCCGCATCGAGCACGACTTCGATCGGCTCGATCGCGCCCTCGCCCGCCGCGACGAACGCGCCGCGGATCAACTCCGCGCGCGGATCCGCCGCCTCACGGGCACACTGGCGCCATGGCGCAAACCGCAGGAGCGGGTCTATACTGTGTTCTCTTTCCTGTTCGGCCAAGGCTGGGGGCTGATCGACCGAATCGCGCACGGATTGGACGTGCACCAGTTCCATATGCATGAGATAGACCTATGAATGCAGAAGTGCTGGCTGTAGGGGCGCACCCGGACGACGTCGAGGTCGGAATCGGCGCGCTCGTCCACAAACTCACGACCGCGGGCTGCGCGACGGCGATCCTCGACCTGACGCGCGGCGAGATGGGATCGCGCGGATCCGCCGAAGAGCGCAAGGTCGAGGCCGACGACTCCGCGGATGTGCTCGGCGTCACGACGCGCCTGAACACGGACCTTCCCGACGGCGGCGTGGCCAACACCGCCGAACAGCGACGTCCGATCATCGAGGCCATCCGGCGCATCCGGCCGCGCGTGCTCTTCCTTCCCATGTCAGACGATCGTCACCCGGACCACCACGCGGCGCATCGGCTCGTGCGCGACGCCGCCTACTTCGCAGGGCTCATCCGCATCGAGACCGACGCGCCGCCGCACCGCCCCGAGCGGATCTACTTCTACCGCGTGTACGGCGAGGACGCCATGCCGCAGATGATTGTCAACGTGGACAAGCACTTCGAAGCGAAGATGGCCGCGTTGCGGTGTTTCCGGTCGCAGTTTCACAACCCCGAGTACGACGGCCCCGAGACGTTTATCGCCACCCGTGAGTTCCTCGAATCCATCCGCACCCGCGCGGCGTGGTTCGGCAACCGCATCGGCGCGGCCTACGGCGAGGCGCTGTACGTCGACGGCCCGATCAGCGTCGACCTTCCGCCCGGACTGGAGCGAACGCCATGATCATCGGCATCACCTGTCATCCGTCCGCGGGCGGGAGCGGCATTCTCGCCACGGAGCTGGGCATCGCGCTCGCGCAACGCGGCCACCAGGTGCATTTCGTCACCTACGAGCCGCTCTTCCGCCTGCGCGACTATCACACCAACATCGTCAGCCATCACGTCGAGCAAACGTCGTACCCCGTGTTCCAGGCGCAGCCGTACACCCTCTCGCTCGCCTGCAAGATCAGCGAGGTCGCTGAGGAATGCGGCGTCGAGATTTGGCACGCCCACTACGCCGTGCCCTACGCCGTGTGCGCGCTGCTCGCCCGCGACATGCTGCCCCCCGAGCGGCGGTTCAAGCTCGTCACCACCCTGCACGGAACCGACATCACGCTGGTCGGGAGCGACCCCTCGTTCTTCCGCATCACCCGCCATGCCATGCAGCAGTGTCAGGCCGTCACGGCCGTGTCGAACTGGCTGCGCGACGAGACGATGCGGACGTTCGAGCTCGACCGGCCCGTCGAGACGATCTACAACTTCCTCAACGAGGATCGCATGGGCAAACGCATCGACGAACGGCGCTGCCTCGCGGCCGACGACGAGAAGATCGTCATGCACATCTCGAACATGCGGCCCGTCAAGCGCGTCACCGACGTGATCCGCGTATTCAAGCGCATCCTCGAACAGGTTCCCGCGCGTCTGGTCATGGTCGGCGACGGGCCCGAGCGCATCTCCGCGGTCGGCGTCGCGCGTCAGCTCGGCATCGCCGACCGGATCCAGTACCTCGGCACCTACGAAAGCGTCGAGTCCATCCTCGCCGTCGCGGACCTCGTCATCCAACCCAGCGAACACGAGTCTTTCGGCCTCGTGCCGCTCGAAGCGATGGCCTGCCAGGTTCCCGTCGTCACGACGAACAGCGGCGGCGTCTGCGAGGTCGTCGAGGACGGCGTGACGGGCTACCTCTGCGAGGTGGGCGATATCGAGGCCATGGCCCGCCACGCGATCGATCTCCTGACGCACCCGGACAAGGCCGCGGAAATGGGCCGTCGCGGACGCGAGCGGGCCCTGCGCCTGTTCCCCCGCGAAGCGATCGTCGACCAGTACGAGGCGCTCTACCAGCGCCTGCTCTAGCCTCGCCCCGGGAGCGCGGACGTCCCGTCCGCTGCGGACACGCACGTAGCCAAGAAAGACGGAGGGGCCAGCCGAGCCGACCCCTCCGTCATCGTTCTCACATGTACCGCGCGCTACGCGATCCGCGGCACCTCGAATCCCTCTCGGTACGGCCGCGACGCGAGCGCGTTCGCCTCGTCGTCGCCCACGAACCGTTCCGTCTCCGGATCGAACACAAGCTGACGCCCCAGCCGGTAGGCGGCGTTCCCCATATGGATATGCACGCAAGCCAGGTGGCCCGCCTCGACCGGCGCGCTCACATCCTCCTGCTTGCGCGACCGCACGGCCTTCAGGAACGTGCCGAACGCGCCCAACGACTCCGGCAACGGCTCGTCGACCTCGATCGGCTTGTTGTCGTAGCCGAAGAACCCGGCGTCGCGCACGTAGTAGCCCTTCGTGCCGAAGTAGCTGTTGCCGCAACTGCCGCCGCCGCCTTCGTGGAACGAACCCATGTTGCGCACTTCGAACGTCACGATCGTCCCGTCGGCGTAGGTGAACGACGTGGCCTGGGTGTTCGGCGTCTCGCCCTGGTCGTCCCAGCCATACCGACCGCCTGTGCTGTACACCTTCACTGGCAGCCCCCGGTTGTGGCCCCAAACGGCCAGGTCCATCTCATGCACGCCCTGGTTGCCGATCTCGCCGTTGCCATAGTCCCAGAACCAGTGCCAGTTATAGTGCACCTGCAGCCCGGAGCCGTCTTCCCGCGCAAGATAAGGCTTCTCCTGCGCCGGACCCTGCCACAGACTCCAGTTCAGGTTGGCCGGCGGCTCCGCCGGGGAACCGTGTCCGATCGACGCGCGGTTGCCGGTCTTGTACACATAGCCGCGGGAATGCACGATGTCGCCGATAAACCCTTCGTGGATCAGGCGCAAGTCGCGCATCAAGGTCGGGTTCGAGCGGTTCTGCGTCCCATGCTGCACGATTCGGCCGTGTTTCGCCGCCGCCGCGACGAGCTGCCGGCCCTCGTAGATGTTGTGCGAAAGCGGCTTCTCGACGTAGACATCCATCCCCGCCTGGCATGCCCAGATCGTCGCCAGCGAGTGCCAATGGTTCGGCGTCGCGATCGTCACCGCGTCCACGCCGCCGTCCTCGAACAACTGGCGCATATCGCTGTAGGCTTTCGGCTCCTTGCCGGACTTCTCCTTGGCCTGCGCGACGCGCCGCGCGAGCACATCGGAGTCGACGTCGCACAACGCGACGACGTCCACCTCGTCCGAGCGGTCGAGAAACTCGCCCAGGTGACTGCCGCCCCGACCGTTCAGCCCGATCACGGCGACGCGGATACGGTCGTTGGCGCCGTGCGCACGGCGCGCGCCCATTGTGCCCGCCGCGACCATCGCCGCCGCCGAGGCCCCGAGAAACTGCCTGCGTGTCACTGACATTGCGTTCCTCCTCTTCGTCTGCAAGACCCGCAGCATCGCGGCCTCGCGTTTTCGCCTTCCTCAGTCCGAACCGCCGCCCCGCGGCGGCGCTTTCGTCCTTCTCACGCCTCCCGGACCTCGAATCCTTCGCGATACGTTCGCGTCAGCAACAGGTCCGCGTCCGGCGCGTTCACGAACCGCTCCGTCGCTGGATCAAAGTCCAGCGACCGCCCGACGCGCTGGGCGATGTTCGCCAGGTGGCAGTGCGCCGCCGACACATGTCCCGCATCGGGCGGCGCCGGATTCGACTCCGGCGTTCGGTCACGCACCGCCGCGACGAACATGCCGAACCGGGTCTGTTCGGGACCCGGCGGCTCCTCCACAGGGATCGGCGCATTCGCGTAGTCGTGGAACCCCTTGCCGCGTACGTAGTACCCCTCCGTACCAAAGAAGGCGTTCCCGACGTCATTCCCTGCCTCGGGAAACGAGCCCAAGTTCCGCACCTCGAACACGAGCGTTCTGCCGTCAGCGTAGGTGAAATGCGTCACTTGCGTATTGGGCGTCTCGCCCTGGTCGTCCCAGGCATACCGTCCGCCCGTGCTGTGCACCTGCACCGGCATGCCGACGCCCAAGCCCCACACCGCCAAGTCCATCTGGTGCACGCCCTGGTTGCCGATCTCGCCGTTGCCGTATCGCCAGAACCAGTGCCAGTTATAGTGGACATAGTTGTCGCAGTACGGCGCTTCCGGCGCGGGCCCCTGCCACAGCGACCAGTTCAGCCGCCGCGGCGGATCCGTCGGCGGCGCATGGCCGATCGAGGCGCGCCGTCCCGTCTTGAAGCAGATGCCCCGCGCCTGGTGGATCGGCCCGATGAACCCCTCGTGCAGCAGGCGGATGTCGCGCCGCCAGACCGGATCCCAGCGCGACTGCGTGCCGTGCACCACGACTCGACCCGTCCGCGCCGCCGCGTCCGCAAGACAACGCCCCTCCTGCACATTGTGCGAGAGGGGCTTCTCCACGAACACGTCCTTTCCGGCTTCGCAGGCCCAGATCGCCGCGAGCGCGTGCCAGTGGTTCGGCGTCGCGATCGCCACGGCATCGATCCGCGCGTCCGCCAACAGATCGCGCACATCGCCGTATTGCGACACGCGCCGCCCTCTCCGTCGTCGTACTTCCATCGCGCGCTGACTCAGCACGCGCGCGTCGACATCGCACAGCGCCGTCACCTCGATGTCCCGTTCGGCCAAACACTCGCGCAGGTGGACATGTCCCTGCCCGTTCAGGCCGATCAGGCCCATCCGTATCCGGTCGTTCGCGCCGGGCGTCCGCTTCGCCAACGTCGTCGCCGAAGCCGATCCAGTCATCCCGCCTTCTCTGCCAACTCGCCGAAGCGCCGCGCCACCGCCAACGCCGGATCCAGCGGCACAGGCGCATGCTTCGTGCCCGGAGGCGTGTCGATGTACGGCCGCGGCGCGATGCTACGTCCCTCGAACTGGGGCAGCCACTGCCGCTCCGCCTCGAGCATCTCGGCCGCCATCTCCCGCGCCTGCTTCAGCGTCAGGGTCGCGGACGTGAGCGGGTCGAGCGCGCACGCCGCCGCGACCAGTTCCGTGTCGCCGGTAAGCGCCGCTTCCACGGCCAGGCTTTGCACATTCACATTCGTCAGATTCAGCGCCGCACACTGCGACGGCAACGCCCCGACCACCGTCGGGTGCAGTCCCATCCGGTCCACGAACACCGGCACTTCCACGCAACAGCCGTTCGGCAGGTTTGTGACGTAGCCGTCGTTGCGCACGTTCCCCTGCAGTTTGAACGGTTTGCCCGTCTCCAACGCCTCGAGGATGTACGAGCAGTACTCCACGCTCCGCGGCTGCAGTTTCGTCGGCTCGTCCGCCAGGATATCCTTGTTGTTCAACTGGTCGGCGACGAGCCGGCACCACTTGTAGTACGCGCCGGTCTCGCCGCCGAACGAGGGCTCGTCGCAATACCGCGCCAACGCCTCCTTGCTGCTCCGGAACCAGGGGAGGTACTCGGAGAGATGCCCAGTGCTCTCCGTCATGAAGTAGCCGAAGTGACGCATCACTTCGATCCGGACCTTCTCGTTGATGTAGTACTCCGGACGTTCGCAGACCGCTTTGAACTGCGGGTAGAGGTCGCGGCCCTGATGCTCGATGCGCAGGAACCAGGCCATGTGGTTGATGCCGCCCACGAGATAGTCGATCTCGTCCTTGGGCACGCCCACGTAGCCGGAGATCAGGTCCAGCGTCGTCTGCACGCCATGGCACAGGCCGACGAACTTCGTTCCGGGAACCGTGCCCAGCGCCCAGCACACGGTGGCCATGGGGTTCACGTAGTTCAGCAGATACGCGTTCGGACACAGCCGCTGCATATCCTTCGCGATCTCAACCATCACCGGCGCCGTCCGGAGCGTGCGAAACACGCCGCCCGGCCCCAATGTGTCGCCGATGCACTGGTCCACCCCGTGCTTCATCGGGATCTCATAGTCGAGCTGGAACGCGTCCACGCCGCCCACCTGGAGCATCACGATCACGTAGTCCGCGTCGCGCAGCGCCTCTTCCCGATCCGTGGTGATGTGCGTCGTCGCCTCCAGCCCGTTCTCCGCGATGACCGCGTCCGCGTAGCGCTTCAGCCGCTCCAGCTTCGGCATCGTGCGACTCATGAACCGGAGCTCGCTCTTCGCAAGCGCGGGCGTCGCGACGATATCCTGGAACAACGTCTTCGCGAACACGACGCTGCCCGCGCCGATCATGGCGATCTTTGGCATGCTCTCATCCTCCCCGTGATGAAACCCGTACTACGGCGTCCGCACCCGCCGAACCGCCTCGCGGCCGACGCGTACGACCTCCCGTCCTGACTGAACTAGCCGAGGCCATTATGGCGCAACCTCGCGCCCGTGTCTACCCGCCCGACGCGCACCCGAACGCCAACGCGCGCACGCGGTCGACATCTCCTGCTGTTGTGTCAACCGGACCCTTCGGCTATTCTTACGCAATGCCGCGCACCCGAAAAACGCGGGGGGAGGACTTGCACCCATGAACACCCTGGCCGCCCAACTACACGCATTCGCCTCTGGTTTCCCTATCCTTCGGGCCATCACGATCCGGCTTGCGCTCTGCGCGTTGCTGGCAGTCGCGCTGATCGGCTGCGGCGGAAACGACGACGAGTTCGACTCGGAGACGCAGGCGCGGATCGACGCGCTGGTCGCGGAATGGCGGGAACTGATCGCGGATGCGGAAGCGAACCTCGATAACGAGCGCTACGGGCACATCATCATGGAGCTGATGCAGCTCGGCTACAGCGACTTCTCGCCCATGATCGAAGTGCTCGAGGACCCGGACTCGGACATATACGCCCGGATCGCCGCATCGAACAGCCTCGGCGTGGCGTTGCCGTATGACGAGGACGGCTCGCTGATTACTAACCGCCTGACCCCGCTCGCCGCGCCGGATCATGACCCCGTCACGCGCGCGATCGTCCTTCAACTTCTCGCGGACGGGCAGCCCGCGCGGTTCGTCGATCTCTTCCGCACGCACCGCGATGACCCCGACATGCGCGTGCGGCTGGCATGTTTCTCGGGATTGGTGCAAGCGGGCGAATCCGAGGGCGTGGAAGCGGTCCTCGAACTGCTGCACGCGCCCGATACGCCGATCCAGGGCCGCGACTGGGCCGTGCAGACGCTGCTGGAAGGTCCGCCGTTGGAGGACATGACCCCGCTGGTGGAGGCGATGTCCGATGTCGATCTCTCCGAGTCCACGCGCAGGGCGGCCATTCTGGCCGTAGGTCGGAGCGGCGATCCGGCGCACCTTGACGCGTTGCACGCCTTGGCGGCGAGCGGCACGCTCACGGATCCCCTTCAGCTCGCCGTGGATACGGCCATCACCGCCTTGGAGGAACAGGCAGCGGCCGACGCAAACGCGGAAACTGCAGCGGACGCGGAGGATGCGGCTGAATAGACGGCGGCTGGGGTATGCTGAATGGGGCTCCCCGTCGGAGAGCCCCATGAGCAGTCGCGGCTAGCGGTCCACCGCATCCTGAATGGCCTCGCCCCCCGACTCGACGTCTCTACCGACGCCCCGCAGGGTATGGCACCCCGACGCAGCCGCCGCAACCGCGACCAACAGCGCTACCGACAAGACTGCAGACAGAATCCGACGTTTCATCTCATCACCTCCAAGGTTATCGTACGCATTCATTTTACACGATCCAGACGCCGGAAAACCCAAGATTCGCTCAGTTCCGGCGCCCCGGGCGAAGTGTAGTAGACTAGCCCGTTCCAGTTCGCAAGAGAAGGAGGATCATCGCGGATGCATCTGGCCACAATCAACGCGCTGCTGAACACCATGGCGGCGGTGTTGCTGGTTCTCGGACGGGTCGCGGTGAAACAGGGCGACGTCCCGCGCCACCGCAAGCTGATGCTCTCGGCGCTCGGCGTTTCGGCGCTGTTCCTCGTCTTGTACCTCGCGAATCGCTACATCCAGGGCGAACTGACCGTGTATCCGGCCACGGGCCTCCTCAAGGCGGTCTACCTCGCGATCCTGATCCCCCACTCCATTCTCGCGGCCGTCATCTTGCCGTTCATCCTGGCCGCCGTCTACTATGCCCTCAAAGGCCGGACGGCGACCCATGTGCGGATCGTGCGCTGGGTGTGGCCCCTCTGGCTGTACGTGTCCGTCACGGGCGTTGTGATCTACCTGATGCTGTACGTCTTCCCGCCGGGAGGGTGACCGCGGGGCCGAACCGAGATCGGAGGCATGAGCGAATTGAGCAGCAAGCCGAACGTCATCTTTGTATTCGCCGACCAATGGCGGGCGCAATCCACGGGCTACAACGGCGATCCGAACGTACAGACCCCGCATCTGGACGCACTGGCGGGCGAGAGCATCAACCTCGAGAACGCGATATCGAGCTGCCCGGTATGCTCGCCCTACCGCGCCAGCCTGATCACCGGCCGCTACCCCCTCTCCCACGGCGTCTTCATGAACGACGTGCACCTCAGCGCCGAGGCGGTCTCCATCGCGGAAGCGTTCGCCGACGGCGGCTACGACACGGCGTACATCGGCAAGTGGCACCTGGACGGACGCGGCCGCTCCGCGTTCATCCCCCGCGAGGCGCGGCAGGGGTTCGACTTCTGGAAGGTGCTCGAATGCACCCACGACTACAACAACTCGCACTACTACGGCGACACGCCGGAACGCCTGACTTGGGATGGCTATGACGCGATCGCGCAGACGCGCGAAGCCGAGCGCTACATCCGCGAACACGACGCCGACAAGCCGTTTCTCCTGGTCCTCTCCTGGGGACCGCCTCACAACCCGTTCCACACTGCCCCGGAGCGGTATGAGGCGATCTACCGGACGATGCTGGAGGAGGACCGCCTCGAGCTGCGCCCGAACGTACCCGACACGGTTCGCGAGCAGGCGCTCGACGAGCTGTCGGGATACTGCGCGCACATCACCGCCCTGGACGACTGCATCGGCGATCTGGTGAAGACGCTCGCGGACACGGGCCTCGATGACAACACGGTGCTGGTATTCACGTCGGACCATGGCGAGATGCTCGGGTCCCACGCGATGTGGCGCAAACAGAAGCCGTGGGACGAATCCATGCGCGTGCCGTTCCTTCTGCGCTATCCGGAACGGTTCGGCCGCGCGCCGCGCACGTGCAGCAAGTTCATCGACGCGCCGGACATCATGCCGACGCTCCTGTCGCTCTGCGACGTCTCCATACCGGACACCGTAGAGGGCAAAGACGTCACCGCCTGCCTCGAGGGCGCACCGCCGCCCGAGGACGACTGCGGGCTCGTGGCGTGCTACGCGCCGTTCGGCGAGTTCGCCCGCACAGGCGAAGGCAAGGAGTACCGCGGCGTGCGCACGGCGCGCTACACCTACGCGCGCGATCTCGATGGCCCGTGGCTGCTCTACGACAACGAACGCGACCCGTATCAGCTCACCAACCTGTGCCGGGTCGACGAGTACGCACGGGTGCAGGACCGGTTGGAGCGGCTGCTCAAGCGCAAGCTCGAAGAGATGGACGACGCGTTCCTGCCGGGTTCCGCATACATCGAGCAGTGGGGCTATCCGCTGGACAAAACGGGGACGGTGCCCTACACGAACTGACGCGAGGCGCGGCGAATAGAACGGAGCGAGACGGACCATGGTGACCACACTGCTGCTTGGGCTGGCCTGTCAGGCCGGGCCGACGCTCGCGCTGACCGACATCCATCTGCGCGACCCGTTCATCCTGCGCCATGAGGCCGACGGCGCGTACTACCTGTTCGGCACGGGCTGGAGCCTGGGCGAGGGGATTGGCTTCATGGTGTACCGCAGCCGCGATCTCGTGCGCTGGGAGGGTCCGGAAGCGGCGTTCCGCCGTCCGGAAGGGTTCTGGGCCGACCGCGACTACTGGGCCCCCGAGGTCCACGCCTATCGCGGTCGATACTACCTGTTCGGGTCGCTGAAGTCGGAGGATGCGCGGCGCGGCACGCAGATCCTCGTCGCCGACCATCCGGCGGGGCCCTACGCGCCCCACAGCGACGGCCCCGTCACGCCGCGCGACTGGGAATGCCTCGACGGCACGTTGTATGTGGACGATGACGGCCGACCCTGGATGGTCTTCTGCCACGAGTGGGTGCAGGTGCAAGACGGCGAGATGTGCGCGATCCCGCTGACCGAGGACCTGCGCAGCGCCGACGGGCCGCCGCAACTGCTGTTTCGGGCGTCCGAGGCGCCGTGGATCCGCGCGCTCGGCGACGAAGACTCGGGGAACTACATCACGGACGGTCCGTTCATGATCAGCGGCCAACACGGCGAGCTGTTCATGCTGTGGGCCTCGTTCAGCGACGGCGGCTACGCGCAGGCCTACGCGGTGAGCCGGTCCGGCGCGCTCGCGGGACCGTGGGAACAGGCGGTGGAGCCGCTCTATCGCGACGACGGGGGCCACGCGATGGTCTTCACCGGACCGGACGGCGAGCGCATCCTGACGCTGCACCAGCCCAACGGCGGCGCCGCCGAACGCCCGCGTCTGTTCCGGTTCATCGAGCGCGACGGCATCCTGGCGATCGAACCGTGGTCGCCCGAGGAGACCACGGGACCAGACGAAGACTGAGCCCCGGTCGCTCGCGATCTACTGGGGAGTTCGCTCGGCCTTGCGCCGACCGTATGCGACCAGCCCGAACTGGGCGGCGATCGCCGCGGCGATGAACCAGGGCGTGTAGGCGAACGGCATGCCGATGCCGTAGATCCGCGCCAGGTGACCGAACGCCATGCTGCCTGAGAAACCGCCAATCCCCACGCACGCCTCGTTCAACGTCGCGCGCCGGTGCTTGTGTTCGCCGTTGGACAGGCTGTAGTAGGTGCTCGAGAAGAACGCCATGCCCGGGAGCAGGCCCACCGCCGCGAAGCACACCCCCATGATGACCAGGCTCCGGGTCTGAACGAGCGCCCAGAAGGCGGCCGCGCTCAGGATCTGCAGCCCGACGACGTAGCGGATGCGGTGTTGCCAGAACGACGTACGCCCCAGAATGACGAACGTGGCGGCCGTGCTGAGCGAGAGCGTCGCGGCCAGCCAGGAGTACTTGGTCGCCTCATTGGTCGTAAGGAACGCCGCGGGGGTCGACTCGAACAGCAGCCGAAGCTCGCCCGAGACGACGAGGTCCTGGATGCGCTTCGGGTAGACCGACCGCGTCGCGGCGACCAGGAAGTTGGCCACGATCGTCGCGCACCAGGCCGCATAGAGCATCGTTTCCGATCGACGCGCGTCCGCCGTTCGCGCGCGGTTCGCCTCTTCCGTCTGCACGGCGAAGTGTTGCTTCTCGTGCGGCAGCGACCACAGAAGCAGGAACGTGATGACGCCCAAGACAAACATGAAGAGGAACGGCGCGCGGTAGTCGAAGTCGTACAGCGGACCCGCGAAGAGCGGACCGACGATGAACCCCGAGCTCCACGAGATGTTGAACGATCCCATGCGCCGGGACCGCAACCGCGCATCCGGTTCGCCCCCGACCCACGAGTGCAGCGCCGGCCAGACCAGCGCCAGCGACGACAGCGCCATGACCGCGAGCGCCCCGCACAGGTACACGTTGCGCGCGAACGGCACGAACACGTAGAGGCTCATGCAGATCGCCACGCCGACCATGGCGATGCGGATGCCGTTCTTCGCGCGCGACACGTAGCGCGACGAGATGACGCACACGAGCGCGTATCCCAACGACTGCATGCCGGCCAGCGTGCCGGACATGCGCTCCGCCCCGCCGAGCTGGTTGAACACGACGAACGGCAGAGAAACCGCCCCGACCATCGCGGCGAGGTCGAGCACGAACGCGGCCATACAGATTCTGAAATGGGGGTTACGCACGGCGCGGGAGTCTAGCCTGTCGCGGGTCGGCAATCAAGGCGCAGACCCCGCGCCGCGGGTTCCCCCTTTACTACATCGGTATGCACGTGGTCACGGCGCCTCGTCGGCGGGCACAAGGCGCACATGCTCGATGGCGATCTGCGCGCCGGCGACGTCGCACGGGTCGAAGCGCAGGCTGGCGATCCGTCCCCGCCACCGCGGGTTCTCGCTCACCTCGTACCGATACACATGCGAAACGCCGTCCAACTGCACCGGGTTCCGTGCACTCGTCGCCTCGGAGACCGGGAACCCGTTGAACGACCAGAACAACTGCGACTCGGACGCCGTCGTTGTCGGGTGCGTCAACGTCATCGTCACCTCGATCGCGACGTAGTCCTTCGCGGCGACATCGTTCAGCATCACCATCAGCGCCGGGTCGCCCGCCGTGGACCGCAGCCGCAAGGCGCCGTCCTCCGCGCGAACGTCCGCCACGTTCATGGCCGCCTGCCAGTTGTGGTCGTCGCCATCGAAGGTCCATTCGGTGATGAGCGGCATCGGGGCGAATGCGTAGGGGCCCAGACCCACATCGCACGGTGCGATGTTCTCCGGCCAGCTCGCGGGGTCGCCCTTTCCGAACACCCGACGGATGGCCTCGTACATCTCGAAGCCATACTCAACGGCCGGCTCGATGTAGCTGCCCTCGCCCCATTCGTTCAGCGGGCCCAGCACCACGAACGGCAGCTCCCGTTCTTCGCAGTAGGCCTTCGCCTCGGCCAGGAGGTCCTCGAACAACGCCGGCGTGCGCCCGGTGATCACATACGACCGGTCGCCGTGCCAGGGCCGCGCGTCCCAGCCCGTGTCCACCACGGGGTAGTAGACCAGTTTCTCATTCGAGGCCTGCTTGTCGCGCCAGGCGTCTGGGGAGGTGGCGACGACGCTCTCATAGGTCTGGCGGTTCGGCGTCCCCGCTACGACCTCCGGCACGCCCCACTCGTGGTAGGTGGTGATGCCCTGATAGCCCTCGCGCAGAAGCGTCTCCAGTCGCTGCTTGCCGAAGTCGTTGCGCATCGCGACGAACGTAACGCCTTCGTACCCGGCTTCGCGCGCCATCTGCTGCGACTCCGCCAGCATCGTGCGCACGACTTCCTCGCCGCCCACGTCGTTTCGAATGCCCTCCGGATCCCAGATGAACACGGCCGGCTTGCCGTCAATGCGGTAGTACCCAGGCAGGTTGAAGTAGCGATCGATCCACTCGCGGTTCACTTTGCGCCAGTCCTCGACCGAGTGCGAGCCGGGCGCGTTGTGGTTCGCCCACATGATCGCCACCTCAAGGTGGTCGCGGTACCGCGCCTTGCGGTAGGCCTCGAACCAGTGCGTGAGCATCTGCGCGCCGTCGGACCAGTACCAGTCGACCAGGAAGCACGTGATGCCGTTCTCCACGGCCCACTTGATCTGCCAGTCGACGACCTCGGGATCGCCCTCGTCGTAGTAGCCCAGCACCGGCTTGCGCACCGGCGCCACACGGCGGATGCAGTCCCACTTGACGTCGGCGTTCCACCCGGGGAAGTAATAGGCGCATACGTCGATATCCGTCTCGATCGGGCGCGGCTCCGGCACGTAGTCCGCGGCACCCGCCCCCGCCGGCAGCGCGGTGAACGTCAGCGTGATCGGCACGGAGACCCGCGCCTGACCGAACAGGAAAACGCCCGTCACATCGTAGTCGCCCGGCGCCTCGGCCGTGACCCCCCAGATGAGGTCGAGATGCTCGCCGAACCCCAGGCCTTCCGCCGGATCCGCCTCGGGCGCCCGGCCGATCCGGAGCCCTTCGGGCGCCTCCAACGTCACGCCGGACACGTTGGCGATGCCGCCGGAGGTGTTCGTGAGCCGCATGTGTACATTGCACGGCAGCCCGGCCCGGTTCGGCGCATTCTCAAACCCGAACCGCGTCACCTCGATCTCCGGCAGCCCGAACGGCTCGGCCCCCAGTTCCAGCGACTCGGCCGTCACCGAACCGTCGTCCGGGGTGCGCAGCGCCAGCCCCAGGATCGTCCCGCTCCAACCGGGCAGCCCCTGCACCTCGATGTTGTACACCCGCGACGTTCCGTCGCCCCGCAGCGTCACGTTGTGCTCCTGCAGTCCGGGACGCGCATCCGTCTGCCAGAGCAAGGTCATCACGCCCTGCTCCGTCGCCGTGGCGCGGACGCCCGCCCACGCGATGTCGTCGGGGTCCAGCGCCGTCGGCGGCCCGACGAACAGGTGCGATCCCGCGGCCAGCGGCCGGAGGTCGCCCTCCTCGCCGATCGACCACTTCGCAACCTCGCGCTGCGGCTCGCGCCCTGCCGAGGCGTCCACCACGCGAATCGACTCTATACGGAACCGGATGCCCTGCCACAGGTCCAGCCGCATCTGACGCACGGTCCCTTCCGCGTGCCATCCGGGCGCGATCACGACGTCTTGCCATTCCTGGCCCCCACGGACCGTGAACTGCGCCGCCTTGTCCGCCGACAGGCCGCCGTATTCCCCTTCCATGGTTCCCGACCAGAACAGCTCGCCCCGGCCGGGCGCATCGCTCTGCATGCGAACGATCACATACTGATGCGGCCCGGCGGCGATCTCCATGCTCCGATTGGTGAAGAACGGGTCCCAGTCCGAGCAGACGCCCTCAACGGCGCCGTCCGCCACCGCCACGTCCGACATATGCGCGTTCGGAACCCACGTCTCCAGGATCTCCGGCGCATCGAACCGCCACTCCGCGACGACCTCGCCGCCCGCCAGCGCCTGTCCAAGCGCACACAACACCACCGCCGATATCCACATGCTTCGCAACCTCCTGGGACAAGCAACGTCCGGTTGACAACGCCCCGCAGCATATCCGCCCCGCCGCGGCGCATCAAGCCGCGAGAACCGATGCACCGCGCCGCGGCGCCCCGATCTCCGCGGAATTGACCGCTTCCTCCCTGGCCGGTAGGATGAAAACGCTGCCGACGCGTACAGCCAAGGAGGGAAAGATGGCGGAGTTCATGGCCACCGTGGGAACGGCGTGCATGCTGATCCCCCTGCTGCTCATCGCCGGCAAAGGCGTCCGTCGCGTGGTGCGCCTGTTCGACGCGCTCTACCTGCCGACCGCGATCATCGCGGGGATCCTGGGGCTGCTGCTCGGCCCGCAGGCGCTCGGCCGCTTCTTCGCGGAAGGCGCCCTGCTCGACCACGGCGTGTTCCCCGAGGCGGTGTACGAAGCCTGGTCGCAGATGCCGAAACTGCTGATCAGCGTGGTGTTCGCCGGGCTGTTCATCGGCAAGCCCATGCCGAGCCTTCGGGCCGCATGGGAGTCCGGCGGTCCGCAGGTGCTGATGGGGTTCACCATCTCTTTCGGGCAATATGCCGTCGGGCTGGCGGTCGCCATGCTGCTGCTCGTTCCGCTGTTCGACGCGAACCCGCTGACCGGCGTGCTGCTCGAGATCTCGCTGTCCGGCGGACACGGCACCGCCGCGGGACTCGCCCCCACCTTCGCCGAGCTGGGGTTCGAAGAAGGGCAGGACCTCGCGCTCGGACTTGCCACGATCGGGCTAATCGCCGGCGTCGTCCTGGGCACTGCGTTCGTCAACCACGCCGTTCGCAGCGACCGCATCACGATCGCGCGCGAAGAAGAGCCCGAAGGCGACGAGGGCTTCGAGCTGTCCGCGATTCAGGACAACGAGAACCCCGAACCCGTCGCGCCGAAGACCACCGCCGATCCGCTGTCGCTGCACCTCGGGCTCATCGCCGCCGCCATCGGCATCGGGTATCTGCTCCTGAAGGCCCTGCAACTGATCGAACAACATACATGGGCGGCGGTGACGGGCGATCTGGTGGCCTACGTGCCGCTCTTCCCCATGGCGATGATCGGCGGCGCGATCCTGCAGGTCGTCCTCAAGGCCGTCGGCGTGCAGGCGTGGGTCAGCCGCGACCTGATCAACCGCATCAGCGGAACCGCGCTCGACTTCATCATCGTCTCCGCGATGGCCACGTTGTCGCTGTCCAGTATCGGGCGCAACTGGGCGCCCTTCGCCATCCTCGCCGTCGCCGGCATCGCGTGGTCGGTGTTCTGCTTCTGGGCGCTCGCCCCCCGCATGATCCCCAACCGCTGGTTCGAGAAGTCCATCGGCGACTTCGGCCAGGGAACCGGCATGGCCGTCAGCGGTCTGCTCCTCATGCGCATCGCCGACCCGGACAACCGCAGCGGCGCGCTCGAGAGCTTCGGCTACAAGCAACTGCCCTACGAACCCCTCCTCGGCGGCGGCCTGCTCACCGCGCTCGCCCTGCCCCTCTGCTCCCGACTCGGCCCCGGCATCCTCCTCGCCGTCACGGCCGCATGCTGCGTCGCCTGCATCGCGCTGGGCGTGACGTTCTTCGGGCAACGCAGGGGATAGCGGGCCCGATCTCCGCGACAGCGTCGCCGTCAGCCAATCCGCCGGCGAGTGGGGCGCGCACTATAGAGCTCTGGATCGTCCCGCACCAAGTCCGGGCGTTGCGAATCAGCGACTCCAAAGGAGAGCTTCGAGCTCGTGAAGAGATCCAGCTCCTCTGCCTTCATATTGCGGGCGGCAAGTCGGCAGTAGGCTCGATCGATCTCGACGCCAACGCTGTTTCGACCGGATCGCATCGCGGCCACCAGAGTGGTACCGGTCCCGCAGAACGGATCCAAGACAGTGTCGCCGCGGAAGGAGAACATTCGCACAAGCCTGTTCGCAAGCTCGAACGGATAGGGAGCAGGGTGCTCCTTGGTGGATGCGCCGGTAATGCTCCACACTTGCCTGAACCAGCTGTCGAACTCGGCTTTGGGAATCCTGCTCGCCTCGCGCTGGGACTCGGTCGGGCGGCGGTAACCTCCGGGCTTCCTCTGCATCAGGATGAACTCGATGTCGTTCTTGATGATGGCGTTCGGCTCGTATGGCTTTCCGAGAAACCTGGACCCGTTCTCCACTTCATATGAAGCGTTGGCGATCTTGTGCCAGATTATGGGGTTCAGGTTGTCGAACCCGAGGCGCCGACAGATGACGCATATGTCCGCATGGAGAGGGAAGACCAGATGTCGACCGAAGGCCTTCCGAGCCACGCAGACATCGCCAACGACACAGACAAGCCGCCCTCCCGGTACGAGCACACGCAGACAGTGCCTCCAGACCTTCTCCAGCTCAGAGAGGAAGGACTCGTAATCCTCGATGTGACCCAGCTGGCCGGGGGCGTCGTTGTACTTCTTGAGGTTCCAGTACGGCGGGGACGTAACGATCAAGTGAACAGACTCGTCAGCGATGAACGACAGGTCACGCGCGTCACCCTGGATAAGCCTATGGGTAGTCGTCTCCATGTCCTCACTTCGCCATTGCAAGATGCCCGACCAGAACCCGCGCGAACCGCTCCACCGACAGATCCTTGGCGGGCGTGGTGTACTCTCCGTCCCGTCCTCCCTCTGAGTTCGAGGTCACAAGCGCTGCGGCGGTGTAGTGCCGTTCGAGCACGAGCTTGCGGCACAGGAGCTCGTAGCGCTGCTTGTACGAGGCGCCCACGAATTCGGGGAAAACCGGGAAGTGCGGCTCGCGTACGCTGACGGACCGAGTCGACGCTGGACACTCCTCCAGCATGAGGAAGTAGCCAAGGAACGGCTGGGGACTGTCCGGAAACGCACCCTCCCGGTATGCGGTCCACAGGTCCTGAGCACTCCCGATGGCTTCCTCGGCTCGATTGTTGAAGTTGTTGCCGAAGGACGGACCAGCTTGAGACTTGGCTTCGACTGCGGCAAGCAGCCGACCATCGCGTACTACCACCAGGTCCCATTCCTTCGTCGGCCGGAAGAAACCAGGCAGCTCGACACGGGTCTTTCGGAACACACACTCCTCGGGAATGCCTGTCGAGATGATGAGATCACCGAGCATGTTGACAACCCCATCCATCTGCGCGCCGCCAGTAACGGCTCCCCGCAGCCCCTGATCCCCTCGCCCCGCCTGCGATTGTGTCGCTTGCTGGCCAGCTCGCAACGCCCAGTAACTCGCGACGGCTTCCCGCAGGCGCGTCGCGACATGCCGATCCCTTTCATCATGGCCAGCAGACACTTGGCAGCGCACCTCCCGACTGGATCCACACGAGAAGCTCCCCCGCACAGGACCGCTCAACCGAACGTCCGACAGCAGCGTACCAGATGCCCGTAGACGACTCAAAGGCAACGTCTGCACACGGACACGGTCGAGTTCGCGGAACGATCCGCGTCACCCTCTGCGCCCGACTCGGCCCCGGCATCCTCCTCGCCGTCACGGCCGCATGCTGCGTCGCCTGCATCGCGGTGGGCGTGACGTTCTTCGGGCAACGCAGGGGATAGCGGGGAAGACAAGGAAACCCCGCGCGAGCGGGCGGAACTCCGGGCCGATCCTACGCGCCCGCGAGGTAGTCGTCGACGATCGCCGTGATGCGCTCCGCCGCGTGCCCATCGCCGTACGGATTCACGGCGTGCGCCATCTCGGCATAGGCGGCGGGGTCGTCGAGCAGCCGCGCGGCTTCGGCCTCGATGCGCGCCGGGTCCGTGCCCACGAGCCGCGCCGTGCCGCTCTCCACACCTTCCGGACGCTCCGTCGTCTCCCGCAACACCAGCACGGGCTTGCCCAATGACGGCGCCTCCTCTTGCACGCCGCCCGAATCGGTCAGCACCAGGGTGCAATCGCGCATCGCCTTCACGAACTCGGGATAGTCGAGCGGCGGCAGGCAGTGCGTGCGGTCGGACGGCGGCAGACAGGCGTCCATCGCCTCACGCACGTTGGGATTGGGATGCACGGGAAACACCACGTGCAGGTCGGGGTAGCGCCGCATCAACTGCGACACGGCCCGGAAGGTGTTCCGGATGGGCTCGCCGAAGCTCTCGCGTCGATGCGTGGTCAGCAGCACCACGCGCCCCATCGACGCCAGATCCAGCGCCGCGAACGGCTCATCGCCCAAACGCTCCAGCGTGATCCGCAGCGCATCCGTCACCGTGTTGCCCGTCACGTGGATCCGACCCGGCGCGATGCCGTTGCGCAGCAGCGCCTCCCGCGCGCCGTCCGTCGGCGCGAAGTGCAGCGTGCTCGCCGCATCCGCCACCCACCGGTTCAGCTCTTCCGGAAACGGGTTGCGCAGGTTCCACGTGCGCAGACCGGCCTCGACGTGACCCACGGGGATATCCAGGTAGAACGCCGCCAGCGCGGTCGCCATGACGGTCGTCGTGTCGCCCTGTACCAGCACGATGTCCGGCGCGAGCGCCTTGAGCGCGTCGCGCATCCCGAGCAGCACGCGCGACGTGACTTCGAACAGGTCCTGGCCGGGCGTCATCACGTTCAGGTCGTGGTCGGCCTCAATCCCGAAGAACGCCGTCATCTGGTCGAGCAGGCCGCGGTGCTGTCCCGTGAGCGCGACCCGCGCCCGCAGCCGCGGATGGCCGGCAAGCGCATGGCACACGGGAGCGAGCTTGATCGTTTCGGGTCGGGTGCCCATGACAAGCAGTACGTTCTTCATCAGACCGGCGCTCCCACTTCGCGGTAGAGCTCCAGGATTCGCTCCAGTACCCGCGCCCAATCGTAGCGTTCCTTGAACAGACGTCGGCCGTTCTCGCCCAACCGCGCCGCCTCTTCGGGGCGATCGCGCCAGGCGATGATCGTCGCCCGCAACGCGTCCTCATCATCGTATGGCAGGCAAGCCCCGCTTTCCGTCTCGGCCACCACCGACGACGACGGCGGTTCGGAGTTGACCAGCACGGGGGTGCCGCACATGAACGCCTCGAACATCTTCGTCGAGTTCGCCGTCCGGTTGATCTCCAGCGCCGGGTCGTAGTACGAGTACACTGCGTTCGCCTCGAACGTCCGCCGGATCACCTCGTCCCGGTCGAGCGGCCCGAGATACGTCACGTGCGGCGCGTTTTCGAAGGCTTCGCGATAGCGCGCATCCTTCATGATCCCCGCGATGTGGACGCGCACGCCCTCGATCCCTTCCGTCACGCGAATGAGCTTGCTGATCCCGCGGTACCGCGCGATCAGTCCTGCATAGAAGATCGTGAACGGTCCGCCCTCCGGCTTGCGCCACGCGGGGTTGACCATGTCGTAAGGGCAGTTCTCCGCCACGACGAGGCGGCGCGGCAGGCGCTTCCCCAGCAGGTACCGCCGGGCCTCGTCGACGATGATCACCCCGTCCGATCGGCGCGCGCAGAACCGTTCCGCGGATGACACGATCGGCTTCAGCGGACCCGGCATGCCGTAGCTCTTCGCGGAGAAGAAGTCGTAGACATCGAACACCACAGGGACCCGGCGCAGCAGGCGATACGCCAACGCGGGGACCACCGTGTCGAAGTCGACGGCGTGGATGAAGTCCGGTCGTTCGCGCAACAGCTCGCGAAACACGTGGACCCACCACACGGGGATCTGCAGCAGCAGCCCTTTGCCCCCGTACGTGCCCCGCGCGTGACAGTGACGAACCGCGTAGCCCTCTCGCTCGACCGTCACAGGAAACGTCCCGCCGCGGTCCCACGAGAACACGGAAGCGTCCAGGCCCGCCTCGACGAACATCCGCATCTCATTCATCAGACGGCCATTCTCCAGCGCGGGACCGGAGCGCAATACGAGCAGTTTCGCCTTGCCTGTCGTCACAGCAGCGGGTTCCTTGTCCGGGCGGGGGGAAGTCAGCGCCAAGTCTAGAGGAGGCCCCGGGGGAATTCAAGACGCCGACGCGCGCACAGACCAAGACAGTCGCGGCAGTACGGACGTCTCCGCCGGCTCTCGGCCGCCTTGGCCGCCCGCCGCAAGGGGTGGTAGAATGGCCGCTGCGGCCCGTGCAGACGCCGCGTTTTCCTCAGCCGCCTATTCCCCGGCGCCACCCGACTGCGACGTAGGCCGATGCACCTCATGAGCATGACATGCAACGGATTTCGCGGACTCGCTCCGACCGAGTTCCGTCCCGGCCCGGGGGTCAACGTCATTCGCGGGGGCAACGCCCAGGGCAAGACGTCGCTCCTTGAGGCGCTCCTCTACCTGGTCACGTCGAAGAGCCACCGCACGAATTCCGAGGCCGACCTCATGCAATACGGCCAGCGCGGGTTTCAGATCCGCGCCGCATTCCAGCGCAACGACCGCGAGGTCCGAATCGAGGCGAACTGGTGGGACAACGCGAAGCGGTTCAAGGTCAACGACGTGGCCCAGACCCGGATCAGCGACATTCTGGGCAAGGTGCACCTCGTGTTTTTCTCCCCGGAAGACGTGGACCTCGTGCGCGGGTCGGCGGCGCAGCGCAGGCGCTTTCTCGACATGGAGATCTCTCAGATCGCTCCGGCCTATCTGCACGCCTTGCAGCAGTACCGGCAGGCGCTGCGGCAACGCAACGAACTGCTCCGACGCCCGCCGGTCGACCCCGTCCAGTTGGATGTGTGGGACGCGCAACTCGCGGCGCACGGCGAGACCGTCCAGGCCGAGCGCGACGGGTTTGTCAATCAGCTCAACACGTGGGCCGCGGACGTGTACAGCCGTATCGCCGACGGCGAACCGCTCCGCCTGCGCTACCGCCCCGACATTCGCGCCGGCGCGACCTTCACCGACGTCTTGCGCAACGCACGGGGGTCCGACCTGCGCCAGGGCGTGACGACGCGCGGTCCCCATCGCGACGAGGTCGAGATCGAGGTGGCCGAGCGCGATGCACGCCGGTTCGGCAGCCAGGGGCAACAGCGCACGGCCGCGCTCGCCCTCAAGTTCGCCGAACTCGAGCTGATCCGCGCGCGCTGCGACGAGTACCCGCTGCTGCTGCTGGACGACGTGTTGTCGGAACTGGACGCCGACCGCTCGCAGCGCATGTTCGGCGCGCTCAACGGCGCCGTGCAGGTGATCCTCACCACCACCGACCTGACCGACCACGACGGACTCTACGGCGCGGACTGCACGTTCTTCCGCATCCAGGAGGGACGCCTTGACACCGACTAGGAACAGCAGACAGGGACGCGGCGCCTCGGGCAAGGGCGGTCGGCGTGCACGGAAGGATCCCCCCGTGCGGCGCGACCGGGGACACCCCACCGGCGTCGGCGAGATCCTCCAGCGGATGATCCGGGGCACGGAACTGGGCGAGCGCCTGCAGGAGGCCGAGATCTGGGAACACTGGGACACCATCGCCGGGCCGTACCTCAGCCCCCACTCCCGGCCGGTCGCCGTGCGCGAGCGCGTGCTCCACATCGAAGCCGACAGCCCGGTCTGGATGCACAAGCTGGCCTTCAAGAAGTGGGAGCTGGTCCGCCGGATTAACGTGCTCGCGCGACGCGAACTCGTGTCCGACGTCTTCCTGCGCCTCGCGGAAGACGACCCCGAAGACGACGACGCCCCGGACAACGACGCAGACTGACGCCTCCTACTCGACGAGGAGGCGCCCCGTGTACGGCGCCAACGTCAACGTCGCCGGCAGCGTCTCCTCGCGCACGCTCCCGTCCATCGGGTCGTACACCCGCACGCCCGCGCCCGCCCCGCGCACCGTGCGCGTCGTCTCGTCTCCCGTGTTGTTCACCACGTAGTACAGGTTGCGGCGCTCTCGCGTGTAGCGCACCGTGAACAGCCCGTCGCCCGCCGGCTCGAAGTCCAGCCCGAACCCCTCTGGATTCACCGGCCCGAGCAGCTCCGCGACCTCCTCCGGCGCGACCGCCTCCCACCGCGCCGCCGCCTCGCGCACGGCCGCGTGCTCCTCCGGCGCGTCGCCCAGCCGCGGCAGCGCGTCCACCCAGACCAACGTCCCGCCCGCAGCCTCGAACGCTTCGAGCTTGCGCACCACCGCTAACGGCAGCAGCTCGACGCGCGGCAGCACGACCGCCCGGTAGCGGTTCGCCCCGACCGCCAGCCGGCCGTCACGGATCTCCGCCGCCAGAACGGCATCCGCGGGGAGGTAGTTGAAATCCCGGCCCGATTCCAGAATCCCCCGCGCCGCCGCGTCCTGGCTCTCCTGCATCCCGTTCTGCAGATAGCGCCAAGCGATCGGCGACCAGAACTCCGGCGACGGGATGTAGGCCGCCTGGAACGTCTCAATCGGGTAGTACATCGCGATATCGGCCGCGTTCGTCGCGCCGCGCAACAACAACGCCAGGCGCCCCGCATAGTCGTTGAGGCTCCGGTATACGCCCGCATCGTAGCGGTCCCACCGGATGTACGTCGTTATCTGGTTCACGCCCGTCAGGTAAGCCATGCCTACGATGCGCCGGAAATCCTCCGGCGACGGTTCGAGCATCGGCTCGCGCCGACCGATGATCGGGTCCAGCAAGGCCGACACCGTCGCGCGGTCGCGCAGACACGCCGCCGAACTCACATACTTCGGCATCCAGTAGTTCCAGCGCGCCCCCGCGTCCGGCATCGGGATGTCGCAACCCGGGACATGCTGCTCCGCGAGCACGCGGAGGAAGTCGCCGTAGTTGATCACGTGCATCGCCATGTACTCCTCGAGCAGCAAGTGGCCGCCCGACCGCACGCCGTTCGCTTCGGCCCATCGCGCGATGCGCCCCGAGAACCCCTCCGCCATCATCTCGCCGACCGTCTGGTAGAAATGACGCCGCACCAGCTTCGCCTCGTCCCCCTCGCCGCCGAATAACGCCGCCAGCGCCGGCATCAGGTCATACCCCCGCGCCGCGCGGAACCGCTCCGGAAGCGCCGCATCCCAAGGCGCATAGGCCAAGCCGTCCGGCCGCTCGCCCGGCTCGCAGTATAGTGTCATCAGGTTCGGCTCGTTCGTGTAGAACACGTCGATCGCCCCCTCCAACGGCCCGAGCCGCCGCGCATACGCCGCATGCGTCATCTCCACGAACGCCGCCATCGCGTCGCCATGCAGCAGGTTCGCATACCGTCCCGACGTCTGGAACTGCTTCGCCGTCTGCATCGCCTGCGTGCCCTCATCGATCACATCCACCGCAAACCCCGCGAGCGTCCACGGCCCCGCGATCCCCTCCGCCTCGACCCGGTCCGCCGCGACCGATGCCGCGCGTCCCGCCGCCAAGTCGAGCCCCGTCTCCGTCCGCGGATACAACACGCCATGCACGAAGCGCTCCAGACCGTGCGGCAGATCCAGCCGCGCCGCGCCCGGCCCCGCGCCCTCCAACGTCACCTGCACCAATCCCCGCGCTTCATACGCCGGGTCCGCCTCGACCAGCAGCCCGCCCGCCATCCCGCTCGGATACCCGTTGTCATCCGCGACCCATACCTGCATGCCCAGCGCCTTCGCGCGGCGGATGTTCTCCGCCATGATCTCCCACGCCGCGTCGTTCCGCAGATAGTCCTGCGACGACAGAAACAGCATCACCCCGCCGATCCCGTACTCCTGCATCTTCTCCAGCGGAACCAGCGGCGCGTCATGCCCCGAATACTGGATCATCCGGTACGCCGCCGGCGGGTCCGCGAACGCCGCATCCAGCGCGTCCCAACCGATACCGGCCGCCCCGTCATCCGCCATCGCCGCGCCCGCTCCCAGACACAACGCCGCGATCGCGATTACCATCCTCGCCGACATCACCGCCATCCCGACCCCACTCACCGCCATCGCCGAACCCGCCTTCGCCATGCCAGACCCTCTCCTTGTAACACGATCCCGCCGACAACGCCCCCATTACACCACCCCCCGCCCGACGATAGCCAACCCAGACCGAGCCCGCCGCCGACGCAACGCCGCTCCATCCCCAATCTGCGCCCATCCGCGCCATCTGCGGACGGTATACACGTCGGCCGACGACGCCGACACAGGCCGCCACCGGACACTTCAACTTTGCGTTGACACAGCCCGACACCGATTTGGACAACCGCCCCCAACTGTGCTAAACTTCCGCCGCCCAAACGCATGCCGGTGTAGCTCAGTTGGTTAGAGCAGTGGAATCATAATCCACGTGTCCGCGGTTCGAATCCGTGCACCGGCACCATCCTAAAGCACTACGCCCCAAGGGGTTGCGAACTCGCTCCCTTGGGGCGTTTTCGTGTCTGTCGCGCCGCGTCGCCCCTATATCGCCCCTACGGATTCGGGGAGGTTGGGACGGATGCGGGACCGCTCGGGATCGGGCGCCGGGGTTGCGATGCGCCCAACGTGCACGGGACCGCGAACGGGAAGGGACTGAGTGCGGGTACAGGCTGACCCGGAACAGCGACCGATGATCATCGATTGCTAGTGCCCGTTCGCAGGTTGAACCCGTGCTCAGCCCCTCCTCTCAACAGGACATGTGCGCGTGGGCGGGACTGACAGGGCGTGCAAACCGGATTGACGTGCGGCGGCGCCTGAGGGTGAGGGCGGAGTGCGCAAAGCCTCCCCCAGGTGCGAGTGCGTGGGCGCGTGGCCTGCGGTGAATGTGGGACATGCGGGGTATGCGGAGCGTGCGAGAGGGGGCTTGGGGGGATCGCGGTCATTCCCGTTGTAATAATGAACCGCTTTTCATTGCGTAACGGAAAACCGGCATTTCCGGGCATCTAACACGCACTACTTCGGGGTGCCCATCGCGCCAACCAACTGATATAAAGATACTTACGCAACACACGTCACATACCGCCCGTGTCTGATCGTGCGTTAACCAGGCCAAATCGCCCTGTCGGAGGGCAAGGAGAGGGTCTTTGATGCCTCGCTCTTCGTTATACCTTCCGTAGCGTGACGAGGTTGTCGTCGATGTCGAGAGAGCCTCTCATCTCCATCCACCGCGGAGGCTAACGTCAACGTGAAGTGGTTTATAGGGATACGAACGACAATCCTCATACCGCACATCACCGGTAAACCTGTCCAATATGTGAACTCCGTTGCCGCCCCCGATCTGGTAGCGGTTACCGTACGTCCAGATGCACGTACAGACTAACGCCGTAACGCAGATCATGGCCGTGATCGTCAGCGCGAGGATCGCCCTGCGGTCCAGCCTCCACCAGCGTCTGTCACTTTGGGTCGCCATTTGCGGTCCTCCTGAGATACGCCTGCCATGGCGCAGCACGGCAGTGCTTGTCCGTCGCCCTAAGCCGTGTCGGTTGCCTTCCTCCAGGGTTTCATCTCGGATGAGTATACACGCATGTCGCTCCAAATTCCGGAACGACGGCAGGGACGGAGGAGAGCGGGCGTCAGGCTTTTCGTATGACCTTCATAAGCTCTTTCCAGCACCACGCCGCGCGACGAGGACGCGGTCGGTTCGCGCCGGATTCCCAGCTCTGGATCGTGCGGGTGGACACGCCGAACCGATCGGCGAGATCCTGCTGCGTCAGGCCCAGGCGGAATCGGATGGCCCGGAGGGTTTCTCCCCACACCGTTCCGCGGTTTGGGAGCCTGTAGTCGTAGGGGAGCGCGGGGGCGTCTTCACGGGCGTCCTCTCGCATGACGGGCGTCTTGGCCTTGAACGTCTCGATGACGTCAATTCGGTACAGCGCCATAGCAGTTATGCTCCGTGCTGATGATCTCGTTGAGTATGCGCGTGACCGCAGCCGGTTCGGGAAACGGCCACGGTTCACTCCGCCGATGCAGGCCGACGGCTCGCCAGTACCAGCCCCATGCGTCGCGATGGGCCGTCACGGACAGTTCCCCCGGGGGAGATGGTATCGGCCCGTCCGGCGCGTCCAGGGCCACGCGCAGGGCCCGTTCGTACAGGGTTAGGGCTATCGCCTCCCGGTCGGCCGAAGTCAGGGCCGACTCCTGGGTCAGCGTCACCTTGCCCAGGGGCCGGAACCGTGCTGCGAACACGCCGGGGTTCGGCCCGACGTAGAACAGGGCTTGCCCTTGCAGGGGGGAAGCGTTCTCTTTGTCGGGGTTCCAGAACCGTATGCGTCCGGACGGGAAGCACACAGCAGCAGCTACGTTCAGCAGCGCTTGGGCCCATTTCGTCTCGGTGGCGTTGTTCACCAGCACGATCGCTTCCGTCACGTCGCCGGTTTCGATGCACTCGCACAGCCGGGTTACGAACCGGTCAACTAGCCCCCGGCCGTATGGGGGGTTCATCCAGACGCGCCCATGCCACGGCTGCGTGAGCCCGTCGTCTTCGATGGTGTAGTAGGTCTTCGCCCGGACGACCTCGTTCGCAGCAGCGCACGACGCCGGGTCAAGATCGATCTCTCCCAGCACGTCGCGCGCAGCCTCCAGGATCTCCCCGGGGGTGTACCATTCGTTGTTCCCGGAGTTATGGGCCACATGTGGCTTAGGTTGCCCCGAACGTAAAGCGTGGTTTACGTCTTCCCCTGAGGGGGATGGGGGCGTGTCACAGATCGCGGAATTGCGTCTGGGGCAAGGCACCCCTGCTAACCCTGCTAATCTGCTAACGGACCGGTCCGGTTCGGGTTCCTCGGAATTGTTTTCATGAGAGAGCACCCCTGCTAACCCTGCTAATCTGCTAACGGCGGACGGCCTCGATCGGGATCCATTAGCAGGATTAGCAGCACTAGCAGGGGTAGCTTGCCCCGTGTTGCGTTTTGTGGTCGGCACGTAGAGGTCAAGGTCAGGCATGGGACGCCGCCTTCCAGCGTCGCGCGCCCGCCTGCACGACGTGGCCATGCTGCACGAGGATCTCCATAATCCGCGTTACGGTATCCGCCGTTCGGACGCCATACGGCCCGAACTGCATCATCCGCGACGATGTGACTTCGCCGCCCTCTTTGTCGCGGATCCAATCAAGCACCTCTTGGGCAAGCCGCAGTTCCTGATCGACTTCCGCGACGCCAATACAGCGGATGTACTCTGTGAGGAAATGATTGGCGATCTGGATTCCGGATACAACCGCCTCATGCGATACCGTCTCGATATCCGGATCGGAAACCAATTCCTGAATCGCCGCGATACGCAGCGCTTGCTCCGCCAACTTCGCCGCGAACGGAGCCGCGACGCGATATACGCCGTCCGGTGCAAGGCGTTTCTCTATGTGATTGTAGAAGCGTTCGTACTCGCCGTACGCATCCGGATCCAATCTGAGCGTGCGTTGTCTGAGGCCAAACGACGGTCGATCCGGATTGATCCAGGGGAGCGGCCGGTCCAACGCCGCGCGGAGCATCCGGTTCCACCGCGCGTATTCATCAGTCACGTACGGATCGAATCGGCCGTTGAACCGCGTACCTTCCAGAGACTCCGGCCAAACGATCAGCGTTCGAGCTAGGAACCCCTGGTTCCGCGCCATCTCATTACCAAGCAGTCGCTCCGCGACCTTGTATTGGATCCCAAGATGAAGGCTTCCTCGATAGCCTGGTGCGCCTTCGTACCCATCGCCCGCTCGCACCCGGCCAGACTCCGCGCCGTCCCACAGCGTGGACAGCTTCCCCAGCGAGTAGAGCAGGTTTTCCGCCTTCATCGACCAACCGCCGACGGCTACGCCGCCCTCCATCGTGAACAGCGCAACGGAAGGCCAGACCGTAGCCTGATGCTTTTCGACGCCTTCCATTGTCCAGTCTTTGATCACGATCGCCGGTCGCCGTGGCGGTTCGGGTTCATCGCCAAGATCGAGCAGACGTTCGCGCACAGTCCGCCTTCGATCGCTGGGCGCCCCCTTCGATCGCTTGCCTTCCGACTCGATCGCCCGCTTGGCGGTCTGGTACGCCGCCAGGTCGGCCTTGTAATTGAGCAGGGCCCGCGCATACTCGTCTTTGCTGTCCTCGATCCAGTCTTTGATCGGCTCAGTGGCGATGTTCTCCGCCTGTGACTTCCGATGCCCGGAACTGGCAACGGAGATCGCGAACAACACGAGCGGGATCGTTCGCCCATCGACCTGAAGGTTCGCCTGGTGCTGGACGGCCGCCGCCGCCGTGCACAGGACCGTTGTTGCCGCAATGTCCATCGGACACTGCGCCCCGCGTTGTACCAACTCCGCCGCCTCCCGCGTGTGCGGCATCATGGCATCGATCGGGAAGGGTTCAGGATCAGCCGTTGGGCGCATTAGAGGTGTAGGTTCGCTCGACCGTGGGGGCGTCTCCGTAACTTCCAAGGGCCTCGAATCATTCAGGTATGACATGATCCAGTCTCGGATTACGGCACGCTCCTCGTCTGTCAGGTCGTCTGGAGCCTTCCGCCGATACATGCCACGGATCGAGTGTGGCAAGGCGATCTCGACCAGGGGCGCAGCAACGTCATACAGCGCCGCCACGAGCGCCTCGGAGACGACCTCGTCTTCCTTGTGCAGGACGACAACACGGCGCCCGATCAGGGGGGTGCAGTCCGCCAACGGGGTCCACAACACCGCAGGAACGCCCGCCGCAGCCAGGTACCCCCATTCCTGGGGGTGCTCCGTCATAAACACCGTCTCGGAATCGCCGATGGCGTCCGCGCCGACCGGCCCCGCGTCGAGGGAGGGCCATTGCGCGTCGCGGGGGGATGTGGTATCATTCGACTCGGGTAGAGTACCTTTGTTGGGCCCCTCCGGCGTTTGCGGCGCCGGGGGGGCTTTTGTTTGTGTGCTCATCATCGGGCGTCCCCCGCGCCCGTCGCCTGGTCATAGACCTGTTGCGGATCAACGTGTCGCTCCGCGATCCAGCGGTCCAGGTCCGCCCGCAGATAGCGCACTGCGCGATTACCTTTGACGTAGGGGGGCGTGTCGGGGTTCCCGCGACTTCGCCCCATCCGGAGCCACGCGCGAGACATGCCAAGGTACCGCGCCGCCTCCGCTTCATTCATAACTGCGGGATAAGTTTCTGTAGTGGTTGCCATCTTGATAACCTCCTGTTGTTTGTGTCTAGGGCTGTATTATAACAGAGATTTCCACAAGGTGCAACCCCTTGCTAACCCTGACTTTACAGGGTTGGTGCCCTATGTTTTTGTGTCATTGTTGTATGCCTTTTAGTCTGTGTCAATGCAAAATACCCCCTACTCGTCACTCTGTACAACGATCGGGGTTCGGGGCGCACGTTGCCCTTCCCGCCGCCAATGCATCGCCCCCGCGCCCGCACAGCGCACACAGCGCCGGTGTATGCGGGGAGCCGCCAACCGCCGATGCGCCCCCTGTCGTGTGTGTCGCCCCTGTCGCCCATGTCGCCCCGGCCAGTACCACGTGGGGCATTAGCAGGATTAGCAGGGTTAGCAGGGGTGCTCTCCCATGTACGCGCGCGCCCGTCACCTTCGGGCAAATTCGCGCTGAAGTTGTCCTGCAAATCCGTCCTGAATCCTTGCCGCTTCCGCGCTTGGCCTTCAGCTTGTGGCAAATTTGCCATAAGGTGTCCTGCAAGTCCGTCCCGAGACCCCCATCATCTGCCCGGCCTTGTCGGATGCCTTGCCATTATCAGCTTCGCGCAAATTTGCGCTAAGCTGGGGATTCGCCCCGCCGGTACTCGTCGCTTGCCGCTTCCGCGCTTCCGCTGCGAGCAAGGGGAGATCGCCGCCGCCGCCAACGCCGCCCGTTCCGAGGCCGCCAAGCAGCAGCCCAGGGAAGTGAAGCCCGACGGAAAGACTGTGTTTGGGGGTCAGGTCGCGGATCAAATTGATCCACCACCTGAGAGCGGCGACCGTCACCGGGGCCGCGCCGCGTTGGCGAAGGCCGCCGGGGTATCGCCTGCGACTATTGGGCGTCGTCGTCGCCGGAGCGCTCCCAGGGAAAGACGGCGCCGTGGTACTGGAACCTCGTCGGAGGGTGTCTGCAAATCCACAGCGCCACGTCGTCGGCCCGCCAATAGACACGACGCCCGACGCGCATCGGGGGTAGCAACGCGCCCCGCCGCGCCCCAGGCTTTCCCCCTGGGTCAACTCCCGAGCATTCCTCGGCCCTCCGCCTGTGAACGCATCCGCCGCCGCCCCAGGCTTTCGCCCTGGTCAACCCCCGGTGCGCCCATGGGCAATCGGGCAATCACCCTACCCCGCCTCCGATCGTCGCACACAGGGCAAATACGGGGCCCGTTGTTAGGAAGGTTTCCGGAAATCCCCGCCCGCCGACGCATCACCCCCGGTTCGCCTGGCCAACCGCCCGCCCGACGCCCGCAGACACAGCACGGGCGCCGCAGCCCATGCCACAGCGCCCGCGTGCATCATCTCGGGGTCTTGTCAGTCCGCCCGCCGCCCCCCGGGGGTTCCGTCGGTTCTGTCAGTGTCAGTGCGGGGGCCCGCTCACATTCACGCTTCCGCGTCCGCCGCCGGGAAGGGCACAACCTCCCCGCCGCGCGGGTTGTCCAGCGCCTTGACCGCCCGCTTCCGCGCCGGTTCCCCGCTCCGCATGTAGATCGAGGTTGTGGTGATGGAAGCGTGCCCCGCAAGCGCCTGAATATCCGTGACCGGGATCCCCGCCGCCGCCAACCGCGAACAGAACGTGTGGCGGAGGGAGTGCAGCCCGAGGCCTTCCAGCCCCGCCGCCGTGCACACGGCCCGCCATGCCTTGTTGACGTTGTCCAGCCGCCCGCCTGTCGCCCCGGGGAACACGTAGGGCGACGCATCCGCATCGGCGGAGGTCTGCGCCTTCCACGCCCGCAACGCTTCCAGCGCCTGGTCATTCAGGGGGATCGTACGCGACTGTCCCGACTTGGCCACTTCGCCCCGGACCGTGACGGTTTCCATGTCCAGCGCCACGTCCCGCCATTCCAGGGAGAACGCTTCCCCGCGCCGCATCCCCGTATTGAGCAACAGCACGATCAGCGGGGTCATGTGATCCCCAAAGTGCAGGTCGGGGAGTTCCGCATAGTCCCGCTCCCGCCGCCATGCGTTCGCCCGCGCCCGCGCCGCCCGCAGCCCATCATCTCGATCTTTCAAGGTCTGCAACAGCCGCGCGATCTCCGCCTCGGTCAGAACCCGCTTGGGGGCCCGACGATCGGCCCGGTTCAGTTTCACCCGTTCAGCCGGGGAGCGTTCGATCAGCCCCCAGTCAACCGCCTTGTTCAGCGCCGCCCGGAGCACTGCCACGTCCCGGTTCCCCGCGTCGGGTCGTCCCGCCGCTTTCACCTTGGCAGTACGGACCCGCTCGATATCGATCTGGGTTATCTCCCCAAGGGGTCTGCGTAGCAGCGCCTTCCAGACCGCGCGGAGCCGCTTGATCGTCCGCGCCCCGTCTTTGCGGTTTTCCATGACCCAGGGCCCGTAGTGATCCCGCAGGTACGCATCAAAGGTCAGGGCTTGCGCCCGCTCCGCTTTCCGCTCCCCTTGCGCGTCAACGCCTTGCGTCGCCTCTGTCAGCACGCGCCGCGCCTCCCGTCTCGCAAGGCTGGGAGTGATCAGGGATGCATCCCCGATCTTGTACGTGGATCGCTTCCTGCGGACGTAGTAGCGGACGTACCAGGTCGCCCGCCCCGATTCATACTTCCGCACAAACAGCCCCGGGGTTGCGGTGTCGAACATATCCGCGTGCCGACGCCCCGCCGGAACCGCCATCGCCTCGATCGCCGCCTTTGTGAGATGCGCCTTGGCCATGTCACCTCTCCGTTGCTCGCCCCTATATCGCCCTTCCGCATTCTACTCCCGTATACTTCCCTAGTCAAGGGGAATCTCACAATCGCCCCTAGAAACAGCCCTTATCGTGACTATTTAGGGTTGCATACACATCCCATAGACCGGCATATACAGCGCCTGTGTGGAATCATAATCCACGTGTCCGCGGTTCGAATCCGTGCACCGGCACCATCCTAAAGCACTACGCCCCAAGGGGTTGCGAACTCGCTCCCTCGGGGCGTTTTCCTGTCTGTCTGTCGTGGTCTTCGTCTGGTCACACGCGGATGTGTGCAGGGAACACTGCCAACCATCCGCAGATGACGCGGATGCACGCAGATACCTCCCTTCATCTGCGCCAATCTGCGTCATCTGCGGATCTCTTGGCTACAGCTTCCGCGCGTAGCGCAGGGTGTCGAGCAGCGCGAGGGCGGTCGTCGCGAGCAACGGCCCATAGCGCCACAGTTGGGCCCAGGGGGCGTCGAGCCGGCCGGGAGGCGCGACGAGCTTCAGCACGCCAAGCGCCAGCAGCAGCGTCGACCAGAGCGCAAGCGTCTTCCCGCCATAGGCGTTGATGCGGTACCAGTTCTCCTGGGACGCAAAGGCCTTCGGGATGCGCACGCCGTACCACTTATTCGGCGGAACCTGCTCCAGAGCGAGCGGCAGGCTCACCGCGATGAACAGCACGGCAGCGTAGACGTCCGCATACGCAGCAAATGTCCGCATGTTCATGGGAGTTGTCACCTTCTCGTGTCGCAGACAACCCCCGCACCCTCTGAAGCTGGATCAGTCGGTCTTCACTCCTCTCGCCGCCACGAATGCACCCTTGCCATACCCGCTCTGCACAAGGCCCGGCGCATCGCCGGGGATCAGCGTCTGCGTGAACGCCAGATCGCCGAAGCCCGCGTCCGCGAAGTAGTCGCGCACTTCCCGCGCGGACACGAACACGGCATCTTGGTAGAACACGCTCTGCGCGCGGTTCTTCTCATACCGCTTGCCCAGGTCGCTCTCCCGGTCCACGAACCCGACGATCAGGCAGCCGCCGGGCTTCAACACGCGATAGGCCTCCTCAAACGACTTGGGGATGTCGTCGACGAAGCAGATCGTCGTGACCATCAGCACGAAGTCGAACGCGGCATCGCCGAACGGCAACGCCTCGGCCGCGTTGCGGAAGACTTCGATGTCGAGCCGCTCGGCCTTGGCCGCCATCTCTTCGGACGGTTCGACGCCGATCCGGATGCCCAGGGGCGCCGCGAACTTCCCCGAGCCCACGCCGACCTCCATGCCCCGCGCGGGCGGCGGGGGGATCAACCGGCGGACCGCCTCCAGCTCGGCGACATACGCCTCGTGATTCCGCTCGAACCACGCATCATACCGGTCGCTGTGTACGTCAAACGGCTCCGTCTTCGGCATGTTCCTCGCCTATCCTTCCTGCACTGTCACACGCGTCCGCGCCCGCCTCTCGCTCGCTCCGCCATGCTCGCACGGTCTCGGCGATCCGTTCCAGTTCGTCGTCGGGCAAGCCTACGCCCAGGAGGATCGCGGACCCGGAACCACGTATGCTCACCCCCGCCCGGCCCGCGGACAGCATCCCGAGGGTCCAGTCCCGATACGCCACCTTGCGCTCAAGCCCCGTCACAGGCGTCGTTCGCACGTCCTGCACAGCGTCTCGATCCATGCACCGCCGAAACCCCGCAGGACCAGCCCGCCACCCGCCAACCAGCTCCCGGTCTGACAGGCATATGTAGTCATACCCGAATCCCAGCCATGTCAGTTTCCCAGCACACAAGCCTATGCACACCAGATGGGCCGCGACCAGCAGGCCGTAGAGCACGCCGAGGGACGACTCAACCGGCGCGGACGCCTCCCAAGCCGGTTCGGCCAGGCGGTAGGCCAACCAGCACGCGGCGGCGCCATAGAACAGCCACAGGCCCACTCTTCGCTCCACAGGTATCACGATGCGCGTGCGCCGGCCCGCCTCCTCAACGGTGAAGCGCCCTTTGCCGCGGTCGCCCGACGCCTCGCTAACACCCATCGCGCGCCTGCTCCTCACCCGCAACGCGCGTCGCGTCGTCCCTGCCCGCACGATCACGCACCATATCCTCTATGTAGGCCGCAGCAGCCACCACCAGGAACACGGTCCCGAGGCCCACCTTCGGCCCGCTGGCCATGCCCAGCCCGACCCACGTGAGATGCGCGACCAGTCCGGCGACCCATCGCCAGCGACCGGGCCGGTCCCAGGCCCGCAGCATCGCCACGACGTACTGCGGAAGAAGAGAAACCGCCAACACCGCGCAGAGGCCAATCCGCGCAGAGAGCATCCTTGGGTCGTGGGGGTACATCAGACCCATCGTGCCGAACGTGAGCGCATTCATCAACGCACAGAACGTCATGCCGTGCGCCTTCTCAAAACGCTCCAGCGCCTCAAGGGTCGGGCTCTTCTCCAGTTTGTACCACGGCATAGTCAACATCCTGCCCCGCGTCGCTCCGGTCACGGCCCCACGCGGACCGTGGTCTGCTGGGTGATCCTCGCGTTCGTGCGTTCATAGAGCGTGAACACGTCTTCGCCTGTCTGCCACGCGAACCACCGGTTGTTGGGCGACGCGGCCGGGCGGAGGTTCGGCGACGACGCGCCTTCGGGCAGCGGAACCTCCTGCTCGATGCCCCCCTCCTCGGTCGCAAGCGCGAGCGTACGCGCCGTCGGGTTGATCCAGCAGAAAACCCCCTCCGCGAACCGGAAGCTCCAGGGCAGGATCGTCAGCCCGTCGCCCCGCTCCGCGGCGGCAACCGCCGCATTCATGCCGAACGTCTCGCGCAGGGATGCCGACCATTCGTCATCCATCGCCAGCGCGTCGCCGCCGACAGTGAGACGCAGGTAGAACGGCGCCCACGCGAGACAGGCGACAGCCTCTTCCGCATCCGCGCCTGCCGCGAACCCATCAATCCAACCCGGGGCTTCCACGACGTCCAAACGCGTCAGCGGATCCACACGCCACAGACCGACTGTCGTCGTGTTCCCCGTGAAGTGAACGTCGCCCAGAAGGATCAAGTCGCGGTCCGGTCCCAGCAGCGGCGACGCCCGTGACGTCGTTATGCTGAATTCGGGCGGGAAAACGCCTGCGAGCCGGTGTTCCGTCAGATCGAACAGAGCGACTCTGCCCTCGGGAGACAACGTTGCATCGAGGGAATCCAGCCATATCATCGCCAGCCCCGCGCCCGGCACGACGCGATGCACGAGGCGCAGCCGCCAAGCCGTTCCTTCCTCATCCGTCATCCACGTTGGAAGACTCCTAATCTCTCCTTGCGGGCTTCTCGACCAATACACAGCGCTCAGCACGGCGCCTCTGGGCCGCTCGGAGTAGCAGACCCAGCCGGTTGGTGAGGAGCCCGGCGTCGGCCCAACCAACTCCGCCCGGGCGAACTCCTCCAGTTCCTGCTCCCCGGCCCGCCGGATCCACAGCGTCGCCTCCGCGTCCGACCTGAAACGACCCAACAGGGACCCGTCGTCGTCCACCGCGATCAGGTCCGTCTCAACCTTCGCCGACGTCTCCTCCCCGGCTCCCACGGCGCACCACAGCATCACCGCGCACGCAGCCGCCACTCCAAGCCGCGCCATCCACTGAGTGCCGATAAGTCGCTCGCCGCCACACACCGCGGCACGTTCGCTGTTCCTATCCAGGCGCATCGTGCAGCCCTCCTTCGCGTCCTCCAGCCCTTTGCTCAGCCTCGTCGCCGCGCGCGCGACGGCGCGCCCTATGCTCAAGGTGCGCAGCAACAGCCAGTACAAGCAAAACGCTCCCCGAGCCCACCTTCGGCCCGCTGGCAATGCCCAACGCGATCCACGCAAGGTGCGCGACGAGCCCGGCGATCCGTAGCCCGCGACCGGGCCGCCCCCGCTCCCGCAGCATCCACACCGCGTACCTCGGCAAGATCGAGACCGCCAGCAGCGCGGAGAAGCCGATGCGCCCTGGATGCAGCCAAGGGTCGTGGCGGTGCACCAGACCCTCCATGCCGAGTACGGCCGCGCCCACCAACGCGCCGACCGTGGCGCCGTCAGGCGCGTTCTCCCAGCGCGCCAGCGCCTCAAGGGTCGGGCTCTTCTCCAGTTTGTACCACGGCATCGTCAACATCCTGCCCGGCGTCACCGTCCGCGTTCCCCGCCGATTCGGGCATGCCCTCGAGCAGCATGCTCGTGGTGTCGTCCATCATGCGCACCAGCTCTTCGTTGTTCTTCGCAAGCTCCCGCATTGTGAACCCGCCGAACGTGAGGAGCGCCGCTATGACCAGCGCATACATCGCCGCCCCGCGCAACGCCCTCGGCGCACTTTCCGCGCCCCATCGCCACGCATCCTCCGCATCCACGAGCGCCTGCACCTTCGTCGGATCCCGGAAAAACGCGGCCGTGAGCAGCACATTCGCCGCCGCGAGGCCCTGCGTCGTGTGCAGGTACAAACCGCAGTACAACACCGCGACCGCGCCGACTCCGAAGGACGTCGTCACCCACAGCAGGAACGCCCCGTCCTCGGTCTCCGCCCCCGGCTCGCCCAGCGCGGCCATGCCCGCCAGGGCGCCCAGCATGCACACAGCATGCACGACGTAGAGCGCGAGGAACGGCACGAACGGCCGCATCAGCGCGCGGCGACGCGTCCGACGCTCCTCTCCCTTCGACCTGCGCCGCACGATGTAGGCGACGGAGGCGGCCCAGTAGACCGCGATCACCGTCAGCGGCGTAGTCAGCCCCACCAGCGTCGTGCGCCACATGAACGCGTCTGCAAACCGAATGCCCTCAGCTACCGCGCTAAGATCACCCATGGCCCTTGACCTCCCGGCGCTTCCCGCGTCGACCGGACCCCACTGTCAGCATACCTGATCGCCCAAACGCCGGCCCCTTCCCTACACTCCACAATACACCCTACCCCACGCCGTGTTCGACGCCTGCCGCGTCAGGCTACGAGCCGTTCGTCCTCTCTTAGTTTTCGTCTGCATGCGTCTCTCGCTCTCTCTCTTGTTTTGCGCGGCGCGTGCGCTCGCCCGTTCCCGGTGCGTCGGCGGCGGGTTCCAGGTCCCGGCGCGGGTCCAGCTCCTCCGCCGCGCGTTCCGCGTCTCCGACCGCCCGCGCGATCTCCGTGAACAACTCGGCGACCGGCTTGCGCGTCATCCACTGCGCGATCGTCAGCCGCCAGATCCCGCATCTCAGCTCTAACCTCGGGCCGATTCCCATAGGCTGGTCCCGCAACCGAACCCGCCCCGTGCTGAACCGCCGCGACCGCCAACGCGGCCAGCCGTAATCCGCCTGCACGCCCTCCGGGCTGATCGTCAGGACCACCCGAGAAAGCTCCCGCGCGAGCACGCCAAGGCCGATGCCGAGCGCGGCGCCGCCGACGCCCCCCGCCGCCGCCAGCCGGGGCTCCGCCGCGCCGGTGCACCCCCAGCCGATCAGGAAGGCCACGGAACCGAAGGCCACTGCGGCGTCACACGCCGATGCCCGGTACACCGTGGCCGACGTCACCGCCTCCGCGGGAAGCGCGTCCTTCAACCATGCGGCGAGATGCCGATGCCCGGGGAGGTTCATGGGGAGGCGCATCCGTACGGGCCCCCGGGCGCAGGACCAGCGCGCATCCGGCCAACAGCGCGCTCCGGCGTCGTGCGGTGAACGGGCGGGTCAGGTCCACACGCGTGCATCGGCCGAACCGGATCCGCGTCACTTCGCCCGGCGCGCACCGGTAGCGCGTGGGACAGATCAGGAGCACGGCGCCGATGACAAGCGCGAGCGCCAGCACGGCCGACGCGACCATGCTCCCCGCGAACTGGGCGCGCATCACGAGCATCACGACAAGGACGAGCGGCAGCGGCAGTAGAAGCAGCGCCCTGAACGCCTGCGGCGACTCATGCTCGGAGATCGGCGGCTCGGCCTGCGCCCTGGCGCGGGCGGCCTCATCGAGCGCGCGCCAACGCGTGACCACGCTCCGCCCGCCGGTCGTCGGGATCCGCACGTCGACCCCGCCCCACCAGCGGAAGACCGGCGCCGCCCCGGCCTCAGGTTGCACCTCCGCCTTGCGCAATCCCCATAGCCTCCGCGCATACGCCGAGCCGTCCGGCCGGCGCACGATCCGCCATCCGGCCGCCCTCCCGAGAAACCGACACAGGAAGATCCCCAACGCGAGCGCCATGCCGCAGATCTCCACCGTCCGCGGCCCGATCGACCATGTCTCCACGAACCCGAACATCACGGCCTCCCGTTTGCGGTCATCCGGGCAGGTACGAGACCCGCCCCTACGACCCCGGTTCGGCGTCGCGTTCGGCGGCGAAGGCGACGAGCGCAGGGACAAGCGCCTCCGCGTCCCGTGCCGCGTTGGCCGCGACCTCCCGCGCCAACTGCCGGTCTTCCAGCAGCGGGATCAAGGCGCACTCGAGTTCGAGCACATCGCGATCGCGACCCTGCTCCAGAATCTCCGCCAGTTCCAGCGCCGGTTCCGGCCCCCGCAGCACAACGATGCCCGTTCTGCCGTAGACGACGACTTCGGGACGCGCGAGCTGCTTGCGCAGCGTCTCCGCCTGCATCTCAACGCGCTTCTCCAGGGGCAGCGGCTCGTCGCCGAAGATCACCCCCGTGTCGAAATCATAGGACGCCGGGAAAACGCTGTGCACCAGCGCGCCGGCAAGGACGCCGTCCGTTGTGCTCATCAGGATCGATGGGATGTTCTCGTACCACGTCACTTCTACCTCGATTACGATATCCTGGCCTCGAAGCCGACGCACAACCTCCTCGATGGCGGCCCTGGTTCCCATGGTCTTGCGCAGCTCGGGATACCACACGTGCGCCGCGACGCGCTCGAGCTCAAGGTAGTTCTTCGCCTGGAACCCCTTCAGGTCGCCGGCGGGCATCGGCGGCGGGGAGGCGGTCGGTCGCTCCGCGTACGTCTCGGCCGCGACGCCATTCACCTCGATGCGGCGGCCCCCGTCGGCTTCCTCGACGACCCGGACCTCGTAGGGCGGCGGCGCATATTGACCGTGCAGGATGAGCACGGCCCCGACGATGCCTTCGCGCGGCGCCTCCGGCCGCTCCGCGCGACGATACCGCGTCACGACTTCTTCCGCAGACAGACTCGGGTCGTACCGCTCGGGGAACATCACCTCGAACCGCCACATCCCCTCCTCGCGCTTCGAGGACACGTTCATCGCCGAGTTGATGTCGTAGATCCACTCCTCAGGCGTGCGGTAGCCCGAGGCGTCGGTCAGCGTGACGCGTGCGGGAAGCGGCGCCGCGAACTCCGCATCGCACCCGTCCGCCTGCGCCAGCGCGGTCAGGACTTCCTGCAACGGCGCGGCGACTGCAGTGACGCTGACCGTTCCGGCATCTCCCGGCGACACCGTCACCCCCGTCGGCCCATCGGCCTGCACCTCGCACGCCGCGAATCCGGCCAACGCGAGAAGCCCGATGCATTTCCAGAACCGGCTTTCCATCGATACTGCCCTCCCATTCTCGGGTTCCACCCCGGTTCGCCCTGGCGGGCGCCCTCATTCACATAACTACATCTATGTATGTCCCGATGGCGCAGAACCGGAAAGTAGGGGCAGGTACGAGACCCGTCCCTACGGGTTCCGAACTCGCCTCCGTTACCGCGGTTCGGCGCGCACGGCGCCGTCCACGTCCTCGTCCAATCGCTTCCGGACGATGCCCACCAGCTTCTCTACTCGGCGCAGGACCGCCGAGACTTCCTCCGAGGAACGCGACGCGTGACCGGACCTCTGGAGCAGCAGCGCGGCGAGCTGCGCGGGTCTGTCAGCGGCTTCGAGCATCTCCAACCTGACGAGCGACTCGGCCCTGATCAGGAGGGCCTGTCCTTGCAGCCAAGCGCTTCCTGAGTTGGCCAATCGGCTCAGCTCTCTCTCAGCCCGTTTGCTCCATGCGACCGCCGAGTGTAGATCTCCCGCATGGAATGCAGCGTAGGCCATCATCAGCATGGCGTACGGTTCAACGCTGCCGCGGCGCTCGCCGCGCACCACGGCAAGCTCTCTCAGAAACTGCGTCACAGCTTCGCTGTACCGCTCCCACTCCCGTTGCCAACCCGCCTGGAGTGACAGAACCAGGAGCGAGCCGAGGTTCGCCGTTCGCGAGTCGCACGCGCAGCCGCCCATGCTGTCCGGGCACGAGTTGCCCTGCGCCATCCATTGAGATAGCCAATACGCCGCATCGATCACCTCGGGATCACGCCCGGTCACTCCTGGTTCCCTCGAGAAGCGGGTCACAACCCGCCCGTACCACTCCGCCGCTCTCCCGTAATCTCCCTCTGTCATAGCCGCCTCAGCAAGCAGGGCGCAGGCCTCAGCCACGACGTCACGGTCGGCGGCGTACACGTCCTCACACGCCGTCTCGCCGTACCCGTGAACGAATGCAGCATAGGCGCCCTCGGCGGCGCCGCGTCGCCCCAGACGGCCGTTAGCGAGGCCCAGATTGAACAGGGACCAGCGCACGCAGGGATGGCGTTCACCGCCTGGCGCATCACCGCACCCGGACACGACCTCGCCGAACAGGCGCACCGCCTCCTCGTCTCGACGCTCTTCCAGCGCGATGCAGGCATCGAGGAACGGCGCCCAGACGTTCCGAACACTGCTGCCCACAGCAAGCCGCCGAAGTGAACGAAGGCCGGCCACGACCCTTTCGGACGATGACAAGCCTCCTTCTCGGCGCTTCTTGCGGAGCGCCAGATACGCTCTCTTCAGTCTGACCTCGGAGCACATGCCTCATACCCAGGTAATAAGGACGGATCTGAGACCCGCCCCTACGACCGCGGTTCGACGCGCACGGCGCCGTCCGCGCTGATCTGCAAGGTCCACGCGCCGACCTTCGCGAGGGCGCCGGTCGTTCCGTCGGGCGCGTAGAGGTCGAACGTGAACCCGTCCCACGTGACGACCGCGTCGCCGGTCTCGCTCACGGCCGCGCACTCGGCGCGGCGCGCCGCGGCGTCGGTCAGCAGGTTCGCTTCGCCGTAGTCGGGCAGCGACGCGCGGAACACGGAGCGCGGTGCGTCGGCGTACTGCACCAGGCAGATCAGGCTCTCAGACGTGATCCACACGCCCTGCCCCGTGATCGCCCACGCAGCATCCCCTGCGGCGTCTTCCGACAGACGAAGCGACAAAAGTTGGCCGCCCTCCAGGACGATGCGCCTGGCCGCGGCGTCCCATCGCGCCCGGAGCGGCGCGGCCGAGGGTCCCGCGGCGACCGAGGCGGCCGACGGCGAAGCGGCGATGAGTAAGCCGCCTCCTTCCGGCGCCATCCGCAAACGCGCTCGTCACCAGATAGCTCCGCCGCGCCGGAAACGCCTGCCGCAGGATACACAGACGACCCGTGCGCCATTCGTCGCGCCGGACTTCGACCCCGTCATACCAGTAGGCCGACTGCCGGATGGCGTCGGCGTCTGCGGCCGCTTCCGCGTTGTCAGAGACGAACGCGTCCCAGCTTGCGAACGCGGGCGTACTGCCCGGCATCAGGCTCAGCGTAACGCGCGCGCCGGACGCGCGGAACACGGTCCGCGCGGCGCCGGTCGCCGCGTCCCACACGAACACGGCCCCCTCCCGGTGTTCGTCCCACACGACGGTCCCGATCACGTCGCCGTTCGGCGACGCGCAAAGCTGCCGGATGCCGTCGGCCGCCCCCTCCTCCGACGCCGCGCCCCAAGCCGCGCATAGCAGCCCCGCAGCGAGCAGCATGCCGCCGATCCGCAAGACCACCCTGTCTCGCACCCTGTACTCCTGACGCATCGTCAACGCCTCCTCTGTCCCGTCTGTCCCATCTGTCCCATACTAACCACTTCAGCGCTACGACGCCCGCTCGGCGCCGTCCCCAACAGGCGCCGCCCTCCTCCGCACGGGCGGGTCTCAGACCTGCCCGGTTTCAGGCCCGCGTCTCACACCGGTTACTGCATCCACACCTGCTGGAGCGTCGGGACCACTCTGCTGACCGAAGTGAGCACCAACGCGCAGAGCGCCGCTGCGGCCACAACCGCCACATCGACGCGCCGTGGAAGAGCAGGCTTCGCCCCACACAGCCACGCGACCCCGCGGAAGAGGCCGCCGCCAACAACAGCGATCAACACGTAGGTCGAGACTGCGGCGAAAACCACGTCCGTGGGATACAAGCCTCTGTGCCCGCCCCTTGATCCGTAGGCCTCGGCGGTCGCCCTCGCACGCGTCAGATCGACCTCTGCATCGTGCGTTCTCATTGCGGCATCAATGACTTTTCCGCTCTCCGAGGCAATTACCAGCCGCCCGCCCAGCACATACGACACCGGAATCACTAGTTCAACGCTGCCGTCACGCTCCTCCAGTCGCGCCGAAGGGAAGGCCGCGCTTGCCATCGACTGGACCGTGTCGAACGCCGCGCCTACCGACACGGAGGCCAGAAACCGTTCTGCGATGCGGGCCTGCTCTCGACACGCATAGTCCACATACACAGCCATGGCTGCCCCGATCACGAACGAGATCACCGCCGCCGCGACCCGAACCATCATGCGCCGCCCTCCTCGTAGGGGCGGGTCTGAGACCCGCCCTCGCAACCGATGAACGCGCCCGGCCCCCCGAACGCCGGTTGTTCGGGATGGAGCCTGTCCAGTTCCCATCGCGCGGGGTTGTCACGGATGTACCCCCGGATGCGCTCCAGTTCCGGTTCGTTGCGGATGATGCGTTCCCAATAATTGCGCTGCCATACCGTGACGCCGCAGGTCCCGCGCATTTCGTTGATGCGCCGAGATGAGAACGATTTCAATGCCCGGACGATCTCCGCCAACCCGTGGCGCGTCGCCTCCGCACGGGCGGGTCTCAGACCCGCCCCTACGCCGGCATCCAACACAATGACCGCATGAACGTGGTTGGGCATGATGATCCACGCATCCAGGTCTGCATGCGGGTAATGGTTAGGCAACGCCTCCCAGACCGTCTGCACGATACATCCCGCATCGTTCAACAGCATCTCCCCGTCGACGACATCGCCGAACAGGCAGTCGCGATTCTGCGTGCAGATGGTTACGAAATACGCCCCGGCCTGGGCATAGTCGTAGCCCTTCAGACGAATCGATCGCCGTTGACGCCCTGTCCGTTGTCCGCCGTCCGTCTGATCAACGGTCGGTCGCGTCTTCATCCGCCGTACCTCCATGTCCGGGACGTGCCCCCGCGCCGCCCTCCTCGTAGGGGCGGGTCTNNCCCGCCGCCGCGATCACCCTTTCCTCAGTACGCGGCCGCGATCACGCAGGACGCCGCGCCGGCCAACGCTCCGAGCGCGATCCGCGCTGAGGCGGGCCTGCGCAGCGCGTCTCGGAAGCTCCCTTTGCTGCGCCACGCCTGCACCAGCAACATGGCCGCGTAGATTGCCGCAACGCCGACGACCGCAGCGATCGCCCTGTCCCTCCAGACACCCGCGTCAAGACGGCTGTCTGTCAGCAACACCGTCGCGCCCGTCTGCCCCGCCTGCAGTAACACGAGCGCCAGACCCGCGGCGGTATCGCCGAACCGCCGCCAAACCGCGTCCCGCGCGTTATCGCCTTGCTGTATCCCGAGGGTGCGGCTGGCCTCCCAATTCCCGACCTCCCCGCCCAGAACAACGCACACCGCCAATGCCAGGCCAAAGCAGATCGCGTAGCCGGCGAGCCCCGCCCGCTCCCTCGCGAGCTCGAAAACCGCGAAGCCGCTGACCACCTCATAGCCATCTCCCAGCAAGATGCCAATCGCGAGCGCGGTCACCGCTGTGACGAGGAGGGCCGCCTGTCCTAACAGCAGAGACCACCCCAACCGCGCCAGTGCCGCCACGTCTCTCGGGTGCATGCACCTATCCCTCCATCACGACCCAAGGTCCGCTCACTTCAGCGTTCCGAAGAACATGGGAAACCACACCCTGGGCTCCGCATCCTCTTGCGACGGCGCCTTCAGTTCGGGCATCTCGGACACCCCTCTCCGCTCCAGCATCCCGGTCAGCTCCTCCAGCTCCAGACCGAGGTAGACGCCCTCCGGTATGTACCCCCAGTACATCTCACTCTGTCGTTCGACGGTCTCCCCCGGCGGCGGCGGCTCCCCGGCATACTCCCGCCTGTCCACAAGGAAGTAGCCGGTAGTCGGTCGCGCCTCCCCCTCGCCGATGCGCTTGCCCACCCGCCCCACGATGCAGTGGCCGGCCAACCCGTACTCCGCGAGATCGTCGATGACCAGGATCGGACCGCCGCCCGGGCCGACGAGCCCCAGGTAGCCTGCGCTATCGTTATAGATCTGGAACCCGTCGGGCAGGTTGATCCTGTACTCCGCCGGGTACAGGCAACCCGCGACGACCAGGATGCACGCCGCACAGACCGCCGACCGGGCGATTCGCGCGACCGCGCGCGTCAGCGCGCCGCGTCCTCCCGCCTCCGTCGGCCTCCCGTTGCTCGGTTGCCATCTGCGGGAAGAGACCGGCGGGGGCGCCGGTCCCACACGGGCGGGTCTCAGACCCGCCCCTACGGCTACGGCCGACCCATCCGGCTCATTCGTCCCATTAGCCCCATCCATCCTGTCAATCCTGTAAATCCTGTCTATTGCCCTAACCACTGCCCCGTTCCCCCTTACGCCTCTGCGTTCGCTCTCCCGCCCCCGCGCCGCCCCCTCGTAGGGGCGGGTCTGAGACCCGCCCTGGGAACCGCGTCTCGCCGATGAACGCGCCATGATCACGCTCCCCCGCCTCCAGGACGAACAGCGCCATGCCCGCTGGAATCGCGAGGGCCGCCGCGACCAACTGGACCCAGACCCGCCCCCGGTCTCTCAGCGCCATACTTCAGACCTCCTGCCTCGCTCCCCGCCTGCTTGGCTGCCGCGGTTACGTGACGCCATCGTCCGGCAGTACACGGCAGCCATGCGGACCCGCGCGCGCCGGCGCCGATCCCGAGCCTTCTCTTCCGCAGCCGCAGGCTCTATAATCGGGTCGCGCCACGATGTCAAGTATAGCATAGGCGCTCCATTACTATGGCTTTTTTGTGGGACGGGCTTTACGTCTCGTCATTTGGACCGGCTCGGAGGGAGGCTACGGATATGCTGCACGTCATCGCCTTGATCGTCACGTTGACCGCCGCTGGAGGATCCGGGGGGCCCGGCACGGAGCGCCTCGCGCCGCACGTCGTGGACACGCAATACCCCACGCCGGACGTCGTGATCGCGTCGCGCTCGCTCTATCCGGAGCCAGGCGATTCGGCGCCTCGGCTTCAGGGCGCGATCGACGCCGTCGCCGCCATCGGAGGCGGGGTCGTGTTCCTGGCGGAGGGCCGCTATGAGCTGCACGGCCCGATCACGATCCGCGAAGGCGTCACGGTGCGCGGCGACTGGGCGCCGCCTCCGGGCGTACACGGCACGGTGCTGATGCCGCGGTTCGGGCGCGATGAGCCGGACGGTCCCCCGGCGATCGAGATGGAGCGGGGCACGGGCCTGCGCGAGGTCGCGATCTGGTATCCGGAACAGCGCGCCGACGCGATCGCGCCGTACCCCTGGACGATCCGCACGTCGCCCGCGGTGAACGGAAACAACGTGACCGTCCGGAACGTGACGCTGGTGAACCCGTACCGCGCGTTCGACACGGGTCCGGAGTTCAACGAGCTGCACACCCTCGAGAACGTCTACGGAACGCCGCTGAACCTCGGCATCCGGATGGACACCACCACCGATATCGGACGGTTGACGGGCGTGCGCTTCGCGCCGCGGTACTGGGCGGAATCGGGTCTGCCCAACGCCCCCGCGGACGGCGCCGCGCGCGCGCGGCTCGAGGCGGCGCTCCAGGAGGCGATCGCCGTGGACATCGGCCGCAGCGATTGGGAGTATCTCTATGACCTCCAGATCGACGGCTACGGCACGGGTCTGCGTCTCCGCGAAGGCGCGCACGGCCTGACCAACGCCGTCTTGTTCGCGTCGTCTTTCACCCGCTGCGGCACGGCGCTGCAGATCGACGGACTGAACGACATCGGGCTGTCCGCCACGGCCACCCGCTTCGAAGGCGTGCGCCATGCCGTGCACGCGACCGCGTCGTACGCCACCGTTGCGCAGTTCCACACGTGCACATTCGCCGGCGGGGACGTCGCGGCGCTGCTCGAAGGACCGGGGCTGCTGTCGTTCCAGGGATGCACGTTCGAGACTTGGGACAAAGCCGCCATCCACGCGCGCGACGGGGGCGTGACCGCGCTCGACTGCGACTTCGCGATCGACGCGGACCACGTCGTCCTCGGCGAGGGCGCGCGCATGGCGCGGCTGCTGTCGAACCGCACGCCGTCCGCGCTGCGGCTCATCAACGAGGCCCCCCGCGCCGACGTGATGGCAAGCGGCGAGCCGATGGCCTTCGCTCGGCTTCAGACGACGCGCGCGGACTACTCCGCCCCGGACCGGCGCCCGCCGAACCGCAACCTGTTCATCGTGACGGCGTACGGCGCGGACGCATCGCTGGACGACAACACGGCGGCGTTCGCGGCGGCGCTCGAGGCGGCGCGTGCGGCCGGCGGCGGTACGGTCTACATCCCCGCCGGGTACTACCGATTCCGCGGCAATCTGGTCGTGCCGAGCGGCGTGGAGCTGCGCGGGATCTTCGACGTGCCGCACCACACCGTATCGGGCGGCTCCGTGCTCATGCCGCTCCACGGCGCGGGCGAGGAAGGCGGCGAGCCGTTCATCCAGCTCGAAGCCGAATCCGGCCTGCGCGGCGTCACTTTCTGGTATCCGGAACAGCTCGTCACGGAGCCCGTCGCCTACCCGTGGGCCGTGCGGACGCTGGGGCCGAAGTGCTGGCTGATCGACGTGACCATGGGCAACGCGTGGCAAGGCGCGGACCTCTGGACCCACGACAGCACAGGCCATGTCGTGCGCTACCTGGCGGGCGCGTACATCCGCCGCGGGTTGCACGTGAGCAAAAGCGCCGGCGACGGCTGGGTCGAAGACGTCCAGATGAACCCGCACTACGCCTACCGCATCCCGGCGGACTTCCCGGGCGCGGACCGCATCGACCACGGCCGGTTCGGGGCGTTCGTCGACATCCAGCGCGACCAGCTCGAGGCGATGGCGTTCGGTCGCTGCGCGCGCGAGCACATCAACCGCAACTTCCTCTACGCCGCCTACGACGCGATCGCCTTCCGAGACGACGACGGCGGCGCGCATGCCCGGCTGGTCATGCAGGGCACGGACACCTGCGGGCGCTGCTTCTTCCTCGATACGGTCGCGCCGGAGGGCGTCGAGGCGGTCAACGCGCAGCTCGTGCCGCTCGGCGCGCGCCAGGTCGGCGCGGTCGTGACCTCGCCGACGTTCTCGGGGCAGGCGTGGCTGTTCAACACGCAATCCTGGGCCGGCGACCGGACGGCCGTACTCGAGGGCCCCGGCGCCGTGGTCATGCAGCAGTTCAACACCGTGTCGGGTCCGATCATGGCGCGAGCCGGACGCGGCATCTTCGAGAACGGCTGCTTCGTGCGCTCGCTCGACACCCAGTACGACTTCCAGGGCGACGCGCGGGCGCGCGTGACCGTGTCGGGCAAACCGGGCCGTCCCTTGAACGTGTCCGTCGCAGAGGAGGCGCAGGTCCGGACGTTCGCCGGGTTCGCCTCGCTGCGCCCGGACTCGCTGCCGGAAAGCGCGAAACCGCTGCGCATCGGCGCGGGTCCCGGCGACCAGGCGCCGATCACGGGTCAGATCGCGGAAGAGGGCGGCGGCGTGCGCGGCATGGCGGAGTCCTCGCTCGAACTCGCCGACGCGCCCGACGGCGGACGCGCGCTGCGATTCGTCGGAACGCCCGAGCAGCCCGGCCACGTGTTCGTGTACTACAGCGTCGCCGAGGACCCCTACGAGGTGGGCGCCGGGTTCGAGCTCCGGTACCGGCTGCATCCCGTGAACGAGGCGGGGCGCCACGTGGCCGTGGACCTGTACTTCACCGACGGCTCGACCTTGCGCGACATGGGCCTCTCCACCACCGCGGGCCCCGGGGCGCATCCCGGCCAGGCCAAGGGCGAGGTCGGCGCGTGGACGGAGCTGACCATTCCGCTGGGCGGCCCGGCCGTCGGCAAGACGATCCGCCGCGTCATGGTCGCCTATGATAACGGGAGCGCTTCCGACACCGCGGAGGCGTACGTCGATGGCATCTGGATCGGACCGTCGGAGCGCGCCGCGTCGTACCGCGTGACGGCGGAACCGAAAGGCGGGAGCTTCACCGCGCCGCTCCGGGTGCGCATCAAATCGCCCTGGAACGTCGGCGTTCGGTATACGCTCGACGGGACCGTCCCGACCGCGACGTCGCCGCGTTACCGGCGCGGCGTCCGCCTCGACGAGCCCGGCGTGTATGAACTGCGGTACCGCGCGGAGTTCCGCGACGGCGAGCTGGGCGGCCCGGTGTTCGGAGAGCTGTACACGATCACGGAGGAGTAGGGAGCGGAACGGCGGAGCAGGAGCGGCGACCGCGTCAGTAGTCGCGCTTCCAGAGCAGCTTGATCTCGCTGTTCGCCTCGTTGTCCGCGCCCGCTTCGACGGAGAGCGTCGGCGAGAACTCGACATTCACCTGCATGCGGGTCGAGTCGGCGCCGATCCCCTGCTCGACCCGCAGGTAGATCTCGTCCGTCAGGTACTTGCCGACGCCGACCGTCGCGCCTTCGGCCCCCTCTTGCTGGGCGAAGTCGATGTCGTCGAGTGCGAGCGCCTTCCGCGTCTTGTCCATCACGCTCGGCGCGCCCCCGCCGGATCGCAGGGCCTCCGCGGCGCGGGCGAGCTGGAGCGCCTGCAACGGCGTCACCTTGGAAAGGTTGCGCCCAAACAGCACGCGCGCGAGGATCTCGTCCTCCGGCAGCGGCGGCGAAGATGCGAGCGCCAGCTCGGGTTGATCCGTCGGCCCGCTCAGGGTGATCAGCGCGTCGATGTCCTCGACATGGGTGGCGGCCACAACCTGCAGAATCGGCGCCGGCGGGTACTGGCCGCCGAGCGAGACCTCGCCCTGTTGCAGGGTGAACACGCGGCCCAGGAAATTCATGCTGCCGCGAATGGATGCCAGAGAGCCCGTCACCGCGGGACGCGCCGCCGTGCCCGCTACGCGGAACTGTCCCTGCCACTCCGAGTCCAGCCCCATCCCCCGGACGAACACCCGATCCGGCATCGATACATCCAGCCCCAGCCGCAGCCGGTCGCGGAAATTCGGAATCGGCGGCGTCGGCTCCTCGTCCTCGCCCTTCTCGTCGGGACCCCGCGCGGTCACCACCTCGACGTCCCGCATCCGCGTCGGCGTGCGCGTCGGGATGAGGATCTCCGCCGGGCCGACGGTCAGCGCGCCCGTAACGGCCCCCTCGCCGAGGTCGCCGGCGAGCCGCACGTCGCCGTCCAGCGTGGCGGTGCGCTCGTCGTGCCGCAACAACGTGGCGCGGTTGAGCCGGATCGAGATGTCGTACGGCAGCTTCTCGGCGAAGTTCAGCTCAATCGTCCCGTTCCCGCTGATCGTTCCGCGTCCGCCGTCCGTGGCTTCGAGCCGGGCGAGGTCGATGTGCGCCCCTTCGCCGCGAAGTTCCGCCTGAATGTCGCGCAACACCACCCCCTGCAGGTAGTGCTGGTAGAGGCCCTCACGGATCGCAAGCACGCCGGTCACGCGCGGTTCGCTGACGATGCCGGCCAGTTGCAGGTCGCCCTCGAGCGCGCCCTGCAACTCCTGACCGTCCAGCAGCACCATCTCCGCGATCGTGCTCAGATCGCCCTTGATCGCGATCCGGCCCGCGATCGGAGCGGACGGATCCAGCGCGAACGCCGGCGGCCGCGCCGAAAACGCAACCGGGACCCGCCCCTCGGCCGTCACGGGGTCGTCGAACAGACCGATCGCTTCGGCCCGCGCGTCGAGCATGCCGCCCGCCAGCGTCGCGGCCACCTCCACCGAGAGGGGTCCGAGTCGGCCCGTTCCCTGCAGGCCGGTTACGTCCTGCGCGCTCAAGTCGACGGAGACCCGCGGCGCATCTGCGGCGCCGGTCAGCGCGATGCGACCGTCCAGACTTCCGCCCAGCGGCATGCGCGCGACGGGCGCGGCCAGCGCCAGCGGCAAGCCGGTCGCCTCTACAAGCCCATCGACCGTATCGCCATCCAGCCGCGCCTGCACGGCGACCTGCCCGTCGCCCAGCGCGATCTCGAGCGGCTCGACGATCGCCCCGTCCGGGCCGATCGCGAACGCCCCGCCGCTGCGCAGAACAATCGGCGTCTCGTCCCACACGGCATCGAGCGAAGCGATACGGCCTGAGACGCCTGCATCCACATAGGCCGCGTCCCCGCTCGCAGTCGCGCGCCACGGCGTCTCCCGCAGCGCGCCTTCAGCCGCCAACGTGAAGTCGACCGCGTCGCCCGCCAGGGCGCCGGTCACCGTCAGGTCCGCGATCCGCGCCGCGCCCGCCAAGGCGTCCGACGCCGCGACAGCGAACTCCGCCGATCGATCCCCCGCCGGGTCCGTGGCCTGCGCCGAAATCGTCGCCCGGGCGACGGTCGTCTCGCCGAACCGCAGCTCCGACAGGTTCCCGTCGAGCACGATCGTCTGCCGACCCCGGTCCATCCCGGCGGTCAACGCAGCCTGCATCGCCCCGGCCAGGTCCACGCCCGCCCAGGCGCCGACCCGCGACAGGTCGTCGGCGGTCAGCGAGAGATCGCCCGACACGCCGCGGGTCGCGATGTCAAACGTGAGCGCGCCGGAGCCGTCGACGCCCGGGGCCCGGATCGTCAGTTCGGAGAGCCGGATCGCCGCATCATCCGACGCGAACCGCGTGACGACCCGCGCCGTTTCGCCGCCCATCCGCATGGACGCGTCGAGGCCGCCGGTCGGCGCTCCAGGGAGGCCGGTCGCCTCAATCCGCACCGTGCCCGATGCGTCCGCCAGACCCGCCGCATGGAGCCCCTCAACAACGGCCTCCGCCTTGATGCCGATCGCGTCCAGCGCGCCGGAGACTTCGCCGTCGGCTCGGAACGCGCCGCGGATGGGCCGACCCGCCGCCGCCTCCAACCGCGCAAGGTCGGGCGCTTCCGCGCCGAACGTGAACGCCAACTCCCGCGTCTCGGGAGCGAACGTCCCGTGCAGCGAGGCCGCGAACGCCTCGCCGGTCACCTCGCCCTCTTCGATCGCGATCACGCCCGTCGGCGGGATGCGCACGATGCCCCGCGCCGCAACGCCCCCCGCGACCGCCGCCGACGCCGCATCGGGAAGCCCCGTGAGGTTCTCGCCGACTGCGTCGAAGGCGACCCGCAGTCCGTCCTCGACGTTCCGCATGCCGTCGAAGTGCAGTCGGACCACGCCGGAAGCGTCGGCGAGTTGCGACAGACGCCACGCCGCCAGATCCGGCGACGCGACCGCCCCCTCGAAGACAAGATCCGGCGAGGAGAAGTCGGCGCGCAAGGTCGCGGACACAAGCTCCGCGGTAGACGCGAGGACCAGCTCGCGCACCGTCGCGACCTGCTCGGCGTACGCCGCGTCCAGCCGCCAGGTGAGGTCATCCCGGAGCGCCTCCGGCAAGCCTTCGCGCACAAGGCCGCGGATCGCGCCCGATCCCACCGCCGTCGCCGTGGGCGCGCCCGTTGCGTCCGGTTCCCATGCAAGCGCCAGCTCGCCATCCGCCCGCGCCACGGTGACGTCGGACGCAACGAGGTTCGCGACCGTGAAACGCAGCGCCGCCTCCGGCTGACGCGGCGCGCCCGTCAACTTCACGGCGACCTCCGCCGCGCCGGAGATCCCCTGCTCCGGGAGCAGCTCCGCCACTTCCGGCGCCTCCACGCGCGCGGCAAGGTCCAGCTCCTGCGCGTCGAAGTCCGCGCTTCCGGATGCGTGCAGGTCGACGCCGCGCGCCGTCACGCGGGCCTCGGCGATCTCGATGCGCTGCCGATCGACAAGCCCGGCGCGCAGCAGCAGGTCGACGCCGTCGGCCGCGATCGCTTCCGCCGCGGGCGGGACCAGCCTCGGCAACGGCGTGAAACGCAGGCGCACGTCCGCGTCGATCCGGTCATCGGCGACGGCGATCGTCTGATCGCCTTGCAGCAGGACGTCCGTCCCGCACGCGACCTCGAGCCGCCCCGCCCACGCTTCAAGCGGGCCGTTCATCGCGAGATGCACGCGAAGCGGACGTTCCACGGGCAGTCGCAGCGCGCGGCTCACGAGGCCTGCGCCGTCTTCGTCGAAATCAATCGAGAGGTCGAGCATCGGGGGGCTGCCTGCGAGCGTGGCCGACACGGTCCCGCGCGTCTCCGGCCCCTCGAGCGCGGCGAGGTCGAGGCGCGCCTGCATGCCGGATGAGGCGTCGGGCGCGAGCCGGCCGTAAATCTCGAACACCGGGGCCTCGGGGTGGATCGCCTCGCCCAGCGCGACCCGATCGACGCGCAACCGCTCGACGCGGAGGCGCCGCGCGGCGTCCGGCAGCTCAGGCAGGCGGATCGGCTTGGGCTCTTCCTCGTCGTCTTCCGACAGCAGGGGCCGGTCCACACGGACGACGTCCGCATGCAGTTCCGTGACGTTGAGCTTGCCGCGCAGCAGGTCGGCGGCGCGGATGTCCAGCCGGATGCCGGAGACTTCCAGCCACACGCCGTCGCGATCGGCCACGCGCACGCGGTCGAGCCGCATGCCGAACGGAACCGCGCCGGTCAGTTCGCCGATCTCGACCACGCGGTCCGGCGCGGCTGACGCGACCTGCGCAACGAACTGCGTCAACCGGGCCTTGCCCCACGCGCTCTGCAACGCGAGCCACCCCGCCCCGGGCAAACCGATCGCCAGGACCAGCAGCGCGACCAGGACGACGGCGATCCGGCGTCGCCGCCTCCGGCGCCGATCGGGCGAAACGGGCGGCGCGTCAGGCGTTCCGGGAGGCGTCTGGTCAGACTGCGACATCGATCCTCCGTCTTCGCGCGGCGTCAGAAGGCATGGCCCAGACTTGCATAGAGCTGGAAAGCGTCATCGACGCCCCTCCGATCGAGGGGAAACGCGACATCGATCCGCAGCGGGCCGACGATACTGAAGTAGCGTGCGCCGAGGCCCGCCGCCCAGCGCATCCGTCCGGATGCCCCCGGAAACAGCCCGTCATCCACAACCCCGCCGTCCACGAACGCGACCATGCCGATGGTCTCCGTGATGCGCCACCGGAGCTCGACGGAGGTCTCTAGCACCGACCGACCGCCGATGGGCTCGTCGTCGCGGTCAAGCGGGCCCACAAGCTGAAAGCCGTAGCCGCGCACGGACCCGCCGCCGCCCGCGAAGAACCGCTCCTGCGGCGGCACGTCGTCGCGGTCCGCGCCCAGGATCGTCCCCATGTGGACCCGGGCGGCCAGGATCAGCGCCGGCTTGCGGCTGAGCCGGACGAAACGCGCGTAAGACATCGCCCCACGCAGGTAAGGCGTGCTCGACTCGCCGAACGGCGCGTTCAACGACCCTTCGAGCCGTACCCGCGCGCCTTTGCTCGGATCGGACGGTTCGTCCGTCGTATCAACGCGAATAAACGCGGGCGCGCTCACAACGTAGTAGGTGTTCGTCTCGTCGAGGTGCTCGACCCGCGACGCGCTCGCGCGCAGCCCGTAGCCGAACGAGAAGACGTCATTGACCTGCCACGCGACCTCCGCGCCGGCCGACACGCCCGTGCTCTCGTAGGCCTCGAGGTCGTCGCGGCCGAGCCGGCCGCTATACGTCAGCGTACGGCCGAGGGCGTGGCGATCGGGAATCGCGTAGGACGCCTCGAACCCCTGTACGTTCTGCGCAAGCCGCGCCTCGAGATGGAGCCGCTGCCCCGCGCCCCGGAAGTTGCGGTGCTCCCACATGCCCGACACGCCCGCGCCCTCGTCCGTCTTGTACTGCAGGCTGCCGCCGATGGTCCGGTGCGGCCGCTCCGACAGGTCGACCAGAATCGGCACGGTCCCGTCATCCGCGACCGGCCCGTCCAAGGCCACGCGCACCATGGCGAACAGCCCCGTGTCCACGAGCGCCTTCCGGGCCTGCTCGAGCAGGTCGAGACTGAATGGGTCCTGCTCCTGCCACGGCAGCTTCCGCCGGATGTAGGCCTCGTGCACGCCGCTGAGGCCCTCGAGCGTGGTCGCCCCGAACCGCGCCTTCTCCCCCGGCGCCACATGGAACGTGACGGCGACCGTGCGGGTCTCGTGGTCCACGGCGAGCCGCGGCTTGCTGCCGGACGGGTAGGGATAGCCGTACCGCTGCAGATGTCGCACGAGCGCGTTGCCCGTCTGCACGATGTCGGCCGCACGGGCCGGGCCGCCGGGCCGGATCGCCATCGCGCCGCTCGGCGGCGTGCCCGCTTGCGCCCCGCCGAAATCCACCTCCACCGAGTCCACCCGGTAGACGGGCCCCGGCGTGATCCGCAGTGTGACCAGCGCCGGACGCCGGTCCGTCGCGATGTCCGTCTGAATCTCCGTCGCGAAGTAGCCTTCCGCGTTCAGCACTTCGGTCAGCGTATCGGCGTCCAACGCCGCGCGGCGTTCGAGCAGGACCATGGATGCGGGAGGACGCGATTGCAGGGCGAGCAGGCCGGACGCCGTGCGGAGCCCGCTGAGCAGCGCGGGCGGCGCGCCGGTGAACGTGACCTCGTAGGGGATGGCGTCGCGCGCGGGCGGCGCGACGGGCGCCGGCGCCAGGTCAGGCTCAGGCGTGTCCTCCTGCGCGGCGGCGAACCCGACGCACAGACACAGCGCCGCACAGAAGACGATGCGGAGGCGTGTGCGAACGATTCCGCCCCTCGCGACTTCTATCCAGATCTCCGGCAAACCCGACACGCGCCCTTCCAGTGAGCCCCGTTTTTCGCGGTTGCTGGGGAGGAAGCTGCGCGGTTCCGCGCCATCGATCTCGGCGCGCGCGACGTCTCCCCGCCTGCCGGAAGTATAACAGGACCCCCGCGGCTCGGTCAGGTCGCCTGGCGTTCCGGCAGCGCGACGTAAGCGAATCCCAGCGCGATCCCGAGTCCGCCGACCAGCAGCTCCCCCGCGCTGAGGCGTCCGGAGCGGGAACCCCGGACGCGCCGCGCCTCCTCGATCGCCGGACCCACGTTCCGGATGATCCGACTGCGCCATTCCGCATACGACGGACGCGTCTCGATGAACTCCCGCAGGGCCGGCGCGAACTGGTCCCGGAACCGCTCCAGCTCCGCCGCGTCCACGTCCTCCGGCGCGGCCGCGGGCGTCAGCCCATGGCGGATGAGGAACTCCGGCAGCTCAGCATCCGACACCCCCGCCGCCCACGCCTCCGCCATCGCCCCGAACCGCGCATACTCGGCCTCGCTCAGTTGCGCCGCGAACAGCGCCTCGATCTGCATCCGGTGGCGCAGCTCGGCCAGCACCGGCTTGCCCAGCAGCAGCCCGAACACCGCGATCAGTGCGCACACCGTGGCCGCCGCGCGGCCCCGTCCGCCGAACAGCGACGTCGCCACGCCCGCCGCGACCCCCACCGCCCACGCGAGCCAGGCCGGGCTGAAGCTGACGTACGCCCCCGCCAGCGCCCACGCCCCCCCGCCGAACGCCGTGCCCAGGACCGCCCCCGCCGCGATGCGCGCGAAGGCGACCTCCTCCGAACCCGATGTCTGCCGCGCGTTGTCTTCGTTCATGATGGCCCGTCGAGACTACAGCACAGCAGACGGCGACGCAAGACCCCGCCGAAACGAGCTGGATCGCCTCCCGTCGCCGGGGACTTTAGGTAAACCAAGATTGACTTTCCGTAGAAACGCATAGTCAACAAAGAGTTACACCGAAAACCCAACACAACGAAGGGGCCGCCCCGGTTCCGGAGCAGACCCCGTGTACGATTCGCTTTACACCAGATCGCTGTCCTTCGATCAGTCCTCCCCGCTGCTCGCGGTCAGCTGCACGCGCTCGCCGCGCAGGTTCAGGTAATACATCGGCTCCGCATCGACGCCGGGGCGGCTGGGCTCCGTCGAGTACACCGCCAGGACGCCATCACCCGCCCACTTGCACATCCCCAATTCCGCGCCGTCGGGCAACGGATACGTCTCGACGCGGGGCGCATCGAGTCCGCCGCTGACATCGATCACCACGAGCCGTCTGTCGGACGGGGCGCACGGCAGCTCCTGCGAGCCCTCGCCCACGATCCAGGGGCAATCGATGAACACGATACGCCCGCCGTCGGGCGTCCACTGCAACTCGCCGAGGACCGAGCACACCATGCCGTCGATGATCGACTCCTGCCGCGTGGCGGCCGGGTAGAGCGCCTTCGGGGCGAGCTCTTCCTCCGTCAGATCCATCGCCCACACGGCATACGGGGCCTCCCACATGCGCGAGAACCGGGGCTTGTAGAGCTGATACGCCAGCGTGCGCCCGTCCTCGCTGAGTCGATACTTCGAGCACAACAGAAACCAGCCCCACGCGCACGCGCGGAGGTCGTCATCGATCTGCCTGGCCTGCACCGTCTCGTCCGACACGCCTTCGCGCGCACACTGCACCGCGCGCGGCACATCGACGACCATGACGAACGGCCCGTTCTGGTTGGTGATGTCCCCGCCGAGGATCAGGCGGTCGCCGACCAGGCGCCATTCCCGCAGCGCGGCCATCGACCCCTGGAACGGATTGGGCAGGATGACCTCGCCGCCGTCCACGGTCACGACCAGCTCGAAGGGCGGCGCCTCGGGCCCGCCCCGGGTCCCAATCCCTTCCAGGCCGTCGGTCAACACGGCGCCGACCGCACCGCCGTCCACGGAGACGGAGATCCCCGCATCGTCGCTGACCAGCACGGCCTCAGCGCCCAGCAGTCTCGGTTCGGCCCACGGGGGCATTACCCCGGTTGGCTGTGCCAACGCCGGGAACGACAGGAGACAGAGCAGAACGCCGCACCCGATGACGATAGAGGTTGAAACGCGCATTGCTCGCACTCCTTGTGTCTCGTTCATTACCCGGGGAAGGCGACGCGACGCGCGCGCCCTCCCGCACCTGCAGGGTCGCATCGCTTCGCCCCGGTCAGTCCTCCTCCCCGCTGCTCGCGGTCAGCATGACGCGCTCGCCCTGAAGGTTCAGGTATGTCATCGGCGACGCCGCGGCGCGATTGCGCACCACGCTGTCGAAGCTGTAGACGGCGATCACGCCCTCCGATTCCCAGGCGATCTCGCCGACGCTCGGCAAGGCGACCTCGTACACTGCGGACACCGGCGCTTCCAGGCCGTTGGACAAGTCGACCGTCACGAGCCGCACGTCCGCCGGGTCGTACCGCCGCGCCGGGCTCGACTCCATCTTGGCAAGGAACACGAGCGTGTCGCTGTCTTGCGACCAGAGGAGGTTGCTGAACGGCTTCACCATCTCCCCGTCGGGGGCGATGTCCTCCTCCGGCGTGGAGGGAAACACCCGGTGCAACACGGGCGGGTCCTGGGCGATGTCCGCAACCCACACCGACGGCGGGAAGTCGGTGACCGGGGCCATCCTCGGCTTGAACCGCTCGTAGGCCAGTCGGCAGTTGTCCGGGGCCAGGGCATGGCCGAACCCGGCCAGAAGCCATCCCCAATCGGTGGTTTTGAGGAACTGCTCCCGGACGTCGGGCAGACTGATCTCGGGACGGACGTCGCCGTGCTCCTGCACGTGCGCCAGGGCGCGATCCAGATGCACGCCCATCACGTAGCCGCCGGCGTGAGTCGTCAGCTCTCCATACACAAGCAGCACGTCCCCGACGATCTTGGCCTCCGCCGCCGAGGCGGTATACCCTTCGAACGGGTTCGGCAGTTCGGCCCACGCGTCGCCCGCGAGCTGCAGCGACACGACCACGCTCTTCGGCGTGTTCTGCGGATCCCCCATCGTCAGCGGGGTCAGCTCGATCGCCCCGTACGGTCCCGCCAACTCAAGCGCTTCGCCCACCGCCGCCTGAGGCTCCGCCAGCAGTTGCGCCCCCTCTCCCAGACTCACCAAACGCTCCGGCAGCTCGGCGAACGCCCCCGACATGCCGAGCCCCGCCGCGGCGACCACCGCCGCGGCCCATGCCATGCTCCTGTTTCTGCTCATGGTTGCCTACCTCCCTGTGCCTACTGCGTCTATCTACTACAGCCCCGCTAAGTTCCCTCTTGCTCCTGCCGCGACTCATACAGGTCTCGGATCGCGTCGACGGACGGGTCCGTCGTCGGGTCGCCGCCGAGCGAGACGGGCACGCTCGGCACGTCGCCCCAGGTCTCCAGGACGGCGCGCATCGACTCGATGGCCTTCCGCGCCGCGCTGGCGCTGATGGGGTTCTCGCGCGACGGTCCGAAGGCGGTCAGGTGGTATCGTACGGTCTGCTCCGCGGCCCCGGCCCCAGGAGACGTCGGTGCGGTGCGCCGGGCCAGGGACGGGACGAGCATCGCCTCGTGACCGGCCGTCGGCGGCAGCCAGGCGTCCACGCTCACCCGGGCGACGAGCGCCGCGTCGCGATGCCACGCCATCTGCGCGGGATAGACCGTGGGCAGGTCGGGCAGGCGCACCACGCCCAGCGTGGCCGCCCAGTCCTGGCCGCCGCCGCGACGCCACTGGCGCAGTCGAAGCAGCACCGGCGCCTCGGACGGGCCGCCGGCCGCATCGGGATCCGACGCCTGCGTCGCCAGCTCGAGGCGCCACTCGGCCAACCCCCGACCCGCCGGGCGCTGTCCGAGCGGCTTGGGGTCGAAGCTCAGGCCGAAGGCCCAGGGCGTGAACGCGGCCTCCGGATAGTCGTGGACCGTCTCGCCGGAGCGGTCGCGGGCGGACACGCGCGCAACGCCCGTCGCGGCGTCCTGCACGGTCACCGCCTCGAGAACGCCGTCCTGACTCCCCACGCGCTGGACGAACTCGCGCGCCAGCAGCTCGCCCGAGGCGTGCGTGCGGTAGCGCGTGAACGCGTGCAACTCGATGAACGGACCCTCGTTGGCGTAGTGCTGCTCCGGATCCAGCCAGGTGTACGTCTCCGCCTTCCGGTCAACGCTCAGCAGGACCAGCTCCGCCGCCTTCGGCGTGCGCATCTTGGCCTGAGCGGCCGGGCTCAGGAGCCCGTCCAGCCGGGCGCACGCGGCCTCGAACCGCGCGCCATCGAACCCTTCCGGAAGCAGCGCCCGGGGCTCCGGCGTCACGCGGTACTCCCAAGTCCAGCTCTCGAGCAGGCCCTCCGCCTGTTTGTCGAGCTGCGTCAGGATCGCGCCGGCGTCCACGGCCGCGGCGCTGCGGGTCTCCGCCGGCGGCGGGCAGCCGGAAAGCGCGGTCGCGACCACGACTGCGCCCAGGATCATGGAAAGAACAGCGAATACCGGCGAATGGGCTAGTGCTCTACGGCAGTCCATCGGATGCGTCCCCTACTGTCTGTCGGCCGATGGAAACGGGCGGACCATCCTTCTCCCTCGCGCCGACGCCACGCATGCGCATTGGTGAGACCTTGGCCCTCTGATCCCAGCGTAGCCCGATTTCCGGGACATGTCAAGCGCTTTCTTCTATGCCCATGTTGTGCCTTCATATATGTCCCCCATATTGGTAGATTCCTGTTCATACGCCATTGCATTCCCGCAGCCTGCGACGCCAATGAACCCCTGGTTGCGCCCCGCGCGCGCGCCGCGTCATTGACGCCGCCCGAGGCGATGGTCTACCGTCGAGATGGCGCGGTGTGCGCCTTGGCATCGATATCCGTACGGCCGCCGACAGGGCCGTGGAAAGGAGGAGTATGTCGTTTGATCCGAAGAAGCCGCTGACCCCGGAGATCCTGCAGGCGCTGCCGCCGTTGTGCGTGGACGGCGCATGGGGCACGGAGCTGGAAAAGATGGGCGCGGAGCCGGGGGAGATGTGCGACCCCTGGAACCTCGAGCAGCCCGAGAAGATCGTGCAACTCGCGCAGACCTACGTCGAGGCGGGCGCGCAAGTCATCCTCACGAACACGTTCAACAGCAACCGCATCGCGTTGGCGCGCCACGGCATGGCGGAGAAGTCGGCGGAGATCACGCGGGCGGGCGCGGCGCTGAGTAAGAAGGGCGCCGCCGGCCGGGCCTACGTGTTCGGCTCGATCGGGCCCAGCACGAAGGTCGTGATGATGGGCGAGGTCGACCCGGCGGAGGTCGAGGAGGCCGCGGCGGAGCAGGCCGCGGCGCTGGCCGAAGGCGGCGCGGACGCGGTGATCCTCGAGACGCAGACCGACACGATGGAGGCCGAGGCGTTGCTGCGCGGGGCGAAACGGGGCTGCGCGCTGCCGGTCGGGGTGTCGTTCACGTTCGACTCGGGCCCCAATCGCGACCGCACGATGATGGGCGCGAGCGTGGCCGATGCGCTGGCCGTGGCGACCGCGGGCGGCGCGGCGTTCGTTGGGGCGAACTGCGGCGCGGGCATCGAGAGCTTCCCCGCGATCGCGCGGGCCTACCGCGAGGCGGGCTGCGCGCTGCCGCTGTGGGCCAAGGGCAACGCCGGCCTGCCGGAGCTGGACGCCGACGGCAAGACGGTGTTTCGCGCGAGCCCGGAGGCGTACCGCGCCGCCGTGCCGGAGCTCCTGGCCGCGGGCGCGAAGTTCATCGGCGGGTGCTGCGGGTCGGGTCCGGCGCATATCCGCGCGATCCGCGAGGCCCTGGACGCCCGGTAGACGCGACCGCGCCGATCCGCCGCCGATCCGCTGTCAACCTGAGCGCGGCGCGCCGCGTTTCCACGAGTGAACGTCGTACAGAGAGACCGGCAGGGTCCCCGGAAGCCCCGGAACCCTGCAGTACCGGCCTCCCCAATACATGGCTCCTTCCCTCCGCAGTCGAGCGCCCCGTGCCCCTACGGGGCGCTCGTTTTGCGTCCGCCCGCGCGCCGCTCTCCCGATGACAACCCCCTGCGCCGCGGTCACTTGGCCGGCGTCGGATCGGGCGCGACCATGCGCAGCGAACGGGCCGCGACGCGGATCGACGCGGGCAGCTCGCCGGCGGGATCGCCGTCGATCTGCAAGTACACCGGCTCGGCGCCCGCCGGGGCGAAGGTCGCTTCGCTGCATTGCAGGTACAGCACGTCCGGACGCTCCGCGAACCCCGCGCGAAAGGACGCCGCCGCGATCCGCGCCATCCGAAAGAGCGTCAGGTCCCGGAACGCGACCAAGTCGAGCCGGCCGCTGTCGAGCGCGGCTTCGGGCGTCAGGGGGAACAGGCCCGCCGAGTTGACGCAGTTGCCGACGAGCGCGTACTGCGCGTCGGCGCACACCAGTCTTCCGTCCGCATGCACGGCGATCTTCGGAAACGTGTAGGTCCGCAGCGTACGGATGATCGGCCCGGCGTACCCCGCGTAGCTCAGGCGCTTGCCCCGTCCGGCGTGGACCTCGCGCACGACGGCGGCATCGAACCCGCTCCCCGCGCTTTGCAGAAAGCGACGTCCGTTGCACAGGCCCGTGTCGATCGTGCGCGACGCGCCGCGGTCGATCAGCTCCGCCAACGCCTCGGGCCGCTTCGGGATCCGCAGCTCGCGCGCGACCACGTTCGCCGTGCCCACGGGCAGCGCCGCGAGACGTTGCGCCGGGTCGCGGAGCCCGTTCAGCACCTCGTTTACCGTGCCGTCGCCGCCGACCCCCACGACGCAGTCGCCCTGCGCCCCGGCGGCCATGCCGACGGCGTCGCCGGGGCCCGTCGTGATCAGCAGCTCCGCCTCGTGTCCCCGGGCGACCAGCGCATCGCGGAGCGCTTCGCCGCGGACGCGGCCCTTGCCGCCGCCGGCCACCGGGTTGGCGATAATCGTTATGCGCAAATCCGAATCTCCTTCAGCATCCGCATCAATCGGACCGGGTGTTATACCTGATCGCCGCGGTCGGGGCATAGCCTGACCGAGCCGCGCCTCCCTGCGGCCGAGCTGTGAAAACTACGCCGCGACAGCTTCCCGCCTGTGTTATGCTCAACACGCGGGGTGCGGAACACGAGGAGGGCTGTGCCATGGCCGCGATTCGCGTTACCGGAGTCCAGATGCATGTGTCGCCGCGACTGGAGGAGAACCTGCCCGTAATCCTCCGCCACATCACCCGCTGCGACGCCGACTTCATCCTCTTCCCGGAGATGAGTCTGACAGGCTACCACGGGGCGTTCAGCGACGCCGCGACGCACGACGCGTGGCGGCGCATCGCGGCGGCCTGTCGACAATCATACGTGACGGCGCTGATCGGCACAGGCGCGCGGGAGGACGGTCACGTCCAGATCCAGACGCGGATCTACACCGATGAAGGAGACCTGCTGGGCACGCACGAGAAGATCGTGCCGACCATCGGCGACCGCGAGTTCTGCCGGCCCGGCGAAGAGCTGCGCACCTTCCGCCGCTGCGGGATCGTGTTCGGCTGCCTGATCTGCAACGACCTCTGGGTGACGCCGGGCTGCGGCCCCTACCCCGATCCGCGTCTGAGCTACCAGCTTGGGCGGCGCGGCGCACAGATCATCTTCCACAGCGTGAACTCCGGCGCCACCGCCATCCACCGCCCGTACCACGAGTCGAATCTGGCTCTGCGCGCCATGGAGAGCAAGACGTTCATCTGCACCGCCAACGCCGCCACGCCGGCGGGGCCCGTCAACTGCGCCACGGGCGTGGTCGCGCCGGACGGGCGATGGCTAGTACAATGCGAGCGCGATGGGGAACGAACGTACACCGTCGATCTGGAGTTGGACGTCGAGTCCGACGATGAAGCATAGCGCGCACTGGGCGCGGGGAGTAAGGCAATGCGACAGTCGAAGACCACACGGCGCGGATTTCTGACGCAGGCCGCGGCGTTGGGCATGGGCGCTACGCTGGCGGGATGCGCAACGACCGGGAGCGCGGCCGACAAGTCGATCGCCGTGGCGCAGGCGGACGCAACGGCCGCGGCCGCGAAGCGATCGCGCCGTGAACTGGGCCCGGACGACATCATCCGGTGCGGGTTCATCGGCGTGGGCAGCCGCGGATCGGGCCTGCTCCAGACCGTGCTCGCCCGGGACGACGTGGACGTCGTGGCCGTGTGCGACGCCTACGATGTCTGGCGCGAACGCGGACTCGAGTGGTGTCGCGCCAAACGGCCCGACGTCGCCGGCTACCTCCGGTTCGAGGACATGATCGCCGAGGAGGAGCTGGACGCCGTGGTCATCGCCACGCCCGACCACATCCACGCGCCGGCGATCCTCTGCGCGCTCGATGCGGGCTGCGACGTGTACACCGAGAAGCCCATGACGCTGACATGGCAAGAGGCGCGCGATGTCTATCTCGCCGCGCAGGCGACGGGCGCGGTGCTTCAGGTGGGCACGCAGCTTCGCAGCACCGACATGTACCAGAAGGCTCGCGAGATCGTCCAGGCGGGACGCATCGGCAAGGTGGTCGAGGTGCAGGTCAACCGCCATATGCGCGGCGGCTTCACCGACCAGTACCAGCCCCCGGAAGAAGCCAACGAGTCGAACGTCCACTGGGACCTGTTCCTGCGCGACACGCACCCGTACCCGTTCGATCTGCGACGCTTCTTCACGTGGCGGCTGTTCAAGGAGTACTCCAACGGCGTCACGGGCGACCTCATGCTCCACCACCTCGACGCATGCCACTACATCATGGGCTGCGGCATGCCCTCGCGCGTGATGTCCGTCGGCGGCATCTTCGCCTTCCCCGACGGCCGGACCTGCCCGGACACCATCAGCGCGCTGCTCGACTATCCCGCCGAGAAGTTCCACTTCAACTACACGACCACCACCGCCAACGGCCGGTACGGCGTGCAGGAACGCTATCTCGGAACGGAAGGGACGATCGAGATGCGGAACATGGGCGCCATGACCGTCTGGTCGGGCGACGAAGAGGAAGTCATCACGGCCACGCGCCTCGACACGGCGGCGCACTTCGAGAACTTCTTCTCGTGCATGCGGACCCGCCAGGCGCCGATCGCTCCGAAGGAGGCCGGGCTGATGGGCGCGGTGTGCTGCGCGATGGCCGTCATGTCGCAGAACACCGGCGAAGCGGTCAAATGGAACCCGGATGCCGGCCGCATCGGCGAGGTCTTCATCTAGTCCGGACCGCTTCAGATGCAGACGCAATGCAGTTCAGGAGAACGCGATGACCCACGACAACGACCCCAAGGCCCCGTCCCGCAGGCAGTTCCTCGCAGCCGCCGGCGCGGCCGCGGCCGCTGGATACGCCCTGGCGACGCATGCGCAAGAAGGAGTTCCCGCAGTGAATGAGCAGTCCCCCGCCGCGGACGCCAAGCCGCCCCGCTGGTACGACATCTCCCTGGCCGCATGGTCGCTGCACCGGACCATCGGCGAAGGGGAAGGCCGCATCCCGATGCTGGATCTGCCCCGCCTGGCGCGCGAGGAGTTCGGCATCGAGGCCGTCGAGCTGGTCAGCACGATGCTCGCCTCGCGCGAACCGGCCTACATCGAGCAGTTCGCGGCCAATGCCGCGCGGCACAACGTCAAGACGCTGTTGATCATGGTCGACGGCGAAGGCGCGATCGCGTCGCCGGACGCCGCCGAACGCGCCGACTCCGTGCGCCGGCACAAGCCGTGGATCGACATCGCCGCCGGGCTGGGCTGCCATTCGATTCGCCTGAACTGGCACGGCGCCGGCGAGGACGATGCGAAGGATCCCGTGCGCTGCCGCGAACTGATAGACCGCAGCATCGCGCCGTTCCGCGAATTGTGCGACTACGGCGACGGCAAGAACATCAACGTGATCATCGAGAACCACGGCGGCCCCTCGTCGTATCCCACGGCGATGGTGCAGCTCATGGTCTCCGTCGACCATCCGCGGTTCGGCACGCTGCCCGACTTCGGCAACTTCCCCGCCGACGTCGACCGCTACGAGGCGACGGATCTGCTGATGAACTACGCCAAAGCGGTCAGCGCCAAGTGCATCGACTTCGACGACGGCAGCGGCCTCGAGTCCACCATGGACTACCCCCGCCTGATGTCGATCGTGGTCGACAAGCACGGCTACGACGGCTACGTCGGGATCGAGTACGGCGGCGGCCGGCTCAGCGAGTTCGACGGCATCCACGCCTGCCGACGCCTCCTCGATCGGCTGCGCGGTCCGCGGGCGTAACCCTTTTCGCATGCACCGTTTGCGGGGCGCGATCGATGCGATGCCGACCCAGGCGACCATGCCCGTCGCGCTGGACGTCATCCCCTCGTCGGCCGCGCCCGTTTCCGCTATGGCCCCGTGTGTCCGCTTCGCGTCGCGGAACCTTCGGCCTCGGCGGGGGATTCACGAGGTGCAACCAAGCCGCGGGCGGCCGCCCCGCGAACATCCTGACCATCGGGTTCCGACCCAGCGCCGCGGGCCGCGCGGCGAATCGGAACCTGGGCACGGGGAGAACACCGACTTTGCGTCAACTGGCATGTCTGATCGCCCTGCTGCTCTGTGCGGCCGGGACGACCCGGGCGGAGAACGATGCGTCGCCGGACCTGGAGTCCCCGCGGGAGCGGATCGTCCTGCAGGTGAAGGATTTCGTGCATGACCGTCGCACGTTGGGCGACGGCGCGTGGGAAATCGAGAAGTTCCAGACGGAGGACGGGCTGTGGCGCGCGCGGCTGCGGGTGGACGGCGTCGTCCGCGAGAGCTACGGAGACTGCGGCGAACGCGAGGACTGGATGCGCTTCCTTGTGTGGCCGGATTCGGTTCCCGACGCAGCCGGGCTCGACCTCCCGCGCATGCTGTTCGTGTTGCGGTACGGGGGCGGCGCGAACGGCCGCGAACACCTGAACATCGTGGACTTGGACCACGACTACCGCTCGCTCTTCGCGACGCAGGGCGCGTTCAACTTCCGACGCATGGAGGACCTGGACGACGATGGCCGCCTCGAGGTGATCGGCTCGTCCCGCCGGTTCGAGGGCGTGCTCGACCTCTCCGCGAACGACAGCCCCTATCCCGTGATCGTGCTGAGCTATGACGGCGAGGCGGGCCGGTATCTGTGCCAGACAGATCGCTTCCCCTATGAATCGGAAGAGGCGATCGCCCGGTTCGAGACGGCCTTCGAACTGAACCGTCCGGTCGACCGCAAAGTGCCGTTCGCACCCGACGACGCGTCGGTGCACGAACGCCAGTTCGCGCCGCTGGTCCGTTGGGCGGTCGAACTCTGCTACGCTGGGCGAACCGACGAGGCGTGGCGGTTGCTGGAGGCATCCTGCACGCCCGAGGCGGCCCGCATCGCCCGGGACGCGATCGCTTCGATCCTCGCGGAGGAGCGGTACTATCAGGAACTGATCGGGAACGTCCAGGAGTCGCAGTGATCCGGGCCCGCGCCGGAGTCTACCGCAACACCCTCCGCCGCAGCCGCTCGTAGCTGTGCCAGAACTTCCGCAATCGGTCCAGCGCCCGCTCGTCAAACTCCCGGCCCCCATAGTTCGACTGCACGAACATATCCGTCAGCTCCCGCGCCTCTTCGCGCAGGAACGCCATCCGCTTCGGGAACGCCGCGAGGAACTCGTAGGGCGTCTGGTCCGGACGCCGCGGCGCGCCGAGGTCGGCCGCCAGCGCGCATAGCGCATCGTACGACAGCGCGATGATCTCGGCGTTGCTCATCCGCGCGCGCATCTCCGGGCGGCTCAACGGGTTGACATACTTCGCCGACGACGCCAAGCTGCGATCGACCCGGATGCGCGGCTGGATGGACGGCAACCTCGGGATCCGCAACAGGGCGACCAGGAGCCGGTCGACGAGGTCGCAGATGCGCACGATGAAGCGCGGGTAGCGATGGCGTTGGCGCGCGATGGATGCGGCCGTCGCGCCGATGCCGCGCAGGATGCCGTAGACGAGGAACGCCCCGAGCACGACCAACACGCCCTGTCCCAGCCGCTCGAGGAACGCCGATTGACGAGACAGGTCCTCCTGGTCCACATTCGGCGGTTCGAGCACGAAGGTCGACCGGGGATTCCAGGGATCGTACTCGTGCTCCAGCACGGCCGCGGGCGTCGGGTCGCGCGGCGCGGGCAGGGCCGCGGCCCCGACCATGACGACCAGCACCATGAACAAGCCGAGACTGACCCAGAAGATGGACAGGGCCCGGGGGAGCGCCGTCTGTCGCGCCCGGAAGTATTCGCGCAGTTGGCCCAGGCTCGTGAGCATCAGCAGCGTGAGCGCCGCGGCGGTGTAGCTCCCGACGTAGAACCAGCCCCACGCGGCCATGCGCGGCCCGCCATGCACGGTGACGCGTTGGCCCAGCGCGAAGGCCAGCATGGCGACAACGCTGAAGTAGAGCACGGAGATCCCGGGGTGGCGCTTCGGCGGACGGGATGACGCCGACGGATCGGTGCGCTTCTTCGGCTTGGGCGGCTCCCAGGTCGTCGGGTCGAAGGGCTCGAGGTCGAGGTAGACCTCCGGGCGCTTCTCCTTCGGCTGAGCGCGCATCCGCTCGCGCATGCGCCGCGCCGTGCCCGTAAGAATGCCCATGTCGCCCGCCTCGGGGTGCGTGTCGACGCAGCATTCGTGCGTGAGCCGGTTCACCGCCCACCAAGTGAACGCGACCAGCGCCATGTTGAACATGACTTCGCCCGGCCCGCTCATGAACCGCCCCGCATAGGAGCCGGACCCGTACGCCTGGCCGGCGATCGTGTAGAGCCCGATCGCGAGTCCGAACACGATCACGTACAGGATCGACTCGTTGCTGCCCTCCCGCGCGACGAGCCGGTTGATCGCCACGATGCCGAGGATGAACGCCCAGGCGACGAACCAGCGCAGGGAGAAGTCGTTGACTTCGGTGTAGATGTAGCGCACGTCCAGCAGAAAGTACACGACGGCCGCGACCATGACGAAGATCATGGCCGGCGTCAGCGCGTCGATCAGGTAGTCGCTGAGCGTGCGGTGCGCGAACCGCGGGACCGACTCCGGCATCGTCCGCGCCAACGATGCGAAGTCCGTCGCTTCCGGCGCCTTCGTCGGGCGTCGGGCGGAGACGGGCTCGGCCATGAGCGACGCGAAGTCGGTCGCCTCGGACGGCTCGGACGGGCGCGACGGCGCGGCGGACCGGCCCTCAGCCGCCTTGCCGTTGGCCGGCCGAAGCGACTGGAACACCGGCAGGTCGTCGTCGTGCGGTCTGCGCGGGGGACGATCGGCCATGGCGTCACCGCCCCACTTTCTGCGGCGAGATCAGGTGCAGATCCCGCTCGTGCTCGATGTGCATCACGTTGATCTCGTGTTGCGCGAGCAACGCGGCCGCTTCGGGGTAGTCCTTGTTGTTGTCGATGAGAAACACGGTCACGGCGAACCCGGACAGCTTCATCGCGCCCAGCACCAGCGCAAGATCCTCGGGGACTTTGGGCAGAATCGGAATCATGGCGGCGTCGCGCGGAAGGCGACGAAAGCCGCTCTGGATGAGGCGGCCCGCGTCCAGGCCGTCCGTCGGCAGGACGCGCGCGAGGTTCTCGATGATCTGCAGCGCCTGGACGGGCGACCGGCGCGTCGGCACCTCCAACGGGCTGAGGCGATCGTCCGCCCCATCGCCCGCGATCGATGCATCCGCGTCCTGGCGCGTCAGGGTCTCGTGCGCCGCCACGTCGTAGCGGGCGACCTCGGCCGCATCGCGCGCGTTGGTCAGCAGCCCGACCTGTTCTCCGGAGAGCTGGAGCAGATACGCCAGGGAAGCGGCCGTGGTGATGGCCAACTCCATGCGGCTCTCGCCGCGTTCGCCCTGATACCAGACGCGGAACAGGTCGAGGATGAGCGTGGCCCCGAGCACGTTGGACGGTTCGACCTGCTTCACGTGGAGCTCGCCGGTCCGCGCCGTCGCCTTCCAGTGGATCCGGTTCAGCGGGTCCCCGCGCACGTATTCGCGCAGGCCGGAGATGCGCGTCGGGTCTTCGTACACGCGGTTCGAGATGCGCACGGGGCCCTGCGGACGCCGCGCGCTGATCGTGAACGTGTCGATGTAGGCCACCGTCGGCAACACCGACACGTAGTCCTGGCGCACGCCGGTGCGGAAGCGCTTCTGCAAGCCGAACAGGTCGCCCGACTCCATGACGAGCGGACCGATGCGGTGGTAGCCGCGGCGCGGACAGACCAGCTTGTACTTCAGCTCGACCGATCGACCCGGCATCAGAATGGCCAGACGCGACCGCTCGCCGATCACGGGGAAGCCCGGGGGCGTGCGCTCTTCGATGTAGATCCAGGGGATCGGCCAGCCGCGACGGTTCGCGATCGTCACCGTAACGGCGACTTCCTCGCCTTGCCGCACGATGGTCTGGTCGAGCGTGCGTTCGCAGTCCAGCCCTGCCAGCCACGCCCGCGAGCTCACGTTCGCCAGTAGGATCAGCAGCAGGAACGCGTAGAGCGCGTAGGCCATGTACGGGCTGCGCACGGCGAACGCGATCGCGAGTGCGACGGCCGCGCCGAGGATCCATCCCAGGTTCTGCACCTTCGCCACCGCCTCGCCCTCCCCGCGCCCCGCGCATGCACGGGCAGCCGGAGCGCGGGACTACGCCTGCATCACGACTCGCCGGACGCCGAATCCTCGGGCGCCGCGGCCGCCAGGACCTCGTCGGGCGTCATCGCATCGCGCACGTTCGCGATCCGCTCCGGCTTCGCGGGATCGAGCGTCTCGCCCAGCCGCACGAAGAAGTCGTTCTTGCCGCGCACGGATGCGAACCGCGATTGGGCCCACGGGCTCAGGTAGCCCATGCCCCCGGCCATCTGCAACGCCGTGTGCCCATAGAGGATCTGCGCGCCGCGGATGAACGATTCCGCGTGGTTGCGCATCTCCGGCGCGCCGAAGTCGTCCACGAAGAGCTGACCGTAGGCGTTCATCTCCGTGCCGACAAGGATGGGCAGCTCCCGCTCGTTCGAGAGGGCCACGAACTTCGTGAACTCCTCGACCTTCACCTTCTTCTGCTCCGGATCCTTGATGTTCCAGTTCCGGTCGGGGATGATGTTCACGGCCGCCGTGCCGGCTTCCATGGCGATGTCGAGCAGGCGCTCGATCTCCTGCTCGCCCTCGGACGTCCCGTCGAGCCACGTGAACGTCGGGATCGCGCCCGCCGCCAGCGCGAACTCCGCGACCCGCTCGAGACGCGGGAAATCGGGGCCTTCCGGCTTCACGTAGCCCACCCCGCCGGCCTTCATCGTCTTCGAGCGGATCAGGCCCTGGATCTCCGGCGGCGAGTCGAGCGCCTTGCGTGCCTGATCCGCCGATACGCCCAGCTTCTCCGCCCAGAACACCGCCGTCTGCCCCAGATCGCCGAAGTGCGCGCGCGCCTTGTTGTCATACGCGACGCACAGGTGGCGCTCCGTCGGGTTGCCCGCGGGCGTGAGCGGCAGCACATCCTTCTCGTAGTCGATCTGAACCGGATCGAGGAAGGGATTGACCCGTTCGATCATGCCGAGATTGCGACGCTGCGCGATCGACTTCAGCTCGTCGAGCACGCCCGAGTCCGCCGACGCCCGCGACGTGAAGCCGCTGCCCATGTAGTACGCGATGCCCGGTTCGCCGGGCGAATTGATCACCTTGTCCGCGAACGCCTCGACGAACACCCGGGTCTCGATGCCCGCGCACGTGCGCAAGCCCAGCATCCGGCCTGCCTCGAGGAACTCATCCACAGCGTCCAGCACGTCGAAATCGACCACGCCCGCCGCCAGCAGCCCTTCGCGCCGTGCGCGCCACGCGAAATACGTGGGCGAGAACCCGTAGCCGTTGTACGAGAAGAACGTGTGGCCGTGGAGATTGACGATACGGCGCGGCTCCGGGAAGCCCGCCTTGCCGTCCGCCACCATCTGGAGCAGGGCCTCGAGCGCCTCGCGACGCCGTTGCGGGTCGAAGTCGTTCAATTGGGCTTCGAGTTTGGCGATCTGTTCTGACATGCTGCCTCTACTTTCACGCTGTGCGGGCGGAACCGCGAACCTGGACCAGAATCACGCGCTACCGGTTCATCCGGTCGATGACCTTCGGGGTCATGTCGATGGCGGACGCGTGGAACAGGACGCCCGTGCGCGTCTCCGGGTCCGCCTCGAGGATAAGGTGGTAATCCTCTTCCTGGCCGATGGCCTCGACGGCCTCGACGATATCCTTCAGCAGCGCGCTCTTGATGCTGCGGTGCTTGCGGTCCAGCCCGGCGCGGACCTCACGCTCCTGCGCGTCCAGCCGCAGCGCATGCTGGTCCAGCTCCGTCTCCCGGTCGTACCGTTCGTCCTCCGAGAGCTCCGCGCGCTCCGCGGCGAACGCCTCGAACTCCTTGCGCAGATTCTCCCGCATCGTGCGGATCTCCTCCGCCTTCGCGTCCGCCTCCTGCTGCCACGCCGCGATCTGGTCCGCCAACTTCGTGTAGCTGTCCGCCGCGCGCTGCAGATCCACGATGCCGATCTTGTAGGCCTGCGCCTCTCCCGTCGACTGCGCATACGTCGTGTAAGCGTTGCCAAGCACAACGCCCAAAGCCGTGACAAGCGCGAAAACAACAAGCGTACGAGTGTTCATCCGTGCAAACGCTCCCTGAGTCCAACTGGGCTGTATCGAGACAAAGCGGCGCCGTACGACGACAGACCGGCGCACGCCCCACAGCATACCACGATCACCCGCCCCGGAGCATGTTGACGCAAGCCGGGAAGAAGTGCAGCGCGCCGCCACGACCTGCGATAGGCCCGCTGCACAGGGGCTAGCGGGATCGGGTTAGGTAGAAGCGTGACCGGACCCCGATCGGTGGACGTGCATCCGCCGCCGGATACCCGTGTGCCGGTCCTTCTGGGGCAGGGACACCAAGCGGTTCACCTGGCAACCCTTGAGATCACGCCGTTCGACCGAAACGCAACTGACCGGCGGAGCGACGGAAAGGCCTTACCGCTGCAGCAGCTCCTCAATCACCTTCTGCAACTGCCGTCCCCAGCTCTGCGCTCTGTCGTAGAATGGCTCGGCCAGGGGCGCGCAAGCTCTCCGCTTCTCCTCGTAGAACTCAGGATCCTCAGCCAGACGACGGATGGCGGCGGCGTAGGCCTCGACGTCGTCGGGGGGAACCTCGACTACCGCCCCGCCAATGACATCAAGCGCCGGACATACGTGACTTGAGACCAAGGGACGGCCAGCAAGAATCGCTTCGACGGCCACCTGATTCATGCCCTCGCTGAAACGGGAGGTGGTCGGAGTGATCACCGCGTGGCTTCGGCCATAGGCCTCGGCCATCTGACCCGGGGCCAAGTGTCCCCGGAGGGTGATCACGTCGGTGACTCCCTGCTGTTTCACCATGGCCTTGAGTTCCGCCAGAGCTCCCCCGTCTCCGCAGAGCTCCCACCGAAAGGCGCCCGGACGCGCATCCTCTAGCATCCTGGCCATCCGCACAATGTCGAAGACCCCTTTGTTCTCCTCCATCCTGCCGGCGAACATAACCCGAAAGGGCGAGCGTTGCTCCGGGGGAGGCGGGATAGCATCGAAATAGTCTCTGCGGAAGTAAGCGAACCCGACAACAGATGGGCCCTTGAACCGGGGTGCGATACTGCGCACCTGCCGGATGCACTCCGGTGAAACGCCCAGCGCGGCGTCGACGAAGTGCTCCCAGAACCAGCCATCGATGCGATGGGTCAACTGCGCTTTACGGCCTGAAGGCCGAAACCCCGCTGGCCAGAAGGTACAGTGGTGTACGGTCACAATACGTATGCCGAAGAGTCTGACAATGGCCCAGAGAGGTGTAGCCGTGGCCTCAGGGACGACAATGGCGATCGCGCTTCGAAAACGTAGGCAGGACAAGATGAGGCCGAAGGTATACCACGCGTGGCCCACGTGGTACCGAAGCCCCCCTCCACGACACCAGGCAGGTTTGGGCCGGTGCTCCAGAGTGTAACGACCCTCTCTGAGAAGCTCCTCGTTGGGGTTCGCCGACACCACGTATGCCTGCAGATCTAGAGATTCGCACAGATTATAGAACTGCGCGGAGAACGCCACTGAGACTTCGCCCAAGGCGTCTCTGTCGCCCTCAACCCACTTCCGATACGTGGAGATGATGGCGCCAGGTCCTCCATGGTAGAAAAAGACCTTTGGTCTGCTGTTGGTCTGCTCCGCGTCCACAGGCACAACCCCTCCTGAGTTTGGGTCGGGTCCGCCATCCACGACACCGTCCCCTCTGAGCCGCTGGAATGCCAAGCCTCGAAGCCTGCATCTACTCTCGCGCACTACAGGCGGAACCGGGAATCCCCGCGCGAACAGGTCTCGCCTGCTGGAAAAGCAGCCAAGCTACATCCTCTGAAAAACTACGTCGTACTGCTCTTCGTCACGCGGGCCTTCGATCCTCTCGAGCGCAAGGACCTTCCTCAGCACGCGGTGTTGAATCCTGGGCAGATACGCTTGGAAGCCCTTCGCGCGCATGTAGTCAAACATCTCCCGCGCGGAACCCCCTGCCTTTCCCAGCCAACGGTCGGTGACCTCAGCAACCACAGTCAGCTGAGGATAGTCCAATAACGATCCCATTCCCTTGAGCACATGCAGCTCATAGCCTTCCGTGTCGATCTTCACCAGGACGTCTCCACGAAAAGGAACCAAGTCCGGCCTGTCCGCGAGCCGCCATATCTCCACATCCGACGCAGAAGACCCCTCACCTGAGTTCCCCGAGAGAAGAGAGGCTGTCCCCGAATGGGTATTCCCGCCATACAGAGTGAGCGTTCCTGCCTCGTCAGACAAGCCGGCATTGAACGCCGCGACGTTCTCGATCTGGTTCATCGTCAGGTGCGCCTCCAGGACCTTGAACGTCTTGGGATGGGGTTCGAAGGCGTAGACCATGCCTTTCCCTTGGAGCCTTTTGGCGGCATATAAGGTGTGGATGCCCCGATTGGCCCCGATGTCCACGAACGTACCGCCGTCCTGCAGGAAGGTATCCACCAGCATCGGCACGATCTCGTCGTAGTACCGACCGATGAAGTAATGCGGTCGGCAAGCCCAATCAGCCAGATCCACGATGAAGTAGGCCTTTCGCTGAGAGTCCCAGTGCACCCTGAAGCGGCGTCTTCTGATATGCGCGGCCAGGTATGGATCTGCCTTCCAGCTTGACAGATAGGAACCCAGCACCAGCTTGTAGGCGCGAGCATACCCCCTCGGCAAGTGCCGGAGCAGCGGGATCGTCAACTGCGCAAGGCGGAATCTCAACATATGCACTGAACGCACTCCTGGTTACGCAGGGCATCGAGGCGCTGCCCGCACGGCACATCCTGCCTATCCGTCCTGCGCCTCCGGACGTCGTGTCCGCCCAACTATATCAGACCAAATCACAGCCGACAACGGCGCTCACGATACATCCCTCCTCACTCCCCTTCACTGCCCGTGCACGACGTCGTGGAACATGCGCATGCGGGAGGCGATGACGGCGTCGCGGAGGGCGTCGCGCGCGGCGGGGAGGCAGGGCTCGCCGTCGGGGTTGTCGGGGGTACGGTGGCGCAGGGTCTGGTCGACGCAGCCGACGCCCCTTCCGCGCCCCAATCGTCGTTGAAGCGCCACCACACCAGGCCGATCCAGGGGCCCGCTTTGAGGTTGTCGTAGTACGCGTCCATGGTCTCGATTGGCGTCGTGTAGTTCTTCACGTCGTCGCATAGCTGGGCGGACACGCCGATGAACACCATCATGGCGTTTTCCGCGCCGGCGAGGTCGATCGCGCCGAGCATCGCGTGCGTCTCGTTCCGCTTTTCCACGCCGCGGTCGCGGCATAGCAGCCGTCCCGTGCCGCGGTCGCCCTCCGCGTTGGTCAGCTCGTCGTCCCGATGCCGCCGGAGATGCACCAGCAGGTCCGCGCTGTTGCCTACGGCTCCGGGTCCTTAGGCGACCAGTAGTCGCGCGGACACAGCAGCCGCCGCTTCCCATAGGCCCGCAGCATCAGCCGCACGAGTTCGTCGCGATACTCCGGCCTCCGCGCGTACAGCAGGATCATCGTCGACCACTGCGACGCCATCTCGATGCAGCGCACGTTCTCGTCGTGGAACGTCTCGATCGGCACGCCGTCGCGCTGCTTCATCAGGCCGTACTCGCAGAGATACGGCAGGATGCCCTTCCCCCGTCCAACGTCCACGGCCTGTTCGGCACGTAGGAGTAGCTGACGACATCGCCGCGCACAAACCCCGGCGGCAGCGCATCGATTTCGCTCTGAGCCGCGTGGACCTCCTCCGCGACGGCCGGCAACGCGGCGCGCCGGCGCCCCCAGTGCGGGCGGACTCCGCCTTTCGCGTTCCAGTCTGTGCAGGCGGCGCCCGCAAAGACAAATCCAGCGATGCCGCGAACGGTTATCCACATTTCCACACCCATCCACAAAAGAAAAGGAACCGAAAAGAAAACCCCTACTACGACTAACTTTTCGGATATCACCTCGTCCAACGCCATCTTACAAGTGCGGCGGCTTGCCGCCGCTTTGGCGCAGTGACCCGGGCCCGGTCGGGTCGGCACGCGTTCTCCCTGAAAGCCTTGTCGCGGGAAAAAGCGGCAGCAAGCTGCCGCACTCCAAGGGCGCTGCGCGCCACGTACTACGACCACGCCGTTCCGAAGGGGGCGACGCCCCCTTGGAGTGCGCAAGCTCGCTTGCGCTTTCTCCGACGCGATCGCTAAGGCCCGCGCAGGATCCAGCTCGCTGATACCGATCCCAGCGCACCAGAGCGGCGGCAAGCCGCCGCAGGCGGACGCGCTCCACGGGCGCTGCGCGCTAGAAGTCGTCCTTCACCCTGACTCTGTCGATCTTGAACGACTGCACTGTCTTGACCAGCACAGGATCCCCTTCGCGTTCGAACCAACCGGCTGAGCACCAAGGGTACTTCGTAGCATCCTGCACCAGACCATGCTTCACGGGGTTCTCGTGCACGTACCGCAGACGGGCGAAGTAGCTCTTCGCATACGTGATGCGCGTATCCCAGTACTGGTACCACACCTTCCGCCCGCTCACGCGATCCATGGCGTTCAGCTTCCGCGCGGTGACCGAATGCAGCTCCTGCAGCACATCGCGAAGCGCCCCTGCGTCCTCCGGCGACAAGGCGACGACGTGGTAGTGGTTAGCCATCACGGCCCACGCTTGCAGCCGCCATCCCCGCTTCCTGGCCGCCGCGTGCAGTTCATCCCGCAAAAGCGTAAGCCGGTCGCCTCCTTTGAAGAGCGCGACCCTGTCGTAGGTCCCGGCGGTCACCATGTAGGCGCCGTCTTCTGCGAGCCTATGCACCGGGCTGTGCGGCCAGTCCATCGTCCAACCCAAAGCGGCGGCAAGCCGCCGCACACCACAGGCGCTGCGCGCCAGATACTACGACCACGCCTTCCGCAGGGAGCGACGCGCCACATGCAACAACCACGGCGTCTACTCGTTCGCGATGGCCACTGCGCGGCCGGGGGCGACGCGCACAGTCGCGGGCAGCGTCATCGTCTCCACGGCGCCCGTCGACGGGTCGCGCAGGACGACGGCGCCGGCGGTGACGGGGCCAAACGCGGTGACGGCACAGGTCACTTCCTCGGACGACGTGTTCACGAGCAGGCACGCCCGCAGCCCGGCGCCGTCGGTCCACACGGAGGACGCGAGCACGCCGGGCGGCTCGAGCTGGACGCTCTCTTCGGGCGCCGGGGTCAGCCCGGCCTCGGCCGCCTCCGCGCGCAGGCCCATCAACGCGCGCACATACCGCGCAAACTCCGCGCTCGGGCCCTCGCCGAACGCCTCGCCGTCCAGTTGCGCGGGCGCGGCGATGATCGCGCCGTCACGCAGCCCGAGACTCGCCTCCAGATAGTCCGACGCGCTTCCGATGCGGCGGATCGGCCGCCACTCGGGGAACGCCTCCGCCACGATTGGAACCGCCCGTCCCCGGGCCACGCCACCGGCGGCGACCGCGGGCAGCAACCGGTCCATCGTCGCGCCTTCCGTCGTCACGGCGAAGTCAGGGTTGCGCGCAGCGGCCGCGGCGATGATCGCGTGCATCGTCGCGAGGCCGCCCTCCCAGCTCGCGCGGTCCGCCGTCATCCGGGCCCGCGTGTTGAAATCGAGCGCGCGACCGAAGTACCGGCCCACGTGGATGCCGTCCACGCCGAGGCGCGCCAGCGCTTCGACAGACCGCACCAACCGCGCGCGGAACGCCTGGATCCCCGGGTTGAGCACGGCCCGCCGCTCAGCCGTCGCGGTCGCCTGCGACCAGGAGCCGCCCTCCGACCATCCCATCACGGTCTCGTCAACGCCCCAGCGGTCGACCGCCGTGTAGCGCCGCAGTTCGTTGCGGTACAGCGCAGTGTCGCGCGCGGCCGGCTCGATGTCGAACGTCAGAAACACGCGCACGCCCAGCGCCTTGCACGCCGCGATCGCCTCGCGGTACTCCTGGGGCGAACCCAGCTCGGTGTCGATCGTCAGCGTCGGCAGGCCGTCGTCGCCGCCGGTCTCCCAGTTGCGCAGCAGCAGCGCGTCGAAGCCGGCCGCCTGGGCCTGCTCCGCCAACGCAGCGAGCTCGCTCGCGCGGGGCGCGTCGCATTCCAGCCATCCCGCGGGCGCATCGGCCGACACCGCCCGCGGCGCGTCCAACGTGCGCATCCAGGCGGCATAGGTCTGCATGCCCTCGCGCCAGTCGCCGTCGTAGCAGCGCAGCACCACCGGCGTCGCCTCGAACGTGCGCCATGCCGGCTCGTACGGCATATGCACGAACGACATCCGCACGCCCACGGGCATCCCGCGCGCCTCGTCCGGTCGCGGCCAGTTGCCTTCCGCGCGCGCGCCCGCGACGCCCGGCAGCATGTCGACATGCATCACCTTGTAGCGGAACACCGGATCATGCGCGCCGAGGTACATGGCCCGACCCAGCCGACCGTGCTGCAACGTCATCCACGGCATCGCGGCCTGGTCCGGGTAGCCGTAGTGCTGCTCCGGCCCGATGGCCCCGAACGCCGACTGGTTCACGAACGTGTGGAAGATCCGCGCGGTCGTCGGGCCCGCCGTCGTCGGCACGACCAGTTCCGTCGCTTTCGGGTCCTGGTACCGGCCCGGCTCGTTCGACACGAGACCGACCATCCCCCCGAGCACAGGGTAGAACAGCTCGCCGATCTCGTACTTCGTGCGGTTCGCCACCCGCAAGCCGAACTCGATGCGGTCGTCGACGAGCCCGATCCGCATGGTCACGTCCACGTCGCAGGACATCTCCTTCACGCTCGTCAGCGGGCCTTTCCAGACCAGTTCGAGCGCGTTGTCCTCCTGCGTGTGGCTGGTCAGCGTCTGGGCGTTGCCGACGATGTAGTTCGCCTCCGTGGACTCGAACGCCGCGGCGCCGCGAATCGGCAGCGTGAACCGGTAGTTCCCGGCGAGACGCGGCTCGCGGATCAGCTCGATGCCCGCCGCCTTGTCGAGGATGCGCGAGATCACGCCGTTGGTCGCCCGCACTTCCACGCGGTAGAAGTCGTTCTCCAGGGCGATCGCCTCCGGGTCATGCAGATCAGCCAAGCCCGGCGCCGGCGGCACGTCGGCCTGCGCGACTTCATCGATGCAGATCATGGAGAAGCTCCCCTCCGCGGCGTCGTCCACCGCCTCGACATACACCTCTTCGCCCTCGCGCCCCTGGCCGTACAGGAACGCCTTCACGAAGGTCGTCGTGTTCGGCGCGTAGACGCGGTCCAGCTCCGTGTCGTCGGCCGCCATCAGACGCACGTAGTTCCAGCGATCCGTCGTGCGGCCGAAGTGGTCCGCCCACCCGGCCACGCGCAACGACACGCCGTGCCGTTCGAGGGTAAACGGCGCGGACCGCAAGACGCCGGTCGTCGCCTCGCCGCCTTCGCCGCTCCACGCGAACACGGACCCGTGCCAGCCGCTGTACCAGCCGCCGGCGGAGTTGTCGTCGACCCGCCAGTTCGGGTCGCCCTGCCACCCGGTCAGATCGCCCGATTCGAACGAATGGTTCTCGAGTGGAATGGGCGGACGCACGCCGTCGTCCTGCGCAGACGCCCATGACATCGCGCCGAGCAACGCAATGAGCGTCGCCGCCAGCGTCGTTGTATGATGCACACGGTTCATCGTGGTTCACTCCTTCTCTTGCGTGCCGCAGCCGAAACGCATCGCGTCCCGACGCATCACTCCTCGACCACGACGGCCAGCCGCTCGGGGGGCGTCTCGATGCGCACGGGCAGCGGCAGGCTCACGGTCTCCGCATACGGCATATGGACCGTCACCCGGCCCGAGGTCTGGCCCTCGAATCCGGTGAACGTACGGACGACGGGCTCGGATCCATTGTTGACGAGCACGAAGCCCCGCTTGCCGGTCGTACGGCTGCGATAGGCCCGCACGCCAACCGACGCATCCTGCACGGGCTCGGCGAACCCAACGATCCCCTCGCCGTGGAGCGGTTCGCCGTAGAAGATGACATCGGCCGTCGCCTCGCGGATCCGGTTCACCTCGCCGACGTATTGCGACAACCCGCTCCACGTCGGGCAGGCCATCGACAGATTGAAGCGATGCGGCGCCACCATCCCGACGAACCCGTTCAGGATCACGTTATTCACGCCGATGTAGTCGTACGGCTCGTAAAGTCCCACCGTTTCGACCAGCTCGGGGAAGATTCGCTTGGCGCGGCTCATGTTGCCGCCCCACCACGTCGCCGCCGCGTACGAGAGCACCCGGTCCCAGTTGCATTCGAAGGACATGCGGAACTCGGGGTTGATCGCCCGGCACTCCTCGTCGATGCGTCGGATCAGGTTGATGGTCCCCTCCCACACCGACTGATCGGGACTGTACTGTGATCGCGGGTTCATGTTGATATGGCCGGGAAACAGCTTGTCGATGTGGATGCCGTCCGCGCCGATCTCGGCCAGCTTGCGGAAATACTTCAGGTGCCCCTCGGCCATCCCCTCGAAGGAGGCGTCGTTGAAGGCCATCTGCGGCACGGTGTGGGCCATGCGCGAGGCCAGCGTGCCCATGCCCCACCCGGCGATCCAATACGGGTCGCCGCTCTCGCTCTCCCAGTGATAGTTCTTCAGCTCGGTCTTGTACCACTCCGTGTCGAGATTGACGACGTGGATGTTGACGAAGAAATAGACCCGAACGCCGAGTTCGTGGCACGCGCGGATCGCCGCTTCGAGCTCTTCCCACGTGCCCAGGCGCGGATCGGGCTCGTAGTACGGATACCCGTTGTCATGTCCGCCGAACTGCCACCCGGCGATCTGCAGGGACGTGATGCCGTACTTCAGGCCGTCCCGCGCGAGCTGAGGGATCTCCTCGATGCGATAGTTCACGTTGCCCTCGGGCAGCATGATCATGATCATCTGGTAGAAGCCGTGGCGGCGGATCCAGTCGTCCTCGTGCGTCATCAGGCCGAACGCATCCACGAACCAGTCGCGGTAGATCGCTCCGGCATCGACCCAGTCGCCCGCGTGGAACTGGAACACCGCCGGGGCCCCCGCGAAGACCTGCCCGGGTTTCGCGAACGGCATGTGCACGAGCGCCGCGTACACCTCCGAGGCGTCGCCCGCGCCCATCTCGATGAAGCGCAGGTGCTTGTACCGGGCGACCGTGTCGTGGCAGCCGAAGTACAGACCGCGTTGCGCCGCATCGCCCCGCGCCACGAACTGGAACGCGAAGTTGTTCGGATACCCGTAGTCGTACTGCCCGAACGGACGCGTCACGGGCTTGTCGTCGTTCATGCCGACCGGCGTGATGCGGTCGGGCGACTCCGCCGACGCCTCCGAGGCGGCCAGCAGACCGCCGACGAACGGATACAGCGCCTCCTGCACCGTGCCCTCGCTGTCGTTCGTCAGTTCGAGCGTGAACGAGGCCCCGTCGTCGACGAGCGCGATGTGCATGGTCACGTCGATGTCGTGGGCTTCGCCTCGGGCGTCCGTGAGCGGACCGTCCCAGTGCAGCGTCGCTTCCGTGTCGGACCGCTCCCAGCGGTCCAGACGTTGATCCTTTCCCAGAATGAGGTTGCCCTTGTCCTCGTCGACGGGGACCAGCAGACGGAAGTTCTCCGCCTGGTCCGGGGCGACCTGCAGGTCCATGTCGCCCACGATATCGCGGAGCCGCAGGATCGTCCCGCGCTCCCCCTCGACCGTCACCTGGACACGCCCGTTGCTGAGCTCCATCGCATCCCCCTGGGCCGCAGCCCCCGTCGCAATCGACGCGCCGACCAGCAGGGCAAGCTGAACCGCCCAGCCGCTCGCCCTCCGACTCCCGGAACGTCGTGGGATTCCCGGCGCCGCCCCACGCTGCGCCCGCCCGTTCCTTGCTCGATAGTTCGCCATTGCACGGAACCTCCTGTGCGGTTCGACACATCGAGACGCCCTCGCGGCCTCGAATCCATCCATTGTGCCGCATACCGTCGACGAATTGAAATGGCAGAAACGCTCCGGCGCGGATCCCCCGGGATCCGTCAGTCTCTGGTGAACAGGGTGTTCGTCCAGGCGCGCCGGCCGCGATCGTCCTCCAGGTCGAGGTACACGTAGTCCCAGCCCTCGGGCACGGGCAGGGTCAACTCGGTTACGAGTTCGCCGTCGAACGATCCCCGCGGCGCGCCGATCGGGCCGGGCCCCACAAGTCGGGCGAACTGGACCGGCGACGTCTCCACGTGCAGGGCGCCGTCGTCGAGGGTGATCGACTTGATCTCGGGCCCGCAGCTCGAATGATAGTTCCCCGTCCGGATGCTCCGCATGATCGCCTCGGCCGTGCACTCCGGCGCGTTCACCATAATCCAGCCCCCGTTCCAGCCCATGTGCTCCGGGCGCAGATGGGAGTCGTCCACCGCGAACGCCAGCGCGTCGCCGCCGTTGCGCAGCCGCGCGTCCCAATGCACCACGCCGTCGCTCTTGCCGTTCAGCCACCGGCACACGTGGTTGTACACCTCAACGCCGTCGAATGGATGCCGCAGCGCGTCTTCCGTCGAATTCGCGCACCAGTGCGGGTGCGCGAGAATCAGAAATGCGCCCTGTTCCCGCGCCGACTCCATGCATGGCATGAACCCCTTGTCGCGATCCATGCCCTCGAGCGTACCCAGACACACCACGTGGTACATGGCGCCGGTCGGGTCGAAGCCGTCCAGCTCGATGCCGTCGATCCATAGCAGCGGGTACGTTGCGGGATCGGAGGCGACGTCCGAGGCCACCCAGTGATCCGTGCGAAACAGAAAGTCATACCCCGCCGAAGCGTATAGGTCCGCCAGTTCCGCGAACGCCAGGCCGCCGTCCGATGCCGTGCTATGCAGATGCGTGTTGCCCTTGAACCATTTCCCCGTCATGCGGTAACGAAACATGAGGTCTTCCCTCGTCTCCGGCAAGCGCAGCCGCCCCTCTCCCTCTCGCGATGCAGTCCAATTGCATTCTGGACCGCCCGCCGGTGGGAGTCAAGCGCCGGACGCGGCCCCGTCCCGGAGCCGTTCAGTCGCCCCCTCGCGCCCTCGATTCGACGCTGCATCGCGGGATGCCCGATAATGCCGGGCAGCGACGAGGCGACCCGGCGCGTTCGGGGACCGGGGAAGACGTCGCGATCGGGGTGAACACCTTTGGACAACGCGGCCACGCGTACTATCCGACGAGCAGTCCTACTGGCGGGGGCGCTGGCGGTCGCTTATTGCGCCGGGTCATCCGTCACGTACTACCCCTTCGGGAAGCCGCGCTATCGCCGGCGTTCATACCGCGAGGCGTTCCTCGCCTCTCGCCCCATGCTCGAGATGAACGTCGGCGCCACGCATCAGACGGTGATCGGCGACGTCCGCGCCTCGCTGCCGCTCCTCGGCAGGATCCTGCACATCGAAGACAAGGAGGAGTTCACCCTGTACTGGGCGAGCCCCCGCGCCGGCGTCGAGGTCCCGCTGGGCGAGCGGACCTCGCTCAACGTCCTCGGCGGCTACCTCTTCTTCCATGACCACGCCGCGGAGTTCAACGGCGCGCTGGTCGAGGTCTTCATCCGGCGGCGCTTCTGACCGAGTCTCAGTCGTACGACCCCAGCTCCCGGTAGAGCTCCACGATCCGTCGGAAGCCCTCCAGACTCACCGACGATGGGATCGAGTGGTCGGACGCGAAGATGTACCCGCCGGACTCTTTCAGCGCCGGCAGCTTCGCGCGCATCTCCGCCTCGATCGCGTCCAGGTCGTCCCACAACACCGCGTTGATGCCGCCGTGCAGCACAAGCCGGTCGCCCACGGACTTCTTGAGGCCCACGGCGTCCATCCCCGCCTTGACCTCGAGCGGATTGAGCGTATCGATGCCGGTTTCCAGCAGATCGGGGATGAAACTCATCACATTGCCGCAGGAATGCAGGTGCGCCTTGATGCCGCGGGCGTGGGCCCACTCGACCGCCCGCGTGTGCACCGGCTTCAGCAGCTCCCGGTAGGTGTCCACGCTGAAGAACGTGCCGTTGCGGTACCCGAGGTCGTCGGGCCAGTGAATGGCGTCGAACGCATAGCCCGCGTCCAACGCCATCTGGAGATGCGCCAGCCCCATGTCGAGGTAGTGGTTGAACACCTCGACCGCCCAGTCCGGGTCGGTCATCATCGCCATGAGGAAGCGCTCGGTCCCGATGAAATGCGAGTGCGTCACGTCGAACCCGAACCACAGGCCTCCGAGGATCCAGTCGCCGCGCTCGCGCCAGACAGGATAGTTCTTCTCCAGATGCGCCCAGTCGATCCGGTCGCGGCTCGGCGTCATCCGTTCTTTGGCCTCCGCCCACTCCTTGCGCGTCTTCACGTAGTAATCAAGATACTCCGGGGTCGACGTCGCATGCTTGAAGTTCTTCATCGTCGCGCCCCACGGCGTCGTGACGACGACATACGCGTCCGTCTCCTCGATCACGCGCGACTCGAACCGGGGGCTGATGTCCGCGCTGATGTACCCCACGTGGTCCAGGTCGAAGTACTCGACCCAGCTCACGTTCTCGGGCATGCCCTCGCGATGCCACCGCTCGACCGTGTCGCCCCAGGGTGCGTCCAACAGCGGGACGCGGTCGGCCTCCTTGTGTTCGTACATCCGCTGGAATCGCTCGCGCGTGGTCATGGCTGCACTCCCCTTCCTCGGCGCGCGAGGCCGGTTGGTGGATCTGATTGAAGGATCTGCTCAGCGGGTCTTGCGTCCCGCGGCGTTGCGCTGCGCCCGGGCGCATCCCCTTTGCATCGCCGCCGAACCGGCCCTACTATAGGCTCCCACGGAACGAGGTGCAACGCGCGCGGAAACGCGCTGGAAGGAGACCTGCATGAGACGATATCCGATGGTCTGGATGGCGGCGGTCGGGCTGTACGCCCTGTGCGCCGCGCACGCGCCGCTCGCGGCGGCGCAGGCGGCCGACGTCGCCGAGGGCGCGTGGATCGACTTGTTCGACGGCGAGACGCTCTTCGGGTGGACCCGCATGGGCGATGGGGCCTGGCAAGTCGAGGACGGCACGCTCGCCGCGCGCAGCGGCTTCGGCGGATGGCTCGCGAGCTCGGCGGTTTTCGGCGACTTCGAACTCGAGGCGCGCATACGCGTGAAGTCCGGCGCGACCTCGGGCATCGCCGTCCGCGCCGGCCTCGAAGGCTACCCCGCTGACAACGGCGGCGCCGTGTTGTTCCTGCGCGGCGACGACTCAGACGACTGGCGGTCCGTGCGCATCACGGCCCGCGGCGCGGAGCTGACCGCAACGGTGGACGGCGAAGCGGCGGAGCTGACCAGCGAGGGCGACCTGCGTCCCCAGGGCCGCATCGGCTTCCTCTATCCCCACGCCAACGCCGAAGTCGAAGTGGCGGAGGCGCGGCTGCGCCCGCTCGGCATGCGCAGCCTCTTCAACGGCGAGAACCTCGACGGATGGAACATCCTGCCGGACCACCGGTCGAAGTTCGCCGTGGTGGACGGGGCCCTCAACATCACCGACGGAAACGGCCAGATCGAGACCGCGGAGCTGTTTCGGGACTTCATCCTACAGATCGAAGTGTTCAGTAATGGCGACCGGTTGAACAGCGGCGTGTTCTTCCGCGGACCGGCCGGCGTGTTCTGGAAGGGATACGAAGCGCAGGTGCGCAATGAATGGGAAGGCGACGACCGGACGCGACCGGTCGACTTCGGCACGGGCGGACTCTATGCGATCCAGCCCGCGCGTAAGGTCGTGTCGAGCGACGGCGAGTGGTTCACGATGACCATCTCCTGCGTCGACAACCACATGGCCGTGTGGGTGGACGGATACCTTGTCAGCGACTTCACGGACACGCGGCCGGTCAACACGGCCGGCGACGCGAAGGCGGGGTACGTCCCGGCAGCGGGAACGATTCATCTGCAGGGCCATGACCCGACAACCGACCTGTCGTTTCGCAACATTCACATTCAGACCTATCCCTGAACATCAACCCGATGGAGGGCCTATGGGTAAGCAGATCATCATGTACTCCGCCGAGCTGTGCGGCGATTGCCAGGCGCTGAAAGCCTACATGGACCGCAAGGGCGTGGAGTACACCGTTCGCGACATCAAGAAGAACCCTGAGCATGCGCGCGAACTCGAAGAGAAGACCGGCAAGCTCGGCGTGCCTTACCTCGTGGTAGACGGCGAGTGGAAGCGGGGCTACGTCCCCCATCAGCCGTTCTCGGAGGAGTTCGCCGCCGAGCTGATCGGCGTGTAGCGCGCTCAGGGCGCCGCGAACGCCGTTTCCCGGGGTCGTCGCATCGGATGCGGCGGCCCCGGTCACGTTCGGGTCCAGCTACCGCGACGCGCTGCGCGATCCCCCGTGCGGCAGCCACACCCGCACCCGGGCGTTCCTCCGCCCCCATTTCACCGCATCGCGATGCGACTTGAAGTACAGGTCGATGTGCTCGCCCTTGATCGCCGATCCCCGGTCTTCGACGCGGCCGTAGCCGTACCCCTCGACGTACATGATCGTGCCGAAGGGGTAGCGGCTGGTGTCCGCGGCGATCGTGCCCGGTTTCGCTTTCACGCCGCTCGCCGTGTAGCCGACCTTCTTGCGCTGCCCCTTGCTCGGGCCCGAGGCGATTACAGGACGGAACAACCAGTTCCGCTTCCAGTTGCAGCACTTGCCGCAGGAGCAGTAGCCGGTCGTCTCCATCACGCGGTCGAAGGAGGGGGCATGGCGCGGCGGTCGGATGCGCGCACACCCGGAGAGGGTGATCGCGCACGCCACAAGCAACCCCAGTACGGCAATGCGGCGCGTGCCGGTCCTCATGCGGACAGAATAGCACGACACCCCAGATATAGGCAATAGTCTCTTGACAAACCGCTAGATAGTGTGGTCAGTTCCGCGCGTCCAGCACGTCGTCAGCCACACCGAGCAGTCGCCGCCGCACGTACTCGAGCGCCATCACCGCCCCGCGAAGCTGGTGCAGTTCGTCCAACTGGGCGTAACGCATCGTCCAGCCCGCCGCATCCTCCGGCGCGACCCAGTGCACCGCAACGGTGCGGCTGTCGGCATCCGCGACGATCGCCAACCCGCAGTCGACCTCGAAACGTATCCGAACCGCCCCCGCCGCCTCCGCGGCACGCCGCGCGAGGTCATCAGTCGGTCTGAGCGGCAGCACCGTCGCACCGGCGAACTGCGCAGCGCCGGCCGCCGTGAGCCGTTGGCCGAGCATCCCGCCGGTGTGCGTCTCATGCACGGCGAACCGCAGCCCCCGCTCCGCCAGCAGGCGATCCACCACGCGCTCGAGGGTGTCGTCATCCACCGCGGCGATCAGGCCGGGCAGCCGTTGCCGCACGGCCCTGTCCGCCTCGTCGATGAGCGCATCGGCCAGCGCCACGTCCTCCGCGCGCGCCGAGATGCGGATGCGCACCGCGTCGGGCGAGGCCAGCAGGCCGATCTTGGGGTTGTCATAGGCGAGGATCAGGTCGGCGATCGCCTCGTCCACGCGCGACTCGCCGATACCGCAGAGCTTGAGCACCCGATAGTGTACCACGCCCGCCAGACCGAACCGATCGCGCAGATAGGGAAGCACGCTGTCCCCGAGCATCGCGTACAACTCGAACGGCACCCCAGGCATGCAGACGATCACGCCGCGCGGATCCTCGACGAGCACCCCCGGCGCCGTGCCGTTGGGGTTCGGCAACGCGGTCGCGCCCCGGGGCGCGTAGGCCTGCCGCTTGTTGTTCTCCGAGATCGGCCGCCCGATTCGCCGGAACCGCTCCTCGAGCTGATCCATCAGCTCCTGTCGGAACTCCAGCGGTCGACCGGTCAGCTCCGCCACGCAGTCTCGGGTGATATCGTCCTCCGTCGGCCCGAGCCCCCCGGAGACCAGCACGACATCGGCGCGGTCCAACGCTGCATCCAACACGCGCAGTATACGGTCCCGGTTGTCGCCCACCGTCGTCTTCTGGAACAGATTGATGCCGTTTTCGGCGAGCACGCGCGCGATATGCGTCGCGTTGGTGTCGACGATCTGGCCGAGCAGCAACTCCGTGCCGATCATCACGATCTCTGCATTCATGGGGGCGATCTCCGGGGCGTGTGTTGCGATGCGGCCGCGCGCAACGCATGTCGCACGCAGCCATGGATATAGTGGCCCAACCATGCCGAACCGAACAAGTCGACGGTTTGACCCGCCGTCGGCCCGGCCTGTAGCCTTGGGCGATCCCGCCCGCTCAGGGGCGGAAGCGTCCCGGAGTGACAGGCATGACCCGATCCAAGCTGCGCGCGCTCGTCGAAGCGTTACGCATCCATCAGTGGATCAAGAACGGCTTCATCTTCGCCGCCCCGGTCTTCGGCAGGAAGATCGCCGACCCGACCATCGCCGGCCGGACCATCGCGGCGTTTGTCGTGTTCAGCCTTGCGGCGAGCGCCGTCTACGTGCTGAACGATCTGATAGACCGCGAACGCGACCGCGCGCACCCCAAGAAACGGCGACGCCCCATCGCGTCCGGCCGCGTCACGACCGGCGAAGCGGCGCTCCTCATCGCGACCCTCGTCGCCGCCGCGGCGATCCTGTCCGTCGTCCTGCTGCCCCCCGCCGCGACCGCGCTCATCGGCGTCTACCTCGCCGCGAACGTGCTCTACACCTTCCACCTCAAACACGTCGTCATCCTCGACGTCATGTTCATCGCCGTAGGGTTCCTGATACGCGTGCTCACCGGCGCGGCCGCGGCCCATGTCGCGCCGTCCCACTGGCTGCTGCTCTGCACGCTGACCCTGTCGCTGTTCCTCGGCTTCACAAAACGGCGCGCGGAGATCGTCGCGATGAACGACAACGCCCGCGACCACCGCCGCGTGCTGGACCACTACAGCATCGCGTTCCTCGACCAGATGATCGCGATCGTCACCGGCGCCACCCTCGTGTGCTACATCCTCTACACCGTCGACGCCCGCACCGTCTCCGAGTTCGGCTCCCCCTACCTCGTCGCCACCGTCCCCTTCGTGCTCTACGGGATGTTCCGCTACCTCTACCTCGGGTACCACCGCGACGAAGGCGGCAACCCCACCCGCGCCATCCTCACCGACTGGCCGTTCCTCATCAACCTGCTCCTCTGGGGCCTGGCCTGCCTCGCGGTGATCTACTACGGCGAGACGCTCGCCGCACGCTTCCCCTGGGACACCCTCCCCCGTCCCTGACGACTATCGCCCCGGCCGAACGCCCCGCGCCGCTACATCCGCAGGTGTTTGAACACGACCTCGGGCACGTGGCGGATGATGAGCATGATGTACAGCCAGAACCACGGCACGTAGGCGACGTTGCGGCGGCGTTGGATGGCCTTGGCGATCGCGCGTCCGGCGGCGGCGGGCGTCGCCACGAGAAACAGGCCGGACAGGCCGAATGTCATGCGGGTGTCCATGAAGCCGGGCTTGATCGTCACGACGTGGACGCCGCTGTGGTAGAGGCGGTTGCGCAGGCCTTGCAGATAGGCGGTGAGTCCCGCCTTGGCGGACCCGTACAGGTAGTTGCTCTGCCGACCGCGATCGCCAGCCACGGACGAGAGCGCCGCGATCACGCCCTCGCCCCGCTCCTCGAACACGCTCGCGAACCGCTCCAGGATCGACACCGCGCCGGTGTAGTTGACGTCGATGGTCCTGCGGGCGGCGGCGAAGCGCTGTTGGGCTTCGGCCTGGTCTTCCATGTGACCGAAACAGAGCACGACCCCGTAGAGCGCATCGCCCAGCAGCTCAGTGCACCGCGAGACGAAGGCCGCGTGCCCATCGAAATCGAGCGCGTCGAACGCCAGCGCACGCACATTTCGTTGGGTGCGTATGCGCGCGTCCGTGGCGATCAGCTCGGCCTCCTCCATGTCGCGCGCAGCCAACACGAGATCGTAGCCCTGCCCGGCGAGCTCGATCGCCGCGGCCCGGGCCACGGAAGAGGTCGCGCCCAGGACCACCATCGCGCGCGGGGCGGCGGCGGGAACCCCCGCGGCGGTGCGGGCGTCGTCGCGCGGCAGCGGCTTATCCATGTCTTGCACGTCGATCACTCCACTATCCTCAGACGTCGCGCCATGCTGGACGACAGACGGCCGCCTGGGTCGAGTTGCGCCTTGACCGCGCGGAACGCGTCCAGCCGCGGGTACATCGCATGTATGGTCTCGGGCCGCGTGGTGGCGTCCTTGGCCAAGTAGAGCCGGCCGCCATGGGCAAGCACATACTCATCGAGGTCCTGCAGAAACGCGACCAACCCGGTCTTCATCGGAACGTCCAGCGTCAGCGTGTACCCCTCGAAGGGGTGCGACAGCATGCCCGGGTTCGCGGGGCCGAAGCACTTGAGCACCGCCAGGAACGACGCGCGCGATGAGGCGCTCAGGCGCTCGAGCACGTGGACAAGCGCCTCGCTTTCGTCCGGCGGCAGGCTGATCTGGTACTGCGTGAACCCCCTGCGTCCGTAGATCCGGTTCCAGTGCAGGACGGCGTCAAGCGGGTAGAAGTACGAATCGTAGTCGACGATCTTGCCTTGGCGCGTGGGATGACTCAGGTAGAACACTTCGTTGAACGCGCGGATTGACAGCGGGTTCAGCACAAACCCGGGAAAATCGAACGGCGCCGTCTTCTTGAGCGGACGCGACACCGCCAACGGGTCGCGCTTGCGATCGGGCAGCTCGCTCGCAGGCAAATGGTTGCCGCGCATCAGCACCGACCGCCCCAGATTCGCCCCGGACGCCAGACAATCGACCCAAGCCACGGAGTACGTGTACTGGGCGTCGGACTCGGCGAACCTGGCCAGCGTCTCGTGGATGTTGCGCGACTGAATGTAGTCGACGCGAATGTACGACGTCTCAATCGGGCGGAGCCGCACCTTGGCCGTCAGGATGATCCCGGTCAGGCCGATGCCGCCCACTGTCGCCCAGAACACGTCGGACCGCTCGTCGGGCGAACAGACGAGCGTCTCCCCGCCGGGCGTCAGGAGCGTCAGCTCGCGCACGAACATGCCGAAGGTCCCGTCGCGATGGTGGTTCTTGCCATGCACATCGTTCGCGATCGCCCCGCCCACCGTGACGAACTTGGTCCCCGGGGTCACGGGCGGGAAGAAGCCGCGCGGGACGAAGGTATCGAGGATCTCCTCGATGCTCACCCCCGCCTCGCACTCAAGAACGCCGGTCGCCGGATCGAACGCGAGCATCCGATTCAGACGCTCGCACAGGATCACGCCGCCGCCCTCGTTCACGGCCGGGTCGCCGTAGCTCCGGCCCAGCCCCCGCGCGATGACCGTCGGGTAGTCCGTCGATTGCAGCGCCTCGGTAAGGCCTTGTCTGCGTTCGGGACGACACGCCGTACACGCGTGGCGGGGGAACCTCCCCCACCCGGACAAAACCTGCGTCGCGGTTCGCTCCATGCTCTTGGATCCCTCCGGTCAGTCAACTCGTATACGTCGACCGACTCCGTTGCCGTCCGTTCAGTCTGCCGCGGCGTCGACGCGGCGCTTCAACGCATCGCGGTCCCGCTTCACCTGGTCCAGGTAGCCGTCCGCCAACACCGCAGGCGCCTCGGCCAGATCGATCACGTCGCGCAGCAACTCCGCCCCCTCGCTGCCAGGGTAGGCTTCCGCCAAGTCGATCGCTTCGCGGAACGTGTCGCGTATAGCGGGGTAGGCTTCGATCACGCGGTCGGCCGCCGCGACGATCGACGCCGGGTCCTCCGCGTCATCGGCCACCTTCATCCAGTCGGCATAGGCCCGGACCAGCTTGACGTGCGACAGCGCATCCCACATCAGCCCGTTGAACCGCTCGACGCGCTTGCGGTCGGCGTTCGGGGGGAAACTGCTCCGCGTCACGTCCGGGCGCTCCTGCGCGAACTGGTCGCCGCGCCACGGCTCCCGCGCCGCCTTGTCGCGGAAGTCCGGCACATCGTAAGGCTTTCCGCCTTCACACGAGGAACGGAACGCCAGGATCCCCGGAATGGTGACATCGGCCGCCGTGTAGATGTCGAACGGCGCGGGTTCATCGAAGAGGATCTGGCGCGCGAAATGATACAACACAAAGAAATCGCCGCCGCCGTGCGGCATGCGCTCCGCCAACGACGTCAGCTCGCCCCAGTCCGCGTGCACCGGCAGACGCGGGCTGTCGCCGCCCGCCCCAAGCCGCAGATACAGCTTGTCGGTGATCTCCGCGGCGCCCTTCGTGCCCCAGTACCGGAACGTGTGCGTGTCGCCCGTCATCCCGCCCATCAAGTTGCGGAAGAGCGCCCCGTTCGACAGCGTGATCAGCGACGGCGCCACGCCGCCGAGCCCGCCGCCCTTCTCGCGCGGATAGCCCGGCAGCGCGACTTCGCCCGGCAGCGCTACGACGCGCGTCGGGCGCAGGCCGGTGATGACCATCACGGGCCCCAGCGAATGCGTGTTGTAGTAGTGGAAATGCTGCCAGCTCCGCCAGTTGTGGAATCGGTCGCCCGGCACGACCGGCATCCCGCCGCCATAGCAGTAGGCCAGCCCGCGCACCTCATGCACGTACTCGCCTTCGCCGTACATGAACTCGCCGAACAGCCCCTCCCGCCAGCGACGCGCCAGATAGCTCTGATGCGCGGTGAACGGGTAGTTCTCGGCCAGATTGTAGACCTTGCCGGTCCGCTCCACGGCCTCGACAAGCTCCACGCCTTCCCCCATCGTGTGGAACGAGGTCACCTCCGACAGCACATGCTTGCCGGCCTCCAGACACCGGATCGCGTCCGCCGCGTGCGCCGGGCAGTACGTGGCCAACAACACCGCATCGATGTCTGCGTCCAGAAACTCGTCCGCATTGTCCGTCACCAGCGCATCGGGACACGCCTTCCGGAAGTTCTCGCGCATCTGGGGATTGAAGTCGCAGCCCGCGACGACGTCGAAGTTGAGCGCCGTGCACATCTCGACGAACGACATGCCGCGCCCCAGCCCCCAGAACCCCAAGCGAATGCGGCGGTTGGTATCGAACACAGAAGCCTGATCAGACATGCTTGCACTCCCCCTGCCCCGGGGCGCGGACCGCCCTCGGTCAGATCGCCGTGACGGGCGGCCGCCGCCATGCATCCGTGCGCATCGCGCGCGGACTACTCGCTGCACCCCAAGCATATCCCCTGCCGCCCACGGATGTCGACCGACCGGTCAAACTCCTCGCCACTCATCCGTAGAAACATCCTCCGTCCTCCCCGGCTATGGGCATTTCTACTGTGGACAAACCGGGCATTACCATGTTGCGCCGACAAACGGAAAATTCGACTTGACTTTCGGTCTGAGATATGGGATACTCCAATCACGTTGGGCGGAGCCTACGGCAGTTTCATCGCCACGTACAGGAAGCTGTCGCAAGACCCCCGACTCTCAAGCGCGCGGGTTGCGTCCCCCATTCCCCCGTACCCCCTGACCCGCGCGCTCTTTTTATGTCTGCCAGACGCCGCGACCTGCCCCCCTTCTCCTGGCCCAGCATGCTTCCTCCGCCCCGATCGTGTCTGGGGGCCATCCAGTCGACAAGCGCCTGCCGATTGGCGGCGGATCGGCCGCTCTGCTACAATCGCGCCTCCGGCATCGGAGCGACGCGCCCGAACGGGCCCGTCGCGTCGGTGCAACCAATGGGGCCGCTTGCCGGCCGACGCGGCCTGGAACGCTGAACCCGCGGGGACGCCTGCCCCGGAGCGGGGTCAAGAGGTGAGGATATGGGCATTCTGTCATCCGAGCTGCCCATGAAGAGCATGGTTCCCCTGTGCCGCCAACTGGCCACGGCCTATGATGCCGGGATCCCCCTCGTCCAGACGTTCGACCTGCTTCAGCGTGAGATGAAGGATCCTCGGGTCCGCGCCGTGATGGGACGCATCCGCGACCGCATCAAATCGGGCGCGACGCTGGCCGAGGCGGCGCGTGCGGAGTCGAAGTATCTGCCGAACTACGTAGTCGAGGTGCTGGCCGCGGGCGAGGTGGGCGGCAAACTGGACGTCATGTTCCGCGATTTGGCGGCCTATTTCGAGGATCGCCTCGCGATGCGCCGGCAAATCATCGCGTCCCTGGCCTATCCGGCCTTCGTGCTGTGCACGGCATGGTTCATGGGAACCTTCGCGATCCGCATGATCCGCCAGGTGATCGCCTCCGTGTTCGAGACGCGGGGCGGCGCCTTCAGTTTCGTCGACTACATCTACGGCTACCTCTGGTTCCAGGGCAAGGCCATGGCGATCGTCGCGATCATCGTCGCGATCGCCATCATCCTGGCGCGCATGGGCGTGCTCAAGTGGATCTGGGCCGCCGTCGCGACGCACGTCTGGCCGTTCGCGCCGGTGACCAAGCGCTTCGGCCTGGCGCGGTTTTTCCGGAGCATGTCGCTGCTGATCGGGGCGGGGCTGCCGATCCACCGGTGCATCGAGCGCTCGGCGGCCGTCGTCAACAACCCGTACATCGAGCGCGACCTCCTCAAGGCCATTCCGGGGGTGATGCAGGGGCGCACGCTGACCGAATCGTTCGCCGGCAGCCGCTATCTCTTGCCAACGGCCTACGAGATGTTGCATGTTGGGGAGGAAACCGGCAGTCTTGAGCTGCAACTGCGCAAAGTCTCGCAGTTTTTCCTTGAAGAGGCGTCGCATGCAGTGGCGATGGCGCTCAAGGTGCTGTCGGCCGCGGCCATCATCGTGGTGGGGTGTGTTGTGGGTTACGTAGTGATCTCATTCTATGGGAGTTACCTCGGAGCGATAACAAATGCTTTCTGATGAAGGTTCCGCCTCCGCGGCGGAGGAGCCGCGCGACACCACCAAGCGGTGGTGGCTCGCTGTTCTCGCGTTGTTCGTCATCCTGTGCGGAGCGATGTGGTTCGTCCCCAAACCCAGACCCCTGACTTCTCAGGTGTGGGCGCATCACATCCTGATCGCGTGCGACACGACGAACCCCCTGGAACGCGAGCGGGCCATCGAGCGCCTCACCGAGATCCGGGAGCGCATCCTGGCCGGCGAGAGCTTCGAGAAGCTGGCCCGCGAGTACTCCGACGACCCATACAGCGCGCCGCGCGGCGGCGACCTCGGCCCCGCCAAGAAGGGGACCTACGTCGGCGCGTTCGAGGATTACGTCTGGTCGGGCGAGATCGGCGAGATCAGCGATATCGTGAGCACGCAGCACGGCCTGCACCTGATCCGCATCGACCGGCGCGAGCTGTCCGCCGTAGACGCGCACCTCGAGGAACAGAAGCGCCTCCAGGAAGAGCAGTAGCGCCGACCGGACGCCCTGAACCCCGACATCGCCGGCGTTGATCGCCCGCTTTGACACGACCGGACCCGTGCGTCTCGGAACGCTTCCACACCGCTGAAGGACAAGGAGACCCCGTTGAACCTGTTTGACCCGATTTCGGCCGCCATCCGCGCCCAGTTCCCGGAGGTCGAGACTGACGATCTGGTCTACGCCCCCGCGCCGAAGCCCGAGCTCGGCGACGTCGCGCTGCGCACGTTCGTGGCAGCCAAACGCGTCGGACTCGCCGCGCCGCAGTTCGCCGCCCGCATCGCGAAGGAGGTCTCGTTCGGTCCCGAGGTCGCCGAAGTCACCGTGTCCGGCCCCTACGTCAACTTCCGCGTAGACCGCGGCCGCCTGGGCGGACGCGTGATCAAACACATCATCGAGGAGGGCGCGTCGTTCGGTTCGGGCCGAACCGGCGTCAACCGTCGCGCCTTGATCGAGCACACCAGCATCAACCCGAACGCAAGTCCCCACGTCGGCCGCGCCCGCAACGCGATGATCGGCGACAGTCTCACACGGCTGTTGGGTTTCGAGGGATACGACGTCTCCGTCCACTACTATGTAAACGACATGGGGCGTCAGATCGGCTTGCTCGTGCTGAGCATCGAGGAGCGCTTCGGCCATTTCGACGAGCACACGCCCTTGCCCATCTCGTTCGAGGACGTGCTCCAAATCTACGTCGACGCCAACCGCCGCGCCGAGGAGGACGAGGCCTTCGCCGCGAAGGGATACGGACTGCTCGCAAAGATGGAGACCGGCGACCCGGAGACGAAAGCGAAGTTCCACGCCGTCACCAACCTCTGCCTCAACGGCCAAATCCTCGTGCTGGCGCGCCTCGGCATCAACTACGATGTCTTCGATCGCGAATCGGATTTCATCCGCGACCCGCGTCTCGACGCCGTGGTGGCGGCGCTGGCCGAGCTCGACGCGGTGTTCACCGACGAACAGGGGCGTCTGGTCGTGGACCTCGCGAAGATCGGCCACACGGCGGACGAGGGGCGCTACTTCGTGCTGATGCGCGCGAACGGCAGCTCGATGTACGGCTATCGCGACCTCGCCTACACCCTGCACAAGATGGAACAGGGCGCCGACCTCAACCTCATCGTCCTCGGCGAAGACCACAAACTCTACGCGCAACAACAGCGCATGATCCTCGAGGCGGCCGGATTCACCGCGCCGGAGTCGGTGTACTACGCCTATATCGTCCTGAAAGAGGGCAAGATGTCCACCCGTCAGGGCAAGGTGGTGCTGCTCTCCGAGTTTCTGGATGAGGCCATCCGCCGCGCGGCCGTCAAGGTCGAGGAGCAGTGCGCCGACCTGCCCGAGGCCGATCGCGACATCATCGCGTCGCGGGTCGCCGTCGCGGCCGTGCGGTTCGCCATCCTCCGCGTCAATCCCAACAAGAACGTCGTGTTCGACTGGGAATCCAGCCTCTCGTTCACCGGCGACACCGGTCCGTACGTTCAGTACTCCTGCGCGCGGATTTGCTCGCTCCTGCGCAAGTACGGCGAGCTGCCCGCGGAGCCCCCGGAGGAGCTAGTGATCGAGACCGACTGCGAGTGGGCCCTCTGCATGAAGCTGATCGCGTTCCGGGAGGTCATCGCGTCGGCCGTGCAGCAGCGCAACACCGCGCCGGTCGCTCAGTACGCACTCGAGACCGCTCGACAGTTCAACAGTTTCTACCACGAATGTCCGGTGATGGACGCCCCCACGGAAGCCCAGCAGGTCTCGCGCGCGCTGCTCTGCGCCGCGACGCGACAGACCCTCTCGAATGCGCTGGCGCTTCTGGGCATCGAAGTCGTCGACCGGATGTAGGCCGAAGCGCTACCGCCGACGACGCCGTCTGCGGTATCGCAGGTCCGCCCCCGTGACCACGAGCAGGGCCGTCGCCAGCGACGCGCCGGACGACGCGCCGCCCGCCCCGCAGAACGACGGTTGTCCCCGGTGCGCCGGCAACTCGGGAATCGGCAGGTCCGCCGGGTCGATCGGCGGCGTCAGGTCCTTCTGGCCCGGCATCGCATACCAGTAGAACGTCGCCGAGAACGTCACCAGCACCGGCGCCCAGTGCCAGACCTCCATGTCAAACCGGAACGAGGACTGAAACGGCATCGGGTCGAGCACGTGGAAGCGGTTCATGCAACTGTGTCCGAAGCCGCCCCTCCCGCTGCCCGACGCGACCATGTTGTGGTAGGCGTGGGAGAACAGCACGGTGGACCCCCAACTGAACCCGTAGTAGTCCTCCGTACCCGTGCCCCAGAGCGTCGGGAAGTCGTCGCCGTCCACGTAGATCTTCTCGTCGCCCTCGCCCCACCAGAAGTCGATCGGGTTGAAGAAGTAGAGCATGTTCCCCACGTACTGCCCCGTCCCTTCCACGTCCAGGAACGTCCAGTCCTGCCGCGGATACGTCGGCACGTCCCGCCCGGCGCTCCACTTCGCGTGGAAATGCATCGAAGTCGGGGTCCACGCATACGGCGCCACGGCGATCTCGCCCTCGAGGTCCACGGGGTTGTCGCCGACGTGGCGCAGCGTGATCTCGGCCCGGTCGCGGAACGGCATGACCCAGTGCATGTACATCAGACCGTCGTCGAGCACCCCGGCGGCGAGGCCGCGATACGGCTGAGCGCCCGGCGCGGTTCCGAAGAAGTCGCCCAACGGCGCGGACACCTGCGGCTCCTGCCCGTCGAACGCGATCTCGATGAGGACATGCCGCAGGTCCTGCTCCGGATCGCGCGAATCCGTGCGCAGAGCCAGCCGATGAATGGCGCCCGGTCCGTCCTCGATCGCGGCGAGCGTCTGCGTCTCGCCCGGAGCGATACGCAGCCACAGCGGCGTCGTCACGGCATCGTCCGGCAGGTCCGGTCGCTCCGGCTCGGAGATGCGCGCGGCGACCTCGCGCACCAGGTCGGCATGCTTCTCGGCCTGTTCCGGCGTGTACGTGACGACCTCCGTGCCAGGCTCGAACTGCAGATAGCTCACGTGATGGTAGAACAAGGACGGGACAATCGGCTCGGATACCGTGATCTTGCAGTGCTTCTCGAACGGTATGGGCAGAAAGCTGTTCCATCCGTTGGAGCGCATGCCGCCGATCGGGTCCAGGAAGGGAAACTCCCTGCCGCCCAGCATCGTCATCAGGTGCATCTCGAACGTCGGGCTGGTCTCATGATCGAGGTAGACGCGGATGATCCCCGGTCCGTTCGACGGCAGCCCCGAGAAGATCCGGACGACGGCCCCGGGGCCCTCCGCATCGAGGATCACCGCCTGCCGCCAGATCACGCCCGGCTCGAAACCCAGATGGCCCAGCCCGTCGACGTTGTTGAACCAGTTGCTGTCATCTCGAACGGTCGGGTCCGTCGAGAACGGACTGCTGCTGGATAGCAGCTTGTGCCGGAAATCCGGATCGGGGAATCGCGTGAGCCCTTCGAGATCGGTCATCCGGCGGAGCAACGTGTCGAACCGAATGACGCCGTCGGCTCCGTCGCCGCCATCCTCGCCCCAAGCCGGTTCGGCGAGGACGCCAAGGCAGGCCGCGATCGCCAGGACCGACGCCCGGAGCAGTGCGGTCGCCCGGCGACCGGATAGCGTAGGCTGACGCAGATCAACGATAGGAGGAATGGGCACGGAGAGGGTCCCCCGATTGGTGACGACGGAGCGACCGCGGACACGCGACGCATTCCGCTTTTCGCGCCGCATTCTATCATGGCGGGCCCTTCGAAGGCAGCCGCCGGAGAGGTGTTACGCGTCGCCGCGCAGCGCGTCGGCCAACGCCTGTAGCTGCGTGCCGGCGTCGCCCCGACCGATGAGCACGAGGTCGGCGCGATCGGCTTCCCTTTCGAGCGGCCGCGCGGTGAAGGCCGCCGCGGAGTAGTCCACGTGCATCCATCGTCCGTCGGCGCGCACGAACCCCTTGAGCCGGTACACGATATCCCGTGCGTCCTCCAGCGTCCGTCGCAACGCCTCGATTGAGACCTCGCCCCGCGGGTGGATCACCATCCGTGCGAAATTGGGGTCGGCGCACGGCGCATATTCCCCGTCGAGCGCGCGCTCCGGCGCGGGCCCGAACACCGGCAGGTCCACCTCACCGCGCACCGTCCGCACGCAGGCGATCTCGGGGCGGATCTCGCGCACCAGCGCCTCGGCCTGCTCGACGGTCTGCGCGTCGTACAGGTCCGTCTTGTTGATCACCGCCACGTCGCCCGCGTCCACCTGTGCGCGGATGTTGGGCAACGCCTTGAGCAACAAGGGGAACGTACCCGGGTCAATAACGGTCACAATCGTCGACAGCGCATACAGCTCATCGAGCCGGGTCTCCCGCAGCATCTTCGCCACCACCCGGGGGTTCGCGACGCCGCTGGCTTCGATCACCACACCGTCCACGGACCCGTCCGCGCCGAAACGCTCCGGGATGTCCGTCAACGTCTGGATGAAGTCCGTCACGAGACATCGGCAGAAAACGCTTCCGCCCGGCAGTTCGACGACATCTTGCGTCTCCTCGGCCAGCACGTGACCATCCACATCCACCGCCGAGAACTCGTTCACCAGGTAGATAATCCGCCGGTCGCGCAGCGTTCGCGCCAAGTGCTGCAAGAGCGCCGTCTTGCCGCTTCCAAGGAACCCTGTGACCAGTGCGATGGGGATCATTTCGCCGAGGTCTTCTGTTGATGCCGCACGCGGATCGCCTCGGCCAAGGTCTCCACGTCGGGGATCTGCGACATGTAGGTCGGCTGTCCGTCGATGCAGATGGTCGGGATGTTCTCCACGTTCAACCGGCACATATAGCCGATACCCTCGCGGCTCTTGATCTTGTGCTCGCGCACGTCCACTTCGACGCCCGCGGCTTGCGCGCCCTTGATCGCCGCGTCCACCATGTACAGACACGGGGCGCAGGCCGACGAGTCCAGCGTGATCACATCGAGGATCACCGCCTCTTCGTTGTCGTAGTCCGGCAGCTTCAGGTCCGCGAAGCTGTCCATCTTGGTCGCCTGCAGCGTCGTGCGGGCCACGGTGCGCTGGTAGTCCTCACGCACCATCGTCGCCACGGCCTCGAGGTTCTTCTCCGGCGTACCGTAGGGCAGATCGCATCCGGGCGCCAGCACAAAGCCCTTGCGACCGCCGCGATCGATGCAGCGGATCGCGTCAAGCATGCAGTCCGACTCGGACCCCAGCAAGAGCACGGTCGTCAGGCGCAGATTCCCGCCGAACGACTTGTTGTACGTTGTGGACAGGTTCCGCAGCAGGTTCAAGGGGATGTTCTCGTCGATCGACACGTTGTCGCAGGCGGTCCGGCACATGACGTCGAGGTTGCGCGTCGCGTCGCCGCACACGAACAGCGACGAAAACGCATCACGCTGGCGGATGTGGGCGAAGACTTCGTTCAGATAGGGCGCCACGAACTGGTTGAAGTGGTCCGGCGAAATCTGGCTCGTCATCGGATCCACGACGGCGATCACCACCGCGCCGTGGCGCAGGTAGAAGTCCGACGTCTCCCTGCATATCCGCGTGCAGAAGGCCATGTGCTCCTTGACCAGCTCCGGCTGCACCATCAGGTCCATGAACAGCTCGCTGCCCCGGAGATGCGAGAGCAGCGTGAACGGGCCCGTGATCAGCCCGTAAATCGCCGTCTCTCCGCCGATGGCCGCGGCGATGCGTTCCGTGGCATCAGCCACCAGCGGAAACCTCCCCTGGCTCAGGTCGAACTCAGGAAGGTCCGACAGCGATCCGCCGTTCGCCAACGGATGCGACACAACGGACGGGGGCACTTCGTCGGCCCAGTGCAGCTTGCAGCCCAGCACCTCGGCCTCCATCTGCAGGTCGAACGTCACCGGGATGCCGTCCGCGCGGTACAGCTTCGCCGCCTTGACCTGCCCCTCCACCATCAGGTCCGCGCTGCGCAGGTATTCCGTAGCCGTCGCGCCGACGAGCTTGCCGCCGTGCACGCCGACGAACGGCGCCCACGCGGGGCGGTCCGTCATTTCGTTGCGCAGAGCGCTGAGCAGAATCTCTTTACCGGTCAAGACTTCGACGTCGGCCATCGGAACTACCTTTCGAGCTGGATTGGTGCAAGTAAACTTCCGGCGCACCTTTTGGACGCACAGCCCAAACATAGCATATTACAGGCGGAATGCGTTAGTCAGAAACGCGCGGGTATTTGTACGAATCCGACTACAGCGACAGATTCGCCTTGATGCTCTCCACCGCGCGCGCGACGTCCTCGCGGTGACCGAACGCGCTCAGGCGGAAGTATCCCTCGCCGCTCGGCCCGAAGCCCGACCCCGGCGTCCCCGCCACATGGGCCTCTTCGAGCAGCTTGTCGAAGAACTCCCACGACGACAGCCCGCCCGGCGTCTCCATCCAGATGTACGGTGCATTCACACCCCCGTACACCTGAATGCCCAACGACTCGAGCCCGTCCCGGATCAACGCCGCGTTGCCCATGTAGTAGGCGATCAGCTCCCGGCACTCGCACTGTCCCGCTTCCGACAGCACCGCGAGCCCGCCGTCCTGAACGATGTTCGACGCCCCGTTGAACATCGTCGTCTGGCGGCGGAACCACAGGCTGTGCAGCTTGCCGGGCGCCGCGTCCTCACAGACGGCCGCCTTCGGTACGATGGACCAGCCCAGGCGCACGCCGGTGAACCCGGCTTCCTTCGAGAAGCTGTTGATCTCGATGGCGCACTCCTTGGCGCCCTCGACCTCATAGATCGACCGCGGCAGCGTCGGGTCGCTGATGTACGCCGCATAGGCCGCGTCGAAGATGATCACCGCCTTGTGCCTGCGTGCGTAGTGCACCATGCGCGCGAGCTGCTCGTGGGTAGCGACCGCGCCCGTGGGGTTGTTCGGACTGCACAGATAGATCAAGTCCGCCTTGCGGTCCGGCAAGTCGGGAAAGAACCCGTTGGCATCCGTGCAGGGCATGTAGATCAGGCCCTCGTAGCTCCCGTTGCGCGCCCGGCCCGTCCGTCCGCCTATGACGTTCGTATCCACGTACACGGGATACGCGGGATCCTGCACGGCCACGACATTGTCCGGCCCGAAGATCGACTGGATGTTCGCCGTGTCCGGCTTGGCCCCGTCGCTGATGAAGAACTCGTCCGCGTCCAGCTCCACGCCATAGCCGGCGTACCGCCGCGCCAGGGCCTCTCGCAGCGCTTCGTTACCCTGCTCGTCGCCGTAACCGGAATACGTGTCGCGGTCTGCGAGCTTGTCCACGCCTGCGTGCAACCCCGCGAGCGCCGTCGGCGTGAGCGGCTCCGTCGTGTTGCCGATGCCAAGTCGCATCACCTCCACCCCCGGCCGGCTCTCGATAAACGCGCGCGTGCGGCGTCCGATCTCCGGGAACAGGTAGCCTGCGGACAGCTTGTCGTAATTCGGGTTCGTTCTCGCCATGCTTGGGAGTCTCCGAGTGGGAATGCTGCGGGATTCGGCCCGCGATCATACCAGACGGGGCGGCCAGATCGCACCGAGCCGAATCAAGCCATTTGCCGATCGTGCCGGGGATGGTATTGTCCTGCCATTTGCGATCGTACCGGGAACAGGAGGACGGCCGCATAGGAGAAACCGCTGTGCGCTAGGGCTCGATCAGCTCCATCACGGCGGATTCCGCCTCGGACGACCACGACGCCGATTCGCTCAGCACCCGCGCCAACCGGATGGGATCGAGCCGCACAAGTTCCTGCACCATGCGCAGGAGCAGGCGCTTCTTGGGCAGATCCGCGAGGTCGTCTCCCAGATGCTCATTGACCTGGGCCGCGTACAGGTCGAACAAGCGGCGTTCCTGCGCCTCCCGCTCCGATCGAGCGTCGCCGCGGTACGGGTAGACGCCGGCGTCGCGCCACAGCGCGAGCTGGTCGCGATGGCGCTCGGCGGCACGGCGACGGAAATGATCGCGCAACACGCCGCGCGCGGCCTCGACGAGCGCATGGACGTCGGGCGTCAACTCGGGCACGCTCAGCAGTCCCTCGCGATCGAGCGCGGCGATGTGGTCGGACTTGAGGTAGGCGGTGTAGCTGAACCCGCGGAACCCGAACCGCGGCCGGGCCGGCTGGAGCGCGAACCCGTTTGCGTCGCACAGCAGGATCCCGCGCTTCCCCGGATTGGCCCACTCGACGACCGTGAGCCCCGCGCGCGCGCGTTCGCCCTCCTGCATCACGATCTCGCCCAAGTCGTACTCGGTGCGGCGCTCTTCGCAGGTCGTCGGGTCGAGCGGCACGCCGTCGTAGACGATGCGTACGCCGGGGTACTGACTCAGGTAAAGCGCGAAGAGATCGGTCGCCTCCTGTACGGCGAACGCCCCTTGCAGCGCGGCGACGCCCCGGGCGACGTCGGTGATCTCGACCGTCACGCCGGGGGCCGCGTCGCCCGCCGGCTCCGGGTCCGTCAGGGTGAACGTGCCCAGCGTGTCGCCGCGGCCCTCGATGCGGTAGCGCAGTCTGCGGCCGTCCTCTTCATAGATCGCGTGCCACACAACGCGGTTCCCCAAGCTGAACGCGCGGAACCGGCCCTTGCCGAACTTGCCGTGGAGCGCACGTCGGCGGCGGGGACTGCGGTCCAGCCCGCTCTTCCAGGAGCCGCCCAAGTCGCGGAACACGCGCAAGGCGTGGGCGTAGGGTAGGCCGACGCCGTTGTCGCGCACGCGGACCGCATCGATCCCGCCCAGCGCGTTCTCTTCGAACCCCACGCGCACGTCGGTCGCGTCCGCGTCCAGCGCGTTCCACATCAGCTCGGCCAGCGCGGACAACGGCTTGCCGCGCGCGAGATACGCAAGATGGTCGTCGCGCACCTGTACGGAGATTGTCTTCACGTTGAATGAAAAACCTGCTTGGCGCGCCGCCGCGCCGACTTGCCCCGTCGACGACAAGCGCCGTCGCGAACACTACTGCTTCAGTCCGCCTGCTTGAGCCCGACCAGCGTGCGCAGCGCCGCCACCTCTTCGGGCAGCAGGCGGCGCCACTCGCCCGGCTGGAGGCTGCCCACGCACATGCCGCCTATCGATACGCGCTCGAGCCGCACCACCCGGTGGCCCACGGCGTCGCACATCCGCTTCACCTCGCGCTTGCGCCCCTCGTGCAACGTCAACTGCACGAGCGTGCCCCCCTCGCGCCGGCTCACCACCGTCACGCGGGCGGGCGCGGTCTTGCCGTCTTCGAGCACAATCCCGCGCTGCAGCTTGCGCGCCGTCTCGACCGTCATGTACCCCGCGACCCACGCAAGGTACACCTTGTCCACCCGGTAGCGCGGATGCGTCAGCCGGAAAGCCAGCTCCCCGTCATTTGTCAGCAACAGCGCGCCCTTGACATCCATATCGAGCCGCCCCACGGGAAACACCCGCACGGGCAACCCGTTGAGGCAGTCGATCACCGTGCGGCGGTCGTGGGTGTCTTTCACGCTCGTCACGACGCCCGCGGGCTTGTTCAGGAGAATGTAGGTGAGATCCGACGTATCAGAGACGGGAGCGCCGTCGAGCTGGACACGGTCTGACGCGGGATTGACGCTATCGCCCAACTGGGCGACCCGGTCGTTCACGCGCACCCGCCCCTCGGCGATCAGGCGCTCGGACTGCCGTCGCGAAGCCACCCCGCATTGGGCCAGGTATTTCTGCAGCCGTATCATGCTCTACCAACACCCCGCGTCTGTGCGGCAGCGCTCACAGGGTCTCCCGAAGCTCCTCAATCGACGGCAGCTCACGCAGGCTCTTCAGCCCGAAATGGGCCAGAAACTCGTCCGTCGTGCGATACAACTTGGGCCGGCCCACCGTTTCAGCGACGCCGGCCACCTTGATCAGCCGCTTCTCGAGCAGAATCTCGAACGCATGCGACACGCTGACGCCGCGGATCTCCTCGATGTCCGCCCGGGTGCACGGCTGCCGATAGGCGACGATGGCGAGCGTCTCCAGGGCGGAGCGGGACAGGCGGTTGCGCTTTTTGATCTGGAGCAGACGGCGGATGTATGGGGCGTATTCGACGCGCGTCGCCAACTGGTAGCCGCCGGCGATCTCGCGCAACTGGTACGGCGATGAGCCGTTCTCCAGCTCGGCCCGCAGTTCATCGAGCAGCAGCTCGACCATCTCGGCGTCAAGATCGCCCAAGGCTTCGGCCAACCGCGTCGCGCTCAGGGGCCGGTCGCTCACGAACAGCAGGGCGTGCAAGGCCTGGCGCGTCTGCTCGCGATCCAGCTCCGGAACGTCGTCCTCGTCAGCCTCGTCAGCCTCGTCGGCCTCGTCGGCTGCGTCGCCGTCGCCTGCGCCGCTCGCGTCGTCCGCGCCATCAGGCGCATCCGTCGCACCAGACGCGTCCGGTCGGTCCTGCGGCTGGTCCCCCTCGGCGTCGCGCGGTTCGGTCTCCTCGATCACGACGGTCTCGTCGGCCGCCTCCGCTTCCGTCGCGATCGTCGCGTCGTCCGCCTCGGGCTCGGCCGACTCATTGAACTGCGATTCAGTCATGGCCCTCTTTTATAGCGTCTTCCCGACGATTTCGAGGAACGGCCGAAGTTCGTGCATCAATCGCTCGAACTTCGAAGGCTTCAACGACTGCGCCCCGTCCGAAAGCGCCTCCTCCGGCCGCGGATGCACTTCGATCAACAGCCCGTCCGCGCCGGCCGCAACCGCCGCCTTCGACATCGGCGCCACCAGATACCAGTGGCCCGTGCCGTGGCTCGGGTCGACAAAGACCGGCAGATGGCTCAGGGACTTCAGTACGGGCACTGCGCTCAGGTCCAGCGTGTTGCGCGTCTCCGTCTCGAAGGTGCGGATGCCGCGCTCGCACAGGATCACGCGCTTGTTTCCCTCGGACATCACGTACTCGGCCGACATGAGGAACTCGTTGATCGTGTTCATCATCCCGCGCTTGAGCAGCACGGGCCGGTTGCACCGCCCGACCGCCCGGAGCAGGCCGAAGTTCTGCATGTTTCGGGCGCCGATCTGGAGGATGTCCGCGTGGTCGGCGATGAGCGAGACCTGCTCCGGCGTGAGCACCTCGGTCACAATCGGCAACCCGGTCTCCGCCTTCGCCTCCTGCAGCAGGTGCAGCCCCTCTTCCTCCATGCCTTGGAACGCATAGGGCGAGGTGCGCGGCTTATACGCTCCGCCGCGCAGGGCCATGCCGCCGTACTCCTTCACGAACCGCGCGGTCTCGAGGATCTGCTCGCGCGACTCGACGGAACACGGCCCGGCTACAACCCCAAACCGGGTCCCCCCGAACTGCGCGCCCTCCACCTCGAACACGGTGTCGGCGCTCTGGAGTTCGCGTCCCGCCAGTTTGAACGGCTTGAGGATCGGGACGACCTTCTCGACGCCGCGCATCGATTCGAGCGACAGCAGCCGCCCTTTCGTGCGCTCATCGCCGACGGCCCCGATCACCGTGCGTTCGACGCCCCAGATGATGTGGGCCTGGTAGCCGAACTCCTCGACTTTCTGTACGACGCGGTCGATCTGTTCTCGATCCTGCGTCTCCATCACGATGATCATGGCTGTCTCGATCCTTGGCCGTGCGCCGGCGCGGCGTGCATCGTTCCGCCCCGATCGCTGCGGGCGGGCGCGCGCAGGGCGGTCTCGCCGCGGCGCGGAATAGAACGGAGGCGCGGAAGTATAGTCGCGGCGCCGCGGCCAACGCAAAGCGACTCCGCCGGTCGCGTCAGTCCGCATTGCCGCCGCAAACGCGCGGCGAGCGGTCGCCTCCGGCCCGGTCCGGCCTATTCCGGCTGCTCCGGGAGCTGTCCGAACAGCCCCAATACATTGTACCCGCAATCCACGTGGAGCACCTCGCCCGTCACCCCCGCCGACAGATCCGATACGAGGTACACCATCGACCGGCCCACGTCGTCCTGCGTGGTGTTGCGACGAAGCGGCGCGACGCGCTGGGCGGTGTCGAGCATCGTCTTGATGTCGGCGATCGCCGAGGAGGAGAGCGTGCGGATCGGGCCCGCGCTCACGCAGTTCACGCGCACCCCCTCCGGACCGAGATCGGCGGCCAGATAGCGCGCCGACGCCTCGAGCGCGGCCTTCGCGACGCCCATCACGTTGTAGTGCGGGATCACCTTCTCCGCGCCGTAGTAGGTCATCGCGACGACGGCGCCGCCCTGGGGCATCCGCGCGGCGGCTTCGCGCGTCACCGCGACCAGCGAATACGCCGACACGTCGAGCGCCAACGCGAATCCCGCCCGACTCGTGTCCACAAATCGGCCCTTCAGATCCTCGCGCTTGGCGAACGCCAGCGAGTGCACGACGAAATCGATCCCGTCCCACACGCCGTCGACTGACTTGAAGAAGGCCTCGATCGACGCATCGTCCGACGCGTCGCACGGAAACACCGGCGATCCCGGGATCTCCTTGTCCACAAGCGCCCGCACGCGCCGCTCAAGCGGCTCGCCCAAGTAGTTGAACACCAGTGAGGCGCCCTCGGCCGCGCACGCCTTCGCGCACGCCCACGCGATCGATTTGTCGTTCGCTACGCCGAGAATCACGCCCCGTTTGCCATCGAGCAGTCCCATGCCTTGCCGCCTCCTCTTCGTTCAGATGATCCATGCTCCGTCCCGATAGATGGGGCGGGGAGAGCCGTATCATACCTTCCGGCGGCAACGATCGGCCAATGAAGGGAGGAAGGCTGTGGGAGCGACGCCCCCGCCGGTCGTTTCGCCTGCCCATGTGTGGGACCGGCGCCCCCGCCGGTCATTCCCGGCGCCGGCAGGATGCGCATGCCTCAGTCTCCGCGCCAAAGCGGCGACAAGGAATTGGCGGGTGTGTGGGACCGGCGCCCCCGCCGGTCGTTTCCCGCCTATGACAGCCGAGGGCGGCTGTCCCACACTTGCGCCCGCACTCCCAGTCTCTATGCCAAAGCGGCGCCTACGGGCGGGCGAGGCCGTCGGGCTCGGGGGTCTCTTCGCTGATGATCTCCCACGACGCGCCCATCTCGCGAAAGGCGCTGAAATCGCGGGCGGCGTACGCGATGGCAAGCTCGGGCGTGTCGACGGGGCCGCCGAGCGCTCGGGCGTGCATGGCGGCGTCCAGGATGCCCGTGGTGAGCAGCGTCCGCTCGACGGGGTACGGGGCCTCGCCGGACACGAAGAAGGCCTGTATCGCGTGGGACAAGGCCTTGAACAGGTTCCGGTTCTGCCAGGGGCCGGTGTAGAAGGCGAACGCGACGGGCGTCGGCTCGCCGTCGATGCGACAGGCGAGGTTCCAGCGGTCGTACCGGTTCGGGGTGTGCTGGTTGGCCGGCGTGCCCGCGCCGATCTTCAGCGCGGTCGTGCGCAGGCCGTCCCGGTGCGCGACGATGATCGCGTGCATCGCGTCGAGGTCCCAGCCTTCGCGATCGGCCAGCACGCGGAAGGCCTGCCGCGGCGGGCCCTGGAGCGGGCCGAGTTCCGCTTCCATGGCCGCCAGGGCGAGCGCGGGCGACCACGCGCCGGCGTCGGCCGCGTCCCAAAGCGCGTCGCCCTGCACGAAGGCGACGCGCTCTACGCCCGTCTCGCCGCCCTGACGAAACTCGGCGACGGACTGCGCGATCTCGATGGCGTGGAAGTCGTAGGCCTCGATCGGACCGTTGTGCACGGCAAGGGTCTCGCGGATGGGCGCTCCAGCCGGAACCTCGACGGGCGGCCGGCGCTGGGCAAGCGGCACGGAGCCGCCGGCCATGAAGGGAATCGCGAGCTCTTGCGCGACGTCATACATCTCGCGCGCCCAGTCGAAGCGGTGCGCGAGGTGTTTGTCGTTGTAGACCGGTACGGAGCGACCGCTTTTGCGAAAGACGTCCGCGCAGGCGTCGAAGAAGCGTTTCCGCGGAAACATGGGCTGCAGGCGTTCGTTGACCGGGTAGTCGCCGTGCTCGGCGATGATGAGAACCGCGTCGACCGCGAGTTCGGACCCGCCCAGGCACAGCGCCTCCGCGATGGTCGGGTAGATGGGGATCGCGTGTTCGGCGGCCACGGCGCGGCTCATGTCGTTGTGCGGGAACTGGTCGACGTAGAAACTGGCGATCTGGACGCGCGGCGGGCGCCAGGCGCCGTTGAACAGGCAAGGATGCAGCAGGTTCTCGATGAAGCAGTGGGCGTGGCTGCGGTAGTAGAAGGCCGTCATGAGAACGGCGACTTTGGGCATGGATGCATCGGCCTGGCTCAACAGCGGTCTCCTCGGATGGACGGCGACGGTCTCACGGATAGAACGGCGGGACCTCCGCGACGCGGGTCCCGTCCATCATCTCCCGCAGATACGCGGTCAGACGCTCGACGATGCGTCGCAGGAATTCGCGCCCCTGGTCTGCATCCGCCAGCGCCGCCGTACCCGTCGCCGCGTCGCGCCGCACATCCTCCGGGAAGGCGGCCGACGCGAGGGCCGTCTCAAACTCGCCGGCGTGTCCCGGCAGGTCCTCGGGCATCCGGCTTCCGCCGCGCAGCAACTCCGCGGCATCCTGCGCATTGAGCACGTCCCAGTAAGACAGGAACTGCAGGTTGACCTGGTGCAGCCGAAGGAGCTGATCCCACACCCCTGCGACGGGGGCGTTGTTGCCGCCGTGCCCGTTCAGCACGAGCACGTTGGCGAACCCCGCCCGCACCATGCTGTGCACGACATCGTCCAACACGGCCAGGAACGTGGCGGGTCGCAGCGTGAGCGTGCCGGGATGCTTCATGTGGTGCTCGCTCACGCCGGCCATGACCGCCGGCGCGACCAGCACATGGGGCCGCAACCGCTCGGCCGTCCGCTGGGCGATGTAGAACACGCTGCGCCAATCGTTCCCGAACGCGAGATGCGCGTGGTGCTGCTCCGTCGCGCCGACCGGCACGATGCACGCGTGCAACCCGCCCGAGGCCATCCGCTCGGCGAACTCCCGTCGCGTCAGCCGCGCCAGGTTCGTCTCCTCCCCCGCGCTCATAGGGCCGCCTCCCTGCGTTCCTCCGGCGTCACCCGCCACGCGAGACCGGACATGCGCTGCATATCCACCACGCACGGGTGCGGATCGATGGCCTTGAGCAACTGCCTCATCTTCTGTCGGACGTTCGCCGGGTCGAACGGTCGCGCGAAGAGCTTCGATGATATGCGCGGCTGCTCGATATGCAGCACGACGCGTAGCCTGCTGCGTCGCAGGGCCGCACGCGCGACAGCCACGATATCTGCGCCTTTTGTGCCCTGCAGGCGCTTGCCAAGCTGGTTCCGGTAGAAGGCCCATTCATCGTACTTGCCCGCCCTCCAATCAGCGGAGAACGAAAAAGCGAGCTCGCCCTCGCGGATGGCCGTCATGCCGCTCCCCCCGCCTTCAGATACCGGTCCGACTGGCTGAGTTCTTCCTCCAAGGCGTCCAGACGCCCGATCGAGTCCACGTCGTCTCCCTGCTCGACACGGTACCCGAGATCGGCTGGATGCAGCCCGAAAAACCGGGCTTTCGTGGGTCCCTCATCACTGCTGTGCAGGAGGATGTCGATCTCACGCATCAGGAAAAGGCTGTGCGTCGCGACGAAGACCTGGATGCCGCTGTTGCACACGTTCAGAATCGTTCTGGCGACCTCCTTGATCAGCCTTGGGTTGAGGTTGGTCTCAGGCTCGTCCCAGAACAGATAGCCCTGCTCCAGGAGCGCGCCGGTCGCGATGAGGCGCGCGATCATCCCCAGCTTGCGCAGGCCCTCCGCAACGAGCGGCATCTCCATGCTCCCTTGACCGGGGATCTTCAAGTAGAAGCGTCCGCTCTTCTCCAGCACGATCGAACCGCCCATGGATTCCTCCAACGGGGGCAGGAGCTTTCGCACGCGAGCCTCTCTCGGGCCGCGCGCCAGCGGGGCGCCCAGCAGCCGGCAGGCGTCTCGCCAGGTCTCCTCGAACTCGAGGTAATGACTGTCGTACACGGAGACGAACCCAGGGTAAATGCTCAGCAGTTCCCTGGTAGGCAGAAACACCGGGGACTTCGGCACGGAGGCCTTCGGGACTTTGCTGATGTTGACCTCGCTCTTGCTGTTGCTCGCGAAATCGAAGGAGATATCGAGTCTGCTGTCGTGGAAAGCCGCTTCGACCTCACAGCGTTCTCGTCCGCGCCTCCGGGTCGCCAGGCGCCCGAGCGTGTCTGGCCCGAACACGCCAATGAGCTTCTCAGCGACCGCCCTCGATAGCGCCGATTTCGTCGGCGGCTCGGGGGCGAGCTTCGCACCTGTCTCGGCGCCGGCGGCAATGATCGAGTACGCAAGCTTGAGCACGTGGGACTTTCCCGCGCCGTTCTCGCCCGCAATGACATTGAGCTGCGGACTCAGTTGGAGATCGGCCTCCGACAAGACAGTCATATTCGTGATATGCAGTCTCTTCAGCGTTGTCTTCACGTCTCCATCTCCATCTGTCCGCGAACCGACCTCGCCTCGCACACGGCTCTGCGCAAAGCATACCAGGACACGACCAGCCTATCGCAGGTCAGATGCCTCCCCAGCGCCCGCGAACAGCACGCAGACGGGGCGCGGGGCACTCGCAACGTCGCCGGTCGGCGCGAGGACGCCGGTCTCGGGGTCGATGCGGAACACGACGACCGTGTCGGAATCCTGGTTGGCCGCGAGCAGATGGCGGCCGTCCGGGGTCAGGTTGAAGTTACGCGGGGTCTGCCCGCCTGTCGGCGTCCAACCGGCCGGGACAGGGAGGCCGTCCGCACCGATTGTGAACACGGCGATGCTGTCGTGGCCCCGGTTCGACGCGTAGAGGAACCGCCCCGACGGGTGTACGCGGATCTCGGCGGTCGTGCTGGCGCCGTCGAAGTCCTCCGGCAGCGTCGGCGTCACGGTCCGCTGGTCGAGCCGGCCGGACTCCGGGTCGCGTGCATAGGTCGTGACCGTGCTGTCCAGCTCGTTGAGCGCATAGAGAAACGCGCCGGAAGGATGGAACGCCAAGTGACGCGGGCCCGCGCCCGGCGGCGCCGAGGCGAAGGGCTGCGCATGGGGGGCGAGCGATCCGACATCCGCATCGTACCGATAGAGAAACACCTTGTCGGCGCCGAGATCGGCCGCGAGCAGCCGGTCGCCGGACGGGTCGAAGTAGACCGAGTGGGCGTGCGGCCCTTCCTGGCGCGCCGCATTGGGTCCGGTCCCCTCGTGCTGCACGACGGCGCAGGGCGCGTCCAGCCCGCCATCGGCGCGGATCGGAAGGAGCGTGATGCTTCCAGTCCCGTAGTTCGCGACGGCGACATGCTTCTCCGACGGCGCGACGGCGATGTGACACGGGGCCGTGCCGCGCGAAGACTGCACGGAGAGCAGCTCAAGGCCGCCCGTCGCCTCGTCGATCCGCCATGCGCTGACCGTACCCTCGGGACGACCGGTCTCGCCGACGCTGTAGAGCTGCGGCGCCGACGGGTGCAACGCGAGGAAGCTCGGGGCCTCCGTTTCGCAAGCGCGACCGCGCGCCTCCAGCCGCCCCGTCTCCGGGTCGAACGCCATGAGATAGATGCCGTCGGCGTACGTCCCGATGTACACGCGCAGGGCCTGCGCCGCCGCATCCTCTCCAACGCCGGCCATCGCCGCCATCGGCATCAACGCCATCCGCATGAACATGCTCATCGGTGCTCTCCGCCAGGTTTCCGCGCCCTTCCGTTCGACAGCCGCGCCTGAGCGAGCTAACCAGAGAACAACCGCGGGATTCAAGCGACAGGATCGGGCGACGCAACTTGATCCGCGCCGGACGCGCCGCGTATTGTCTGGTCCTGGCCGCCGCCGACGTCTGTTCCCCCGCCATCGCTGATCGCGTCGGCGGGTTCATCGTCTGCGCCCCGATAGTTCAACGGATAGAACGGCCGCCTCCTAAGCGGCAAATCCAGGTTCGATTCCTGGTCGGGGCGCCATCTCGACGCAACGCCTCCCCTCCCTCGTTTGCATCGCGGCGCCCCCGGGGGTAGGCTGCCTGCGTCGCCTGCAGAGCGACCGGGACGGTGTGTCCCGCCGCGCGAAACTCAGCGGAGGATTGACGGCATGAGAGCCATCGTCGTGATGTTCGACACCCTGAACCGGCGCTTTCTCCCCCCATACGGCTGCGACTGGACGCATGCGCCGAACTTCGCGCGGCTCGCGCGGCGCACCGCGACGTTCGACAACAGCTACGTGTGTTCGATGCCGTGCATGCCCGCCCGCCGCGAGTTCCACACCGCGCGGCCCAATTTCCTCCACCGCTCCTGGGGGCCGATGGAGCCGTTCGACGACAGCGTTCCGGCGATGCTGCGCGACCAGGGCGTCTCGACGCACCTGATCAGCGACCACTATCACTACTGGGAGGCGGGGGGCTGCACGTACCACACGCTGTACAACACATGGGAGTTCATGCGCGGGCAGGAAGGCGACCCCTGGAAGGGGCAGGTTGCGCGCCCGGTGCGACCAGACGCCGTGGGCCAGAACGCGTTCACGGACCGCTGGCACGACCAGGACCGGATCAACCGCGCGTTCATCCGAAACGAGGAGGACTTCCCGCAGGCCAAGACGTTCAACGCGGGCATCGACTTCATCCGCCGAAACGCCGGTGAGGAAGACTGGCTCCTGCACATCGAGACGTTCGACCCGCATGAGCCGTACTACTCGCCGCGCAAGTACAAGGATCTCTACGCGGACCACTACGACGCGTACCGCGGCGCGCTGTTCGACTGGCCGGACTACGCCCCGGTGAAAGAGACGCCCGAGGAGGTCGCGCACGTTCGCCACGAGTATGCGTCGCTGCTGAGCATGTGCGATGCGAAGCTGGGCGACGTGATGGACGTGATGGATGAACACGATATGTGGAAGGACACGATGCTGATCGTGTGGACCGACCACGGGTTCATGCTGAGCGAACACGACTTCTGGGGCAAGTGCTGGCAACCGTTCTACAACGAGATCGCGCACACGCCGTTCTTCGTGTGGGATCCGCGATGCCAGGTTGCAGGGGAACGCCGCGACGCGTTGGTGCAGCCGGCGCTGGACTTGGGACCGACGCTCCTCCACCTGTTCGGACTCGAACCGACGGACGACATGCTCGGCGCGGACCTGGCGCAGACCATCGCGACGGATGCCGCGGTTCGCGACGCGGGGATCTACGGGCTGCACGGCCACCACGTGAACGTGACCGACGGCCGCTACGTCTACATGCGCGCGCCCGCGCAGCCGGAGAACACGCCCCTGTTCGAGTACACGCTCATGCCGACGCATATGCGCGCGCCGTTCGCGGTCGAGGAGCTGCAATCGGGGGTCGCGCTCACGGAGCCGCTGTCGTTCACCAAGGGCTGCCCCGTCCTGCGCGTTCCGGGCCGGGCCGGGACGCAACCGTTCCGCTGGCCCACGATGCTGTTTGACCTGGCGGAGGATCCGGCGCAACAGCACCCGATCGAGGACGCAAAGCTCGAACAGCGTATGATCGACATGCTGATCGCGCAGATGCAGCGCTGCGACGCGCCGCCGGAGCAATACCAGCGGCTGGGGCTGGACGCGCCGACCGGCTGATGCGCGGCTCCCGCGGCGTCAGGCACGGCGTCAGGCCTCGGGAGGCGCCAGCTTCGTCTCTACGCGGGCGAGTCCTTGCTCGGGCTCGCCCTCGCTGATCGCGAACGTCTCGATGTGCAGCATCCGCACCACGTCGTCGCGGACCGTCTCGACCGCCGCGCGCGTCTCGGGTCGCACCATCACGTCCACCCGCTCGACCGGGGCTTTCATGCTGCGGTTGGCCTCGGCCTTCGCCTTCCGCACGGCCTCGACCACGGCGATCGCCGCCGCGTACACGCCGTCGACCGCGGGCTCGGGGATCGCCGCGAACTCGTCGGCCGACGGCCACGGGCTGCGGTGGACGGAATCATGCATGTCGGCATCGCCGGCGTAGCGCCAGTGCCAGATCTCCTCGGTCAGGTAGGGGAGGAACGGCGCGAACAGCCGCAGCAGCGTGCGCAGCGTGAGCCGGAGCGCGGCGCAGGCCGACAGGCGACCCGGCGTCAGCTCCTCGTCATACGTGCGCGCCTTCGCCAGTTCGAGGTAGTTGTCGCAGAAGGTCTGCCAGAAGAACTCCTCGGTCAGTTGCAGCGCCTGCGCGTAGTCGAACTCTTCGAACGCCTGCGTCGCGCGCCCGACAAGCGGCCGCAGCTCGCACACCACGGCGCGGTCGAGTTCGTCGGTCACGGCCTCCGGCCCGAGCAACGCGGGGTCGATGTCGCTGAACCGGCCCACCGCGAACTTGGCTGCGTTGAACAGCTTCGTGCACAGCCTCCGGCCGACCTGAAACACCTGCTCGTCATACGCGGTGTCGACGCCGAGCCGCGCACGCGCCGACCAGTAGCGCGTCGCATCCGCGCTCATCTTCTCGACGATCGGCTCCGGCGTCACGACGTTGCCCTGGCTCTTCGACATCTTCTTTCGGTCAGGATCGAGCACCCACCCGCTGATGGCCACGTTCCGCCACGGGATCTCGTCGTCGTGCAACAGCGCCTTGGTGATGGTGTAGAACGCCCACGTCCGGATGATCTCGTGCGCTTGCGGGCGCAGGTCCATCGGGAACAGCCGCTTGTGCCGCTCCTTGTCCACCGCCCAACGCGTGGCGATTTGCGGCGTCAGCGAACTCGTCGCCCACGTGTCGAGCACGTCCGGATCGGCGGTGAACCCGCCCGGCTGGTCGCGCTGCTCCTCGGTGAACCCATCGGGCGCTTCGCTCAGCGGATCGATCGGAAGCTGATCGGCTCGCGGCAGGATGCATTCCTCGTAGCAGGTCCGGCCGGACTCGTCGACGCGGTACCACACGGGAATCGGCACGCCGAAGAACCGCTGGCGACTCAGGCACCAGTCCTGGTTCAGGTTCTCCACCCAGTGCTCGTAGCGGATGCCCATATGGCTCGGGATCCACCGGATCTTCCGCCCTTGCTCGATCAGCCGCTCCTTGTGGTCGAGGATGCGCCCGAACCACTGCCGCGCCGGGATGTACTCGAGCGGCCGCTCGCCCTTCTCATAGAACCGCACGACGTGCGTGATGTCCTCTCGGGGCCGGTCCAGCACATCGCCCTGCGCCTCGGCCATCTCGATGAGCGCCTTCCGCGCCTGCTTCACGTACTTGCCCTGGATCTGGCGGTAAACTTCGTTCGCCTCGTCGGGCTGGAGACTCGCGAACCGGTTCGCGTCGCTGAGCTGCTCGCGCGCGACGAACGTGACCGGGAGCAGATGGCCGTCGCGGTCGAGGACCTGCCGCACGGGCAGCCCGAACTCCCGCTGCCACTCCACGTCGGTCTGGTCGCCATACGTACACACCATGACGACGCCGGTGCCCTTCTCCGGGTCGGCCTTGTCGTCCGCCATGATCGGCACGGGCGCGGCGAAGAGCGGCGTGACGGCGTTCTTGCCGATGTAGTCGCGATAGCGGTCGTCCTCGGGATGCACCAGCACCGCGACGCAGGCGGGGAGCAACTCGGGGCGCGTGGTCGCGATCACGAGATAGTCGTCCGCGCCCTCGATGCCGAACCGCAGGAAGTGGTAGGCGCTGGCGACTTCCTTGTCCGCCACCTCCGCCTGGGCGATCGCCGTGCGGAAATCCACGTCCCACATGACCGGGCGCTCGGCCTGATAGATCTCGCCTTGCTGGAGCAGTTCGAGGAAGCTGAGCTGGGACGTGAGCCGGCAATGGTCATCGATCGTCGCGTACTCCAGCGACCAGTCGTACGACATGCCGAGCAGCGTCCACAGCCGCTTGAACGCCTCTTCGTCCTCCGCGGTCACGACCTGACACAGCTCGATGAAGTTGCGACGGCTGATCGGCGTCGCGTCGCCTTTCTGTCCGCGCTCCGGCTTCAGATCCGGGTCGTAGTGAACATGCGGTTCGCACCGGACGTTGTACAGGTTCTGCACACGGCGCTCCGTCGGGAGGCCGTTGTCATCCCAGCCGATCGGGAAGAAGATGTTCTTGCCCCGCATCCGCTGGAACCGCACGATGAAGTCCTGCTGGCTGTAGCTGAAAAGGTGGCCGATGTGCAGGCTGCCGCTCACCGTGGGCGGAGGGGTGTCGACCGCGAAGGTCTCCTCGCGACCGCGCGCAGGATCCCACGCGTAGATGCCCGTCTCGGCCCAGTACTGGCGCCAATGCGCCTCGATCTCTTGAGGTTTGAACTTCTTCGGCAGTTCCATGCTACGCTCCGCGGGACATATCTCACGTGACGAAAAGACCTGAATCGCCGCATTCCGCGACCCAAAGACAGGACCCCGAATTATACTGGATGCGGCGTGTGCAGACCAATTCGCCGCGGTTGCACAGAATGCAAACGGCCGCCGGGATGCCCGCGGGGGAACACACCGGCGGCCGCAGAACTCGCCTGTTTCGGCGCGCGGTCCGCGTCTAGTCGCGCTTCGACAGCACGTCCGCCTCGTACTGCTTCACTTCGCCGATCCACGCGGCGCCCACGGGCACGCCCTGCTTCAGGCAGTAGTGGTCCCACACGGCGCCGAACGGCAGCGACTTGAGCTCCTCGAGCATCGAGAGACGGCTGGTATAGTCGCCGTCGGCCTCAAACTTGCGCAGCGTGTCGGTCGGCTCGAGCAGGGCGAGCAGCAGCGCCTTGCGCATCGCGCGCGCCCCCGTCACCCACGCGGCGATCCGGTTGATGCTGGCGTCGAAGAAGTCCAGCCCGATATGCACGCGGTTGGTAAAGCCGTTGCGAATGATCTCCTCGGCGATGGCGCGCAGCTCGTCGGACAGCACCACCACGTGGTCGCTGTCCCAACGCACGCCGCGGCTGACGTGCAGCAGGATCTCGTCGAGGTACGTGAGGATCGAGGTGATCTTGTCCGAGATCACTTCCGTCGGGTGGAAGTGGCCGGCGTCGAGACAGAGGAGCAGGTTGTTCGCGATCGCATAGCCCATATAGAACTCGTGGGACCCGATCACGCACGACTCGGAGCCGATGCCGAACAGCTTGCACTCGACCGCGTCCAGGTTGGCCTTCCGGTCCACGTCCGCGGCCATGATCTCGTCAAGCGACTTCTTCAGCCGCTGACGCGGGGCGTTGCGGTCGACGGGGATGTCCTTGAACCCGTCCGGGATCCAGATGTTCGTGACGCAGGGGTTGTTCAACTGCTGGCCGAAGAACGCGCCGATCTTGCGGCAGGCGATGCCGTGCTCCACCCAGAACGAACGGATCCCTTCATCTTGATGGCTCAGCGTGAAGCCGTCTTCCGCCTTGGGGTGCCCGAAGTAGGTGGGGTTGAAGTCCACGCCCAGCTTATTGGCCCTGGCCCAGTCCGCCCACGACGCGAAGTGCTTCGTGTCGATGGCGTTGCGGTCCACCTTCTGGGCGCCCGTGTCCGCGTAGCTCGCGTGCAGGTTGATGCGGTGCTTGCCCGGCAGCAGGCTCATCGCCTTCTCGAAGTCGGCCCGCAACTCATCGATCGTGCGCGCGCGTCCGAGGTAGTTGCCGGTCACCATCGTGCCGCCGCCGGCCTTCTCGGAACCGCCTTCAAAACCCACCACGTCATCGCCCTGCCAGCAGTGCACGGAGATCGGGATCTCCGCCAACGCCGCGGTCGCCTTGTCGACGTCCACGCCGAACTGCGCGTAGGCTTCCTTCGCGTGACCGTAGGCCTTCTCGATCTGCGCGTCATTCATCTTCGGATACATCTGTCGGTCTCCTCCCCGGGATCATCTCGGTTGGGGTCTTGAACCCAGCGCGCACGGCACACCCGGCATGCGTCTGAGCGGCTTCGCAGCGTCGACACGGAGCGGCCCTTCCCGGCGCTCGCTTGGCGCAAGACGCCCGCGAAGACCGCATCCAATCACAACCACATTACGCGAACACGCGATCGGTATTCAACCGGAGGCGCCCTGGGACACAGGGGCTCCTCACAACATAATCCACGCCACACCAATGACTTACAGGATCCGGCGTCGGCCCGTCATGCCTCCGGCGGGGCCGGAAGGCGCACGTCATCCACCCAGGCGACGCCGAGGGCGTCCAGCGAGATCTCTCGCACATCGTTCCCAACCCGCAAGCCGACGCGACGCGCATCCGAGGTCTGGTTCCAGAGGAGAACGCCCTCCGCCGACGGATACCACGCGCACACCACGGGCGTCGCATCCACGACGTGCGGCGTCGCGCCCAGCTCGGGCAACAGCCGCTCCTTGAGCGCGAAGAGCGCCTCGAGATCCTCGGGCTGCTCGGTGCGGCCGGGCGTTCCTCTCGCCGCGCCCGGTCGGGCGAACCAGGTCGCCGCGTCGCCTTTCGCGCCGAGTCCGGGGTCGCGCGCATCCGCGTCGCCCAGGAACGTCCAGCCCGACGTCGGCGGCGCGTCGCAGACTTCGAACGGAATCCCCATCGCCAGCCACAGGCTGAAAGGATTGTCGTCGCCCACAAGGCGCTCGGCCTCGCCCCAGTAGTGCTTGAACGGTCCGCGCGGCCGGTGTCCGGCCACCGTGGGGTGCAGCGCCGTGTGGGTGCGGATGGCGGAAGCGAGCGGATCCCACCGGTCCCGCGGAAACGTGGTCAACCCGCTCATCAACATCGTGTTGCGGCAGTCCGTGATCGTGCTGACGGCCAGCTTCGCCGCCAGATTCCGCGGAGACAACTGCGCCACGGGGTAGGCCGTCGTCTCGCTGTAGGCCAGCTCCGGCCTCGCGTACCGGCGGTGGAACAGCGCGCTGAACAGCTCGTCGGTCTTGCCTTTGGGCGGATCGAAGGTCGCGTCGGAGAACATCAACTCGCCCACGCGAAACGGCACGTCGCGGTAGTCGTCGAGCCGGATCCCCGCTTTCTCCGAACCGAGATACATCACCATGATCCCGAGCGCGACATCGGGAACGGCCGCCTGCTGCGCCCGGAAACAGCCGGTGAGCTCGTCGCAGGTGAACGCGACCCATTCGCGCAGCACAGGGCGCGGGTCGCGCTGCTGGACGGCATCCAGCAAGTCCTCCCACTCCGGCTCTCCGTAGCCGCGGGCATCGAGGAAGCGCGCCTTGTGTTCGTCGCAGAAGCAACCGCCGACCACGCTGGGGCTCGGAGCCAGGCGGAAATCGTCGTCCAGGAAGATCTCGCGGAACCCGGCGTCGCGGATCGCGCGGACCGCCGCGACGTTCTCCTCGGTCGCCGGCGCATGCAGCGACGTGCCTGAGTATTGCGTGCCGTCCGGGCCGACGGCCATGCGCCAGTGCGACGGCGGGGTCAGGGGGATGTCGCCGTGCATCGCCCCGAGCGAATCGCCCGGATGCCCAAGCGGCACGGTGATGACGTGGGCCGCCATGCCCGCGGCCTCGACGCGTCCGCGCCACGCCACGAGCGACTCGATGGGATACGACCAGTGCCCGTACAGGAACCCGGCCAGCCAGACGTCCGTCACGCCCGCCGCCGACACGACATCGAGCAGCTCTTCGTCGGCCTCGAGCGCGTCGGTCGAGATGCTCAGGTGAAACCTCCTCAACCCCATCCTCGCTCCCTCCGCGGCATCCGCGGCCTGCGCCCGGCGCATCGACGCGCCCATGGCCGACAATCCTGCCCCGCACGCGGCCGCCCACGTGCAGCTCCGAAGAAACCGCCTTCGATCCATCCGCATCGTGATGCACTCCTTTTGACTACGGGGCCGTTGCAGGCATTCTGGCCCAGCCGCCGCCCGGACACAAGTCGGAGTCATTCCGCCGCGTCGGTTTGGCGGCGCGATGGCGTACTTGCGACCGTAGTCCGTCTGCTTGCAGAACTCATCCAACAGCCTCGACCTCTCAGCTCGATCCGCCTTCGCATACCTCTTCCGATACGCCTTCAATGCCTGCAAAACCCGTTCTCCTGCCACCGGCCGTCCTCCTGTTCCCGGTACGATCGCAAATGGCAGGACAATACCATCCCCGGTACGATCATAGATGGCTTGATTCGCTCCGTGGATTTGTACGACAAACGCGGGCTATACTCCGGGTTCGATCGGGCGCTTCCCGCTAACCGCCGCGCGGAGGGTCTGTGTCGTCCCTGGTAGAGCAAAGAACACGGCGAAGTGTCCTCCCCTCTGGTCGCAGCGGGGAAGGCGCGCGCAGGATGATGGGTCCCATGGTTCGCACCGCACTCCTCCTGGCTTTTGCGCTGGCCCTGGCGACGGGCTGCGGCCCCGCGACCACGGAGCCGGACAGCGCTGCGGCGCCCGAGCATGCGGATGATCATAGGGACGCAGAAGATCTCGGAGCCGTCGCGCCCGCTGTTGAGCCCCCGGCGCCCGAACCCGAGCCGGAGCCGCCGGATCCCAAGGTCCCGGGCGATCTGCTGACCGATGGGGCCTTCGACGAGGGCATTACGTGGTGGGAAGCGGACCCTGCCGACTTGGCGGCAACGGAAGACGCCGGGTTCCCTGTACGTCCCGGATCGACAGCCGTTCGCATCGAGGCGACCGCGCCCTTCTCCCTCGCCCAACACGTCACGGAGGTCGTTCCCGGCCAGTGTTACGAGCTCGCGGGGGCGTTTCGCACGGAAGACCTCGAAGGCGCGCTGAGCATTCAGCTCCTCCCCCTCTCCGACGGCGCCCCTATGGAGACCCCTGCCGCGACGACAGCCCCTGTGTCCGGCACGCAGGGATGGACCGAGTTCTCGCTCCGCACCGAGACGCCCCCGGATGCCGACGGACTGGCCGTGCGGGTCGCGTTGGCGTCCGAAGGCTTGGCAGGCGGGGTCGTGTGGCTGGCCGCGTTCTCGCTGCTGCCCTGCGGAAGCGAAGCGCCCGACGCCGCGACGAATCTGCTCGAGAACGGCAGTTTCGAGGATGAAGCCGATCCCGCGGCATCCTGGGAGAACCCGGACGAGGCGCCGGTCGATGCCGACCGCGCGACCAAGGCCCGCGCGGGTTGGCAGAGCCTCCGTGTACGCCTCGCCGGACGCGCGGACGCGCCCGTACGACTGGCGCAACGGGTGGAGGCGGCCGTCCCCGGCGCCGTCTACGCGCTCAAGGGCTGGCTACGCACCGACCGGCTCCCTGGCGAAGTCTTCCTGGCGGTCTCGACGGGCGACGCCTCGGACGCGACGGAGATCATCGCGAGAACGAGCGGCCTGCGCGAGACGACGGATTGGAGAGAGGTCGGCCTGATGTTCGACTTGCCGGAGGAGGACGGCGCGCCGACCATACTGGTTTGCTATACTCCGGAGGCGGAGCCGGAGGGAATCGACCCGGCGACGCCATGGGGCTTCTGGGTTGACGAGCTCTCGCTCAGTCTGGTGTCGCCGCCGCCGCGCGACAAGGACGAAGCCGAGGCGCCCGTAGCGCCATGACGCCGATTGGCAGCGCGGCGCTTCGGGATCCCCAACACCTCCCCCTGAGGAGGGCTGAGGCGACATGCTGACTTTTGATTCGTACTTGGCCGGGCTGCGCACAGCCCTTGACGGAATCGACCGGACGCAGGTCCAGCGATTGGTGGATGCGCTGCTGGCGGCGCACGCGGCCGACAGGGCGGTGTACGTTTGCGGCAACGGCGGCAGCGCCGCGACGGCCTCGCACATGGTCAACGACTTGGTAAAAGCCCCGACGGACGCGGCCGGATGCCGTCCGATCCGCGCATTCGGGCTCGCCGATTGCGTGCCGCTGATGACGGCGCTCGCCAATGACATCGACTACGCGCACATGTTCTCCAAGCAGGTCGAGGCCTACGGCCGCGAGGGAGACCTGCTGATCGCCATCTCCGCCAGCGGGAACTCGCCGAACGTGGTCGAGGCGGCCCGCGTCGCGCGCGACCGCGGCATGGTCGTTGCGGCGCTGACAGGCTTCAGCGGCGGCCGCATGAAGGATCTCGCGGACGTGCATGTCAATGTGCCGAACCCCTGCTTCGGACAGGTCGAGGATGCCCACATGATCCTCGAACACGCGCTGGTGGAGCTGCTGAAAGAGGCGCTCGGCGGCGAGTCGAGCGCCGAGACCGGGTGACGCGGATGGCGGATGCGATGGAGACTGAGCTCCAGGCGCGGCGCGATCCGGTTTTCCTGATCGCCAAGCGCGCGATCGACATCGCAATCGCGGCCGGATCGCTGTTGTTGCTCTCGCCCGTGTTCCTGATCGTGGCGATCGCCATCAAGCTCACGTCGCCCGGTCCCATCCTGTTCCGGGGCGTCGTCCACGGCAAGGACGGGAAGCCATTCACCTACTACAAATTCCGATCCATGGTCACGGGCGGCGACACATCCAAGCACGAGGAGTTCATCCGCAAGTACGTGCAGCAGGGCGCAGGACACAAGGACGAAGAAACCGGCGAAGAGGTGTTCAAGCTGACCAACGACCCGCGTGTTACGACCGTGGGTCGGATCATCCGCCGGGTGAGCATCGACGAGTTCCCCCAGATGATCAACGTACTGCGGGGCGACATGAGCGTGGTGGGTCCGCGTCCGCCGGTGCCGTACGAGTACGAACTCTACGACGACCGCAAGAAGCTCCGCTTGCTCGTGAAGCCGGGGATCACCGGGTTGAACCAGGTGCGGCGACGGAGCAAGTCGACGTTCGAGGAGATGTACGCGGACGACCTCGAGTACATCCGGAACCAGAGCATCCGGCTGGATCTCGCGCTGATCCTGAAGACCCCATGGGTGATGCTGTTCGGAACGGGGCCGACGTGACTGAGACCGGCAGCGAGTCGAGCAAGCGCATCACGATCGCGTTTGTGATCTGCACCAAGGACCGCGCGGCGGACCTTCGCCGGTGCATCGACACGATCGCGACGCAGACGCGCATGCCGGAACAGCTCGTCATCGTCGACTCGGGCAGCGACGGCGCGGAGGCGGTCGTGCGCGCATTCGAGACCGCCCACCCTGAGGTGCGCGTCGACTACCTGCGTTCCGAGCCGTCGCTGACCCGCCAGCGGAACATCGGCATCGACCGGGTCCATTGCGATGTCATTGCGTTCATCGACGACGACGTGCTGCTCGAACCGGCGTACCTGGCCGAGATAGAGCGGGCGTTCCGCACCCCGGGCAACGAGGAGATCGTCGGCGTGGACCCCTACCAGGGCCTGCCGAGGAATGCGACGTGGTTCAGCTCGCTGATGCGGCGCGTCTTCATGCTGGTCCGGACCGACGCAGATGGCCGGATGCAGCCGTCCGGCCACGGTACGATGACTTGGCACGCGCCGATCGACGAGCTGCATGACGTCGAGATCGGGTCCGGCATGACGGCGTACCGCCGCGGTCTGTTCGACCGGATCCGGTTCGACGAGCATTTCGACAGCTACGGCTACATGGAGGACCAGGAGTTCTCCTACCGGGCCAGCCGACTCGGGCGCCTGGTCGCGAACCCGCGGGCGCGGCTCTTCCACAACCTGAGCCCGAGCGCGCGGATCGACCGACGTCGACTGGCCGAGATGCAGGTGTTGAACCACTACTACGTGTTTCGAAAGCACCTGCCGCAGGACGCCTGGCACTGGGCCTGTTTCTGGTGGTCCGAGCTTGGCGAGCTGTTCTATCGCCTTGGCCACACGGCGCGTCTGCGCAACACGAGCATCCTGCGCGGCATCGCGGCGGGCTACGTGAAGATCTTAACGGGACGCGCCGCCGCGGACTTCGGACTGATCGGGAAGGAACGAACATGAAGGCACTGGTGACGGGAGGCGCGGGGTTCATCGGGTCGCACGTGGCGGACCGACTGCTCGAACGGGGCTACCATGTGCGGGTTGTGGACAGCCTCCAGCCGCGGGTCCATCCGAAGGGAAAGCCCCCGTGGGTAAGGCCCGAGATCGAGTTCATCCACGGCGACGTGCGCGACAAGGAGGTTATGCGCAGGGCCATGGAGGGGGTCGAGATCATCTCGCATCAGGCCGCCTACCAGGACTACATGCCCGACTTCTCGACGTTCATCAGCACCAACGCGACCAGCACGGCGCTGATCCTCGAGCTGGTCGTTGAGATGAAGCTGGATCTGCGCAAGCTGACGGTGGCGTCGTCACAGGCGGTATACGGGGAAGGACGCTACCTGTCCCCCGTGATCGGCGAGTTCGAGGCGACGGCCCGCCCGCTCGCCCAACTCGAAGCGGCGGACTGGGAGATGAAATGCCCGAAGAGCGGGCGATCCTGCGAGAACCTGTTGCTCGAGGAGCGCATGCAGAACCCGAACAACGCATACGCCCTATCGAAGCTGTTCGAGGAGATGACGGCGCTGCGGCTGGGCAAGCTGCACGGCATTCCCGCGACGGCCCTTCGCTACTCCATCACCCAGGGCCCGCGCCAGTCGCTCTACAACAACTACTCGGGGGTCTGCCGCATCTTCTGTCTGCGTCTGCTGCACGACGAGCCGCCGATCATCTACGAGGACGGCCTCCAACGCCGCGACTACGTGCACATTGACGACGTGGTGGAGGCGAACATGATCGCCCTGTTCGACGACCGGACGAACTACGAGCAGTACAACGTCGGTTCCGGGCGCGCCACCACCGTGTGCGAGTTCGCTCAGAAGCTGATCGAAGTGATGGGCAAAGACATCGAGCCGCGCATCCCCGGCGAGTTCCGCGTGGGCGACAACCGCCACAGCGTGTCGTCCATCGAGAAGCTCAAGGCGCTCGGATGGGCGCCGCGGCGGAGCCTCGAGGACATCTTCCGCGACTACATCGCGTGGATCGAAGGGTTCGGCGACCTGGGCGAGTACTTCCGGGAAGCGGACCGGCTCATGCGGGAAGCGGGCAGCGTCCGGGCCGCGAAAGCCGGCGCCTGCAGCGGGGCATCGGGAGAAGGAAAGACCCAGGATGCGACCCGTTCGTAAAGCGTTTCTGCTCGCCGCCGGGCTGGGAACGCGCCTGCGCCCCTTGACCGACACGACGCCGAAGTGCCTCGTTCCCGTGCGGGGGCGACCGCTGTGCGACTACTGGTTCGCGCTGTGCGCGGCGCATGGGATCGAGGAGATCCTCATGAACACGCACCATCTTGCCGACCAGGTGCGCGACTACGTGGACGGCGTGCGTCGCGACGTGCGGATCCGCCTTGCCCACGAGCAGACGCTGCAGGGAAGCGCCGGAACGATCCGGGAGAACGCGGACTTCGTCGCGGACGAGGACGCCTTCCTCGTGATCTACGCCGATAACCTGTCCAACGCGGATCTGTCAGCGCTCATCGCGTTCCACCGCGCGCACCCCGGCCCGTTCACGATGGGCTTGTTCCACACAAAACACCCCACACAGTGCGGCATCGCGACGCTGGCCCCCGACGGCCGCATCACGGCGTTCACCGAGAAACCGGAGCGTCCGACCAGCGACTTGGCGAACGCGGGCATCTACGTGGCCGATCGGGCGACGATCGCCGACATTCCGCGTGACAAGCCCGTGACCGACTACGGCCATGACGTGCTCCCCGGCTACGTCGGCCGCATGTACGGCTTCCCCCTCGAGTGCTACCACCTCGACGTCGGCACGCCGGAGAGCTACGCGGAAGCCGAGGCGACTTGTCCGGACGATATCCCCGCCTGAGGAGACGCCCGCGGGCGCTCACGCTCAGGCGTGCGGATGGGCCTCGCGGTAGACCTCTCGCAGCCGTTCCAGGCTCACATGGGTGTAGATCTGCGTCGTCGAGAGGCTCTCATGGCCGAGCAGCTCCTGCACCACGCGCAGATCCGCCCCGCCGTCGAGCATATGCGTCGCGAAGGTGTGCCGAAGCGTATGCGGCGAGATGTCGCGGCGCATCGGCAGCGCCTGGCGCACGTATCGCTCCACGACGCGCTGCACGCTCCGCGTGGTCAGCGGTCCGCCCCGCGCGTTGACGAATACGGTGTCGTGCTTCGGGTTGCCGAGCTCGCCCCGCACCCGCAGGTACGCGTGCGCCGCGTCGACGGCATAGCTTCCGAGATAGGCCAGGCGTTCCTTGCGCCGTTTCCCCAACACGCGGATGACGCCGGAGATCAGGTCGACGTCGCGCAGGTGCAGGCCGGCGAGCTCCGCCGCGCGGATTCCGCTGGAATACAACACCTCAAGCAGCGCCTTGTCGCGACAGCCCAGCGGGTCGGCGACGTCCGGCGCCTCCAGCAACGCGGTCACTTCCGGAATCGACAGCACATCGGGCAAGTCGCGCGCGAGCTTGGGCGAGCGAACGCTCAACGCAGGGTTGTTGGCGACGGCTCCGCTGCGAACGAAGCAGCGATAGGCCGCGCGAACCGCCGCGAGCTTGCGGGCCGCCGTGCGCGGCGACGAACCGCGGGTCTGGACATGCGCGAGGTAGGAGCGAATATCGTCGCGGGTCGCAGCGGCCAGCAGTCGCATCGGCGCGGGACCGCGCTCCTCCGGCGGATCAGCGAGGGCATCCGGACCGAACTGAAGGAAGGCGCAGAACTGCGCGAGATCGCCCACGTAGGCCCGAAGCGTGTGGACGGAGAACCCGCGTTCGCCCGCCAGATACGCTTCGAACGCGGCCAGCGCATCCGGTTCCGCCATTGCTTTCGGTGCGGGCGGGTCAGGCATTCACGGCATCCCTCCAGTGCGGATGCACATCGGCAGGCTCAGTGGGTGAGGCGGTCCCGCCCTTCGAACACGGCGTAGATGGCGCGCTGCGTCTCGGCGTCGCGGACGCTGCAGACCAGCCAGGACAACAGGTAGTCCAGCTCATCCATGCCCACCTCGCCGTCGAAATGGGAAAGGCGGTCGAGGATGAGCTCACGCTCGTAGGCGTCGATCATGCCGTAGTTCTCGAGACGCGCCAAGGCGTCGCGCGCTTCGGGGGTCAGCTTGAACAGCTCCTCGCCGGTGAGCCTGCGAACAGACAGCGGGTACCGGTCCGCCTCTTCCACGCGGTGCATGAACCGCGGGCGGATCAGTTCGATGGCGTCCTCGATGTCGCGTTTGCTGAACCCTTCCTGGGCCAACCAAGTGCGTATGCCGTGTTCGGTGGCGGGCGTTTCCGGGTGCTCGGCCATGCGTCGGAGGATCTCGTCGACGAGCTTTACAATAGTGGGCTTCATCCACCGCTCCTGCTGCCGCGCCACGCGCGGCCGCGGTCGAATCGGATGACGGTATTGTAGGGAGGCCGCGCGATAGGAGTCAAACGGACTTCACGGCGGACGCGCCGGCGCCGTGAGTCCGTGTCGGGCCATTGAACCGCGTTCGCGGCTGCGCTAAGGTAGCTTGTGTGGCAGCACTACCCGCGTCCCGCACCTCGGGCGGCGGGGAACACGCCTCTGGGGGTTCGTGCCGAACACATGGACAGGCTTCGAGCAAGGAGGAATACATCATGGCGAAGGTGAGTCGTCGCGACTTCCTGCGCGCATCATCCGGAGCGGCCGTCGCAGCCGGGCTGGCGACCGGGTACGCAGCGGGTCCGCAACGCGTGGCCGTAGCGGCCGGGCCCAGCGAGCGCGCCACGGCCAACGAGAAGGTGGCGCTGGGCTTCATCGGAACAGCGGGACGCGCCACGGCGCTGATGTCCGCGTTCAACCAGTACGATGATGTGGAGTTCGCGGCGTTCTGCGACGTCTACCAGCCGCATCTCGATGAGGCCGTGGCAAGAACGGAGGGCCGCGCGAAGGGCTACCGCGACTTCCGCGATCTGCTCGAGCACCCCGGCCTGGACGCCGTCGTGATCGCGACTCCCCCCCACTGGCACGCGCTGATCTTCGCGTACGCCTGCCAAGCGGGGCTGGACGTCTACTGCGAGAAGCCCATGTGCCTGCACCCCGCCGAAGGGCGGATGATGGTCGACATGGCGCGCAAGCACGGACGCGTCACGCAGATCGGCACGCAGATCCATGCCGAGGAGAACTACCATCGCGTAGTCGAAATCGTGCAGTCGGGCATTCTGGGCAAGATCAGCATCGCACGCGTGCATCTGAACCAGAACGATTTCCCGGAGGCGCTGCCGAACACGCCCGACTCCGACCCGCCCCCGGACCTCGACTGGGACATGTGGCTCGGACCGCTGCACGAACGTCCCTACAACCAGATGCTCTTCGTCGACGGCCACCATCGCTTCTTCAAGGAGACGATCGGGAGTTGGCTGCATGAGATGGGTCCGCACCTGCTGGACCTGCCGTTCTGGGCGCTTGGGCTCGGCGCGCCCAAGTCCGTCGCGGCGATAGGCGGACGCTACGCCCTGCGGGACATGACCACGATCCCGGACACGGTCGAGGCGCTGTTCGAGTATCCGGACCAGTTGCTGACCTGGTCGAACCAGTGCGCCAGCAGCCAGGATGAGTACATGAACGGCACGGAGCGGCGCATCCTGATCTCCTTCCACGGGACGAACGGCACGCTGCGCGCGGACTACGGCGCTTACGAGCTGCTGGACGACCAGGGCCGACTCCAGGACGTGGAGCTGCCGGAGCCGAGCATCCCGCCGTCGCCCGGACATCAGCGCGAGTTCCTTGACTGCGTCAAGTCGCGCGAGATGTGCAGTTGCAATGTCGAGTACCACTATCCCGTGCACCTGGCGATGAACTTGGCGCACCTGTCGATGGATCTGAGCCGGAAGCTGCACTGGGACGCCGAGACGGAGACGATCGTGGGCGACCGCGAGGCGACGCGCAAGCTGACCCCCGACTACCGCGACCCGTGGCGCCTGCTCAAAGCGTAGGAGACCGCCCATGAGCGACATGAAGCGACGCCAGTTCATGCAGTACGCCGCGGCGGCGGCCGCCGTGACGGCTGGAGCGGCGACGTTGGGGGCCGGCGCGCAGGAGACCACGGAAGGCGTACGCCTGCCCAAGGCGATCCAGTACAGCATGCTGCCCGGCGATCTGTCCGACGCGGAGAAGCTCCACCTGGCGCGTTCATGCGGGTTCGAGGGCATCGAGGCCGTGACGATGGAGAGCGTCGACGCGGCGACCCGGCTCGGCGACCTCGCCCGCGACGCGGGGACGCCTGTGCATTCGATGACCTTCGGCGGCTGGGGCGCGCCCCTGTCGAGCCCCGATCCGGACGTGATCAAGCAGGGCCTGACCGAGCTCGAGTTGGCCCTGCGCTGCACGAAGGCGATGGGCGGCGAGGCGGTGCTGCTCGTTCCCGCGGTCGTGAACGAGAGCGTACGCTACGTCGAGGCGTACGAGCGCTCGCAGAAGCACATCCGCACGCTGCTGCCGCTGGCCGAGGAGCTGGGGATCGTCATCGCCGTCGAGAACGTCTGGAACAACTTCCTGCTGAGCCCGATCGAGTTCGCGCGGTATGTCGATGAGTTCGAGAGCCCCTGGCTGAAGGCCTATTTCGATGTCGGCAACGTCGTCGCGTTCGGGTGGCCGCAGGACTGGATCCGGACGCTCGGCGATCGGATCGCGCGCGTTCATCTCAAGGACTTCAAGCGCGACGGGCGCGAGTGGACGAACCTGGGCGAAGGCGACGTGAACTGGCCCGAAATCCGCGCGTCCCTGGTCGATGAGGTCGGCTACGCGACTTGGGTGACGCCGGAGCTTCCCTCGGGCGACGAGGACTACCTTCGCGACCTCGCGGCGCGGATCGACCGGCTGATCGCGCTGCCGCCGGGCGCATAGCGGGAACGCCGGTCCCGCCGAGAGCATTCAGTTCGGAGGGGGCGCGTCGGTTCGGGCGGCTCAGGGCTCGGGCAGGCGCGCCCCCCAGTAGATCACGTCGTGGCGGTTATAGTCGAAGGCGAAGTGCACGAACCGCTCGTCCGCATCCACCTGACCGTCGGGATAGGCGAGCATCCCGGGGAAGTCGGTGAGCACCCGGCGGCTCCCCCACGTTTCCATGTCGTCGTCCGACACCCACAGCGCCAGCGGGCTGCGGTTCAGCATCGCCATCGGCTTCGAGTTCGGATGACTCGTTGCCGCGTTCGGGTTGTGCACCAGCACGATCCGCCCGTCCGACAGCCGAAACAGCCTGAACTTCGACCCGGGATTCGGGATCTCCGTCCGCGTCGGCTGATCAGCGCGCCGTTCGGGAGGATGCGCAACGCCTGATCCACGCAGTTGTGATCGGGCGGGCTCCCCTTGTACACGAGCGCGTACCGGTCGCCCGTGTCCGGGTTCACCTCTCCCGCCTGGCGCGGCACGCGCTCAGTCGTCTGTTCCGCTCGTCCACATCAGGCCGCCGCTGCGCCCATCGCCGTCACGCGCGGTGATCAGGACGCGTCGGGCCACCGTCAGCGCATCGTAGCACGCGCGCGCGGGGTCATAGAACCGGCCAAGCGCCTCGACGGGAATCGACAGCGCGTACCTTCCGTCGCCGGCGTGCGTCAGCGCACGCTGCTCAAACCGATCGGGCAGGACGCGTGCCGTCACGTGCGCGTCGCGGACAGGCGCGCCTTGGGCGTCGCGTACGCGCACTTCGATATCCAGTCCGCCATCATCGCGCTCGACGACGTCCACGGCGACGCCCAACGCGCTTGAGATCGAGCGGGCGAGCGCATGGGTCTTCGCCGGCAGGCCCTCGCCCAACGCCCTGGTCGCCGCGTCGAGCAGCACCGCCTCGACGACCGCGGGGACGTCGGCCTCTCGCCAGCGTGCGATCGCCGCGCGGGCATCGTCCAGCGCCGCGGCCGCTTGCACGAATGACACCGCGTCGTGGAACCAGACCAGCGCGCTGCCGCGTTCGGCCAACATGACCTTCGCCGCCGAGTCGCCCTCCATCGAGAACGGCTCGCGGGTGACTGCGTCGGTCGCCGCGGTATACGGCATCGCCCGGGAGATCCGGGCGTCAGCTCGCACCCGCACCGTCACGGGGCGATCTTCATGGTTGACGAGAACGACGAGCAGGCTGTCGCCGTCCGTCAATGGATACGCCTCGACGTGCGCCGCGTCGCCCGTATCGAGGAGGATCGGCGTCGCCGCGACTTCCGGGGCATGGGCGGCCGCGGCATCAGCGATCGCGTCAAAGCGCACGGGACGATAGGGCACGTCGGGACCGCCGGCCCCGGCTGCCGTCGAGTAGCGATTGCGCAGGATGCGTTCCGGTCCAAGGGCGTCGTCCGGCACGGAGACCAGGCCGGGGAACCGGCGCAATGCGTCCGGAGCCGCCCGAGGCCGATACAACTCGTCGTGCGTTGCGAGCGGTCCGAATGCGACCACCACGCCACCGGCTTCCAGGTACGCCTCGAGGCCTGCGAGGGCTTTGTCCGAGACGTGCGCGTTGCCAATGCTCACGAGCAACGGCACGCGATCGACGAGGTCGGCCGAGAGTCGCGCGTCGCCGAACTGATCGAGGCGCCAGTTGGCGGCCATGGCATCCTGCACAAAACCGGTCCACTGCGGGTTCCAGCCGTCGAGCAGCCACTCCGCATCCGAGAGGAACAGCGCCGCCTCGGGCTGGAGGCGGGCCATGCCCTCGAGGATCAGCGCGGCGGCCTTCAGCTCGGCGAACACGGCGCGCGCTTCGTCTTCCGCGGGCGTGCCGCGAATGTGCCACTCGCCGTCGGCGAGGTCGTTGTCCCACTCGATCAGGCCGATCTGGCGTATGCCGGCGCCGAGGCACTCCATCACGAGCCGCCGCAGCATGGGCGGGGTGAAGGTGGTTCCGCCGCCCCGGGCTTCCGGGTTGAGCGTCTTGTTGCCGAGCCGCGGCGTGACGACCGGCGCGCCGTAGGCGGCGTAATGGAGCACGGTCATCAGGTTCATGCGCTCCTGGTCGTCGTCGATCGCGATCTGCCCCGTCTCATAGCCGTCGGAGACGCCCAGCACCCGCGCGGGCGCGTGGCCCATGTTCGCGCGCATGGCGCCGACGAACGGATTGTTGCAGGTCGGGTAGTACACGAGCCGCGTGGGGTCGGCGGCGAGGAACTCCTGGTAGTACACGGCCGCGCGATCCGCCATCGCCTGCTCGCGGAAGTGCAGCCAGGCCGCCCGCGTCGGCGTCGGCGCCGGGTCAGCGGCCGTCGCAGCGTCCGTGGGCACGTCCCAACCGCGCAGCGCCACGAACCGCTGGAAGTGCGCCATCGACTCGGGACGGAAGTCGCCCGGCGGCAGGCCCAAGCAATCCGGATAGAGCTGCTCGCCGCCGATCACCCATGCGTCGACCTCGGCGACATCCTTCAGCTCGGCGACGGTCGTGCGAATCAGTTCGCGGTTCAGGGCAGTAATGGTCGGGTCATCGTACGCCGTCTGCGGGTTGCCCTCGGGCCGCCCCGAGATCGGGTTGTTCGTCAACGCGATGACGTTGCCGTCCTTGTCTTGCATGCGCGACTCAGGGTGCTGATCGAAGAACGCCGGCGGATACCGGATGAAGAACGGGTTGTTGTGCTCGCCCACGCACACCGTGCGGGGCACGCCGTCCTCGCGATAGCGGTCGGCCAGTCCGTAGGCGCCCACGGAGAGGTGTTCCCGCGGGCGGTCATCCTGTCGGAAGGGCTGCCACGTCCCGTCGGCGTAGAGCGCCCAGCCGATCAGCGCGTCGCCGTCGCGCACCTGGCCGTCGCGGCCGTCCACGACGCGCGTCGCCAAATCCGCTGCGCCGGGCCCCGGCCACACGTCGACGTTCTTCTCCTGCGCGCGCACCTCGAGTACGTAGTCCCCCGCCGCGGCGTCGTCGCCGCAGGTGGCCACGATCCAGGGGCTATGGGCGGCGTCGCCCTGGCCGCCGCTGGCCACGCGGGTCTCGACGCCGTTCTCATCGACGCGCAGGAGCGTCACCTCCCCGCGTGCCCCGGGCGCGGACGTCGACCCCAGCACCGCCACGGCATGGATCGGTCGCGGCGCGGTGAAGTGCATGCGCACCCAGGGCCGATCGTTCCGGAGCCAGTGGTAGACGAGGCGCGGGGCCGCGTCGCCCGCTTCGACGCGCAGCGCATGGGCCAGCGAGATATAGCCGCAGCCGCCCGTGGCGCCGGTGCGCGCGACCATATCCTGCACGTCGCCCATCCAGAAGCCGAGCAGTTCCGCCGGGCGGCGCACCCAGTGTCGGTAGCCGGGGTCGAGCTGTTGGTCAAGCAGTCGGCTCCCTTTTGGTCCAAGCGCCTCGCCGGCCTCGGCCTGCGCGCCAGGCGCGCTGGAACTCGCCAGTATGATCAGTACGCTCGTGGCGATGATCCCCAAGACGGATGCCCTTTCCTTCGTTCGACCGGCGCGATGCGCCGGCATACTGCGGTCACATCTTGATCGCGCCGGTCGAGATGCCCTCGATGAACAGGCGCATTGAGAACAGAAACAGGATGATGAGCGGGATGGCCGCGAGCGTGTATCCCGCCATCAGGGGGCCGTACTCGACGTAGTTCTGACCCTCGAGGTAGCGTAGCCCGACCGATACGGTGTAGTTGTCGCGCTGGAGCACCACCAGGGGCCATACGTAGTCGTTCCACAGCGTAACGGCGTTGATCACGGCCATCGTCGCGATGATGGGTTTGGCCAGCGGCAGGGCGACGTGCCGGTAGATCTGGAACCGCGACGCGCCGTCGATCCGGGCGGCCTCGAACAAGGCCGACGGCTGCGTGGCGAAGAACTGCCGCAGCACGAAGACCATCATCACCTGTCCGCCGGCGACGGCGGGCAGGATGAGCGCCCAGAGCGTGTTCAGCAGCCGGAAGTCGAACGGATCGACGCCGGGCGCGACGCGGTTGGCCAGGGCGGACAGGCTCCGCAGCAACCCGTCGATCTGCGTCACCAACACGTACAACGGGATCAGGTTCAGGATCCCCGGGATCATCATGAGCAGGATGATGTAAGTGAAGGCGAAACGCTGCCCGGCGAACCGGTACTGGGCGAACGTGAACGCGCACAGGGATCCGAGGAAGGTCGTCAGCACGGTCGCGGTGATGACGACGAAGATGGTCCGCCCGATGTACGGGCCGACGTACTCCCAGGCCCGCGCGTAGTTTCCGAAGTGGAGCGGCCAGGTCGGCGTGTACGGCGCGTTGGTGAACTGCACCATATCCTTGAAGCTGATGACCAGCATGAAGTACACGGGCACGAACACGAAGAGCGCCGCCGCGCCCAGGGCGCCCAGCTTCGCTGCCTCCGTCGCGCGGTTTCCGCGAATCGCCGCCATCTCCCGCCTCACTCCGTCCGGTCCGCGGCGATGAACCGCATGTTCAAGCAGGTCATGCACAGAATCACGAGGAACATCGCCACGCCCAAGGCGGCCGCGTAGCCCATCTTGCCGTAGCTGAACGCGTTGAGGTACATCCACAGCCCCGGGAGCATCGAGGCGTTGTTCGGACCGCCGCGCGTCAGGATCAACGGCAGCCCGAAGTCCTGTATCGTGCCGATGGTGATCAGGACGATGTTCAGCTTCACTTGCCCCATGACCAGCGGCAACTCGATCTCCCACAGACGCCGCCACACGCCGCAGCCATCGACGTAGGCCGCCTCGAACACGGAACGATCGATGCTCTGCAGCCCGGCGAGGAGGATCAGCACGCCGATCGTTGAGATCCACGGGAAGCCGAGGAAGAGCAGGGCCGGCACGACGGTCTCTTCCGTGCCGAGCCAGTTGACCGGTGCGCGGATCAGACCGAGGTTCAACAGCAGGCTGTTCAGCACGCCGCCGTCCATGCGGTAGAAGTACTTCCAGACCAGCAGGCCGACCATGCCGGGAATGGCCATCGGCAGCACGAAGATCACGCGGAACACGTACTGCAGGCGCATGCTCGCGACGTGGAACAGCACCACGGCGATGAGCACGGTCGGGATGAACTTGAGGATGTTGACCACGAGGAACACGAGCATGATCTGGACGGACTGATGGAGCACGCCGTCGGTCAGCATCTCGCGGAAGTTGTCCAGCCCGATGAACTCGGAGATATCGCTGCCGTTCCACAAGAAGAAGGCATGGTAGATCGCCGAGATCGCGGGCGTGTAGGAGAATACGCCCAACAGGATGAGCGTCGGCAAGAGCACGGCGAGGTAGCTTGCGTCGCGCATGAGCCGACCCAGCACGCCGGCCCACACCAGCGCGAGCAGCACGACCAGGGCGAGAAGCGTCAGCGCGATGCGCAGGACGAGTCCGATGCGTTTCTGCTGGCGGTAGCTCATGGGCGCTTCGGCGTAACGTGCGGCCCGCAGCTCGGGGTCGATCATCTCCTCGCAGCGCGTGATCAGGCCCCAGTTGTCGGCGATGCTCCGCCAGTGCGCGGCGAGTTGGCGGGACGCTTCGGCCGCATCGAGATCAGGGTTGGCCGCGGGCGGACAGTGCAGGTCGCGGAACGTCCCGATCCAACGCGTGTTCGTGCGCTTCAGTTCGCGCTTCAGGTCGGCGGGGTACTCGCGGATCACGCGGTCGTAGGCGAACTCGAAGTAGGTCTGAAGTCCTCCGGTGAAGGCGGCGAACTGGTCGTCGCGCCAGGCGCGGTAGTCCTCCTCCGAACCGCCCGTCAACCGATGATAGTGCTCGTAGTTCGGGACGCTGCCGAGCAAGCGCATCGCCTCGTTCCACAGCTTGTCGCGCGCGTCCGCCCAGTACGGCTCCTTGGCGATTCCGATGGTGAACGGATCGAAAGTGATCAGGTGCGTGCCGCGCTGGTTCATCCGTGTGAGGAACGGTTCGAGCTTCTCGGGCGTCGGCACGCCGCGGATCGGCGACATGCACACGCTCTCGCGACTCAGGATCTCCTGGGCTTCGGGCGAGGTGAAGTAGTGCAGAAAGTCGACCGCCGCGTCCAGGTTGCCCCGCGCCTCGGTATTGCGGGGTATGGAGCACTCGAACGCGGAGAGGCTGAACTCCTCGCTGTACTCGCCGTCGTAGAACGGCGAGTCGACCAGCAACGGAAACGGGAACACGCCGAGCTCGAAGTCGCACATCTCCTCGAAGCTGGCCATGTCCGTGCTGACCCAGAAGATGCAGGCGCAGCGGCCGCCGGCGAAGACCTCGAACGCCTGCTGAATGTCCATCGAGGTCATCCCCGGCGCCATGTACTCGCTCTTGTCGTAGATCATGCGCCAAGGCGCGGCGAGCTCGGGGCTGCGCAGGTCGAGCCGCCCCTGCACCACGGCTTCGGCGATCTCGAAGGGATCGGGGAAATCGTCCGGCGTGTAGGTGTCGTAGAGCGGAATCAAGTCATCGTAAAGCTGCTTGCGATAGTACGGCAACTGCCAGATGATCGGGGCGGCGTCGGGATGGAACTCCGAGACCTCCCCATAGACGCCGATCTCGCGCAGTTTCTGGAACGCGTCGATCAGTTCGGCCCACGTCCGCGGCTCGGCGACCAGTTCGCGTCCGTCGTCGCCGAGGATGGGGCGGCCGTCCGCATCGCGCTGCACGATGCCCGCGCGGCGGAAGGCGTCCTTGTTGTAGAAATAGGCCGTGTTCTCTGAGGCCCACGACACGATCCAGTTGCGACGATACACCGGGTCGCGCGCATTGAGGATGAACTGCGGGTAGTACATGTCCGACCAGCGCACGCCCGTGTACGGATTCGGCCGCTCGAAGTACGGCGTCATGTCGACGAGTTTGCCCTGGTACGCGCCGTAGCGGATGGCGGAGCCGTTGTCAATCATGACGATATCGGGGATCTCGCGTCCCAGCATCTGGCTCTGCAGCCAGTCGTGGTATCCCGTGTAGGGCAGGTCGACCAGTCGGACCTTGACGCCCGGCGTGCGCGCTTCATACCGGGCGACGGCTTCCTCGATCCCGCGACGCATCCCCGGCTTCTCGAGGATCCAGAAGCTCACGGAGATCTCGGTCGGCGCGGCGGGCTCGAACCGGTGGGCCGTCATCGGGATGGGCGTCGTGTCGAGTCCCGTGAAGTAGCTCTTCTCCGGCGGAGCGCCCAGCGCGTCCAGCCGATCCAGCACGCGGTCCGTCCAGGTTCCCGCGCCGCCCTCGCCCTCGTCCAGCACGCGCCGGTACACCCGCACGGCGTCCTCCGCCGCGCCCGTCTCCTCGAGCATCTTGCCCTGCAGGTACAGGAACCCCAGGCGCTCGTCGAGGGTGTGCGTCGCCTCGGTCGCTTCGTACGCGCGGGCATACCATGTTGCGGCGCCGGGCGGGTCGTCGAGGCGCTGGTAGTTCAGGTCCGCCAACGCAATGGCCGCGAGCGCCCGCAGCGCGCCGGACGGATCATTCGCATAGACGGCCTCGTACCATGACGCCGCACGCGCATAGTCAGGGTCGGCGGGATCGTTCGCGTTGGACAGGGCGAGGATGAACTGCGCGTCGAGGGCATACGACGAATCCGGGAAGGCTTCGAGAAACCGCTCGTACGCCGCGCGCACGTGTGCGTGGTCAGGTATGGGCCGGACCCAGTAGCACCACGCGTCCAGGAACTCGGCCAGCGCGCGTTCTTCCTCGGTCGCGTCCGATCGGTCGGCGGCGGCGCGGAGGCGTTCCGCGGCCATATCCGTGTCGAACGGGGTGTTCAAATCGACCGCAAGCACGTCGAGCGCCTGCTGGATGAGCCGACTCGCGGGGCTGAGCTCGGGATACGGCGCCTCGGTCGGCAGCATGGACCAGATGAGTCCGGCGGCCGTAACGCACGCCAGCGCGGTGACCGCTATTCTCTCGAGCAGACTCGCCTTGCCTCGCACCTTGCCTCGCATCCCCGGGGTCTAGCGGCAGGCCCGCGCCGTGCGTCAAAGAGGGAGCCCCAAGGGTTCGGGGCTCCCTGCCGCGACATGCGCCAGACCTTCCCCTGTCAACAGAGAACGGACCGATCGCCGGGGATCACCCCATGCCGCCGTAGACGTGCGACCAACCGCTCATGTTGTCGCCGGGGATCCAGCGACCGGGGATCGCCGGGGCGTCGAACGGATTGCCCGCGCCCTTGCTGTAGCGCTTGAACTCGACATGGCCGTCCATGTAGAGCACGTTGCACCCGCCAGGGACGTGGTTGAACGCCAGCACCGCGCCGCGACCCTGGGCCGCCGCATCGGCGTTGTCGTTCTTTCCGTACGAGTCCCACATGATGGCGAGGTTGCTCTGCGCCTGCGCGCCCGCTGCCGGGTTGTTGATGTCGGTGATGAAGAACCGCTCCACGCCCTCGCGCAGCCGGTTGTACGAGCGCGGCACTGGCGACTCGCCGTCGTCGTCGAACGCCGTGTTCCACCAGCTCAGCAGGTCGAGGATGTTGGGGATGTTCTCCTCGGCATTGGCGTTCCACTGCACGATGCAGATCAGGTTCGGAGGTCCGCCCACGGCGGCGATCGCGGCGGGATCCCACGTCTCCTCCTTGATCGCGCTGCCGACAGCCCACTCGAGGCCGAACCACTGCGTGAAGCTCATGTAGTGGAAGGCGGCCATCGTCTGCGTCGCCGTCCGGGTCGCATAGGGGTTGTAGATGTACGAGATCGGGTGCGACAGGATCCCGTGCCGGGCCAGGCGCGCCACCTGCGGGTTCAGCGCGTCATCGATGTTGGCCACCTGCGCCGCCACATCCTCGTCGATGCCCGGGAACGGCGTCGGGAAACCGACCGAATCGGCGCCTTCCCAGTCCGCGCGCGAATCCGACGGGCACACCATGATGTTCGGGTCGTTCCAGTAGTCGGGGAAGAGCTGGGTGCTGTTCACCCCGCGCCACCAGGTCCACAGGTTCAGTTTGGGGCCGCCGCCGCCCGGGTACATCCCGGACTTCGACTCCGACGAATACATCTTGAAGATCAGCCCCCACTGTTTGAGGTTGTTCTGGCATGATGCACGGCGAGCGGCCTCTCGGGCGCGCGCAAGCGCCGGCAAGAGAATCGCCGCGAGAATTGCGATGATGGCTATCACCACGAGCAGCTCGATCAGGGTGAAGCCTTTCCGTCTTGCTTGCATGTTCACAGTCTCCCATGTCCAACCGGGGCGCTCATCGCCCCTTCAGCCCACTCCACAGGCGGCAATACACAACAGATGCATATGCTCTCCGCGCGGAACCGGTCGCCGATGCGGACACCCTACGCCGTCCGGAGACCCCGCGCGCCGATCACCTCCCTTCTGCGTTTCGATCAGTGGGTCGCCCGACCGCACCGACCGCGTTGGCGCCGAACCTCACTCGACCTCGATAGCGCCCCAGTAAGCCGCTTCCCAGGCCCATCCGTTCGGCTGGTTCTCGAGTTCCACGTCGATCGACGATCCGGCGAACCGGGACACGTCGATTTCGACTGTATGCCAGGCGGCCGCTTCGCCGCCGATGGGCTGTCGCATCACCTCGTCGCCATCGATGCGCGCGACGAGGAGGAAATCCCCTTCCGGGTAGTTGGCGATCGTGACGCGGATCACGCGCGCGGCTTCGGGGACTTCAAGACGCCGCGACAGGACCACGCCCGTGTCGCGGTCCAGCGGATGCGTCACGACAACGTGCTCACGCCCCGCATGCTCTGCCAGGTACCCCGGCTGCATATCCTCGGCGTTCGGACTCGTCGTCCATCCGGGGAACAGCACATCGAGCGCGCCTTGCACACGTTCCGTCGCATCGCCCCCGACGTCCGCCGGGTGCGCGGGGAACCGGATCCGCGCGTACTCCTCGGGCGTGAACCGCGATCCCGCGATGGGCCCCGGCGCCCAACTCAGCTCGAGCGCGCTGGGCGCGGGCGTCGAAGCGGGAATCACGAACGTCGGCCCGTCCTCCGCATCCGTCTCGATGCGTCCGCCCTGCTGGGCGAGCACGTCGCCCGCCAGCTTCTCGCACACGACGAGAAGCTCGGGGAAAGAGTACGCCGTGAAAGCGAACTTGGCGGACTGATCCAGCGCGGCCGTGAACCGTTCGGGGATCCGCGAATACCCCAGCGCGGTGCAGAGCACCCCAACCGCGCTGGACGGGTTACAGTCGGAATCCTGTCCGCATCGCATCGAGATGATCGTCGTCTTCTCGATGTCGCCCTCGCCGTACAGCAGCCCCATCAGCACGTAGGCGCCGTTGATCTTGACGTCGATGCCGCCGTTCGACGCCTGCTGATAAGCCGGGTCCTCGCGATACTTCGCCTGGCAACGACGCCAGGTCGCCTGCCAGTCGTCCGGCGCTTCCCGATGCCACCCGACCATGTCGCGCACCATCTCGGCGTACTGGCTTTCCGCGGGGATGCACGCGAGCCCGGCCGCGATGATCTGTTGCAGGTCGGACGTGAAGAAGGCCTCCGCGTACATGCCGCCCATGAACTGGCCGCCGTACACGCCGTCGCCGTAGTTCATGAGACGACCGAACTTCTCGCCGAACGCGATGACGGCGTTGGGCATACCCGGCGAGATCAGCCCGGCGTAGTCCGCTTCGATCTGGTAGTCGATGTCATTCGGGCAGTTGGTGAACTCCGGGTGCGACGAGTCGGGCGGGGCGATGCCGCGGCGCAGGTTCTTGCGACCGGCGGCATTGGCGCACCAGAGGCCATACTCGCTGTTCGCGAAATCAATGCCCGCCTGCCGTATATCGACGTCGAGGCCATACTCCTCAAGCGTCCGGAGGAACGTCATCTCGACGTAGAGGTCGTCCTGGCCGAAGCCGTTGTTGATCATCTCCGGCGTCCAGGCCGGCACGTCCTCCTCCGGGATGATCGCGTCCTGCCAGCGGAACTCCGTGGGCGCGCCCCAGCACACGCCGATGATCTGGCCGACCCAGCCCCCCATCATCTTGTCGCGATAGGTCTCGACGGGAAGCCGTCGTTCCGTCTGCTCCGGCGCACTCCACGCCGACGCCGTCAGCAACGCGGCCGCCAACGCCGCCACGCCCCCCCGGGTCCACCGGACGACCTGCGTCCACCCCAAGGACATCACTCCGCCTCTCTTCCTCGCGCTTGCATACGCGCCTAACGCCCTACGGCCCTTTCGCAAGGGCCGCAGGATCCAACGCCGTCGAGTCGCGCTCCACCACGAACGGCGGCAGCAGCACCTCGTCCGACTCCTGCACTTCGTTGTCGATCATACGGAACAGCGCTTCGGTCATCGCCTCGCCCAACTGCGCCCGAGGCAGCTCCACAGAGCTCAGCGACGGCACGCAGTAGTGGGCTAATTCCGTGTTGTTGCACCCGACCGCCTTCACCGCCTCCGGCAACGGCACACCCCGTTCGCGCAACACCCCGACCACATGCACCATGATGTCATCCGCGATGCTGACGATGCCGTCGAACCGGCGGTCGATCACCGCGTCCGCGATCTCCGCGTTGTTGTTCGGGTCGCTCCGCTCGATCAGGAGCACGTGGGAATCGTCGAACGGCAGCCCCGCCTCTTGCAGCGCCGCGCAGCATCCCTGCGCGCGGGCCTCATGGATGATCTTGAGATACTCGTGGTAGACGTAGATCGGCGCGGAGAGGAAGGCTACACGTCGGCAACCGCGTTCGATCAGGTGCGCGGCCGCCAGTCGGCCGACCTCGAAGTCATTGAAGGTCATGAACTTCTGCGGCGCGGTCGAGCTGGCGCGACGCCGAAAAAACACCGTCGGCACGCGGTTGCGTGCGAGGAGCTTGAGGTGGGGCGCGCGGATGTCGACGGGCAGTATGATCAGTCCGTCGATCCGGCGGGCGATGAGGCTGTTGAGGTAGGTCGCTTCACGTTCGACGCTGTCAAATGTGCTGCTGAAGATGATCTGATAGTCGCGCGCCTCGGCAAGTTGCTCGATGCGTTGCAGCAGCCCCGCGTAGAAGTCCGAGATGTGCGGCGCCATGAGTGCGATGAGGTGGTAGCGGCCCTTCTTGAGGAACCGCGCGGTGCGGTTGGGCACATAACCCTGCTGTCGCGCGATCTCGAGCACCCGGCGCTTCGTCGCCTCGCTGATCCCCTTCGCCTCGCTCTTGCCGTTCACGACATACGAGGCCGTGGCGATCGATACGTTGGCGAGTTGCGCGATCTCGCTCAGTTTGGTGCGCATGCCGATGACAGGACCCTCAGCTTGGTGCGGGACCGCCCGCATTGGCCGCTTACGCGACGTTAACCGTTTAGGTTAACTGTTTAAGCCAAGGATATCAGCCCACATTTCGCGCTGTCAATCACTTTTTTCGATGCCGTCTCCCGCCCTTTGTCCGGGTCGCTCCCGCTGCTACAATATCCGCGTCCCTGCCACGGAGAACGGAGTCCCGACATGATGATCCTCACGCGTCTTCATCGGCCCGCCCTCGCGCTGCTCGTCGCCATTTCCGCGACGGTCGGCTGCTCCGGTTCGACCCCCGACGAACCGCTGCCGCCCGAGGCGGCGCAGACGCCCGAGGAGACGCGGATCCCGGAACCGCCAGCGGAGGAGACGACGCAGGCCGGCGACGCGGATCGCCCCAATATCGTCCTGATCGTGCTCGACGCCCTGCGCGCCGATCGCGTTGAGGCGGATCGAGGCGGGACGCCGGTCATGCCGCGGTTACACGCATTCGCGGAGACCTCGCGCTATTTCACCCGCGCCTACGCCCAGAGCACGTGGACCAAGCCCAGCATGGCGAGTCTCTTCACGTCGACCTACCCGGGCGTGCACAACGTGCTGTTCGGCACGCCGATGAACCTGGTGGAAGGCCAGCGCACCACGGCGGACAGGCTGCCGGAGGAATGCGAGACGCTCGCCGAGACGCTGCAGGCCGCGGGCTATCGCACGATCGGGGTGCAGACGAACGGCAACATGACGCGAGCGCTCGGCATGGCGCAGGGGTTCGACGTGTACCTGGAGCGCGCGTATCCCGCTTGGCGCGCGAAGGACGTGACGAACCAGGCCCTGGAACAGCTCGCCGCCGGAGACGAGCCGTTTCTGCTGTTCCTGCACTACATGGATCCCCACGGCCCCTACGACCCGCCGGAGGCGCATCGCGTCGCCTTCCCCGATTTCCCCGCCCCGCCTGAGGACGACCTGGCCGTGATGGAGGACTACGCCTTCTGGTACAACGACCAGGTTCTCCACGATGTGGGTCTGAAAGCGGAGCGCGAGACGCCGGACTTCTCGCCCGAGGGCGAGGCGTACGTTCGCGCGCTCTATGACGGCGATTGCCGGTATGCCGACGCGGAAGTCGGGCGGCTGCTCGACGCGGTGTATGCGGGCCACCCCGACACGGTGACGGTGATCCTGGCCGACCACGGCGAGGAGCTGTGGGACCACGGCTCGATCGGCCATGGCAAGACGGTCTACGAGGAGCTGGCTCGGGTCCCCCTGGTTCTGCATGTCCCCGGCGTCCCCCCCGAACGCATCGACAGCCCGGTCGAGCTGTTGGACGTGCTGCCGACCCTGGCGTCGATCGTGGGCATCGCGCCGCGGCCCGGATGGCAGGGCCGCAATCTGCTGGCCCGGGAGGGACTGGACCCGGACCGCGCCGTGTTCACCCGGACGTGGTCCTCGCTGCGGGAGACCGGCATCGACCTGGCCGCAGTGATCCAGGGTTCGACCAAGCTCATCTACGACCGCGCAGCGCAGACGTATGCGCTATACGACCTCGATGCCGATCCGCTGGAGCGCGCGCCGCTCGAGGACGCCCTGCGTCTGCGTCGGCTGGCCGCGCTGCTCGAAGCCCACGACGCAGCGAATGCGGAGCATCCCGAACGCCGCCAGCCGCAACAGACGGAGCTGGACGAAGAGGCCCTTCGCGACCTCGAGGCGCAGGGCTACGGCGGCGTGCGGCGCCCCTGACGCTTCCCGACGAAGACCAACGCGAAGTAGAGAACTCGACCTTCGACGCGGCAGGCGCTATGATCTCGGGCTATGAGCGAGACGACACGGATTGCCATTGCAGGTTGCGGGAGCATGTCCGGCGCCTGGATCGACATACTGAAGGCGGAGCCGGGCGTTGAGATCGCGGGACTCTGCGACATCGCGCCGGGCGCGGCGGCCGCACGGGCGGACCAAGCCGGACTGGGCGACGTCTACTGCACGGAGGACGTGGTCGACCTGATCGAGACGACCCATCCCGATGTCGTGGCCGATCTGACCGTTCCCTGCGCGCACTACGGCGTCACCCGCGCGGCGCTCGAGCGGGGCTGCCACGTGTTCGGCGAGAAGCCGCTGGCCGACGCGATGACGCACGCCCGCGAGATGGTCGCCCTGGCGGAACGCAAGCAGCGCCTCTACGCCGTGATGCAGAACCGCCGCTATGACCCGAACATTCGTCGGCTGAAGGCCTTTCTGGCCTCGGGCGCGCTGGGCCCCCTCACTACCTTGAACGCCGACTTCTATCTCGGCCCGCACTTCGGCGGGTTCCGCGAGGAGATGGATAACGTCCTGCTCCTGGACATGGCGATTCACCACTTCGACGCGGCGCGGCTTCTCATTGGCGGAGACCCGGTCTCCGTGATCTGCCATGAGTGGAACCCGGCAGGATCCTGGTACCGCCACGGCGCGTCGGCCATCGCCGTGTTCGAGATGTCGAACGGCGTCGTGTTCCGCTATCAGGGCAGTTGGTGCGCGAACGGGCTCTCGACGACTTGGGAGTGCGAGTGGCGCGCGCTGTGCACGGAAGGCAGCGCCGCGTGGGATGGCGCGACCGGGTTCGCGGCCGAGCGCGTCGACGCCGTGGAGGGCTTCGTGCCGCCCTGCCGCACCGTCGAGGTCCCCGAACCCCCGCCGCACGACAAAGTCGGCGGCCACGCGGGGTGCATCCGCGAGATGCTGCGGTGCGTGCGCACGGGAGAGACGCCCGAGACGGTCGCTTCCGACAACATCAAGAGTCTGGCGATGGTCTTCGGCGCGATCGAGAGCGCCAGGCAGGGCGTCCGCGTCGATGTGCGCGGGATGACCGGCTAACCGCCGAGCTCGATACAGCGCTTGCGGTAGTGCAGATAGTTCTCGAGCGAAACTTCCTCCGGCACGCCGTGGTCGCAGGTGGGGATGTACCCGCCTCGCTCGCGCAGGACAGGCAGGATCGCCTCCACGTGGCGGTCGATCTCCGCTTTCGTCGTGGCGAGCACCCGCTTGTCAATGCCCCCGCTCACGACCATGTCGGGGTACGCATGGGCCGTCCGCACGATGTCGCACCCCGCCGCCACCTCGAAGGGCGACATCACGTCCATGCCGATCTCGCGGTAGAGCGGGATGACCGGGTCGGCGAACCCGTCGGTGTCGATCTGAACATGCAAACGCCTACGCGCATCGATCTGTCTGCGGCGGAGGTTGGTGATCAGTTGCTGGTAATACGGCAGCAGGAACGCACGCATCATGTCCGGCGAGATCAGCGCGCCGTGGTTGTAGCAGATGTCCTCGCCGAGGAACAGCTCCTCGATCGTCACGTGCCCCTGATGCCGGGCGATGACCGCGTCGGCTAGGGCGAACCAGGTCTCCATGCAGTCGTGGATCAGATCCGGCTGCTCGCAGAACATGGTCAGCAGCTCGACCGGGCCGATGAGACTGCGGAGGTACATGTAGCCCCCGACCAGCCCCTGCACCATGATTTTGCCCTCGGCCGCGGCGGCCTTGGCATCCGCCATGCGCGCGTCCAGCCCGACGTACCGCTCGGGAGTCGTCGGGTCGAGCCGCCACTTCACGTTCTCCTCCCACGTGCGCCAGTCCTCGACCGGGTGGCGGAGGTATTCCGGCATGAACCCGTTACGACGCCCTTTGAAGAAAAGCACGTGGCGGCCGGCGAAGTCCTGTTCGACCTCATACTCGCCGCGGTCCTCGACGACCTTGACCTCGAACGCGGGACAGAACCCCGCCTCGCACCAGCCCAGCTCGCCCATGATGTAGTTGCCCGGAGGGTCGTACTGGAACAGCTCGGCCAGGTCGGCGTCCGGCGGCAACCCCTGCGCCCGCCACGCGTCGAGGCAGTAGAACCCGAACTCCTTGCGGTACAGCGGCGCGCCGGGCGTGATCGCATACGTGTCGCGGAGCTTCCGCGCTCCGGGACTCATGCGCTCGCGCGGCACAGGCCCATGCACCCCGTCCTGCAGTTCCGCCGCGTCGTCGTGCTGCACTTGCGTCATCGTCGCTCCCCTCGTCTGCCATGCGCCCCGGAGCGCCCTGTACCGGGTCCGATCGCTCCCAGCGCGGAAGCAAGTCTGCACAATGGGCCCGGACCCGTCAAACTGGAAGGCAAGGTCGAGCGCGCCTCAGGCCGATGACGGATGGGAGCGTGCACGACGAGAGGACCTCGACTCAGACCTATCACACACGCGTCCTTGTTAACGCATGATCAGGCTATCACTAGAGCAGTATCAGGTCCAGAAAGCATTTATTCCCTTGAGTCAAGCACGGTAATATAGTACAATACTCGCAGCATGAAGGACTGACGCCGCGGTCACGCGGGAGGACGCTCAGCCGCCCGGCATCGAGCAGACTCACGCTTTGTTTCTACTGCTGTACACGCCCGAATCAGACGCACCCTCCCGGCCCAGGAAGTTGCGCAGCGCCGCATGGAGTAGTACGGAGGTGTCCACGAACATGGCGCACAGACGCGTTCTTATCGCGGTCCTGGCGGCGTTGGTCGTCGGCGGGCTGCTTGCCTCGGCCGCAGGCCTCGGGGCGCTATACGTCCGGAGGGAACGTCAGGACGACCGGTACCTCGAGCTGGCCGAAGCGGCGTTCAAGGAAGGCCGCTGGCGACAAGCCAAAGACAACTACGCCCTACGCCTCCTACGGCATCCAGACGACCTGGACCTCCTCCGGAAGTATGCCGAAGCGTCGTTGAACATCATCGACGATCGGCAGCGGGCGCTTCGCGATGCGGGCGCGGCGAAACTTCGCATCGCGTTGGCCTCGCCGGATGACCTTGAGGCGCGGCGCGATGCACTCGAGTTCCTGAAGGACCGTCGGTTCTGGGGAGAGCTCCAGCACGCCGCGGGCCGGATGAAGCGCGCGTTCGGCGAAAGCCCTGAGCTGGCGTCCTACGAGGCAGCGGCGTACCTCGGCATGCGGCGCACGCTGGAAGCGATAGACGGGTACACGGCGATCGTTGAGGGCGACGACGCCACGCCGGATGACTATCTGGGTCTGGCCCGGGCCACCTGGACCCGCGGACTCATGCAAGGGGCGGAAGCCCTGATGGATGAGGCGCTCGAACGCTTCCCGGATGATGCACAGGCCCACCGGGCGTACGCCGAGTTCCTCCTCGAGACGGGGCGGCGCGCGGAGGCGCGGGAGGCGGCCGAACGCGCATACGCCCTCGCTCCCAACGACCTGCGCGCGGCGCTCATCCGCGCCCGTGCGGCCATCGCGCAATCGGATGCCGATGTGGCCATGGAGATGGCGCAGGCGGCCGTCGCCGCCGACCCGACCGACGCCCAAGCGCTGATTCTGTTGGCCGAGGCCCATCGACAACGGGGCGAAGCTGAGGAGGCCGTGGGGCTGCTGACCAACGTCAACGTCCATCTGCAGGTCGACCAACCGCAGATCCTCATCGTTCTGGCGGAGATGCAGTTGCTGGTCCGCGACATCGAAGGCATGCGCGCGACCGTGGATCTGTATCTGCGCGCCTATCCGCAGGACCGCGCGAGAGCTCAGTACTTCGAGGCGCGCGAGCTGATGGTCGAGGGAAGACCGGAGGAAGCGGCGTCGATACTGACGAACGTGGCGCGTTCCCACCCCTCCTTCAACGACGCACAGTTCTACCTGGTCATCGCGCAACTCCAGGCGGGCGACCTCAGGGCCTCTCGCAGCACGCTACGGGGCTACATGCGGAGCAACCCGGGCGACGACCGCGGGCGCCTCGTGTGGGAGCTGCTGTTCGCGCCGCCGCGCGCGTACGCCGAGGTCGCCGAAGAGGCGGAAGCGCTCCTCTCCTCCTCGCGCACCATCCTGGCCGGCGCCTTCACCTACCAGGCGCAGGCGCTCATGGCATCCGCCGAAAACGAAGGCTCGATCGAGGAGGCCCGCGCGCTGGCGATCAGGCTGCTGTCGGCGGCGATTGAGCGGGAGCCTGGCGAACCGGAGGCCTACCGCGCGCTCGCAGGGATCCGACTCGACCAGAACGATGCCGACGGGGCGCGCGAGGCGGTCGCCGCAGCCTCCGCCGCGGGCATTCCCGAGGCCGAGCTCGCGCTGGTCACGGGCGCCATCGCGCTCCATTCCGGCGACGTCGAGACCGCGCTGGACACCGCGCGTGCACACACCCAACGAGACGAGTGCACGCGTCAGACCGTGCTGCTCTGGGCGGACCTCTTCCCCCGCCACAGCCAGCTCGAGGCGGCTCGGCAACTGTTGCGCGAGCTGGCCGCCGCAGCGGATGATCCCGCCGACCGCGCCGCGTACCTCGTCGAGGAGGTGTCCTGCTTGCGTCGTGCGGGAGACCTGCTGCCCGCCCTCAACCGTGCGGTGGAGCTGGCCGGCGAGTTCACCAGCGACGCATCGGCCATGGCCCGTCTTGACAGCGAACTCGATACGTTCCGCCGAGTACTGCTCGCGACGAACGAACCGGAGACGATCACCCAAGCGCGGGCGGTGCTGGATCAGACCGGGGACGCGGGTTCGGTCTCGGTCGGCATACGGGCGACGCGAGCGGAACTGGCCCTGGCATCGACGGATCCCGACCTTGGGGAGGCGGAACGCCTGGCGCGCGAAGTGCTTGCCGTTGTCCCGGACCATCCCGATGCGCTGATCGTCCTCTATGACATCGCACGCAGACTGGGGCAGACGGACCGGGCACGCGACTACGCGGAGGAGGCGCTCAAGGCGGCGCCCGACGATTACCGCGCACAGCTCGCCGCCGCGGAGGCGCGTCTTGCCACAGGGGCCGTTCCCTCGGCTATCGAGGTGCTCGAACCCCCCGCCTACTCGCCCTCCGGCGACCTCCGCATGCTCGAGCTGCTCACCCGGGCCTACGCGCTCGATGGCAGGGCCGTGCAGGCGCAACGCGCGCTCAACCAGATCCGCACGCAGATCCCCGACGAACCCGTCAGACAGCAGGTTGTGGGGACGCTGTCCGGATGGGTCTCCCTGCTCACGCACGACACGGCCGCGGCCATCGCGACGCTCGAGACCGAGCGCACCGCACGACCCGACGACCCTGCCGTCACGCAGCTCTATGCGCGAGCCCTGGCGGCGGCCGGCCGCGCGGATGAAGCGCTTGACGTGCTGACGCGCTTCGCGGACGTGCATCCGTCCGATCCCGATGCGTGGTCGATGGTCGGGCAGTTCCTCCTCGCCCAAGGCGACCCGGACGACATCCCCCAAGCGCTCGGGATGTTCAGGAGAGCGCTCGCCTTATCGCCGGAGCACCAGCCGGCGCTGCGGGGCATGATCGACGTTCAGTACCGGCTGGGGAATACGGGCGCTGCATTGGTCCTGGCCGAGCGTTACCTGGAGAAGCGGCCTGACGACGGCCCCATCCACTATCTGAGCGCGTTGGTCCTCGCCAACACGCCCGGACGCACCGACGAGGCCCTGGCGAGCGTCACACGGGCCATCGACACCGCACCGCGACCGGAGTACTACTCCCTCCGCGGGTTCATCCGACTCGAACAGGGCGCTCACGCGGAGGCCTTGAGCGACCTGCGTCGGTACCTCGAGGCGCTGCCGCCGGTGACGGCCGACCTCGACGCCGCGATGGCGGAAGCCTACCTGGCCACGGGCGACGCGGCCATGGCGCAGCAGTACTTCGACTCAGCCCAGCGCAAGGTCGCGGCGGGAGAGACCGTCGATGTGAGGCGCATGCGGAAGGTCGAGGAGGCGCTGCTCGAGGACGCGCAGTCTGATGTCGGTTGACGCACAGCCGGAGCAGCCGCTCGCGCCGCATGCGGTGAGCCGGCGGACGTTCTCCCCACTCGTCTACGTCATGTGGGGCGTGATCGTCTGCCTGCTCTACTTCCTCTACCAGCATACATTCGTCGACCTCCGGTTCCACTGGGACATGGAGGACTCCTACTACTCCCACGGCTATCTCGTACCGATCATCAGCCTCTATTTCGTGTGGCGCGAACGCAAGGCGCTGCGCAGCGCCCCGATCAAACCGTGCATCTGGGGGTATCCAGTCCTCGCCCTCGCGGTCGCGATGTTCGCGCTGGGCGGCTTCCTGGGGTTCGGCATCCTGTACAACGGATCCATCCCGATCATGGTCGCCGCGTTGATTCTCATCCTCCTCGGCTGGGCCCATTTCCGACTCCTCTGGTTCCCTACGGCGTTTCTCTACGCCATGATCCCCATCCCCGCGTCGGTCACGCAGAGTCTCTCGCTTCAGATCAAGCTGCTGGCGACGGAGGCCTCTGTGCAAGCGGCCCGGCTAATCGGACTGCCGATGATCCGCGACGGCTCGTACATCCATTTCCGCGGCGACTCGCTGCTGGTGGGCGAGGTCTGCGGCGGGCTTCGCTCGATCATCGCCTTGCTCGCACTGGGCAGCCTGGCGGCCTACGTCAGCAAATCGCGCCCCTGGGCGCGCCTGCTGCTGTTGGTCCTATCCGCGCCCATCGCGGTCGTGTCGAACATCGCGCGCATCCTTCTGCTCTGCGTCGTGGGCTACTACTGGAGCAGCGAGACGGCCTCCGGAACAGTGCATGACGTGTCCGGTGCGCTCATCTTCGTCGTCGCGTTCATCCTGCTGTTCTCGATCGAGGCGCTGCTGCGCTGGGTCGCGCCCGCCGTCGACGCACACGGGGAATGCCCATGAAACACCCCGTCGCGGTGCTAATCGTGCTGACGCTCCTGCTGGCGCTGCACCTCTCCCAGCAACGGATCCTAGCCGAAGGCGCGGAGTCCGGCGCCGCCGCATCGTCCATCGAACTGCCGGAAATCATCGGCGGATACCAGCGTGTCAGCGTGGAGGAACGGGGCGAGGGTCAGCGGCGCGTGCTGCGCGCGGCGGACATCCTCGCGCAGACCTATCTCTCTCCCTCCGGGGAGGCTATCGCGCTCAGCCTGGTCCATGCCGGGGTCACACGGCGCAGCCTGCACTTCCCCGAGGTATGCCTGGTAGGACAGGGCTGGGAGGTGCGCGAGCAGTACACCGCGCCCGTAGGCATCTCGTTCACCGGCAAACGACTCGTGCTGTTCCGAGGCAATGAGTACGAAGCCGTTCTCTACTGGTTCAAGACCGGCGACCGATTCACCGGGAGCTTCTATGAAAACTCCTGGCACTGGGCCGCCGGACGCCTCGCGGGCGCCTCGCCGAGTTCCACGATGGTGCGGATCAGCACGGACATCGGACCCTTGGGCGAGGACGCAGCCTTCAGCATACTTGATGACTTCGCGCAACTGCTCGCGCCGATACTGCTCGAGCGCATCGAGTGAACAGGAAAGCGGATATGGAATCCAACAAAAGCACTCGTACGATGCAGCGACTCCTGAAGCGGGCGCCATGGCAAGCGGCGTGCGTCGCACTGGCGGCGTTCGCCATTGGATGCGGCCTTGGGGCCCGCTCAGAGCAACGGCGCATCGAGGGCGACACGTACCTCGATCTCGGCCGCATCGAGGAAGCGGTCGCTGCCTACAACGACGCCCTCGCCGCCGACCCCGAGAACCCTCGGGCGCATCTCGGCATGGCGCGCGCGGAGCAGGCCCAAGGCGACCTCGACGCGGCGTTGGATCAGGCCCGCCAGGCGTACGCCCTCGCCCCCACGCTTGCCGCGGCCTATGCACTGGAGGCGGACATCCAGCTCGAACGGCGCGATGCAGACGGCGCGCTCGATGCCGCAGGGAAACTGGAGTCGGTCGACGTCCAGGCTGGGGGCCTGTTGCGGGCTTCCGTGTTGCGCAGGCTCTATCGGCTCGACGAGGCCCTGACGCTGCTGACACAGCTTCGCGAGGGGCGCCCCGGCTCCCTTGACATCGCCCTGGCCCTGGCGTACGCGCTGATCGACGCGGAAAGACCGGCCGACGCCGAAGCGGAGGCCGCGCGCATCATCGCCGATATCGACGCGGAAGCCGTCGCGCCCCGCCTGCTGCTGGTTGATGCCTACGCCCGCCAAGGGCGCACGCAGGAGGTCCTCGACCTGTTCGAGGCGCTCGCCGCCGCGGAACCCGACAGCGCCGCGGTCCGACTGGGTCTGGCGAGCGCCCTGCTTGCGGCGGACCGCGGCGATGAGGCGGAGACCATCGCCGCGGCGTTTCTCGACACCGATTCGACCGACCCGTGGGCCAACTACGTGATGGGCGCGGTGCGACTGGCCGCCAAGCGCGGGCCCGAGGCGCTGCCCTACCTGCAGACCGCCGCGCGCACGCTGTCCGAACACCCCGCCGTTCCGCGCGCGCTCGAGGCCGCCCGCGCCCTCGTCGGCGACCAGCCGGACACTGACGATCCGTCAACCGCATCCGAACCGCTCGTGGCCCGCGATGAGCGGCTCACCCCATCGTCCCAATCGTCTGCGGCAGCCCCGACACACCCGATCGACTGGAAGACGCACTGGGACCAGGCCGCGCTGGCTGCGCTCATCGACCACCGCGACGAGACCCTGGCCAAAGGGGAGCCGTTCGCGCTGGAGACCCTCGTGATGGCGGCCGTGCTCGCGCAGCGGGCCGACGTCGCCCGCGACTTGGCGGCGCGCTTGCCCGAGACGACCGCGTTGCGCGCGTTCGTCGAGGCGCTCGACAACCCGGAGTTCGAGCGGCTGCTCGCCGTGTTCGACGCATGGAACCCGACCGAATCGCAGATGAAGCTGATCCGCCAGCTCGCCCACGGTTTCACGCTGGGCCTCGCGGGCGCACGCGCCGAAGCGGTTCGGGTCCTGTCGGAAGCGCGAACGCAATGGCCCGAGAACGGCGTGGCCTTGCTCACCATCTCACAGGTCTTCCGGGCCGCCGACATGCCCGAGTTCGCGATTGCGTCGCTCCGCACCCTGGTGAACGAGCAGCCCCGCAGCATCGAGGCGCACGGCATGCTCTTCAGCTTCCTGCGCGGGTCGGGCCGCCTGACCGAGGCGCGCGCCATCGCGGAAACGATGTACACGATCTTCCCCGGCGAACCGGCGGCGGCCCTGGCGCTCGCGACAGCGTTGCGCGATACTGGGGATCCGACAGAAGCGCGCCAGATCCTCGCGCAGGCGCTCGAGACCCGCCCGGCGGACCCCGCCCTGCTCCTCGAGTCCGCCCGGATCGCGCTGGATACGTCCGATCTTGCCGCGGCCGAAGCCGCCCTCGAACAGATGCCCGCCGAGCAGGCTCTCGCGCCTGAGCGAGACCTGCACAAGGCCTTCGCCGCGTCGCTCGCCGGCGACTGGGACCGCGCGAGCGCGATCTGCGCCGGCCTTCAGGACGTCCAAGGACTGCCGGCCGCGGGGCTGCTGTACGCGGCCGCGTTGGCGGGGTCGCAACGGCGTGAGGAAGCCGCCGCGCAGCTCGTCGACCCGACAACCGGATCAACGGTCTTCGGGTCTCCGGGCGCTGTGGCCCTGCAGGCGCTGGGCGAGCCGGAACCGGAGGACGCCACGGACCCGCCTTCGCTCTCTCCAGACGAGGCCGCGCTGGCGGAGGGGCTGCGGGCGAACCCCGGCGCGCTTCGATCCTTCCTTCACGCTGTAGCGCTGCAGGCTGCGGGACTCCATGGCGGCGCGTACGCCGTGTTCGCCGACGCCGCATCCGCCCTGGGCCACCCGGTCGCCCTGCTTCCCTACCAGTTCGCGTCGCTGGCCCAGACGCATGGGGAGACCGACCCCAAAGCCGAGGCCCAACGGCTGATGGCTCCCCACGCCGACCGCGCAGGGGCCTGGATGGCGCTCTCCACGTTCCTCGGCGGCCTCGGCGACGCCGACGGCGCGCGCGACGCAGTGCGGCAGGCGACGGAACGCGACCCGAGCAATCCAGATGCGTGGTTCCGACTGGGCCAACTGCACGAGCGGTTCGAAGACCTGGATGCGGCGATCGCCGCGTACCGGCGCGCTGCTGAACTGGAACCGATGAGCCCCGTCGTCAACAACAACCTCGCTTACTGCCTGCTGGTGACTGACGGCGACCTCGCAGAGGCGCTCTCGCGCGCACAGGCGGCCCACGAGGCGTTCCCCGGCAGTCCCCATCTGCTCCATACGCTGGGCCTGGCGCAGATGCGTTCCGGCGATCTGGAAGCTGCGGAGCACAGCTTCGCCCTCGCCCTGCAAATCCGTCCCAGCGACCCGACGCTTCTGCTGGACTTCGGACTCCTGCTTATCGAGCAGGGACAACGGGAAGAAGGCGAGGCGCAGCTCGCCGCGGCCCTGCGCTACGCCGACCAGTTCGGGCTGCCGTTTCCGCGTCGCGCCGAGGCCGAACACGCGCGGAACCAGTAGGACCCGCAGGAATAGCGCGGCGAACCTGAGACGCAGGGCCTCGGGGGTCGAGGACGCGCCTTGCGCCGCGCGCGTCCGTGATGTATATCTATAGCAGGCCTATGGAAGATCGCCGCCCCCGGTCCAGGATCAGTACGCAAATGCGCCCAACCCCACGAGGCGTTCTTCGTTTCGCGCTCTGCTTTCACGTGATGGCGTTCGCCGCCGGCGCGGAGAGCCTGCCTGCCCTCGACCGCAACACGATGCCGTCGCCGCAGACATGGGGCGCTCTGCCGCGCACGCCGCGGCCGGACGATCCCTCGGGGTCTCCTGCCCAGACCGGCCCCGTGGACGTGCCGTCGCATGATGCGGACGCCCTGGCCGACGCCGACGCACCATGGAACCTCGGAAGGGCGCTCACAGGCCGGGCCGGCGGCGCCGCATCCCTGCAACCGCGTCCGACAGGCGGCGCCCCTGCGCGCAGGTTTTCAGGCGACAGCCCGCCAGCACTGGACGACGTCTGGCGGCGTCTGGCCCTTGGCGATCAGGGAACGCCGCTCGCCGAGCCATCGGACCACACCGAGGAGACGTCCGTGGACCACGCCGCGGCGGACCTGCTGCCTCCGCCAGACCTGCTCTACCGGCCCGACTCGCGCCTCTTCAGCGCGGACCCCGGCGCCGCACCGATCGGTTCCGCGACGGGCGGACCCGCCGGCGCGGGATCAGGCGCCGCACCCGGCTACATCGTCGAGATCTTGGGCGCCGTCGCGCTCGCGCTCGGCCTGCTGACGCCTCTCATCATGCGCAACTTGCGCGCCAGAAAGCGCCGAAAGCGCCGAAAGCGTCGCAGACGTTCGCCGCGCCGCCGGGCGGAGGAGTGACGGAGACCGCCGCCAAGCCCCCGCAATAGAAAAAGCGCGCCCGCACCCGTGTGCGGACGCACTGTCAATGGACCCGGTCCCGGCAGGCGGAGCCTACGACTTGAGGCGTCTCCTGTACGCCCGCACCGCGAAGCCGACAAGACCAAGCCCCAGCAGCGACATGGTCGCCGGCTCGGGTACCGGCGCGGGGACATCATAGGTGACGACCAAGCGCACTTGGGCTGCGTCAAGATCCGAGCTTGTGTCAGTCTCAGCCCAAGTGTTTGTTGCTGCCTGCGTGATGAACAGGCCGAACCACCGCGGGTTCGTTGCCTGCGCGACGCGCTCCTCGAGCAAATCGGTCACGTCGATGGAGTGGGCGCCTGTTGCGGATACCCCGTAGGTGGTGGCGGAGTAGGAATCGCGCTGGTACGCGGGATCGTATGATGGGTTCTGGAGATCCGCAAGCGATTGCCAACAGTACAACTGCCCGTTGGCGTCAAAGGAGGTGAGCGTCCACGTCGGGGCGCCGCCGAGACTCCCGATTTCGAAGGAGAGGGTCGCGCCGGTTATCACCGCTCCCTCGGGTATGGCGAGACCCTCTTCCTGGAGGTCGACCTGCAGGAAGGTAAAGCTGCTGGTGCTGGTGTTCCCGTCCGTACCGAAGTGGTTTTCCCACTTTGGGTCTGCCTTGCCGGTGAAAGGCGAGGCGTAGCCGACGCCACTGCAGGTGATTAGATTGGGCCCCTCATATAGATTGGGCAGTTCATACGTCACACTGTCGGCCTGCGCCAGACCGGCCAACCCCACGCCGCACACCGCCAGACACGCCGCCAACCCGAACCGCATAGATTGGACCATGACCTCCTCCTTGTCCCTTCAGCAGGGACTACGCGATGGGCAGCAGGCCCCTCAGTGCACAAGTCCCGAACGCGCAACCCGAATCCGCTTACTATACCAACAGCATACTAACTCGTTGACTATGCGGATAGTATCATATCCTATCTGACAATGCAAGCGGTCTGTGTGCGGTTGACCTAGCCTGATCGCACAGTTCTGCGACGCCGCGGCTGCGCCGTGCACGCGTCGGGGACCGCGGTTGGAGGGCATGGGGAGGGGGCGGGAATAGGGGGCGCTGGGCGTGCGCATGCCGCGGCACGCCCGTTTGAATCAGGATCGCTGATGCCGTGCGGCCCCTACGGCAATTCCAGCGCCCCCGGCAACCAGCGGGTGAGGAGGTCTTCGCAGTTCAGGACCTTCTCGGCCAGGTCCGTGGGCACGAAGAAGTAGTGGTTGGTGGCTTCGAAGCCGATCCGCGCGTCGCGGCGCTGGATCGCGTAGAGGCGTTTGGCGAGGACGATCTCGCGCTCGAGCAGCGTGCGCAGGGTCGACGCGATCTCGTCGCGCTCGTCTGCTGCCGCGCCGGCCAGCGCGTCGCGCGCCATGATGAACCGACACTGGTTCGCCGCGCTCGCGTAGATGATCGCGGCGGCCTCCCCCACGTCGCTCTCGCGGTCGAGCGCACGGCGTTGCTCGGGCGTCACGGCGAGCCCGGCGACCGTCTCGCGAAACGCGACGACGGCGTCGCCCATCCCCGCGGAGGCCTTGGTCAACTGCTCAGCGAACACATCGGCGGGATAGACCGACCGCCAGCCGTCCAGGTGGTCATAGGGAAAGCCGACCATGGTCGCGCCGTAGCCCGTGCTCGTCTCCCACAAGAGGTTGGCTGGGCCGGTCTGCACCGGGGCCGCGTACACCGTGCCGATGTGGTATGGGAACTCTGAGAACGCCCGGCTGAACGCTTTCCAGTAGGCGACCGTCGGCGCGGCCGCCGCATCGCCGAAGCGCCGGGCCGCCGTCATCCGCAGGGCCTCGTCCGGATCCGGACCGTCGGGCCGCGCGGCCAACACGAAGGCTTCGAGGTTCGGCGAAGGGTAGCCGCCCAGCGTCCAGCCCAGCATCACGCCGTCGATGTTGGCCCGACGCAGATTCGCCGCGTGCCGCGCCACATTCGCCAGCGCGGGGATGTACGGAACCGTGGACAACTCCCAGGTGTTGCCCGCTTGCACCTTCGCGATCGTCCGCATGCCGCGCGCACGCGCCCACGCCCAGTGGCGCTGCGCCCGGGGACCCGGACCAATCGAGGAGATCGAGTACTCCCCCACCGCCGCGTCGACGCCGCCCCGCTGGATCGGCAAGTCCCACTCGCTCACGCTCACCAGCGACGCCTTCGCGGGCAGGCGTTCGATGATGCCCTCGGCCCAGTCGTTCGCCCAGCCCCAGTCCCAGACGAGCAGCGCGACGTCCGCGCCCGCCGCGTCGATGCCCTCCTGGATGAGCGCGTTCGCCTCCGCGATCACTTCCTGCGGCGACCGCTTCGCACACCGCGGACACTGGTCGCCGCGACCGTGCGACCAGCAGTTCGTGAGGTTCTCCGACGCGCTGATCGTGAAGATCCCCGCCAGCTCCGGCGCGTGACGGCAGATATGCGCCACCGCGTCGCGCAGATACGCCTGGACCTCGGGCGCGCTGGTGCACAACGCCGCGCGCGTGACGTGTTCTCCGTCGCTCAGGTTCGGCACGCCCTGCAACTCGGGGCGGTCCTCGAAAAACGACAGCGGCATCGAGCGCGGCTCGTTCAGATACATATAGATCCCGATTCCGTGCCGTCGCGCCCGGGCGATCAATGCGTTCAGGTTCTCGAGCCGTCGCTCCCAGCCCTCGCTCAGCTCCGGCGCCCACGGGTTCGGCGCGAGACGGTAGAGCACCCCTTGCAGCCACACGCCGTCGACCCCCGTCGCCGCCAGCCGCGCCAACAGCCCCTCCGGATAGGGGTCCGGGTCCGGGTTGAGCAGCGGGTCGCCGTAGGTGGCGAAATAGGAATAGCAGTAGCGCGGGGACAGCCCCCCGTCGTCCGACGCCGCGACCGGCTCCCCCTCCGGCAAGCGCGACAACGCATCCACAAAGGCGAACAGCGGCTCCTCCGCCGTACCCAGGCCCTCGGGGAAATGCCGCGCGACAGCCCCGGCGATCTCGCCCGCCCGCGCCCGGGCCGCCGCGTCCGGCTCACTGTACGCCAGACGCGCCGCGTTCGGCTTCAGCCGGCCCAGCTTGTGCCACAGGAAGTCGTCCTCCTGCAGCGTGTACGCCAGCTCCTCCTCGGTCCACCCGAGCAGCTCCTGCAACTGGTCGAACGGGAGCAGGTGCCAGTTCCGGCGGATCACCGTGATGTACGAGCGCCGGCGCTGGTCCTCGCTGATCTCCGGCGGGTCCGGCAAGCCCATCGCCGCGCCCAACGCGCGGATCTGATCCGGCTCGGCGTCGATTGTCGCGGCCATCACGTCCAGCGGAACCAGCTCCCAATTCCGCCACACGAACGCGTGCAGCCGACTCGGGAAATGCGGCGTCGCCACCGGCTCCGGCGTCGGCCCCTGCGGCAGCGACGCCCCCATCATCGCCTCAAGACCGATCACCATCGCAAGCCACATCGGTACGTATCCTCCCCGGTTCGCGCGGCCGCCCGGTCCGGACCAGCCGCCGCCCCACACGATAGCACCCGCCGAGTACGACGCGCCACGCAGGGTGGGCTCATCCGCAGATGACGCGGATGAACGCAGAAAGGAAACTAAGGCACTGTCGAAGGGGGCAATGGCATCGGCCCTCCTTCAAGAATTCCGAGGGTATATGCTAATGTACAGACGTAAGAAGGACCATGCTTCCAGTGAATGGACTCCTCTGCGGGTGGATCCGCATATCTCCCGGTTGGATGCAGAAGCTCAGGACAATCGCTCAAGGACGCGGCACGTCCGAGGCCACGAACCGGGGATCTGGTCGCGTCAGCGCAGAAGCGAGGGTTGCAGCGCGCGATGATCACACGAGACCACGATGAACAGAGCGAGAAAGCCGTCCGCCTGGTCGAGTATCTGCTACGGGTGGCTTCTCTAAGCACGAAACAGATCCGCGACATCGCCGAGTACGAGAGGGTGCTCTGGGTCTCGAGCGTTCCGCATGAACGGGGCTGCTTCACACGAGCATGGGGGCGTGATGAGGAACACGAGCCGGACGAATGGATCGAGGTACAGACTCGTCGGGAACCGAAACTGCCCGACGTGCCCCCTCAGTGCGCGGACTGGGTGAGCCTTCCATCGCTCCGAAACAAGAACGACCTGCCCAAGCTACTCCCGGAGATCGCACGGCAAATCCCGAATCCCGATTGGGTCGAGGAATCGGACCAGCCGAGAACCATTCCGTGCACTGAACGCCTTGAGGATCATCCTGAGGCACAACGGGCATGGGAAGGTTACGTCGAAGACAAGTGGTTGCCGTGGACGGAAGAGCATAACGCGTGGGAGAAGGTTCACAAGGTCTATTCCGAGCTCTTCGCCATCCATCAGGAGCAGGTTCGCCTTGGCGAAGAGTATGAACTCGTGCTTGGCCTGGGTCTGCTGACCTGGCAAACGCCTGCCGGGCAGCGCGCCCGGCGCCATCTGCTTGTCGCGGACGCCGTCCTCGAGTTTGAGGCCCGTTTGGGGAGATTCACCGTCCGGCCCCACACCGAAGGCGCCAGACTGCGGCCCGAACTCAACATGCTGGACATTGCGGACCAACCGGCGCATGCGGAGGAGACCGCGAAGGCGTCGCTCGGCGCAGCCGAAGACGATCCGTGGGAAAGCGGCAGTATCGAAGGCGTGCTCCAGGCCCTGGTGCACTCGATCAGCTCACAAGGCGACTATGACGGTTCTCTGCAAAGAGCGAAGATCCGCGCTTCGGCCAAGCCCATCGTGGAATATGCACCGGCCCTGATCCTGCGCAAGCGTTCCGCCAGGGGTCTTACCGAGACCCTGAAACAGATTGGGGAGCGGATCGAGGACGGCGAACCCATCCCCGGCCAGTTCGCGGACCTTGCGGAGATCCGTCCGAAGGAAGACCGCGAACCAGCAGACGAACCGTCGGAGGCTCACGCTCCCTTCGATGGTGAGATCTTCTTCCCCAAACCATCGAACGAGGAGCAACGCCGCATTGTAGACAAGATTCGAGCGGCGGACGGCGTACTCGTGCAGGGACCGCCAGGCACAGGGAAATCCCACACCATCGCCAACCTGATATGCCATCTGCTTGCCACGGGACAGCGGACGCTCATCACGGCGAAAACGCCGCGCGCGCTCCAGGTGCTTGAAGGACTCGTACCCGACGAACTGCGTCCTCTCTGCATTAGTCTGCTTGGCAGCGGAGTTGAGGAACGGCGAGCTCTCGAGTCCAGCGTTAGCGGTATTCTGCGTCAGAACGAGGAGTGGAGCGACTTACTGGCCGAGGGCGAACTCAGAGGACTTGAGAAACGCCTGCGGGAGCTCCGCGAGGAGAAGGCCGAGGTCAACCGGCGACTCCGTGACATCCGGGAGTCCGAAACGCACACGCAGTCCATTGCGGAAGGAGCCTATCGGGGGACGGCGGCCAGAATCGCCGAGGCCGTGAACAGGGATCGAGCCGACTACGAATGGTTCACGGATTCCATCCCCTTGCGGCAGTCCTGCCCGGTTTCTGCTAGCGATCTGCGGACCGTGCTTGCAGCTTTGCGCCACTTCACACCGGAGAAGCGTCGGGAACTGGACCTACGGCGGCCCGAGGCCCTGTCATTGCCTGAACACTTCGCCAGTCTCGTGAGGGACGAGGCGAGCGCCAATGAAGAAGAGCAGAGGGCGGCGCTTGGGGCCGATGAGATGTGTGTCGATATATTGGCCAGGAACGATCCTTCGATGGTCAAAGACATCCTCGGCGCTGTATCTGATTTCAGGGAGGCCCGAAGGCGCCTTCTGACCACATCGCATCCGTGGATGGAAGATGCCGTGCGCGACATTGTGGGCGGCAACTCGGCCCTCTGGCATGAGCTCCTGCGTGTCACGCGATCCGTTGTTGCGTCAGTCGAACAAGTCGTTGTCGTGGCGGACCGTACCAGCATCGAGTTCCCAGACACCACCGATATCGGGGCATTGTACGAAGACGTACGCAGACTGAAAGAGCACACGGAGAACGGCGGCAGACTAGGTTGGTGGCTGCTTCGGCCCAAGCCCGTGAAGGAGCGGCTATACGTTATCAGGACCGTGAGGATTGACGGACGCCCATGCTCCACCGCCGAGCATTTTTCGAATCTTGCCGATGCGCTCCACGTTCGCATCGAGTGTGAGAGGGCATGGGACTACTGGAAAGGGCGTCGCGAGAAGACCGAAGGGCCCTACGCTCTCCAACTGACCGAACTCAAGTCGTTGTGCGGCGCCCTCGAAGACGCCTTGGCGATCGAGGGACTCATCACCAAGTGCAGAGAATTGATAGGCCGGTGCTCAGGGATAGACGAGCCGGTATGGACCGACGAGTCCCAGGTGGAAAGGGTTCTCTCCTCGTGCCGTCTTGCGTTGGCACGCATCCGCAAGCGGCTTGTCGCAGAGGAAATCGAGGGCATCGAAGCTCCGATTTCCCGCATGGCCGCCAAGGGCGGCGCACATCCGATCACAAATGGTCTGCTGAGCGCCATTCGCAGCCGCAACACGGAGGCGTACGCTCAATGCGTAAACGCGATCCATGATCTGGGCAGGAAACACCGTTCCCTGTTGCAGGTGGACGCATATCTCCTCAAGTTGCGCCGCCAACTGCCGCGGTTCACGAGTTCGCTCGAACAAACCTGCAACCAGCCATACTGGGACGAACGCATCCAGCGCATTGACCACGCCTGGCACTGGGGGCAGGCGCGTCGCTGGATCGAGGATTACATCCGGCAGGACGATGTTCCGGCACTCGCTCAGCGAGCCAAGCAAATCGAGGACGAGATAAATGGCATCATCGCCAAGCTTGCCTCGCTTCACGCCTGGTCGTTCTGTTTCTCGCGCCTCAAGGAAGACCATCGTCGCCACATGGAGGCATGGCAACAGTCCATGCGACGGCTTGGCAAGGGGACGGGGAAGCACGCGCCGCGCCATCGTCGCGACGCTCAGAACCACCTCGGCAAATGCCGCGAGGCGGTACCCGCATGGGTAATGCCCCTGTATCGCGTCTGGGACACGGTGTATCCCGCTCCAGGCATGTTCGACGTGATTATCGTTGACGAAGCTTCGCAATGCGGCATCGAAGCGCTTCCTTTGTTCTATCTTGGGAAGAAGGTACTGATCGTTGGCGACGACAAGCAGATCAGCCCCGATGCCGTGGGTTTGCCCCGTGACCCGGTGGAGCGCCTGAAGGAAGAGTACCTTCATGATTTCGAACACAAGTCATCGTTCGATATTGACAGCAGCCTGTTCGATCACGGGAAACTGCGGTATGGAACCCAGCGGATCACGCTGCGCGAGCACTTCCGTTGCATGCCGGAGATCATCCGCTTCAGCAACGATCTCTGCTATTCGGACACACCGCTGATTCCCTTGAGGCAGTATGGCCCAGACCGGCTGCCGCCGCTTGAGCATGTCTTCGTGGACCGCGGATATCGCGAAGGCGAGAACAACGGGGTGAAAAACCAACCGGAAGCAGAAGCCCTTGTGGAAAGAATCGCGGAGATGTGCCGCGATGGCCGGTACAACGGGAAGACGATGGGGGTGGTGGTGCTACAAGGCGAAGAGCAAGCGCGGTTGATCGCGGCTCGGTTACTTGAGGTCCTGGGAGCCGAGGAGATCGAACGCCGTCGTCTGGTCTGCGGCAATCCATACAGCTTCCAGGGCGACGAAAGAGACATCATGCTCCTGTCGCTTGTCGCTGCGCCCAACGCGACAATCGGTCCGCTCACAAAGCCAGCGGACGAACGACGGTTCAATGTAGCGGCCAGCCGCGCGCGCGACATGATGGTGCTTTTCCATTCCGTCACTTGCGACGATCTCAGCACATCCTGTCTACGGCGAAAGCTGCTCAATTTCTTCGAGGACACGAAGACGCAGCAGATTGCCGGTATCGACCGGGATGAACTGGAGCGACGGGCGACGCAGGATAATCGGCGCGTCGTGAAGCCACCCGCACCTTTTGACAGCTGGTTCGAGGTTGATGTTGCCCTGGAACTGCTTCGCAAGGGTTACGACGTGCTTGCCCAGCATGAAGTCGCGGGCAAGCGAATTGACCTCGTGGTTGAGGGCGGAAAGACGCGGCTCGCAGTCGAATGCGACGGCGACAATTGGCACGGCGCGGACCGTTACGAAGCGGACATGCAGCGCCAGCGCCAACTGGAGCGCTGCGGTTGGGAGTTCTTCCGCGTCAGGGAATCGGCGTTCTACTCAAACAAGGTTGATGCCTTAAAGGGCCTTTGGGATGCGCTAGAGGAAAGAGGCATTCTCCCGCAAGATGCTTGTGTTTCGGACGAACCAAGCACATCCAAGCCGGCGTTGCAGGACGAACCAGCCGAGGAGGAATCCCGGGAAAGCGAACCCGCTAGCCCCATTCATGAGCCAGAGGTCGATATCAGAGTCGAGGTTGGGGATACAGTAGTCTACGTGGATACCGAGAACCCTCAGGTCGAGAAGCAGGCATTGATAACTCGCGCAGAATCCAACCCGGATTGGGGAATCATCAATATCAACACACCAATTGCACGAGCGCTTATAGGTGCGACGCTGGGCTCTACAGTCGAGGCAAAGCTGCCCAAGGGAGCAGTCTCGCTGCTCATTAAGGACATTGACAAGTCAGGAAGCTAGATGCTTCGTAGCTCTCTTCCGCGATTACTGGAAGGCTGGTGCATCGACAAAGGGGATGAGCGGGTCCTTGGGAAAGCTTGTCGACGGGAAAGGCTCTCCCATCAAGCAGGCCGCAGACCGGACAGGTTCGTTCATCGCTCATGGTCATCCATTCCAGCTTCTCAGCACCGACCTGTGTATACAGTGCTCTTCGTCCCATGCTGAGAGTGCGTAGGACTTCGGTGCGGGCGATCATCCCAGACCCCATGGCATTCATTCGTCTGCCCCATCTGCGGACAAACAGGGCCCCGCGGACAGGCGTTCTGTTCACACGCGGAAGTACCCCTGCATGACTTCGGCGAGGGGATCAGCGGCGCGGGTCGCGTTGGCGATGAGTCGCTTGCGCATTTCGGTGCGAACGTCCGCCAACGATGGGTCGTCGATGCGGTTCTCGGTCTCGACCGGGTCGGCTTCGAGATCGTACAACTCGTCGATGGCGTAGGGCGTGAACACGTATTTGTAGCGGTCCCAACGGAGCATGCGTTGGGAGTGCAGGTAGTACACGCCGGAACTCCACGACATCAAGTCGTCGGGCCAGGCGGCGGACGGGTCGCGGAGGATCGGCGCCATGCTGCGGCTGTCGACATCGTCGGGGACGCGCGCGCCGGCAACGTCGAGGATCGTGGCGAAGACGTCCATGTTCGACACGAGCTGGCCGTGTCGCGCGCCGGGGGCGATCACGCCGGGCCACCGCGCGAGCAGCGGGATGTGGTAGGTGTCCTCGAACATGGCGACGCCCTTGTCGTAGAGCCCGCCGCGCGCGCCGCAGAGGTTGCCGTGGTCGGTGGTGTACAGCACGAGCGTGTCGTCGGCGAGGCCGAGCGCGTCGAGCTCCGCGAGCACGCGGCTCACCTGGTCGTCGATCATCGCGGAGTAGGCGTAGTACATGGCGGTCGCCTTGCGCCAGGCGTCGCGGCTCAGGCGACTGACGCCGTAGTACCAGCACTCGAACTCGTCGCGGTGTCTGCGGTACTGCTCCGGCCGCCCCTCCAGCGTGTCCTCGAAGCTGGGCACGAGGGGCGTGTCCTCCGGCGGGAAGCGGTCCGCATACTCCTTCGTGGGACGCGCCGGCTCGTGTGGCCCCCAGTACTGCACCGTGAGGAAAAACGGCCTGCCGTCATCCTCGGCGTACTTCCGCAGGAGGTCGATCGCCAGATCGGTCTGAAAATGCTCGACGGTCGCTTCGGTCGGCCCGTCGAGCACGAAGGTCATCGGCCGGTTCTCCACCTCGATCACCGGGATCAGCTCGGGCGGCGTAAGACCGCAGGCGGCGAGGTGGTCGCGGTACGTCGGGTCGTGCCACGGGTTGCCGTACCCAGGCAGCGAGTAGCCCTCGAACCCGTGGTCCAAAGCGGACAGGTCGCGGTCGATGTGCCATTTCCCGGCATAGCCGCAGGTGTAACCCGCACCGGCGAGAGGCGCGTTGATCAGGGTCTGGTCTTCCGGAAGCCGTTCCCGCACGACGGAGAACATGTCGCAATTGTTGAACAGTCCGTGCTTGTGCGGGTACTTGCCCGTCAACACCGACGCGCGCGCGGGCGTGCACAGCGAGCACACGCTGTAGGCGTTGTCGAACGCAGCGCCCTCGGCGGCCAGGCGCTCCAACGCCGGCGCGGGACACTGTCCGCCGTTGACGGAGAGGTAGTCGTAACGCTGCTGGTCGGTCATGATCAACAGGATGTTCGGGCGCTTGAACATGGATCTCTCTCCTTCCAACTGTCTGTCCGCAGATTACGCTGATGTACGCAGGTTTTCAGATCATTCATCTGCGTCAGTCTGCGCCATCTGCGAACCCTCACGCATGCAGGTCGAAGACAAAGCGCTTGTATTCGAGGCGTCGGCCGCCGTCCCTTCGGGCGACAGAGCATTTATAACATATTGCGCGGCAATGGTCTACAGCTATTTCAAGAAAATTTGGGGGTTGACAAGCCTCCCGGAATATGCGAGGATACACCGGTTCGTTTTGGGCGCGGCATGGTGTCGCGCAGAATACGAAAGAGGTGCGATGAAGCGTCAAGCTTGCCCATAGTGGGCGGCGCGACTCATCAGCTTACAAAACACCCTCGCCGCAAGCCGTCAGGCGCAACGGCGCGGGGGTTTTGCAAGAACCTCTATGACAATCATTAGCATAGCGAGGTACAACATGACAACAGATAGACTACCGCGGTTCTTTCAAGACAATGGCCCGCGCTTTCAAACACTCGGTAACTCGGGCCTGTTTGTATCCGAACTTTGCCTGGGCGCCATGACCTTCGGCGGCAGTGACGACATGTGGGGTCTGATCGGCCAGTTGCAGCAGGAACAGGCCGACGAGCTGATGAAGATCGCTCTGGAGGCGGGCATCAACTTCATCGATACCGCCAACGTCTATGGTTCTGGCGCCAGTGAGCGCATCGTTGGCCAATCCCTGAGGAATCTCGGCGTTCGCCGCGAGGATGTGGTGCTTGCCACCAAGGTGCTCGGCCCCATGGGGGAAGGCCCCAATGCACGCGGGGGCTCCCGTGTTCACATCATGAACGAATGCAAGGCGAGCCTGGCGCGCCTGCAAACGGACTACATCGACCTGTACCAGATCCACGGCTTCGACCCGGCCACGCCCATCGAGGAAACCCTGGAAGCCCTGAGCAACCTGGTGCAACAGGGCCATGTGCGGTACGTGGGCCTGTCCAACTGGGCCGCCTGGCAGGTGATGAAAGCCATTGGCATCACCCAGGCCCGCCACCTGTGCCCAATCGTGTCTCTGCAGGCCTACTACACCCTGGTGGGGCGTGACCTGGAGCGGGACATCATCCCCATGCTGGAATCCGAGAAGGTGGGACTGATGGTGTGGAGCCCCCTGGCAGGCGGATATCTCTCCGGTAAATACGAGGGGCCGGACGTTTCCGAGGAAAACCGGCGCGCCAAGTTTGACTTTCCGCCCGTCAACCGTGAGCGGGGCAGCGAAGTCATCAAGGTCATGCGGCAGATTGCCGACGGGAAGCAGATCGACGGTGAACCGGTCAGCGTGGCGCAGATCGCCCTGGCGTGGCTGCTACACCAAAAGGCGGTGACCAGCATCATTATTGGCGCCAAGCGACCTGATCAGCTCAAAGACAATATCCGGGCGGCTCAGGTGCGCCTGTCCGATGACGAGCTGGCCGCCCTGGATGAAGTCAGCCGCCTGCCCGAGGAATATCCGGGCTGGATGCTGAAAAGGATGGCCGCATATCGGGAGTGACTGAGGGAATGATCGCCGGCGCTGCGCCGGCAGAGCGACTTTTCGTCCGTTTGTCGAAAAACGGGATCTTCATAAGACCGGCGGATCAAAGGCTCGATTGCCATTGATCCGCCATCTTATGCCAGGAGGCGCCCATGTCATCGCTCGATACCCAGAACCTTTCTCTGACAGAACATCATGACCGGTATGACGCCATCGACCCGGCCTCCACGTTGGCAGGCAGCGCCTCGGGCAAGGTCATCTTCATCACCGGCGGCTCACGGGGAATCGGCCAGGCCACGGCCGTCGCCTTCGCCGAGGCGGGCGCCAAGGCGGTCTATGTCACCGCACGCTCGGAAGCCGAGCTGGAAAAGACGCGGGACCTGGTCCGACAGGCAAACCCGAACACGCAATGCGCTTACTCGACGTGCGACGTCACCAGCGCGGCGCGGGTCAAAGCCGCCGTTTCGGACTGCGTGGAAGAATTCGGTGGCATCGACGTGGCCGATGCAAACGCCGGCTACCTTGATCATTGGACGAAGATCGGTGAGTCCGATCCCGAGAGCTGGTGGCGCACCTGGGAAGTGAGTGTGAGGGGTGTCTATCACGTCATACGCTTCTCCCTGCCTCATCTCATCGAGTCAGCGAAAAGGCGGGCCGCCGAAGGATCAAGCGGCGGTCATCTGATTCTGCTGTCGTCAATTGGGGCTCAGGCGCTGGTCCCGACTGCATCCGATTACCAGACATCCAAACACGCGATCAACCGTCTCTGTGAATTCGTCAACGTGGATCATGGTCAAGACGGCATCAAATGCTTCGCCGTCCATCCGGGCGGTGTTGCCACCGGACTCGGGCGGAACATGCCAGAGGAGAGGCATGTCTATCTCACCGACAGCCCTGAACTGGCTGCCAGCTTTATCGTATGGCTGGCCTCCGGCAAGGCAGACTGGGCCACGGGGCGCTATCTTAGCGCCAATTGGGATGTCGAAGAACTCACCGCGCTCAAGGACGAGATTCTGCGAGACGATTTATTGGTAAACCGCCTGCGCACCAGGGCGTGACAAGCTATCTACTGCCGTGAATGAAGGTCAGACTGCCAAATACTGCCGGGAGCGAGAAGCATCTAACCTGGCGGCGGCAGCGTAGGCGCCCTTGGGGCCTCCAAAGCGCCTTTGGACGCGCGCCGGCCGGCGGTGGCGACTGCGCAAGAATGCCCGCGTTCTGGACATCATCTCGGCCTTGGTCGAGGTCTTGGCCTGGCGGCGGGCGTTGCTCGGACTGGGGCTGACGTTGGCGAGCGTCGCGGCGCGCAAGGCGTACAGAAGCCGACGGTGATCCCCGCTAACAGGCTCATCCAGGATCGAGGGGGCGGCGCATCACGCGTCGCCCCCCACTACGCCCCGACTTGTAGTGCACCGCGGCGGCGGGAGTCGACACGGAATCCGTCCGCAGATGGCGCGGACAGGGCAGGCGCGGAAGGCCTGCGGGAGCGCCTGTACAGATCCACGGAGCAACCCGGCGGCGGCCGTCACGGAATGCGTCCTCACACTCGCGAACGGCTTGGGCACTCACATTTCTCCCGGTGGAGGAGGGCTGTCCACTCCCATCGCCTCGAGGCGTCGAATCAGCGGGCCCAACCTGTCCTGTATGATCGCCCACAGAATCTCATAGCGGATATCCCCATACTCATGGGCCAGCGCATTCGGCAGTCCAACCATGGACCTCCAGGGGATGTCGGGAAGGCCTTCTCGCGTATGGGGCGAGATGCGACGAGCGGCTTCTCCGATGATCTCCAAGCACCTCTCCACAGCGTGGCGGGTCTTGCGGTCCTTGAGAAAGTCCTGAAAACGTAGACCCTCTGTGAACTCGACGGCTGTTCTTGCGGCGTCCAGCATGTCCCACAGACGCGCCATATCCTGTGGATCAGGCTGCATAGATCACCTCACGCGTCCTCAGGATCTCGTACCGACGCCACGGGTTTCGCAAGGCTTCCTTCTCGACGAGGTCTACCGGTCGCCCGAAGGTCCGCGCCAATTCGTCGCGCATCTCGATCAGGTCGAACAGATCCAGCCGCGTCTCCGGCTCGAAGCTCACCAGGAAGTCGAGATCGCTGTCTGGGCCGAAGTCATCGCGAAGCGCGGAACCGAACAGCGAGAGCTCGCGGATCCGCCACTTTCGGCAAAACGCCGCCAAAACTGCTTGATCCAGTTGGACCCGTGCGTTCATGGTCTGGTCTCCTGGCGAACCCATACCGCGCCCGTTCGGCTATGTCTGGACTGTAGTCGCGCGGGAAGGGCGCAGTCAATACCGTTTTGTCCATCGCCGCCCTCTGCGTCATCCGCGGACTGGGGGCGTCATGGAGGTCTGGCAGTAGGCGGGGAAAAGGAAAGCGCCGGACGCAACCCGGGTTGGGTCGGCGTTCGGCGCTCGCAAAGATATGGCAGCCCGTAGGGGAGTCGAACCCCTGTGACAGGACTGAGAATCCTGCATCCTAACCACTAGATGAACGGGCCGAGATGGAACACGGTCGGTCGGCAATGCCTGGTAGACCATGCGGTAAGCTATGGTGGTTGCCGGACTAGGATTCGAACCTAGAATCTCCTGATCCAGAGTCAGGCGCCTTACCATTTGGCTATCCGGCAAAGCTGGCGGGATTCTACCTGTTGCGCCGGCGGATGTCAAATCGCGGACCCCGCGCGCTGGACCGCCGCAGCCGGGATCGGCGAGAATCGCCTGTACACTGGAACCAGGGAGGCGATGCGGACATGATAGGTGCGCGATGCGCTCGCAGCGCGTGTGTGGCGCTGGTCTGCGCCGGCGCGGCGCTGGAGCCGCTGGGAGAAGCCGAGATGACCATCGAACAACCGGAGAACCGGGTGTTTGCGGAGTGGGACTTCGATCGCTGGGATGATCCCGAGGGGTGGACGATCGCGCCGGAGCTGGGCGGCGTCGTCACAGGCGGCGCGCTCTGGCTCACCATCGACCGAGGCGACCGCGCGGACCCCGTCCCGGCGTTCCCCTTCGAGATCAAGGGCATCGCACTCTGGAGCAAGTATCTGTGGCCGCTGTCTGACCCGCCCGCCATCGCGTCGCCGTCGGGCCTGAGCATCCCGGCAGCCGATGCGACCAAGGTGCGGCTCCGGCTGCTGAACCGGTCGCCGGAGACGGACGGCTGCCTGTACTGGCGCACCGCGGAGAGCCCGGAAACGGACGCGGGCGTCATCCGGTTCACCATGCAGCCGCACCGCGAGGACTGGCAGGACGTGGTTGTGCACATCGACGGCGCGTGGAGCGGCACGATCGACGCGCTCCGCATCCAGCCCGGGACGTACTACTTCAGCGGCGACATGTTCATCGATCGCATCGCCGTCACGGATGGTCCCCCGCGCCCCGTGGTCGCGCGGCCGGACGTCTGCGGCGAGGCGGTCGTGCCGCGGCTGACGCTCCCGGGCGTGACGCAGGCCGACTTCGCCGACGCCTTCGTGGTGCTGGACGAGTGCATGGTGACGGACGTTCCGGCTTTCGGGTTCACGGAGCCGTTCATGAGCCCGGGCGGGATGTACCACCCCGGCTGGTGGCAGATCGACACGAGCCTGAACCTCGAGGGCGCGAAGTGGGCGAACCAGGCGTTCGCCGAGGGGGTGATGCGCGGGTTCTTCGCGACGCAGGCGCAGAACCCGGACGGGCGGATCGACCTGTATAGCGGATCGGCGGGCCACGGCATGCCCCTGGGGTTCAGCAGCATCCCGCGCTACCTCGAGGTCGGCTGGAACATCGCCCGGCGCACGCAGGACGTCGCGCTGCGCGAGGCGATCTATGCGTCCCTCGTGAAGTATCTCGGATACTGGCACAGCCCGGTCAAGCGCGATGCGGCCTCCGGACTGATCACCGCCATCTTCGAGGAGACCTTTGGCGAGCCGTTGTCCGAGCCGCAGACGGTCGCGGCGGTGGACCTCAACGTCGCCGTGGCGCTCGGTTTCCAGCACGCCGCGCAGCTCGCGGATGCGCTGGGCCGACCCGATGAAGCCGCCGAGCACCGGCGCCGGTTCGACGCGCTCGCCGACGCGATCAACCGCCATTGCTGGGACCCGGATGCGGGCGTGTACTACAACTACAACGTACGCACGCGGGAGCGCCGGCCTTACCTGCTCTGCACGACGTTCGACCCGATGCGCGCGGGCATCGCATCGCCGGACCGGGTCGCGCGACTGACCGAGAAACTGCTCGACCCGGCGCTGTTCAACTGGGGCAAGCGGCCGCTCACGAGCGTAGCGAAGACGCATCCCCGGTTTGTTGAGGCGACGGGGCGCTACGACGGGCGGGGTTGGTACGGCGACATCTGGACGATGCGCAACGTTCCCGTGGCGCTGGGCCTGTCGGACCAGGGCCGACACGACTTGGCCGCGGAGCTGAACTGGCAGACCATCCGCACGTTCAACGCGAACTACGCCGAATTCATCACGCCCACGGCGGGGTCCGGGGAAGGCGTCGCGCGCTACGGTTGGAGCGCCTCGCAGTACATTCAGTGCATCGTCGAGGTCCTATTCGGCGTCGACTATGACGCGATCGCGGGGAGGCTGCGCGTGTTCCCGCGGGTCCCCGAGGCGCTCCACGGGCGCCCGTTGGCGCTCGAGGCGCTGCTTCTTCCCACCGACCCGCCGACGCGGCTCGATGTGCGCCTGCTGGTCGCCGGGCCGCGCGAAGCGGAGGTCTCCGTCCGGACCAATCGCCCGCTCGACATGGCCGTGGAGATCTGCTTCCCCGCCGAGGGACTCGCGGCGGTCGATGGGTCGGACTCGCCGATGGACGCGCACCCCGCGGGCGACATCGTGAACGCTACGGCCGTAGTGCATCCGTCCGGCGGCGATGCATGGACGGTGCGGTTCCGCTAGTGTTGCGAGTTGCAAATAGCATAAATTAACTGTTGTGCGCTTCGGCATGGGCCAAGGCCTGTC
>DIWA01000077.1:0-126095 GCA_002422525.1 Candidatus Hydrogenedentes bacterium UBA6118
CAGTCCAAGGGCGCTGCGCGCCGGGCGGGGGGCGGGCGATCCGCCTGCGGCGTCCTGGGGTGGACGGGGTGGACGGGGTGGACGGGGTGGACGGGGTGGACGGGGAGAGGGAATGGGTAGACAGGATTTACAGGATGGACAGGATTGGCCGCCTTCGCCCGCCTCTGTGCGCTTTGGGCCCCCTCGTCCGCCTGCGTCCTCTTGCGTCGGGCTACGGCGGACGAGGGCGAACGAGGGGGCCCGGGGCAGGGTCCCGGGCTGTGCGGTTCGGCGGGATCAGGGGATGGGTTCGACGGCGAAGAGGCGTGTCTGGCCGGGGGCGAAGGGGCAGGGGAAGGTCTGGCCTTGGCCGGTCCAGCCGGTGAAGAGGTCGCGGACGCGGACGGGTTCGGGCCAGGCGAGGGGGAGTTCGCCGCCTTGGGAGGCGGTGATGGAGACGAGGTCGGCGCAGGCGTAGGCGGTGCAGCCGATGGGGGCGTAGCAGGTGACGCCGGCGTGTTGGACCCAGTCGCGCAGGAGGTCGAGGTCGGAGATCGGCGCGCCGCACCAGATGAGGCGTCCGCCGTGGGGCAGGGGGCGTTCGGCGGCGGCGGTGAGGCCGTCGGTGTAGGTCGCGATGCCGTCGCCTTCGATGTAGGCGCGGGGGCGGAGCGTGGGGATCGGGCCGATGAGCGCGCCGGGGCCTTCGTCGCGGGAGACGGCGATGGGCAGGCCGGTGATGTCGGCGGGCGCGGCGTCGTCCCAGGCCCAGCGGTCGCGGTCGATGAGGCCGACGGGGCCGATGATGATGAGGGTGCGGCCGCCGGCGTCGATGAGGGCGCGGAGTTTGTCGAGGTTGCGGGGCTCGGCGGCGGCGGCGCTGCTGACGAAGACGACCTTGATGCGGTCGGGCAGTTTGTCGAGGTCGCGGAGGAGCCACACGCCGACGGGCGCGGCGGTGCGGGCGAGGTTGAAGAGCTGGCCGGGGTTGGTCTGGCCGTGGAGGGGGCTCTCGGGGGGCATCCATGCGAAGGAGGCGTCGTCGACGACGAAGGCGATTTCCTCGGCGGGGGTGCGGTCGGCGTGGAGGAGTTCGCGTTGGAGGGCGATGCCGCGGGCGAACTCGGCCTGGAGTTCGGCGTCGTGGTGCCAGTTTGTGAAGAGGGAGAACCACTGGCGGGGGGCGCCGTGGATCATGTCGGTGGCGAAGACGCGTTGGTGCATGCTGATCGCGCCGGCGCGGGGGTCGGCCTCGTTGTAGGGGGTGTGCCAGATGCCCTGGTGGAGCCAGGAGAAGAGGTCGTTCTCGTTGATATGGAGCTTGCCGTTGGCGTGCATGCTGCGCGTGGCGGAGGTGTAGGTGTCGTAGCCGTTCGTGAGGGAGCGGAAGTTGTGGAGGGGGATGCCCATGAACATGTCGAGGTTCGGGTCGTCGAGCAGGCGCGACATCTGGAAGTTGCCGGAGAGGTGTTGGCGGGGTTCGCCGGCGAGCTGTATCACGTAGCTGTGGAGCACGGCGGTGAGGAGGCGGCCGTCGGAGGCGTCCTTGATGACTTCCGCGAACTCCGCGATGACCTCGGCGGTGATGTCGGAGAGGAACTGGGCGTAGGCGGCGGCGTGGGGCCCGCCGCCGGCGTCGGGATACCAGTCCCAGCCGGGTCGGCGTCGGAGCTCGGGATCGGGGATCTCTGTGAAGGGCAGGTTGCGCGCGCGACACCACGCGGCGAACGCGGCTTGCATGGGCGGGCTGTAGTCCGAGTAGAAGCCGTCGTTCGCGCCCCAGGCGAACCATTCCTCGGTGACCTCGCCGCTGACGACGAAGGCGAAGACGCGATCGGCCCAGGGCTGTTCGGCGCAGTAGGCGATGAGCCGACGCAGGGCCTTGGCCTGATCGGCGCGCCAGGCGGCTGAGGCGAGGCTGATCGCCTGGGTGCCGGTCTCTTCCCAGGGGATATCGCCGTGTTCCGTGCGGACGAGGGCGCGGTCTTCGAGATGCTCGGCGATCCAGAACGGGGGCAGGGCGAGATTGGCGCGCATCTCGAGTAGGCCGTCCGGGTTGGCCTGGAGCGCCGTGGCGACGCGCTCGTCGAGGTCGCCGAAGTCCCACTCGTCCCAGTCGGTCCAGGTGGGGTCGACGACCTTGTGGAGGTGGGCGCCGGCGGCGACGGGGATGACGAAGACGTTCGCGCCGGACGCGCCGAACTCGCCGACGTTGCCGGGCTGGAAGTCGTAGCTGGCGTAGCCGGTCCAGGGGATGGGTTCGCCGTTGAGGTAGACGGCGGGCAGGCCGTTGCGGGGGCGCAGCTCGGCCTGGGGGAGGCCGGGGCGGCGGTCGTTGCGCACCGATACGGGAACGGCGATGCCGGGGACGCGGTAGCCGTCGGCCGAGAGGACGAGGGTCATCGGGCGCGGGGGCGCGTAGCCGGGGACCGTGCGGGCGATCTCGATGCGGCCGGCGTCGCGGAGCCGCGCGCGTTCGGCGTCGTCGAGCCGGATCCGCCAGAGCACGCGGTCGCCGTCGCAGAGTTCGATGTCGACGCGTTCGACCGAGGCGGGGACGGCGTCGGCGGACAGCGCGAGCGCGACGGGCTGACCCGCCTCGAGCTGTTCGGGGGCGTCGAGGGCGGCGTTCGTGAAGCCGTCGGGCGCGGGGTAATGCACGGCGAGGTCCGAGAGGAAGAGATCGTAGGGGATGTCCGGTTCGGCGTTCTCGACGCGGATGTAGAAGCCCGCGGGGAAGATGATGGCGGGGGCGTCGGTCTCGGGCGTGGGTTCGGCGTCGGCGATGTTCGCGCGGACCACGGCGTCGGCGCGGGGCGGGACCGTCGCGTCGATCGGGATGATCCACGTGCCGCCCTGGAAGGTCGGGCCGGGTTCCCACGCGAGTTTGTCGAAGATGACGCTGAAGCGGACGGGATGGTCCGAATCGTTGCGCACGTTGAAGGAAACGGCGTCGGCGGGGCGGGGGATGCGGCCGGAGATGTTGACGGCGGCGCCCATGACGGGTTCGGGGTTGCGCTGGAACCGCCACCGCGCGCCGCGCATGCCGTCGCGGGTCTCCGGGACGATGTGGTTGTGTGCGAAGGCCTTGGCGCGGGCGACGGGGTTGCCGCCGCCGATGCCGATCGTGGCGAGGTGCTCGAAGTGGCGCAGTCGGTGGACCTGCGGGCGCGCGTAGGCGTCCGCGGGATAGGTCTGGGCGGCGGGAGCGGCGGTCAGGGTGAAGACGAGCGTGGTCAGCACGGCTGCCATCATGGCGTTGTGTCTCCTGGTGCGGGCGCCGGGGGTTCGCCGTCGATCGGCGCGTCCCGCGGCGCGATGCGGTTGATGGCGAGGATGCCGACGACGGCTTCCAAGGCCTCGACTTCTATCTCGATGGCTTCGACGACGCGGGAGGCGTCGGCGGGGACGGTCCACGCGGCGAGATGGGCGGTCGGGGCCAGCTCGAGGACGTTGACCTCTGTTGCGAAACTGGCCAGGAAGCCGTCGATGTTCCGGCCGTATACGAGCGGCTCGCAGTGACTATAGCCGTCCTGGTAATGGATGCGCAACGCGCCGATCCGCATGCCGGTGTGTCGCGCGGCGATCTCGCAGGCGGTGAGCAGATCGAACCCGACGGCCGGTCCTTCGACCGGGATGCGAACCGATGCGGGCTGTTGGGACAGGTACGTGCGGGCATCGAACGCGCCGACGCCGCCAAGTTCGAGCGTGAGGAGGTTGCGTCCGGACGGACGAACGTTGAACGCGAAGCCGTCGAACGCGAGCGTGTCGGCGTGGTTGGAGCCCTTGGCGAGGTGGGTTCGGCCGGAGAGATCGATGTGATGATCGCCGAACCGCCAGAGGTTGAGTCCGCGGATTGTGTCCGCGTTGAAGCGGGCGGTGAGGTCGATGGGTTCGCGGCGACCCTCGAGGCGGATGGGCGCAGGGGGCGTCCGCGGCGCGGGCCGGCGAACAAGGTCGACGGGGACGACTCGGGAGGCTTGCGGGTCCTCGATGAAGATGGTGCGGGTTCCTTCGAACGCGGCGGGAATCGCGTCGAGTGCGCCGGACGTGATGCGGAAAGTCTCGAGGGCGCCTTGCGGATCGCGCACGGCGGCGTCGCGGCAGGGCAGGGGGATGGACAGCGGGGCGTCTGCGTCGAGCTCGACTTGGCGCGGGAGATCATTGCGGTCAGTCGACTGAAGGCGCAGGGCGTGCCGTTCCGCCGCGGGCAAGGATGCGCGGAGGTATCCGCCGCCCGGGTGGGGCTCGATGTCGAACGGTATGGGATCGCCATGTCCGTCGGTGAGGGCGGAGACGGCGTGGCCGTAGAGCGGCAGGCGGACTTCGAGGCGACGGGGGACGGGCGTCTCTACCATGTAGCGCCGGTCGGCGTGCGGGCCCTCGACCGAGAGGGCGGCATCGGGGAGGCGGAGCGCAGCGCGTTGCCAGTCTTGCGGCACGACGGGAGTCCACCGGCACGGCGCGGGGTCGGGGCGGGGCAGCCATCCGAAGAGCCCGGCGACGACGGCATGGGCGAAGGCGGCGGCGGGGTTGCCGAAGAGATAGTCCGCTTGACCCCAGCCGCTGTTCGTCATGAACTCAGGGAAGGCGCCGGGCGAGTCGGTGTAGACGGTCGCGGCGCGGGCGACGCCGTGAAGGAGGGCCCATCCGCGGTCGGCTCGACCGCACAGGAAGTAGGCCTCGGCCGCCTCGCTCATCTGGACGGGGCCGAACATGTCATTGCCGAAGAGGGGCGGTTTGAGGTTGCCGGAGCGCATCAGGGAGTCGCCCTCCCAGAGCGTCTCGTCGAGGGTACGCAGGAGGATCCACGCGATTTCCCTGGAGATGCCGCCGTAGAGAATCGGGAACACGAAGTCGGTGTAGTAGTTGGTCTGCTGCACGCGGCTCTGCGGGTCGATGGCGGCGAATCGTCCCTCGGCGGGTCGCCACAGGCGGCGGAGCGCCTCTTCGCGCATGTACGCGGCGCGGAGACGCCAGGAGGCGGCCAGGTCATTGTCGCCGCGATGCGCCGCCATGGCGGCCATCTGTTCGAGGTTGCCGGCGACCATGAAGGTGGGCGACGGCGCGGCGCCGGGCTGGCCGAGGTGATCGGCCTGGTACATGAAGGCGTTGCAGCCCTGATGCCAGTTGAGGAGTAGGTCGCCGTCGGGATCGCGACGGGCGAGCATCTGTTCGAGGGCGGCCTTCGCTGGGGCCCAGAGCCGATCGATCGTGGCGTCGTCGCCCGCGGCCAGCCAGTAGCGGTGGAGCTGGAGAAGGTAGTACGGGAGGCCGGCTTCGCGGTTCGGGTCGTCTGGAGGGGGCCCGCTCGCGTAGGAGACGGGGCAGGGACCGCCCGGGGCCTCTCCGAAGAAGCGCAAGGCGTCGCGCGCGCGGTCGGCTTGTCCAAGCGCGACGGCGGCGCTGATCTGATAGTTGTTGCAGTAGTAGGACGGCCACTCGTGGATGCCTTCGAGCCAAGCAGGCGGTTGATACACGTACTCGAGGTTGAGCAAGGAGGCGTCGAAGGCGGCATCCAGAAGGGCGTCGGGCGTAGACAGCGCACAGGCCGCGAGGATCTCGTCGAAATGGGTCCGGGCCTCGGCCTCGATGGCGTCCGCGTCGGCGGGCGTGAGCGGGCCCTGGCCGTCGTCGGTCGGGATGCTCGCGAGGAGGCCGAGGTCGATGGCGGCGGCGTCCGGGGCAGGGAACTGAAAGCGCACGCGGTTGGCGGTCGCCGCGCCATCGCCGATAGACACGGCCGGATCAGGCCACGCGATTACGTGCACCGGCGCGGGCATGTCGGGAGCATGGAGGACGGCGGCGTCCGTGGACAGCGTGATGCGGTTGTCCTGCGCCTCGGTCGCGTCGGGCAGGAGATACGGCGCGATGAACTGCGGACCTTTGATGTCGAGACCGCCGTACACGAGCTCGACCCGATCGACAGGGTCGGGCTTCGCGGCGCCGGGGGCTGTCGTTCCTGCGCCAGTTCATCGCGGTTTGCAGCGCCACCCGATAGAACCACGTCGCCGCGCTTGATCGCTGCTCGAACTTCGGGAGCGACCGCCACGCCTGGAGCAGAATCTGCTGCGCCAGGTCCTGGCACTCCTCCTGGGTGAGCGTGTAGGCGCGGGTCACCTTCACGACCGAGGCGCCATGCCCGGCCAACCATTCCATGAACAGCGCCCTGCGGCCTTCGTCATTCAATGCACATCCTGCCGCTGCCCCTATTGGTACCGCGGAGGGGCGGTTTCTTACAGGGGCGTCCGGGGTGGGCGCTGGGACCGGGAGGGGGCGGTCGGTCGGTCGGACCGGGGGGACCGGTCCGACCGACGTTGGGTCTGGGGCTATTCGGCGCCGGCCCACCAGTTGCCCCAGACGGCCCACTGCGAGGCGAGCCGGGGCGCCTGCATGTTGATGACGATGGGGAACTTGGCGTTGAGGCGGATGAACTCGACGTGACCGTCGAGGTAGAGGACGTTGCAGCCGCCGGGAACGTGGTTGAAGCTGAGGGTGGCGGTCGTGTCGCCGGACACGTTTGTCGCGTCGCCCCAGTTGTCCCACATCACGGGGAGGGTGCTCTGGGCTTGCGCGCCGGCGGCGGGGTTGTTGACGTCGGTGATGTAGAAGCGCTCGACGCCTTCTCTGAGGCGCTGGTGGTCGACTGTGACGGGGCTGACGCCGTCGTCGTCGCGCCAGGCGCCCCAGTCGTTCTGGCGGATGTCGTCGGTCATGCCGCCCTCGGCCAGGTAGGCGATCTGGAAGCCCGAGCAGCCGAGGTGCGACGCATCAGCGATCTGGCGCGTGATGACGGGATCGCCCCAGACGAAACAGATGCGGCCGACGAAGACGGAGAAGAGCTCGGCCTGGCTGCGGACGGCATGGGCGGTGTAGGTGTAGGAGATCGGCATGCTGAGACGGGTGTGCAGGCAGAGTTTCTCGTCCTGGTCCTCCGCGATCTGCTCGATCGTGGCGATCTGCGAGGCGAAGTCGGTTTTGGTTCCGAATCCGGTCGGCCGGAAGTCGTCTTCGCCGAGGGCGCGCATCTTCTCCCTGTACGGGTTGAGCGGCGTGCGGGGATCGGAGGGGCAGATGAGGATCGTGGGGTCGTTCCAGTATTCGGGGTAGAGCGGGCCGGCGGCGATGCCCATGAGTTGGATGAGGTGTCCGGAGGGCGCCATGGGCAGGGCCTGGGATCCGGGCGGGAACATCCCGGCTCGGTTCTCGGCGGCGTACATCTTGCAGATGAGCCCCCACATTTTGAGGTTGTTCTGGCAAGAGGCGCGCTGGGCGATGTCCTTGGCCGATGCGCGCGCGAGGGCGGGCAGGGAGAGGGCCGCGAGGATCGCGATGAGGGCGATCACGACGAGCAGCTCGATGAGGGTGAAGCCTTTGTGAGACATGGCGATGTATCCTTCTTTCCGTGGTCGGGGAAACAGCGGCCGTTTCGTGCTGGATGGATGTTGTCGACAAGGAATTCGTCAGATCGCTGCTATCCCATGGGCGTCCCTCCGGTTCGGTCCTCGGGGCGGGTCTTGCGGGCGGCGTCAGGCCGCGTTCGTTCCTGGCGGGGCGTGTTGAAACCGACGTTGGACCGGGCGGGTCCAACAGCTTCGCCGGCGTTAGCGAGGTCGGCGGGTTGACGCTTTGCGCAGGTCACGGATCGAGACCCCCCATTGCAGCGTTGTGATAAGTCTAGTAGACCCGAGGGCGGGGCGCAAGCGAATTCGAGCGCGGGCGGGCGCGTTGACGGGGCGGGGAGGGGGGACCTAGACTGGGGCTGGTTTGAGAGGAGGGGGCGATCGCGCTACGCGCGGGCGGGTCTGCAGCGGTGTGCCGCGGTGTGCCGCGGTGTGCTGGGCGGCGGCGCGGGGAGGCGATGGGATGAGAATGGAGGCGTTTGTGAAGCCGTTCACACGGGATGATCTGGGGCGGTGTTGCATCCACACGATGACCACGAAGCCGTGGGGTCTGGCGGAGGCGGCTCGGGCGTATGCGGCGGCGGGGATCGGGGGCATCACGGTGTGGCGGGAGCATCTGGAGGGAGCGCCGCTGGCCGCGTCGGCGGGCTTGCTGCGGGACAGCGGGTTGCGGGTCGTGAGTCTGTGCCGGGGCGGTTTTTTCCCCGGAACCACGCGGGCGGCGCGAACGGCGGCGCTTGACGACAACCGCACGGCGATCGATGAGGCGGCGGCGATCGGCGCGCCGCTGGTGGTGCTGGTGTGCGGGGCGGTGCCGGGCATGCCGCTGGCGGAGGCGCGGAAGCAGATCACGGAGGGCATCGCGGCGGTTGCGGATCACGCGGCGCAGGCGGGGGTGAGGCTGGGTATCGAGCCGCTGCATCCGATGTACGCGGATGCGCGTTCGGCGGTGAACACGCTGGGGCAGGCGAATGGCATGGCGGAGGCGCTGGGGAGCCCCGCGGTGGGGGTGACGGTGGATGTCTACCACGTGTGGTGGGATCCGGACCTGGAGGCGGAGATCCGGCGGGCGGGGGAGAAGCTGCTGTCGTTCCACGTGTGCGATTGGCGCACGCCGACGCGGGACTTGCTGAATGATAGGGGCCTGATGGGCGAAGGGTGCATCCCGCTGCGTCAGATCCGCGGGTGGGTGGAGCAGACGGGGTTTGACGGGCCGGTGGAGGTGGAGATCTTCTCGGATGCGTACTGGGGCATGGACCAAGCGGCGTACCTGGAGCGGGTCGTGGACGCTTGGGCGGCGCATTGCTGAGGGATCGGGACAAGACACACCCGCACCGCGCGCCGTTGCTGAGAGCGCGCAGTGCGCGTGTGGGGATCTCTCACAGCGCGAGCGGGCGGCTCGCGTCTATGGGGGGTACGGTGCTATTCGAGGCCGAACAGCCGGGCCACGCTGAACTCGAGTTCCCGCGCGCCGAAGAAGCCGACGAACTCGTTGAACGGGCGCGAGATTATGTCGACGAGAAACTGCAGGATGCCGACCACTACGCCGAGAATGCCTTCCATTGCCGAGTCTCCTTACCGGCTCCGGGTTGGATGACCCGCGAGCGCCGGGTTGCGTCGCATTGCCTGTTTCCTGGGTGCTGTGTTCGTTGCGGCGCGCCTGCCGCGCCTCTCAACGAAGCACGCACCAAATGCGCCGACGATGCGATGTCTCTGCTGATTGCCTGAGACGACGGACTAGTCCCAGAACTCGACCACGCGGGTCGCTTCCCACAGATCGAACACGATCGGGTTCAGGCCGAAGAACCCGAGAAACAGGTTGATGGGGTTGATGATCGAGTTCACCATACTCTGCGCCATTCCGAGGATGTCCCTCAGAATCAGCTCCATCGGACTCCACATTGTCGTTCCTCCTCTGAAGGGGCGCTCCGCCCGCCTTCGCCGAACCCACACTCACTTGATGGTCTGCATGCGGCCAGCCATCGTACCGCTCCGAGGGCTTGTCGTCACGCGACAGAGCCGTTGTCCACGGCATCCGACTTTCCTTCGCCCCCCTCCTTGCACGCGGCCCCGATTATTGGGACCGGCGCGCAAGACGGGGTTGCGATGGTCCGCAACCCGGCGTGCCGCAACCGGACACTATCATAATACTGCGTATCGGTGCAGAATGCAATAGATTTCCGTGATTCGCATCTGCGCAGGCGGCCGAAAAAAGGAAACACCGCGAGAGGACCGGTTATTCGGCCGCTCGCGGTGTTTGGCATAGCTGCTAATCCGTCGGGGAGGACGGGTGTGAGACCCGTCCTGCGAACAGCGAACTATTGCCCGCTGCCGCCGATGCCTTCGAGGAGCGAACTCAGGTCGAAGGCGACGGGGTCTACCCCGAAAATCCCGAGGACGGCGTTGATCGGGCCGAGAATTGCGTTCACGATACCCTGCAGAATGTCCAGCACCGGTCCAAGAATCCCAGTCAGGTCCATTGTGGTCTCTCCTTAGCTGCTTTTTTCCGTTTGGCTTGGCAACACACACTTGCCTCGCCCCTTGCGTACCTTACCGCGCAAGCCGGGCAATGTTACACAGTGCGGCGCGTGGAATGCAAGCGCGGTTGGGTGCGTTCGGATGCCGCGGGAAGGAGGCGCTGAAGAGGCGTTCCGGCGGCGGAGCGGAGCCCGGGGAGGGGTTCTTTGGTTGGGCGCTGTTCGCCCATGCGATAAAATGCGCGGGCGCCGGTCTGGCGAGGCGGTATAGGCGTGGAAGGAAGGGAGCGCGCGATGCAGGACGAGCGGGTTGGGGCGCTGAAGGCTCATTTGGGGCAGGTCATGGACTTGCGGGGGGCGGCGGCGGTGCTGCAGTGGGACCAGGAGGTGTACATGCCGCCGAAGGGCGCGGAGGCGCGGGGGGAGCAGCTTGCGACCCTGCAAGCGCTTGCGCACCGGCTGTTCACCTCGGACGAGACGGCGCGGCTGCTGGATGCCTTGGAGGGGGATCTGGACGCCCTGCCGGCGCGGACGGCGAAGCTGGCGGAGGTGACGCGGTACGACTACGACCGGGCGCTGCGGCTGCCGGAAGCGTTCGTGAAGGAGTTTGCGATTGTGCAGAGCCGGGCGTATGAAGCGTGGACGGCGGCGCGGGCGGCGTCGGATTTCGCGCGGTTTCGGCCGCATCTGGAGACGATGGTCGCGTTACTGCGCCGGCGGGCGGACTACCTGGGGTATGAGGAGACGCCCTATGACGCCTTGCTTGAGGACCATGAGCGGGGGATGACGACGGGGATGTTGCGGCCGGTGTTCGCGGAGTTGGCGACGCGACAGTCGGCGCTGGTCGAGCGGATCATGGCTTCGCCGCGGCAGCCGGATCTGTCGTGGTCGAAGACGGTCTGGCCCGAGGAGGCGCAGTGGCGGTTCTGCCTGCGGGTGCTGGGGGATATGGGCTATGACCTGGAGGCGGGGCGGATGGATCGCTCGGTGCATCCGTTCTCGACGAGCTTCGATGTGTACGATGTGCGGGTGACGACGCGGCTGAGCGAGCGAGAGCCGTTCATGGCGGTGATGGGGGCGATCCACGAAGGGGGGCATGCGCTGTATTCGCAGGGCCACGACCCCGAGGATCGGCGCACGCCGCTGTTGGAGGGGGCGTCGCTGGGGATTCATGAATCGCAGTCGCGCATGTGGGAGAACATGATCGGGCGGAGTCTGGCGTTCTGGCGGCGGTACACGCCCGTGCTGCGGGAGCATTTCCCGGAGATCCCGCGGGATGTGTCGCCCGAGCAGGTGTATGCGGCGGTGAACGCGGTGCAGCCGTCGCTGATTCGGGTCGAAGCGGACGAGTGCACGTATAACCTGCATATTATCCTGCGGTTCGAGATCGAGCTGGATCTGATCGAGGGGCGACTCGCGGCGGCGGATGTGCCGGAGGCGTGGAACGCAAAGGTGAAGCAGTACCTGGGGATTGATGTGCCGGACGATGCGCACGGGTGTCTGCAGGATATTCACTGGGCGCATGGGTCGATGGGCTACTTCCCGACGTACGCATTGGGGAACTTGTACGCGGCGCAGATGATGCCGGCGATCGAGCGGGACGCGCCGGATCTGTGGGCGCGCGTGGAGCAGGGCGACTTCGGCGGGTTGCTGGCGTGGCTGCGCGCGCATGTGCATCGCGTGGGCCGGGCGAAGACGCCGGTCGAGATCGTGCGGGATATCAGCGGGACGGATCCGGGGGCGGAGGCCTACTTGAGGTATCTCGAGTCTAAGTACTTGCCGTTGTATGGGTTGGCGTGAGGACCGCGGGTCAGCGTTCGTCGGCGCGGAACGCGTCGCGATAGACGACGACGCGCGGGGGCCGGGCGCCTGCGGGGTCGACGGTGATGGCGACGACGTCGAATCGGTAGTAGCGCTCGCCGTCGGGGTCGCGCCGGGCGATGTAGGCTTCGGCGGCGGCCAGCAGGCGGCGGCGCTTGTCGCGGGTGACGTTGTCCTCGGCATGGGCGAGGTCGGAGGCGTTGCGCGTCTTGACCTCGACGAAGACGATGGTGTCGCCGTCCAACGCGATGAGGTCCAGTTCGTAGCGGCCGACGCGGACGTTGCGTTCGAGGATGGTGTAGCCGTGTTTGGCGAGGTGCCGCGCGGCGTGGTCTTCGCCGACGCGGCCCATGGGGTTCGCGGGGGCGCGCTTGGGCTCGCGGCCGAACATCAGCCGTCCTCGGCGTTCGGTTCGGGGTTCGGAGGATCGGGATCGACGGACGGCGCGGGGGCGTCGGGGGCGTCGGGGGCGTCGGATGTCGGCGGCGGGGCGGGGGGATCGGCATCTGGGTCGCGGCGGAAGAGGCGGATCTCGCCGAAGGTCTGGTGCTGATGGACGCGAACGGTTCCGATGCGGCAGAGCTCGAGGATGGCGAGGAAGCAGCAGACGAGCTCGACGCGCGACCGGCAGGTGAGGAAGAGCTCGGTCCAGGCGAGGCTGCCTTCCTTGTCCAGTACGGATCCGATGTACTCGATCTTTTCGTCGACCGATGCGCCTTCGCCGACGACGGTGTGGACGAGGTCGTCGGTGAAGTAGCGGAGCACGCGGCGGAAGGCGTCGGTGAGGTCGTACAGGGAGACCTCGAGCATGTCCTGCTCGTCGTCGTCCGGGATGTCGACGTTGCGGCGGGTCTCGCGGACGAACCAGTTCGCGCGGTCGTCTTCGAGCTGCTCGAGGGCGCGAGCGATCTCGCGAAAGCGGCGGTACTCGAGGAGCTTGGTGACGAGTTCGAGGCGGGGATCGTCTTCTTCCTCCTCGTCCTCATCCGCGTCCGAATCGATGTCGAGGGGGAGGAGCATGCGGGACTTGATCTGGACGAGGGTGGCGGCCATGACGAGGAACTCGCCGGTGACGTCGAGGTCGTCGTCGCGCATCATCTCGAGGAAGCGCAGGTATTGATCGGTGATGGTGACGATGGGGATGTCGAAGATGTCGATCTCCTGGACGCGGATGAGGTGCAGGAGGAGCTCCATCGGGCCGTCGAACGATTCGAGATGAAGGCGAAGGACCTCATCGGCTTCGGCGTCGATGACGAACGGGTCCGATGTCTCGTCGGCGGTCCGCGGTTCTCTGTCGGTGAGTTCAGCCATGGTGCGGTGTCGGGGCGCCTGCGGGGTCATGGTTCCGGGGCGGCGGTTGTGTCGGCGGCGTCGGTCGTCTGGACTGTTCCGACGCCTTCGACGCTGATGCGGCCGGCGAGGGCGCCGCGGTCGATGGCGAGGAGCAAGGCGATGTGCTCGATGGGGGCGAGTCGGGCGCGCCACTGCTGTATGGAGGCGTCGAAGGTCTCCGGCGAGTAGCCTTTGAGGAGATCCTGGGCGACGAGTTCGCGACCGACGCCGGCCCACGCTTCGAGGCAGGAGAGCGGTTCGATGCGGAGGTAGAGGTTGCCGTGTTGCGGCAAGGCTTGGGCGGAGGGCGGGTTGCCGAGCCACTCGTGGGCGATGCGGGCGCTGCTGCTGACGTAGAGCCGGTCGTCGTATACGGCGAACGTGGGTTCGAGCGAGGGGCCGCCGATCATGGGGATGGAGGCGAGGCGCGTCTCGGGATCGAAGCGGGCGTAGGGTTCCCAGGGCGCTGCGTCGTCGGGGGCGCGGAGGGTCTCGAGGAGGGCGCGTACGAGGGCGCCCTGTGCGTCGAGGGAGCCGGCGAGTTCGGGCATCGGGATGAACTCGTCGAGGTCGACGCCCTGGAGGCTGAGGCGGACGCCGGGCCCGAGCATGCTGAGCATGGCGAGGAAGCTGCGGAGATCCGGTTCGTCGGGGTCGGCGTCGTCGGGATTGGCGGCGAGGGTCATGCTCTCCTCGCGGAGGGCGTCGATGTCGAAGGCTTCGCCGATGCCGTAGCAGACTTCGTCGAGGCTCTTGCCCACGTCGACGGAGATGCCCGCGATGCCGGGCGGCGGAGCGATGAGGGGTCGGGGGGCGGCGTTGCCGAGGAGCCGGCCGAAGCGTTCGCGCCAGGATTCGTACAGGATGCCGCGGTACTCCATGTGGGCGGAGGTGCGGTCGATATGCAGGGCGAAGGTGAGCGACCGGAGGAGCCCGCCGACGGGGGTGTCGGGAGGGAACGAGATGAGGCCGCGGACCTGTTCGGGACCGGATCGATCGAGGACGGTGTGGAAGGCGCCTTCGGGGAGGATCTCGTCTTCGCGCAGGGTGAGGCATCGGATGAGGGCGTCGCGAGAGAGGCTGGCGAGCAGGACGCGGCCGCGGACGGCGTAGTAGAGGCCGGAGTCCTCGACATGTCGCAGGTGCAGCCCCCCGGCGTTGTCGTCGACGATGCCGGGCCAGAACACGTGGAGGTACTCGAGGAGACGCCCGACGCGCGTCATGCGGGCCAGGTAGACCACGTCGGCGTACTGGTCGAGGTCGCTGCCGGTGACGTAGCTCAGTTCGCCCATGAGGTTGTTGAGGACCCACGCGGGCATCTTGGTGTCGCGGCCGAGGAGTTCGAGCACGCGGCCGGCGTGGGCGGCCTCGGGGAGGGCGCGCCAGACGGGGGACTCGATGATGGCGTCGCGGTGGGTGACGATATCGAGCAGGGCGATGTGGTAGGTGTGGTCGGCGGGGACGAGGGTGCGCAGTTCGACGGTGTCGCGGGAGGCCCACCAGGCGACGACGAGGAGGATAAGGGCGACCAGCGCGGCGCGGGCGAGGCCGCGTCCGCTGCCGGCGTGGCGGCGGACGGACTGACGCCGGCCGCGACGACGACGGATCGAGGAAGGGAGCTGGCGGGGAGTCTCGCTCACGACGCGTTCTCCTCGTCAGGCGGTTCGACGGGATCGGGCAAGTCGGGGCTCGGGGCGATGGTGTACTCACGGTACGCGGTGAGGGTTCCGTCGGCCTGACGGCAGGCGACGAAGACTTTGCGCTCGCGGGGTACGAACACGGTTACATAGCGCGTGCGGTCGCTGTAGATGCGTGCGCGGCCGGTGAGGCCGGGGGCGCGATCCGTGAGGATTTCCTGCATGCGGCTGACGGCGATGATGCGGTTGTCTTCGGTGAGTTCGCGCACGCGGGTATAGCGCGCGGCGGCCGTTTCGTCGGCCGCGGGGGATGCCGGGGCGACGCCCAGGGCGAGGCCGTTGGCGGGATGGCGGACGCGTATCTCGGCGCCGAACTCGACGACGCAGGCGGCGGGTCCGGAGCTGGGGAAGTCGGGCGGCGCGGGCGCGTCGGCATCGGCTGCGTCGCGTGCGGCTGAACGGGCGGCGTCGGGCGAGGCGTCCGCGTCTTCAGGGGGCGCGCCGACCTGCGTGGCGGCGAGCATCACGTGATAGCCCTGGACGTGGGTTGCGGCGGTCAGAATGGCCAGGGCGTCGCGGAGGGTCTCGGTTTCCTCGAGCACGCGGCGCAGGATGAGTTCGATTGGGGGACCGTCGATGCCGGGCCGGCCCTGGGCCTCGACGCGTTCGGCCGCGACGACGAGGCCGCGGTCGTTCATGCCGGTGAACACGCCGACGTTCCAGGGGAAGCCGACCTGGAGGAAGGGTCGGCGGCCTTCGGCGCGCTCTTCGAGCACGACGACGGGTTCGGAGGTCGGCCAATCGAGGTTGCGGGCCACGAGCAGGCGGTCGGCGCCGGCGCGGTCGCCCACGGCGGCGAACATGGTGCAGAACGGCGACCGATAGAGGTCGTCGATCTCGGCCTGTTCGGCGTAGGTCGGCATGACCTGGGTGAGCCAGACGGCGTCGAAGGGGAGCCCGGCGCCATCGGCGATGCCTTCGAGGGTGCGCTGCGTGGCGTCGGGGAGGCCGCGGAGCATGGGCCGCGCGCCGATGGCGAGACGGGGGAGGGCAAGGGGCGTCTGGTTCACGAACGGCGGGGCGACGGCCCAGAGCCCGGTGTCGGGGATGAGCGCGCCGGAGTCGCAGGGGGCGACGACGGTCTGCTCGTACGTGTCGGCGATGCGGGCGCCGAAGGCGTGGCCGCGGATGCGACCGACGGCGTAGGGATCGCCTTCGAGGCGGGCGAAGTAGCCGTAGGGGAAGGCCTCGACGGGGTCGGCGGCCTCGGGGTCTGGGAGGTCGGGCGCGTCGGAGGATCCGTCGGGGGCGCCGCGACTCATGAGCTTGGAGAACTCGGCGTAGAACCAGTCCTCGATGGCGGGGCCGTAGAGGCTCCATGCGGATTCGTAGCGCAGCTCCGGATACCAGGACCGGGGCGCGAAGTAGAAGAGGTGGTCGTTGGCGAGGCCGACGGTCATCTGGGTCGTGTAGCCGCGTTCGAGGGCGCGCCGGCGGAGTTCGAGGCCGATCTCGACGCAAGGCTCGCCGGGGAAGAAGTGGAAGACGGCGTCGCCGATCTCGAGACACTGGAGTATGGTGTCGGAGGGAAGGAAGGAGGCGGCGATGGTCGGCGGCAGGGCGGGTCGCGCGGTTGTCAGGCGCACGGGGTCCTCGAGGCCCTTGATGCCGCGGGCGGCCTCGTAGACGCGGCGGGCGAGGATGCGGCCGAGGGAAGCGGGGTATTCCCATCCGGAGCGGTTTTCGGGGTTGCGGGCGCGCTGATCGCCTTGCGCGCCGTTGGTGAACATGGCGATGCAGCCCTCGGGGGCGAGGGACTCGAGCTCCTCGTAGAACGCGCCGGGGAAGTCGGCGGAGATGGTGTAGCGGTCGTCTTCGCTGACGGTCGTGGGGTGGGCGGCGAAGTTCGCGAGGATCGCGATGGGCGCGCCGTCCTGGTCGTCGACGCGGACGATGCCGATCTGGGGGTCGCGGGGGCCGTCTTCGATGCGTCGGTTCTCGCTGAGGTCGTTCTGCTCGATGGTTCCGACGCCGACCGCGGCGCGGCGTTTGGCCTCGTAGGCGCCTTGCATGGCGACGGCGATGCCTTCGGCGGTCGCTTCGAGCACGTCAGGCATGCGGCGGCCGGCGAACCAGCGGAAAAGGATGCCGTCGCACATGGCGCCCTGGGCGTTGTGGGTGTGGGTCGCGGTGAGGATGATGTTCTCGACAGGGACGACGCCGGGGGCGAGCGCGCGCACGCGGGCGCGCAGTTCGGGGTTGATGACGCAGAGATCGACGTTGATCAGGAAGACTTTGGCGTCTCTGTCTTCGAGGTAGAGGCACCGGGCGGAGATGGGGTCATGGACGTCGATGGCGCCGCGACCCCACCGGTCGAGGTAGCCGTTGAGCGGCGTCCCGAGGGGCGGCGTGATATCGACTTTCGCGGCGCCCGCCTCGAGCGCGTGCGCGGCGGAAGCGGGCCAGATCGCCAGGAGGACGGCGCAGATCAGGGAAGGACGAAGCTGCATGCTCTCATGTGCCCATCAGGGGGCGGTTTGACGGCCGTTTGAAGCGTCAGGCGCGATTTTGGGGGAGTGTACCACAGGGTCGGTGTGCGCTCGAAATGGGCGGGACGCGGACGTCATGCGCGGGGGTGATGGCCGGGGGGAGCGGGGTTCACGGGGCGGGCTGCGTCTGGGGCGCGGGTCGGCCCAAGCCGCGCAGTATGCCGAGCACGGCGAGGACGAAGCAGCCGGCGACGCAGAGGGCGGAAACGGCGGCGCAGAGGAACAGGGGCGCGGGGTGGTAGACGAAGTGGATTACGTGTTCGCCGGCGGGAACGGCCACGGCGCGGAATGCGCCGTTGGCGCGGTAGATGGGGAGGGGCTCGCCGTCGAGCGTGGCGCGCCAGCCCGGGGCGAAGGCGTCGAGGAGCACGACGTAGCCGGGCGCCGGGGCGTTGACGCGGACGGTGACGTGTTCCGGGCGGAGGGACTCGAGGGAGCAGCGGGCCTCGGTCTGGACGTCGGGAGAGACCGGGCCCAGGGCGAGGCCGCTGGGCAGACCGGCGTCGGGCGGCGGTTCGAGGAGCACGATGCGGTCGAGGTCGACCTCGCCGGAAGCGATGCGATCGAGCGCGGCTTTCGGGGAATCGGCAATCTCGGCGGCGGAGCGCCAGTAGGCGCGCGACATGGCGCCGTCGTTCTCGAAGACGCGGACGTCGTTGATGGTGTGGAGGAGATGAAGACGCGGGCCGGAGCCGTCCCATGCGCCGTCGTAGAGGCTTCCGTCGGGGCCGGCGATCACGGCGCGGACGGCGAGCAAATGGATGAGGTCGGGTTGGGTCGCGCCGGCGTAGCGGCCCTGGACGGCGGTGCGCAAGAGGGAGGACGGGGGGACGCCGAGGCGTGTCCAGAGCTCGCGCTGCGCTGCCGTGACAGGGAGATGGGCGCCGCCGGCGACGGGGATGGGCCGGAGGAGACCGAGGTTCTCGGGCAGGGCGGGGTCGAGCGACTGGGATGAGATGAGGACGCGGCCGCCGACGGCGAGGCGTTGGGCGGCGGAGAAGGCTTCGGCGTTGGTCTCGTAGCAGTCGGGGGCGTCGAGATAGGGGTGGCGGAAGGCGCTGACGTTGGCGACGGAGAGGTCGAGATATATCAAGAGCGTGATGCAGAGGGCGATGACGGCGGGCATGGGGCGGAATCGCAAGGCCGCGAGCAGGGCGATGAGGAGGGCGAGGGCGAGCAGGTAGCCGCGGACCTGTGCGGCGGAGATGTAGAACAGGATCGCGGCGAGTGCGGCGATGGCGGCGATGGGCGCAGCCAGGCCGGGCTTGCTCTGGGAGGCGGGTTCGCGGAGGAGGCGGTCGACGGCGAGCGCAGCGAGGGCGGCGACGCAGAACACGAGGGGGTAGATGAGGGCGACGGCGGGGGCGAGCGAAGCGTGGGCCTGGGGGAGGGCGATGAGGAGTGCGGCAAGGGTCGCGGCCATGGCCGCGAGGATCACGACGGTTCGGCGGAGGGTGCGGTGGAACAGCGCGGCGGGGAGCAGGGCGAGCGCGGCGATGCCGACGTAGCCGATGCGGGGCACGGCGCCGGGGCGGGCGAGGAGCGGCTGCAGGGTCCATTCGCGGAGGGTCGTGGGGATCTGTGCCTCGACGCCGAGCTCGAGGAGGAAGGCGGGGTCCGCGCCGGCGGCGGCGACCCACCAGAGCGTGGGGCCCCATTGCACGGCCGCGACGCCCAAGGCGATGGTCAGCGCGAGGAACAGGCCGCCGAGACGGCGATGGAGCGGGGCGAGCTGGCGTTCGGGGCTGGAGAAGACGAGTGCGATGCCGTAGATTGCGGCGGCGGCGGCGTAGGCGAGGGCGATGGATGCGGACCCGGCGAGGGCGGCGAGGCCCAGGGCGAGCCCCGCGGCGGCGGCCCATGCGGGACGCCATTCGCGGGCGTATTCGCGTAAGGCCCAGAAGGAGAAGGGCGCCCAGGCCGCGACGCCGGCTGCGTAGGGGCGAGACATGGCGGCGGCGGATGCGCCGCTGAACGCGAGGATGACCGCGCCTGCGAGGGCGGCGACGTAGCCGAGGCCGACGGCGCGCGCGAAGAGGACGAAGCCGATGCCCATGAGGGCGAGCGAGGCGACGGCGTGGATGGCCATGGCCTGCTCGGTGGGCGATCCGACGGCGAAGATGAGGTTGAGCGGTTGGAACAGCCCGAGACGGGGGTCGACATGGAGGGGGAATCCGGCGAACTGCCGATCAGTCCAGAGGGGGAAGCGGCCGGCGTGGATGTGGCCGAAGACGAAATCGTAGGCCGGGTAGACGTAGTGGTAGAGTTCGCTGTTCTCGTAGGCGTAGCCGGCGGCGCCGGGGTCGATCTCGACGTGTTTCCAGTAGAAGGGCGCCATCCACACCAGCGCGGCGAAGACGAGGAAGAGCGGGAGGGCGACGTAACGCTTTGGGGCGTCGGGCGCGCTCACGTTGCGAGGCGGCCTCTGGTCGGGGCGCGATGCAGGGACGGCGGCGCGGGCGGCGCGATGGGCGTCCGGGGTGGTCGTGTGCGGGCGAAGGGTGCGTGAAGCGCCAAGGAACGGCTCCCGTGGGTTGTGCGCTGTCGCCGAGGCCCCGCGGGCGGGACGCGGCGCGGTTCGCCTGGGATGATCGTAGCACCGGTCGACGCGGGGTGTCTATCCGGCGCGACGCGGGGGGCTATAGACCGCGCCGCGCGTATGCTATGCTGCGCAGAGACGCGGCGGGGCGTCGGGGCGAAGGGAGCGAGCGGGTCATGTCGGAGGGCGACACGGACGTCACCGTGATCATTGCTACGCAGGATCGGGCGGAATCGCTGCCGATGTTGCTGGGCCATCTAGAACTCCAGAGCTATCCGCATGCGCGGTTCGACATCCTCCTGGTCCACACGGGCTCCGACCCGGAGACGCCGCGGACGCTGGAACGGTACGCGGAAGGGGGTCCGGTTCGCGTGCGGCGGCTGGCGGCCGCGGGCGAGCCGCTGAACCGGGCGCGGAACCGGGCGATCGCGCAGGCGACCGGGCGCTGGCTGCTGTTTCTCGACGACGATCTGCTTGCATCGGAGCCGTTGGTCGCGGAGCACGTTGCGACGCAACGCGCGTGCGGCGGAGCGGCGGCGGTGGTCGGCTCCATTGAGCCGCATCCGCAGATCGATCCGCAGACCTTCACGCGCACGTACGCGCTGGCGGCGTCTCGCGTGTATATCCCGGATCAGCCCTTGCGGTTCCTTGACTGGCGGCTGCACAACGTGAGTCTGCCGCGGGCCGCGGTGCTCGAGGCGGGCGGGTTTGATGAGGATCTGCCGAGCACGGACCTGGACGGGGTGGAGTTGGGATGGCGGCTGGAGCGGTCCGGGTTGCGCGGCATCTTCCGCCGGGAGGCGTGCGCGTATATGTGGCATGCGGTTCGGATGGAGGAGGAGCGGGCCCGGTTCTATGCGGAGGGGTATGCGCTTTCGTACGTCTTGCAGAAGACGGCGTCGGACTTGCTGCATGAACGGTATGCGAAGTACATCATCCCGTGGCGGGGGCGTCTGCGGCGTATGGCGGCGCCGCTGTGGGGATTGGCGTACATGCTGTCGGCGGGCGGCGTCGCGCGGCGGCGAGCGCTGTGCCGTCATACGTTTGCAGAAGCGCTTGGGCGGGGGTATCGTGATGCTGCCGCAGGGCGCGATCCGCGGGGAGCGTGAGGCGCGACCGCGGGACGACGGCGCGGAAACGGTATAGAGGAGAGGAGTTGGTCATGGCTAAGTCGATATCGGGCGATCACGAGGGAATCCTCGAGGACATCGCGCGGCATGCGCGGATGGGTCGGCGGGAATTCCTGACGCGATCCGGGCGCATCGCCGCGTCGGTGGGCGCGGGGATGGCGTTCGCGGGCTCGGCGTTCGGTCAGGGGGACGAAGGGGAGACGGCGGAGGGGTCGGGGCTTGATCCGATCCGCATCGGCATGATCGGCGTCGGGGGCATGGGGTATGGCCACCTGACGGACCTGATGCAGCGCGAGGCGAACGGCGCGGCGGTGCAGGTGCTGGCGGTGTCGGACGTGTATGAGCGACGGAAGCTGCGGGCGCAGGCGTGCGTGCGCGACGCGGTGGGACGCGAGGTGGAGGCGTACACGGATTACCGCGACCTGCTTGCGCGCGACGACATCGACGGCGTGATCATCGCGACGCCGGACCATTGGCACGCGCTGAATGCGATCGACGCGATGAAGGCCGGCAAGGACGTGTATTGCCAGAAGCCGGTGACGCTGACGTGCGAAGAGGCGATCGCGGTGCGCGACTGCGTGGCGGAGACGGGCCGGGTGTTCCAGTGCGGCGCGCAGCGCAGCTCGGAGGACTGGGTGTGGAAGGTCCGGGACTTCGTGGCGCGGGGCGGCATCGGCAAGATCGTGTGGGTGCAGGCGGACTACAGCCGGAACTCGGGCAACAAGGACAACCCGCAGGGCGGCGAGTGGAACTACGCGATCGACGAGGATGCGACGGATGATCCGGCGGGCGGCGAGGCGTACATCGACTGGCCGCAGTGGCTGGGTCCGGCGCCGAAGCGGCCGTTCTCGAAGGCGCGGTTCTTCCAGTTCCGCAAGTACTGGGATTACAGCGGCGGCATCGCGACGGACCTGATGTATCACGTGCTGGCGCCGTTGACGATCGCGTTGGACGTTCACGCGCCGGAGCGGGTGACGGCGGCCGGCGGGATCTTCGTGCAGAAGGACGACCGGGAAGTGCCGGACACGTTCATGGCGCTGCTCGACTACCCCGAGGACTTGACCGTCGTACTGACGTCGTCGATGGCGAACGCGCAGGGCAATCCGCTGGTGATCCGCGGGCATCGCGGGACGATTCGGCTGGAGGGCGACAAGGCGGTCGTGACGGCGGAGCGGGAGTTCGCGGACTGGTTTGTGGAGGAGCACGGCGCGGAGCAGGTGGTGTTGGAGCCGGAGCCGCGCGCGGAGCATGTGACGAACTGGCTGGACTGCATCCGGTCGCGCGGCGTGTGCCACTTGGATGCGGCGACGGCGTGCGACGCGATGATCGGGATTCGGCTGGCGGTCGAGGCGTATCGCGAGGATCAGGTGGTGTACTGGGACGGGAAGGAAGAGCGGCGCGTGGCGTCGCATCCGCGCCCGAACCGGGATTCGTTCGTGCCGCGGATTGCGTCGTAGGGCGCAAGGAGAGCCGTTTCGCCGCATCGGCGGGGCGTTCGCGGGAGGGCCCCGCCATGCTGGGCGATCGGGCGGATCGGGTGTGGTTTGACCGGCGGCTTGTGTACACTGCGCGGAGGACCGCGTTGCAGGGGCGGTCGACAGCATAGGGAGAGATCTGGCATGCGAGTTTTAGTGGGAATGGGGTGCGTTTTCGCGGCGCTTCTGGCGGGATGCACGCCGTCGGGGCAGCCGGGGAGCGAAGGCGCCGACGGCGCGGACTCGGGCAAGCTGCGGCTGGCGTTCGTGACGAACAACGCGTCGGACTTCTGGAAAATCGCGGAGGCGGGCACAACCAAGGCGGCCGAAGAGCTCGGGTGCGACGTGCTGTTTCGCATCCCGTCGCGGGGCACGGCGGAGGAGCAGCAGTCGATCGTGCAGGACCTGATCGTGAGCGGGGTGAAAGGCATCGCGATCAGTCCGAAGGACCCGCAGAACCAGATCGAGATGCTGAACGAAGCGGCGGCGCAGGTGCACCTGGTGACGCAGGACTCGGACGCGCCGGAGAGCGATCGCGCCTGCTACATCGGGACGAACAACTTCGACGCGGGCGTCGCGGCGGGCGAGCTGATCAAGGAAGCGCTGCCGGAAGGCGGTCGGATCATGCTGTTCGTGGGGTCGCTGGACGCGCAGAACGCGCAGGACCGCAAGCGGGGGATCGAGCAGGCGCTGGCGGGCAGCAACATTACGATCGTGGACACGCGCACGGATGAGACGGATCGGTCGAAGGCGATCGCCAATGTGCAGGACACGCTGGTGACGCATCCGGACGTGGGGTGTCTGGTGGGGCTGTGGAGCTACAACGGGCCGGCGATTCTGAACGCGGTGCGCGACTCGGGGAAGCTGGGGCAGGTGAAGATCGTCTGCTTCGATGAAGAGGAAGAGACGCTGCAAGGCGTGCAGGACGGGCACATCTTCGGGACGATCGTGCAACAGCCGTTCAAGTTCGGCTACGAGAGCGTGAAGCTGCTGTATGAGATGGCGCAGGGCGACTTCTCGCGCGTGCCGCCGGAGAAGACGATCTACATTGACACGGTGAAGGTGACGCAGGAGAACGTGGACGCATTCTGGCAGCGTCTGAAGGAATTGACGGGGAAAGCGTGAGAAAAGCGCTCGGTCTGATCTATCTGCTGGCGGCGCTGGTGACGGTCGCCTGCCTGTGGGAGTATTTCAACAAAGGCGGGGTGGTGAACTTCGTCAGCCCGGCGAACCTGCGCAACGTGCTTACATGGGTGGGGCTGTTCGGGATTCTGAGTCTCGGCCAGGCGATCGTGATCATCACGGGCGGGATCGACCTGTCGGTGGGCAGCGTGGTGGCGCTGATCGGGATCACGACGGCGGTGCTGTTCTCGCAGGGCTATCCGCCGGCGCTGGTGTTGCCGGGCGTGTTGCTGCTCGCGGCGGCGATCGGGGCGTTCCACGGCGCGCTGGTGACGAAGGCGCGGATGCAGCCGTTCATCGTGACGCTGTGCGGGCTGTTCTTCTACCGGGGGGTGGCGCGCTACATCGCGCAGGATACGACGCAGGGGTTCGGAACGGAGTACACGGCGCTGAAGTGGTTCGGTCGCGGGTACATCCCGACGGAGTCGAGTCTGTTGCCGGCGCCGTTCGCGGTGTTTCTTGCGCTGGCGGCGGCGGTGGGGGTGTATCTGCACCTGACGCCGCAGGGCAGGCGTTTGTTTGCGCTGGGGGCGAACGAAGAGGCGGCGCGGTTCAGCGGGATCCGGACGGACCGGCTGAAGATCCTGGCGTACGCGCTGTGCACGACGCTGGCGGCGTTCGGGGGGCTGTTGTTCGCGTTCAAGGTGAACAGCCTGGGCCCCGGGGATTTCGGCAACTTCTATGAGCTGTATGCGGTGGCCGGCGCGGTGCTGGGGGGATGCAGTCTGCGCGGGGGCTCCGGCAACGTGTTGGGCGTGGTGATCGGGGCGTCGCTGATCATGGTGTTGCGCAACTTGGTGAACATACTCGAGATCCCGAGCGAACTCGAGTATGTGGTGATCGGCGGCGCGATTCTGATTGGGGTGTTCGCGGACCAGTGGATGTCGCGCAGGCGTGAGATGGGCGGCGCGGGGGCAGCATGACGGAACGAACGGCCTATGGATACGCGGGGCTGTTGGGCGAGTTGCTCGGGGCGACGGCGGAGCCGCAGGGCGAGGACGCGCCGGGGGTGACGTTTTCGCACAAGGACCTCGGGAGCTGGGCGACGCGGGATCTGCCGTCGGAGCGGGACTGGCAGGGGATCCCGGCGCAACGGATCCGCGAGGCGGATTCGGTGCGGCTGCAGGGGCGGTTCGATGATGTGCGGCGGCTGGAGTCGTTGTCGGCGGATCAGCCGGGGTTCTGGGTTTCGCTGGGAACGTTGGGGTGGAAGGACGAGCGGTTCCCGATCGACCTGACGCAGTATCCCGTGGTGGAGATCACGTACCGGCGCCTGACGGAGAATGCGTTTCCGCATGTGGCGTGGACGTATCCGAATGGGTTCAACGTGGTGCGGCTGCCGCGCACAACGTCGTGGCGGACGGTGGCGCGGCTGGTGTCGCGCGAGGGGTTTCCGGAGCGGCTGGACGCGTTCTTCATCCGGCTGTATTCGAACGCGCGCACGACGGAGGCGATGGAGGTGCGCTCGGTGCGGTTCCGGGCGCTGACGGATGTCGAGCGGTCGGCGCTGGAGCAGAACGCGCTCGAGATCGATTCGGCGACGCCGCCGCTCCACTACCCGGTGCTGGACGAGTTTCTGCCGCTGGGGGCCAAGATGGATGCGGCGACGGGGCGCCGGCTGGCGGAGCTGCTGGGGGTGTCGTTCGCGGAGTACTGGGACCTCGCGATCGAGGACATCATTCTGCACCACCACAACACGATCATGCTCGACAACGTGTCGCAGTTGACGCGGAGCGAGTGGATGGAACTGGTGGCCTGCGCGGAGAAGCATCGGGTGAAGCTGGTCGTGCAGCACGACATGGGCGCAAGCGATGACGCGGAGGACTGGCGCGACGCCATCGAGACGCACATCCGGCCGTTGGCGCAGTCGGACACGGTGCTTGCGTGGGGGCTGTGGCCGGACGCGCAGGAGGCGCGGCTGTCGGACTACCTGACGATGCGCGCGATGGTGCAGGAGGTGGACACGCGGCATCCGGTGGCGGCGATGACGCGGTACCCGGGGGCGTTGCGGGATTACGCGCCGCACAGCGCGGTGGCGGGGGTATCGTATCTGGCATCGCACGCGCCGCTCGAGCTCGGGGGCATGGTGCGTGCGCACGCGCCGCTGCTGCGGGGACAGCAGTTCTGGGTGGAAGGGCCGACGGTGGTGTACGGGACGGGTTCGCCGGAGTGGAACTCGTGTCCGGAACTGCGACTGATGGTGAACCTGGCGTTTGCGAACGGGGCGCGGGGGTGGCTCAACAACTGCTACCACAACGACCCGATCTGGGCCGGGGGCACGTGCGAACGGTCGCTGACGGGGCCGTTTCTGGCGTTTTCGGACCTGTGGTCGGAGCTGGACATCCTGATGGGGCGGTTCATGGCGCTTGCGCCGATGTTCCTGCACTCGCGGCCCGCGGGGTTTTCGAAGAAGGCGTTCAAAGCGATCGCGAAGCCCGGGGAGAACGCGTTGCTGCCGGAGGGGGTGGAGGCGACGACGACGTATCGGCTGCAGGGGAGCGACTACAGCCTGTACATCCTGGTGAGCAATGACACGCGGGGCATGGCGTCGGTGAGCGTGGAGATCCCGCGGGAGTCGTTGCGCGGGCTCGAGGTGTACGACCTGACGGATTTCGTGACGACGCGGACGTGGGCGCCGATGGCGCTTGAGCGGCATGTCGAGATGTTTCCGGGACAAGCGCGGATTGTGCTGGCGGGAGAGCCGCCGGTGTGTGCGTGGTGGCGCGATTCGATTTCGTGGCGCCTGATCGAGGACGACCGACGGCGCATGGCGTTCGCGATGGATATGGCGCGCACGCACGGACTGGATACGAGCGAGATCGAGTCGTTGATCCGGAGCGTCGGCGACCGGGGCGACGTGATGAAGCTGGCGGCGATGGACCGCGCGCAGGACATGGCGGTGAACCTGTTGTATGACGCGAAGGACATCACCGCGGTGCGGACGGCGATCATCGATGCAACCGCGGCGATCTGCGCGTGCGACGGGGGCCTGTGCCGCCTGGTGGGGGCGGGCAAGGCGGATGAGGCGCACGTGTGGGGGCTGAAGGCGATACCGTTGGCGCGCGAGATCACGCATTTGCGGCTGGAGCTTCGGGCGGGGCGGGCGCATGCGGCGGCGGATCAGGCGCAGGACGTGGCGGTGCGGGCGAAGAAGCTGATGAAAGAGGTGCGGGCCCTGGTGCCGAACATTCTGCGGCCGGGCACGCCGTCGGCCAGGGAGAGCTACTGAGGCGGAGGCCGGTGCGGCGGGGGCGTTCGCGCACCAGGCGTGATGCGGGCGGCGTCAGGTTCTCCGGCTGTGGGCGAATCCTTCCTGCAGATGGATCCAGCGGTGGGCGCCGTCGGCGATCGTCTCGTCGTGGGAGACGAGGACGAGCGTGATGCCGTCGGTCTGGTTGAGTTTCCAGAGGAGATCGACGATGCCGGCGCCGGTGCGTTCGTCGAGGTTGCCGGTCGGCTCGTCGGCCAGGACGACGGCCGGCTCGTTGTAGAGCGCGCGGGCGATGGCGACGCGCTGTTGTTCTCCGCCGCTGAGCATGCCGGGCTTATGGGTCATGCGCTCGGCGAGTCCCACCTTCTCAAGCAGTTCCACGGCGCGATCGCGACAGTTGCGGACCTTCCGGCCGCGGCAGAGGCCCGGCATCATGACGTTTTCGAGCGCGGTGAACTCCGGCAGCAAGTGGTAGAACTGGAAGACGAACCCGATCTGTTCGTTGCGGATGCGGTTGACGGCGGCGGGGCCCATGCGGAGGATGGGGCGGCCGCGAAACTCGACGACGCCCTGGGTGGGGCGGTCGAGCGTGCCGATGATGTGGAGCAGGGTGCTCTTGCCGACGCCGGAGGCGCCGGTGATCGCGAGGATCTCGCCCTCCTGGACGGCGAGATCGACGCCGCGGAGGATGTGGAGCTCGCGGCTGCCGTCGCTGTAGGTTTTGACGACCTGCTTGCACTCGATGACGGGTTCGCTCATGTTTGTCTGGCGCCCGCGCGGGAGGGCGCGGCTCCTCACTCGTAGCGGAGCGCGTCGACGGGGTCGATCCGGGCCGCGCTCCAGGCCGGGTAGAAGGTGGAGACCAAGGTCAGGATGACCGCGGAGATGGTGACGCCGAGGACGTCTCGCCACATAACGGCGACGGGGATGCGGTCGAAGTAGTAGATCTGGCTGTTGAAGATGTCCACGCCGAGGAACCAGGCGACGGTCTCGGCGACGGGGTTGAGGTTGTGGGCGAGGAAGACGCCGATGATCAGGCCGAAGAGGGTGCCGGTGATGCCGATGTAGAGGCCTTCGAGGATGAAGAGGCGGAGGATGGCGCCGGTGCTGACGCCGATGGTGCGGAGGATGCCGATGTCGCGGCGTTTCTCGAGCACGACCATGATGAGGGTGCTGGTGATGTTGAAGGCGGCGACGAGGACGATGAAGACGAGGATGATGAACATGACGACCTTCTCCTGCTGGAGCGCCTCGAAGAAGGCCTGCTGGCTTTCGTACCAGGTGATGGCGGCGTAGTAGAGGTCGGGGTCGTTTTCGATGCGCGCGGCGACCTTTCCGGCCTGGTCGGCGTTGGTCAGGCGGCAGTGGACGCCGTCGACGCCTTTCTGGCCCTTGAGGCGTTGGGCGGTCTCGAGGTCGACGAAGCCGTAGATGGTGTCGAACTCGGACATCTGGGCCTGGGCGATGCCGCTGACGGTGAGCCATAGCTGCTGGCCGGGGCGCAGGCCGAGGGGGGTGGCCTTGCTGGCGGGGGTGATGGCGGCGATCTCGTCGCCGATGGTGACGCCGAGGCGGTCGGCGAGGATGTAGCCGAGCATGATCTCGCCTTTGCCGGGCAGGCGGCCGCGGCCGTAGGTGCGGCCGTTGGCGGTGGAGAGGTTTTCGGCGAGCTGGGTGACCTCGGTTTCGAGTTCGATGTCGACGCCCATGATGTAGGCGCCCTCGTAGCGCTGGTGGGCGCCGGCGGGGGTCTTGAGCAGCGACATCACCTCGATGTAAGGGCTGGATGCGACGATCTCGGGGTTGCGGGAGGTGATCTCGCGGCGAACGGTTTCGAAGTCGTCGATGGGGCGGTTGAGGGGGTCCATGACGGCGAGGTGGCTGCGGTTGCCGATGATGGTGGCGCGCAGGGCGTTGTCGAAGCCGGTCATGACGCTCATGACGACGATGAGGGCGATGACGCCGACGCTGACGCCCGCGATGGAGATGAGCGTGATGAGGCTGACGAAGCGGTTCTTCCGCTTGCCGCGGAGATAGCGCATGGCCACGAAGGCTTCAAATCGCATTCGGCGGTTTCCTGTTGCGCGGGCGGGGTTCCCGTGTGTCGTTTGTCGTTAATCCCCCGGTGCGGCGGAAAGCTGCACGATGGTATGAGGATGGATCGAAAGGCCCCCGAAAGTCGAACGGGACCCGCGCGCAGGCGGGCCCCGTTGTCTGGGTCAGGATGGGCGACGCGTCAGGGAACCATGGATTCGATGAGGGCGTTTTCGGCCTCATTGGTCCACGCGCCCTCCGCGTCGAGCTTGTCGGCGAGCTGGGGCAGCTTCTTGGGGATGTCCTCGACGGCGATGAGGTCCATCTGGGGAATTTGCGGGTAGATGACGGTCTTGCCCGGGAAGCGGGCGCTCTTGACGCCTTCGAGGCCTTCGCGGGCGGCGTTCAGGCCGCCGATGGCGGCGACGCTGAGGTTGGTGTTGAGCTCGGAGGACTCGACCATCCGCAGGATCTTGCGGAGGTCGTCGATGCGGGATCCGCTGGAGCCGATGATCTTGATGCCGCGGCAGAGGTCGGCGAGCTCGATGTCGGCGGGATTTCCGATGGGGATGCCGGCGAACACGTTGACGAGGGCGTTGTCGGCGGCGAGGCCCATGGCGTAGGTGACCAGCGCGGGGATGGGAGCGAGCACGCAGACGTCGTTGTAGCCGTCGGGGGCGATCTCGTGGATGTGCTCATTCATGGCGTCTTGCGAGCCGAAGTCATCGGCGCAGAGGCAGTGGAGGGCGACGCCCTTGGCCTTGGCGAGGTTGCCGAAGCGCTTCTCGATGTGGTCGAGGCGGGAGCGGTCGAGGTCGGTGACGACGACGGTGCGGGATCCGCAGGCGACTTCGATGGCGCGTTGCACGTGCATCTGACCCATGGGTCCGCCGGCGCCGATGAAGATGGACGCGCCTTGCGGCAGGAGGTCGCAGCGGCTATTCGCGGCCTGGATGTCGCTGACGAGCTGGCCGCCGCCGTAGAAGCGGATGTCGTCGTAGTGGATGCGGCCGATGTCGATCGAGCAGGCGCCGAGCTCGGCGGGGGCGCCGAGCAGGTACATGACGCCGCCCTTGTTGAGGTGATCGGCGAGGCGCGTCACGAGCTCGGGCGTGGGCTCCGACAGGAGGATGTCGTCGAACTTGTCGTCGTCGGAGAGGTCGTCGAGCGAGCGGGGCAGCACCGTGGCGTCGGGATGGTCGGCACACCATTGGGCGTCGGCGTCGTCGGAGACGATGAGCACGGGGCCGCCGGTGGGCTCGAAGCGGTCCTGGAGGTTATAGGACATCTCTACGCAGGCCCACGGCTCGCTGAGGGCGGACTGGCTGTATCCGGTCTCGGGCTTCACGGGGAGCAGGTAGTTGCCGTCGTCGCCGTCGAGGGCGCGGTCGTCGAGGTAGCAGAACTGCTGGAGGCCGCCGGGGATCCGGTAGCCGAAGGCGCAGGTGACGCCGTCGACGTAGATGTCGGCCTGGACGATGTAGCGTTCGCCGATGTTGAACTTGCCCTGCCAGTTCTTGCCGACCTTCACGACGGTGATGGAGGCTTCGTGGCCGAGCACGGTGGGCTCCTTGGCGAGGTCGCGCCCGAGCAGGCGGGGATGGTTGTTGCCCTGGTTGATGATCTTGACGTCGGACAGGCACAGGCCCACGGCGTCAACGCGGCAGAGGATCTCGTTGTCCTTCAGCTCGCGGAGGGGGACCTGCTCGGGCTTGCCGTCGCGGCCCACGTTCTCGAACCCGGCGCCGTAGACGAGCCATGCGAGGTAGGAATCGGGCAAGGGGGCGTCGGCCTTCTTGTATTTGTCGATTGTCGTGCTCACAGTCTGAATCCTCTCTGTCGATTCTGTCGATCTGCGCCGACGCCGCGGGGGGCGGCGTTCGGCGAGGGTTTCGGGGTCGGCTCGGGCGGAAGCGGGCTGCTCAGCCGGCGCCCGCGATGCTCTTCATGCGGTACTTCTCATCGGGACGGGAGAAGATGCGCTCGACTTGCTCGGGCGGCAGGAAGTTGGGGCCGCCGAGGGCGTACGTGCCGACGAGGATGCGCGCGGCCTTCTCGGTCATTTCCATGCAACTGATGACGCCCTTGGGCGAGTCGGCCATGGTGATGAGGCCGTGGTTCTGCATGACGATGGTGAGCGGGAGCATGCCCTCGTCTTCGATAAAACGCTGGAGGCGCTGCCGTACTTCCCGCGCGAGCGTGAGGCCGGGGTCGACGTAGGGGATGAAGATGGAGCGGGGGCCCATCGACACGATCTGGTCCGGGAAGAGGCGGCCGTTGGCGATGTCTTCGGCGGATTTGGAGCAGAGGATGGTGTTCGTGTAGACGGGATGGGTGTGGCCCACGAACTTGAACTCGGGGAACTGCAGGAGGATCGCGTGAAGGACGGTCTCGACGGAGGGACGCCGCGTCTCGCTCGGGTCGACACAGGCCTCTTTGAGGACGCGGGTTACGTCATCGTCGCCGGCGGCGGGATCGTCGAGGATGCCGGTGACCTTGGAGATCGACACCTTGACGAACCCGGCGCCGTCGATGGTGGACAGGGTCGTGCCGGAGGCCTTGACGTAGAAGGTGTCGTCGTCGATCTTCGCGGAGGTGTTTCCCTCGCCCAACATGGCGAAGTCCTTGCCCGGATCGCCCAGGTAGCGCGACATGTCGATGAGTTGTTGCAGCGTGTTGTCCATGTACCTCACCTATCGTAGTTGATTCGCCGGGGGATTGGGCCGGATTATAGCCCATCGCGTCGACGATTTGCACTTCGGCGTGCGCTTTTGCGCTGTCCGGGTCGAGCGGCGCGGATTATCGGATGAATTGCGAGCGTTTCTGCAGCGAACCAGGAGCATATGCGCGCAGTCGGGGGAAGGCCCAGGGGCGTCAGACCGGCGGAGAGGAGTGATATGGAGACGTGGGTGTCGTGCGAGACGAAGTTCCGGGGGAACATCATCGAGGTGCGGGCGGGCACGGCGCGGCTTGCAGACGGGTACATCGCGCCGCGGGAAGTGGTGCTGCACGGGGGCGGGGTGTGCGTCGCGGCGCTTGCGGACGGTGAGGCGCTGCTGGTGCGGCAGTATCGGCTCGCGGTGGGGCGCACGCTGCTGGAGCTGCCGGCGGGACGGCTGGAGCCGGGGGAGGAGCCGATAGCGCGCGCGGCGGCGGAGCTGGAGGAGGAGACGGGGTACCGCGCGGGACGGCTGGAGCATGTGGCGTCGTTCTTCTGCTCGCCGGGGGTGTTGAGCGAGCGGATGCATGTCTACGCGGGGTTTGATCTGGAGCGGACGGCGCAGCGTCTGGACCACGACGAGCGGGTGGAGGCGGTGCGGATGCCGCTGGATGAGGTGGAGCGGGGCCTGGCGGGAGGACGGTTCGAAGACGCCAAGACGATCATTGGATTGCGCGACTTGTTGATGCGCCGGGATCGGCAGGGGCGATAGGCGTTGGAAATGGCGGGTCGCGGCGTTTGAACGGGCGCGACGGGCTGCGCTAGGCTTGCCTGTGCATGAAACCCATGGGAGAGCGGTACATGATTCGTCGTCTGTTGGCCGGCGTGCTGCTGGCAGCGTTGGCGGCCGGATGCAATACGCTTGGGCGTCAGCCGCGGTTTGAGAGCGCTCGGATCGAGCCGAGCGTGCTTCGGCCGGGAGATGAGGCGGTCATCACGGTGGAAGTGAAGGACCGGTACGGCATCGTGCAGGATGTGGTCGGCGTGGTGCAGGAGGACCGGCGGATGAAGTTCCGGCTGCGCGACGACGGCGAGCCGCCGGATGCCGAAGCGGGCGACGGGATCTGGTCGCTGGACGTGTGGCCGCCGTTCCTGGCGCCGGCGGGCGAGTTCACGATTGAGTTCACGGGGTACGACCGGAACAACAACGTCGTGGTGGTGAAGACGGAACACGGGGTCGCGCCGTTGCAGCGTACGTGTCGGGTGGTGATCACGCACGGCGATGAGGATCCGGTCGCGCCGCCCGCGGAGGCGGAGGCCCCCGAGACGGAGGCCCCCGAGACGGGGGAGCCGTCCGAGACGGGGGAGCCGTCCGAGACGGGGTCTTGAGGTCAGGCTTGCATCGATCTTCGTTGCCCATGCGCATGGTCGCGCTCGTCGGTCTGATCGGGGGAGGGGCGTGCCTGCGCGCGGCGGCGGATGACGCCCCGCCGAACGTGGTGTTCCTGTCCGTGGATACGCTCCGGGCGGACCGGCTCGGGTGCTACGGGTATCCGCTCGATGCCACGCCGCATCTGGACGATCTGGCCGAGCGTTCGCTCGTGTTCGAGGACTGCCTGACGGAAATCCCGCTGACGGGGCCGTCGTTCGGCGCGATGCTGTCGTCGCGTTTTCCGCGGGAGACGGGGACGACGCGGAACGGATTGCCGATGCCGGAGGACACGCCGCTGGCGACGGAGGCGTTTCAGGCGGCGGGGTATGAGACCTTCTGCGTGCAGAGCAACTGGACGTTGCGCGCGTCGGTGGCGCAGTTGGACCGGGGGTTCGACGTCTACGACGACAAGCTGCGGAGCTTCCGGTGGCTGTTCCTCGTGTCGGAGCGGTATGCGGCGGGTGTGACGGATGCGGCGCTGAAGCTGCTGAAGAAGCGCGACGCGACGCGGCCGTTCTTCGCGTGGATTCACTACTCCGACCCGCACGCGCCGTACCGGTTCCATCGTCGGTTCAACCCGGACGGGCGGAAGCTGCGTAAGCTCGACGAGGTGGCCGAGACGCGGGCGCGGTACGACTCGGAGGTTGCGTACACGGACCACCATATCGGGCGGCTGCTGGAGGCGCTGCCGAAGGAGAAGACGTTCATCGTGTTCGTGGCGGACCACGGGGAAAGCCTGCACGAGCACGAGTACGTGGGGCATGGTCGGCGGGGGTACCAGACGACGATGCGCGTGCCGTTGATGATCTCGGGGCCGGGCGTCGCGCCGGGCCGGACCGACCTGCCGGCGCGGGGGATCGACATCGGGCCGACGCTGCTGTCCGTCGCCGGGCTGGAGCCCTTCGCCGGCATGCTGGGGATCGACTTGCTGGACCCTGATGCGGCGGGGGATCGGGTCCGCGTGTTCGAGACGTATGGCGGGGCCGTGCCGCGGATCCCCGGGGTGCGCCAGTTGCTGACGCAACTGCCGCCGGTGCGGCAGGGAGTTGTCGAAGGGACGTGGAAGTTGATCGTCGGGGGCCCGGAGGCGGAGCTGTTCGACCTGGAGGCGGACCCGGGGGAAGAGCGGAACCTGGCGGAGACGGACCCCGGGCGCGTCGAAGCGTTGCAGAAGCGCATCGACATGTGGGAGGAGCTGTTCCCGCGGCGTTCGCGCGACGAGGAGCAGTTCGAGGACCTGCGGCGGCACGATCTCGAGGTGCTCGAGTCGCAGGGGTATCTGTAGGGACGGGTTGCGCGCGGCGGTCCTCGCCGGGGGCGCGCCCGATCCATTCGCATCGCTCCGCTCCTATCGCTCCATCCATACCGGTCCCTCCATAGAAGAACTATAGGGTGAATAGCGCCTTGCTATGGGGCAGCGCGGGGCGGGGGACGCTACGGTGACCTTCAAGCCGGACGGGCCGGCTGAATGGAGGCGCCTTAGCATGAGAGACAGATGGCCGAAAGGGGAGCTGACAGCGCTGCCGGGGTGGATGGAAGCGTTCACGAACGAGCAGAGTCTGTGGCATGAGACGGAGGAGGATCGCGCGCAGGCGGTCGCGGAGGGGAAGGAACGGGCGCGGCTGCTGCGATGGGTGCGGCGTCAGATGGCGCGGCGGTTGACGCCGGCGGAGCGTCGGGCGGTTGAGTTGTACTACTTCCAGGGGCTGACCTATCGCGAGGCGGGCGCGCGGATCGGGGTGAATCCGACGACGGTGTACCGCGGCGTGCGGCGATCGATCCGGAAGCTGCGCAGGGCGGCGCAGGAGGAAGGGCCGGGGCTGCGCATACCGCGCGGAGGCGTACGACGGCGGCGATGACGAGGTCGGGCGCGGGCGCCATCGCGTGCGACCGCGCCCGGTCGCTATAATGCGGGCGGCTGCAGGGAACCGGTCGATCGCGACCCGGCGGCGCTGAGGCCGCTGAACAGACTGCCGAACGAGGGGATCGCAATGTCCTTGAAAGAAGACGCACTGCACTACCACCAGCGGGACCGACGGGGGAAGATCGAGGTCGTTGCGACCAAGCCGTGTCAGACCCAACGCGACCTGTCGCTGGCGTATACGCCCGGGGTGGCGGCGCCGTGTCGGGAGATCGAGGCGGACCCGGAGAAGGTGTTCGACTACACGGCGCGGGGAAACCTGGTCGGGGTGGTGAGCAACGGCACGGCGGTGCTTGGGCTGGGCAACATCGGCGCGGCGGCGGGCAAGCCGGTGATGGAAGGCAAGGGGGTGCTGTTCAAGCGGTTCGCGGATGTGGACGTGTTCGACATCGAGCTGAACACGTTGGATCCGGATGAGATCATCCGGGCGGTGCAGTTGATGGAGCCGACGTTCGGAGGGATCAATCTGGAGGATATCAAGGCGCCGGAGTGCTTCTACATCGAGGAGCGGCTCAAGGAGACGATGGGCATTCCGGTGTTCCACGATGATCAGCACGGAACGGCGATTATCTCGGGAGCGGCGCTGCTGAATGCGCTCGAGATCGTGGGCAAGCCGATCGACCAGGTGCGGGTGGTGTTCAACGGGGCGGGGGCCGCGGGCGTGGCGTGCGCGCGGTTCTACATCGCGTTGGGCGTGCGCCCGGAGCACATGCTGCTGTGCGACTCGAAGGGGGTGATCTATCGCGGGCGGACGGAGAACATGAATCCGTACAAGGAGGCGCTGGCGGTGGACACGGACGCGCGCACGCTGGCGGAGGCGATGGAAGGGGCGGACGTGTTCGGCGGGCTGTCGGTGGGCGGCGTGGTGACGCCGGAGATGGTGCGGTCGATGGCGGACGACCCGATCGTGTTCGCGATGGCGAACCCGGATCCGGAGATCGACCCGGAGGTCGCGATGACCGTGCGGGACGATCTGATCATGGCGACGGGGCGCAGCGACTATCCGAACCAGATCAACAACGTGTTGGGGTTCCCGTTCATCTTCCGGGGCGCGCTCGATGTGCGTGCGCGGGCGATCAACGATGAGATGAAGCTGGCGGCGGCGCGGGCGCTGGCGGACTTGGCGAAGGAGCCTGTGCCGTATCAGGTGCTGAACGCGTACCGGGTGAACGCGCTGAAGTTCGGCCGGGACTACATCATCCCGAAGCCGTTCGACCCGCGCGTGTTGCTGTGGGAGGCGGTCGCGGTGGCGAAGGCGGCGATGGACTCGGGCGTGGCGGGGATCACGCTGGACATCGACGCGTACCGCGAGCGGTTGGAGGGGCGGCTGGGGTATTCGCGGCGGATCATGCGCGTGGTGATCAACAAGGCGCGGTCGGCCCCGCGACGGATCGTGTATCCGGAGGGCGAGCATCCGCCGATCCTGAAGGCGTGCGAGCGGATCCTGGACGAGGGGATGGCGAAGCCGATCCTGCTCGGACGGAAGGCGCGGATCGAGGCGGTGTGTCGTGAGATGGGCCTGGACGTGCTGGCCGGGGCGGAGATTATCGACCCGCGCGACACGGAGGTCCACGATCACTACGAGGAGCACCTGTATGAGCTGCGGCGGCGGAAGGGCGTGAACCGGCAGGCGGCGCACGAGCTGATGATGATGCGGGACTACTTCGGCGCGCTGATGGTGCACCACGGCGACGCGGACGGGATGATCTCGGGCCTGACGACGAGCTATCGCGACACGCTGCGGCCGGCGCTGGAGATCATCGGTACGCGCGAGGGCGTGCACCGGGTGGCGGCGATGAACATGGTGGTGTGCCGGGAGAAGGTGTTCTTCTTCGCGGACGTGACGGTGAATGTGCAGCCGACGGCGGAGGAGCTGGCGGACATCGCGCTGATGTGCGCGCGGAAGGTGCGGCGGTTCGACATCGAGCCGCGGATCGCGATGGTGTCGTTCAGCAACTTCGGGAGCGCCCGGACGCCGGAGTCGGAGAAGATGCGCCAGGCGGTGGAGCTGGTGCGTGCGCGGGATCCGGAGCTGATGATCGACGGGGAGATGCAGGCGGACACGGCGGTGTCGCCGGAGATCATCGAGAAGGACTTCCCGTTCTCGACGTTGCAGGGCGGGGCGAACGTGCTGGTGTTCCCGTGCCTGTCGTCGGCGAACGCGGCGTACAAGCTGGTGCAGCGGATCGGCGGGGCGGAGGTGATCGGGCCGATCCTGCTGGGGATGCGCAAGCCGATGCACGTGTTGCAGTACGGCGGCTTCAACGAGATCGACGTGATCAACATGACGGCGATGGCGGTGGTGCAGGCGCAGGAGGACGGCGTCTAGGGCGCGACGCGGCGGTCGCTGCGCAAGCAGGCGAGGCCCGGGAGCGTGCGGCGGGAGATCTAGCTCTCCCCGCGCTCTCGGGCCTTTACTTCGTTCCAGCGCGCGACGGCGGCCTCGGAGGATTCGACGGGGGCGTCGCCGAAGACGTGGTCGTGGCGGCGGATCATCTTTTCGTGGGCGCGGGCCAGGGCGGACGCGATGGTGAACACGCCTTCATGCTCGGCGGCGGCGCCGGCGGCGAGGAGGACGAAGAAGACGTCGCCCCATTCCTCTTCGATGTGCGGCTTGTCGCCGGATTCGATGGCCTCGAGCAGCTCGTCGCTCTCTTCCCTGGCGTAGCCGGCGAAGTCGCGCATCGACTTCTCGCGGTCCCAGGGGCAGCCGTCCGGGCCGCGGAGGTAGCGCGACAGGGCGGCGAGGGCGCCGAACCAGTCGGTTTCGTGTTCCAGGGGTCCGTTCCAGTGGGGGAAGGACGGGCGTTCGTCCATGAGTTCTTCCTTTCTCGTTGTCGGGCGGCGGCGGGGCCGGTCTAGCCGCCGGAGGCTTCGCGGGGGGGCGCCGCCATCTCCGATCGAATCCGGCGCAGCTCTTCGTCGATGGCGTCGGGCAGGGCGTCGAGGCACTCGAGCAGTTCCTTGCCGAGGGCGGCGGCGACCTCGCCTTCCTCGAAGCAGAGGGTCGTGGCGCCGAGTTCTTCGAGGAGGAGGCGTTCCTGCAGATAGCGTGCACGGGACAGGATGCAGATGTCGGGGTTGAGCAGGCGGGCGGTGGCGACGATCGGGGCGCGCGTGAGCAGCTCGGGCAAGGTGACGACCAGGTACTCGGCGTCCTTGACGCCGGCCGCAACGAGGATGTCCTGGCGGCTGGCGTCGCCGAAGATGACGTGCTCGCCGGCGTTGGAGAGCTTCTCGACGGTCTTGAGATTCAGCTCGATGATCATGGGTTGGATGTCGAAGTCGCGCAGGATTCGGGTGACGGTGCGGCCGACGGGACCGTAGCCGACGACGATGGCCTGGATGCGCCCCTCCTCGGGGATGTTGTCGATGTGGGCGGGGCGGTGTTCGGCGAAGCGGTTGATCTGTCGCCAGATATGCGGTCGGGCCTTGAACCAGGCTTCGAGCCTGGGGGCGAGGCGGACGAGCACGGGGTTGAGCGGGATGACGAGCACGGAGACGGAGATGAGCACGCTGTAGGCCTGCGCCGGGATGAGCGAAGAGCTGGGGTCGCCGGGAACAAGCTGGATGGCCTGGGCGAAGTTGGCGAGGATGAAGCTGAACTCGCCGATCTGCGCGAGGCACAGGGCGACCGTGCAGGCGATGCCGGTGGGGCTGCCGAGGAGCTGGACGAGGACGAAGCCCATGAGCGGTTTGCCGATGAGGACGATGGCGAGCACGGCGAGGGTGAGGCCGAGGTTGTCGAGGAGGGTGGCGGGGTTGAAGAGCATGCCCATGGCGACGAAGAAGAGGGCGGCGAAGGCGTCGCGGAAGGGCAGGGCGTCGGAGGCGGCTTGCAGGTTCATGCGGGAGCGGCCGACGACGATGCCTGCGAGGAAGGCGCCGAGGGCGTTGGAGACGCCGAAGACGCGGTTGGCGAGTGCGGCGACGCCGAGGGCGACGACGAGGGTGGCCAGGGTGAAGAGTTCGCGGGATCGCAGCTTGGCGATGACGCCCATGATCCGGGGAACGAGGTAGCCGCCGCCGAGTAGGACGATGGCGAAGAGGAGGATGACGCGGCCGATGGCGAGGCTGACGGTGGCGATGGAGCTGGTGACGCCGCCTGTGCCGGCGGCGATGGCGGCGATGCTGGGGAGGAGGACGAGGGCCATGACGGTGATCCAGTCCTCGACGACGGTCCAGCCGAGGGCGATGCGGCCGGGGCGGGAGTCGAGCTGGTGGGTTTCGAGGAGGACGCGGGCCATGACGACGGTGCTGGAGACGGAGATGGCGACGCCGAGGACGAGGCCGGAGAGAACGCTGTCCCAGAAGAGCCAGCCGATGAGGCCGCCGAGGAGGATGGAGCCGGCGGCTTGCAGGACGGCGCCGGGCAGGGCGACGCGCCGGGCGGCCCAGAGGTCTTGGATGCGGAACTGGATGCCGACGGTGAACATGAGGAGAATGACGCCGACCTCGGCGAGCTGGTTGGCGATCTCGATGTTGGCGGTGATGCCGGGCGAGAAAGGCCCGACGACGACTCCCGTGACGAGGTAGCCGACGATGGGGGAGACGCGCAACCGCTGGCAGACGGCGCCGAGGGTAAGGGCGATGCCGAGGGCCAGGGTGAGTGTGAGCAGGAGATCCATTAAGCGCCTTTCCAGGATTCGTCGGGGTCGGGGTCAGCCGGGGGCTTCGACCGACGCCTTCATAGTACCTGAGGGAGCGGGGTGAGATCGCGTCGGCGGCGCGGGGGGATGCGGCTGCGCATGGAAACGGCGGCAGGGCCGGGAGACCCCGCCGCCGGTGAGAGCGGTTCGGAGGGAATGGCGGCGCAGCGGCCGCGGATCACTCCGCCTTCGTGGGATTCCGCGCGGGTAGCGCGAGCATCTCCGGCGGGGTGAACTCGGGCCGTCGGTGCGACACGTGCTCCTGATGCAGTCCGAGCCAGATGCTGTAGACCATGAGCACCAGGATGATGCAGAACGGGAGCGCGGTTGTGATGGCCGCCGTCTGCAAGGCGATCAGGCCGCCGCTGGGATTGCCGGATCGGTAGCCGGTGTAGAGCAGGGTCGCGGCGACGACGCCCTCGAGGATGGCCCAGAACAGGCGCTGGCGGATGGGGGGATCGGGATGGCCGCCGGAGGTGATGATGTCGATCACCAGGGAGCCCGAGTCGGACGAGGTCACGAAGAAGGAGATGATCACCAGGGTGGCCGCGACGCTGGAGATGGCTCCCCAGGGGAGGTTGCCGAGCATTTCGAACAGCGCGATGGTGATGTCGGCATCGACGGCTTCGGCGATGCCGCCGACGTTCATCTCCTGATGCATGGCGGTGCCGCCGAACACGCTGAGCCACACGAAGGTCGCGATGGACGGGCACAGGAGGGTGCCGATGATGAACTCGCGGATGGTGCGGCCGCGCGAGACGCGGGCGATGAACATGCCGACGAAGGGGGACCAGGAGATCCACCAGCCCCAGTAGAAGACGGTCCAGCCGGCGAGCCAGTCCTCGCCGCGGAAGGTGGCGGTCCAGAAGGTGGTCCCGGGCAGGTTCTGGAGGTAGTAGCCGGTGCTCTGGATCAGGAACTTGGCGAGGAACACGGTGGGACCCGCGACGAGCACGAAGATGCAGAGCAGGGCTCCGACGGTGACGTTGAATTCGCTGAGCCGTCGGATGCCGACGTTGACGCCGGAGACCACTGAAGCCGTGGCGACGGCGGTGATGCCGGCGATGAGGCCGATCTGGATCGCGACGCTGTCCGGCGTGCCGAAGACGACGCCGAGTCCGGTGTTGATCTGCATGACGCCGAGGCCGAGGGATGTGGCGACGCCGAAGAGCGTGCTGACGACGGCCGTGATGTCGATGAGATTGCCGATGGGGCCATGGATGCGTTCGCCGAGGACGGGGTAGAACGCGGAACGGATGGTGAGGGGTTGACCGCGGCGGTAGCCGAAGTAGGCGAGCGCCAGGCCGACGAGGGCGTAGATGCCCCACGGGTGCAGGCCCCAATGGAAGAACGTGAGGTTCATGGCGGCCGTGGCGGCCTCGATGGTGCCGCCTTCGCCGCGCGGCGGGTGGCTGTAGTGCAGGATGGGCTCGGCGACGCTGTAGAACAGCAGGCCGATCCCCATGCCTGCGCTGAATAGCATGGCGAACCAGGTGAGTCTGTTGTACTCCGGGCGCGAGTCATTGGGTCCGAGGCGGATGTTGCCGAAGCGGGAGAACATCAGCCAGATTACGAACAGCACGATGCCGCCGACTGAGGCGATGTAGAACCAGCCGAAGGTCTGAACAATGAATGATTGGAGCGCCTCGACCCGGGTCGCGACGGCCTCTGTGAAGGTGACGCCGATCACGACGAAGCCGCAGATCAGGATGGCTGCGATGAAGAAGACGAAGGGGTTCATGATGAACCCCTTCCATCTTACTTGGCCAGGCGATGGGTTCGTACAAGCGTCATCCATGGATTGGCTCATGCCTCCTTTCGGAAGTGGAGAATGCCCCAAGTGAGATAGCCCCTCTCGCCGCCGTCGACCCAGTGTTGCAGCCCGGCGAGCATGTGATCGAGATACTCGCGACTGACGTGCTTGACGAGGTCCTGATAGCGGCGCTCGAGGTCAGCCCGTACGGCCGCGTAATGGCGCGGAAGCTGCTCGGAGAGATCGACGATGTCGGCTTCCTGCATGCCGAGCTGCGCGGCGATCTGGCGGTAGGAGCTGAAGGAAGCGAGCGAATCGAGCAGGATCCGATCGTAGACCGGTTGCAGTTCGCCCACGGGGCAGTCGTCGCTCTGCATGGGGTCGGTGAAGATGAGCGAGCCGCCGGGCTTCAGCACGCGGTTGGCTTCGGTGAGGACTTGGGCGCGATCGCCGCTGTGGAGGATGGCATCCTCGGACCAGACGACGTCGAACCAGTTGTCCGGGAAGGGTATGTCCTCGAACGTGCCGTCGATCACCTCGACGAGGTCTTCGAGTCCTGCCTTCTTGTTCGCGAGCCGGTTGCGTTCGTTCTGTTTCTCGCTCAGGTTCAGACAGACGACGCGCGCGCCGGTCTGGCTGGCGATATGGCGCGCGGCGCCGCCGTAGCCGGATCCGAGATCGAGGACGCGGCAGCGGCGGTTGAGCTTGGGCAGCATGGAAAGCATGCGCTCGACCGTACGCCGGCTGGCGTCGAAGATGGTGTCGGCGTCGTTCTCGTAGATGCCGACGTGGATGTCTTCGCCGCCCCAGATAGTGTGGTAGAACGAGTCGGCGTCATCGCTGTTGTAGTACTCGCGGGCCGTGCGCGTGGGCGAGGAGTACTCCTCATCCTGCTGGTACTTCTTCGCGGCGATGTGGATGAAGAAGTCGGGGTCCTCGTCGCGATAGGTTTCCTCGAAGTCGCCATAGGTGATGACGCGCTGGAACCCTACGTCGGTCATCAGCTTGCGGAGGTAGTCTTTCCGCAGGGGAAACATGTTCAGGTGGAAGACGGAGTCGTCCGAGAAGACGTAGCGGAACCGCGCGAGTCCGTCGTCGATGTACTCGGGTTCGGCGCGAACATCCTCGCCGCAGTAGTAATAGGTGTGATCCGTCGAGTACTGATCGTCCAGTATCGCGTCATAGTTTCGCTGGTCGAGTACGAGCACGCCGTCGTGCTCGAGAACGGAGTAGAACTCGGCGAGGGCCTTGCGGCGATCGCGCTCGTTGAACAGATGGGTGAATGAGTTGCCCAGGCAGATCACCGCGTCGAACCGCTCGTGCACATCGCGGGTGAGCATGCGCCAGTCGGCGTGAATGGTGCGGAGCACGTAGCCGCGGCGGCGCGCGTTCTCGAAGGCTTTGCTGAGCATGTAGGGGGACCCGTCGACGCTGGTGACCTCGAATCCGTGACGGAGGAGTTGGACGCTGTGGAAGCCGGTGCCGGTGGCGACATCGAGGACCCGCTGTACGCCGAGCTCCTTGAGGCGGTCGATGAAGAAACCGCCTTCGCCTTGGGCGCGGCGGTCCCAGTCGATGAGTTCATCCCATTTCTCGACGAACGAATGGACATACTCCATCTGATAGTGATTCGTATCGCGTTGCGAAATGGGATCATCTCCGAAGTCCTGCGCCGGAACGGGCGTTTCCGTAGATTGGGGCTTTTGCTCTTCGGTTTGCATGATCCTCCTCTCCTTGTTGTTGTTTCGCTAGTGAAAACAGCGAATAGAATAGCACAGAACGATTTGAACGGCAAGTGTCCATAGTAGATAAGAATAACACATGGGGTACTGCTATAAGAGCATGAGCATAGTATACATGGTACAGCGTCGGCGGCGGCGATCGGCTTGGCAACCGACTGGGGTGCAGGGGGATAGGGCGGACTGAGCGATGGGGCGATGAGATGCGGATGGGGGGGATCGGGGCGCGGGGCGGATGGAGAAGAGGCGGATGCCCGGCGTGTGAGGGGGCATCCGCCTCGAATGGATTGGGCGGGGTATGCGAGCGGCGGCGCTACGGCGTGATGAAGGTGGGGATCAGGGCGTCGGGGGAGACGGCCTGGGGGAACATGCGCGCTTTGCGGAAGGCTTCGGCGTAGGCGCAGCCGCTCTGGAATCCGCGGAAGCGGGAGAGGGTCTCGCCATAGTAGGTGGCGGGGACGTCGTACTGGTCCTTGAGCCAGGCGGCCTGACTTTCGTGCGCCTCGATCATGGCGGCCTTCTTGTCCCAGTAGTCGGTGATGTCGACGTAGACCTCAGGGGTGAAGCCGATGCCGGCGCCGGTGTCGTAGTACCAGAGTTCGTAGGTGTGTTCGGCGGGGGCGTGCTCGGTGGGGATGTTGGGCACGGTGACCATCTTGTGGACGTCCCAGACGAGCTGGCCGGTGCGGGTGTGGTCGGGGATGTAGTCGTTGTCCTTGTCGGGGCAGAGGATGAGATCGGGGCGGAAGGCGCGGATGACATCGATGAAGGCGCGACGGACGTCCGGGGAGTCGTAGAGGAACTCGTCGTCGTAACCGAGGAAGTGGAACTCGGCGTTGATGATCGCGGCGGAGTTGCGGGCCTCCTGCACGCGGATGCGGGCGATTTCGTCGGGGGGCAGCGTCTCGGAGCCGACGTTGCCGTTGGTGACGAGGGTGATGGCGACGTCGTGTCCCCGCGCCTTGTACTTGGCGAGGGCGCCGGCGCAGAAGAGTTCGACGTCGTCGGGGTGGGGGCTGAAAGCCATTACGCGCATTGGGGGCATTCCTTCCGTTATTGGGTGTTGTTCAGCGCCAGGCGCGGGCGTTGTCGTCGCGTGTGCAGTGTTTGTCGAAGACGGCGTTCATGGCGTCGGCGATGCGGCGGCAGTGGTCGTCGGTGGACCACTGGTTGACGGACACCGTGACCATGCGTTCGAAGAGGTCGTCGCAGACGGGGCAGGCGGGCGGCGGCCACGCGCTGCGGGTTTGGAGGGGGTACATGTAGGCGTAGCTGTGCCAATCCGGGGCCGCGTTGGGTCCGCGCGCGGCGGCGTCGACGCCGGCGGCGCGGAGGTCGGCCGCGATGCGTGCGCTCAGCTCGACGTCGCGGGGGAAAAACCGCAGGGTGTAGCCGACGTCGCCGTCGGGGTCATTGGACCGCTGCGGCTGGATCTCGCGATAGGTTTGCAGGCGGTCGAGGATGGCGCGCTTGGCGCGACGGAACCGGGCGACGGCGTCGGGCATCTTACGGAGCTGGACGACGTCGACGGCGGCTTCGAGTTCGGACATGCGGTAGTTGGTGCCGGGGAAGAGTTCGCCGGCGTAGCGCGGGGGGGCGAAGCGGTCGGGACGCCAGAGGCCGCCGGCTTCGGCGAGTTGGGCGGCGCGCTCCCAGAGTTCGTGGGACTTGGCGAGGAGGAGGCCGCCTTCGCCGCCGCCGACGATCTTGTAGGCGGAGATGCTGAAGCAGCCGTAGTCGCCGAGGGTTCCGACGTAGGCGCCGCGATAGGTCGCGCCGCACGCCTGTGCGCAGTCTTCGATGACCTTGAGTCCGCGGCGCTGGGCGACCTCGATGATGGGGCCCATGTCGCAGACGGCGCCCATGACGTGGGTCGGGGCGATGGCGACGGTTTTCGGGGTGATGAGGGCTTCGAGCTTGGTCGGGTCGAGGTGGAGCGAGTCGTCGACATCGCAGAAGACGGGGGTCGCGCCGGTGAGCATGACGGCGCTGGCGGTGGCGAAGAAGCCGAGGGCGGCGCAGATCACCTCCGTGTCGGGACCGACGCCTGCGCCGACGAGGGCGGCGTGAAGGGCGCCGGTGCCGGAGCTGAGGCCCATGGCGTAGGGAACGCCGAAGATCTCGCGGGCGGCGCGCTCAAACGCTTGTACTTTGGTCTCGGGAAGCCCGGAGTAGTAGTTGGCGAGGAAGGGCCCTTCGCCCCAGTCTTCCTCGGAGACGACGGCGCGGATGCGTTCGAGCGTGTCGACGGAGAAGCCGAAGCGTTCGCAGATGGACATGAACTCTTCGATTCCGATTTTCGGCTCGCCGTGGGTCTCAACGCGGGTGGTGACGCGCTGACTGCCCTGAAGGGCGGCGCCTTGGGCTTCTCGTTCCATTGGCATCGTGATGATTCCCTCTCCAGCTCGAAAAGGCCGCGGTGACAGGCCTCAGGCAGGCCCTTCGGTGTGTGCGGTTGATTGTACACATGGCCGCGCAGATGGACAAAGGCGGGGGGGCGTATCGGCGGGGGTGTCGCCGGCGGCGTTGTCGGCGATCGAGCGGGGCGAGAACAGTCCGACGCTGGCGACGCTGACGCGGATTCCGCGCGCATTGGGGTCGGACCTTGGGGGGTTCTTTTCGCTGGCGGACGGAGCGGATGCTGACGGTGTTCGCGCCGCCGCGGTACTGATTGGGGATCGGCGCGGGCGCGGGTTGAGGGGACGCGCGAGGGGGAGTAAGCTGCGATCGCCATGGCCGACGCCCCTGACCGCGATACCGACTCCCCGCTGCCGATCGCTTCGACCGAAGCGATACTCGAGAGCATTTCCGACGGCGTGTTCACCGTGGACGGAGACTGGCGGATCGCGTCGTTCAATCGCGCGGCGGAGGGGATCACGGGGATTCCGCGCAAGGAGGCGTTGGGGAGGCGGTGCTCGGAGGTGTTCCGCGCGAGCATGTGCGAGACCGACTGCGCCCTGCGGTCGACGTTCGAGACGGGGGCGCCGGTGATCAACCGGCAGGCGTTCATCGTGGATGCGGACGGGCGGCGGATTCCCGTGAGCGTGTCGACGGCGCTGTTGCGCGACGGCAAGGGGCGCGTGATCGGCGGGGCGGAGACGTTTCGCGACCTGAGCGTGGTGGAAGAGCTGCGGCGGGAGCTCGAAGGGCGCTACGAGGCGGGCGATCTGGTGAGCCGGAGCGCGTCGATGCGGCGGATCTTCGAGCTGTTGCCGCAGGTGGCGGCGAGCGACAGCACGGTGCTGATCCGGGGCGAGACGGGGACGGGGAAGGAGTTGCTGGCGCGGGCGATCCACGGGGCGGGGCCGCGCAGCGCGGGGCCGTTCGTCGCAGTGAACTGCAGCGCACTGCCGGACACGCTGCTGGAGTCGGAGCTGTTCGGCTACGTGGCAGGGGCGTTCACGGGGGCGGACCGGGATAAGCCGGGGCGGTTCGAGCTGGCGGAAGGCGGCACGCTGCTGCTGGACGAGATCGGAGATATCAGCCCGGCGCTGCAGGTGCGGCTGCTGCGCGTGTTGCAGGACAAGACCTTCGAGCGGCTGGGGGCGACGCAGTCGACGACGGTGGACGTGCGGGTGCTGGCGGCGACGCATCAGGATCTGGAGAAGCGGGTGCGGAGCGGGGCGTTCCGACAGGACTTGTACTACCGGATCAATGTGGTGCAGCTCGAACTGCCGCCGTTGCGCCGTCGGAAGGAAGACATTCCGCTGCTGGTCGAGCATTTCACGGCGCGGTTCAACCGGATTCAGGGCAAGCAGGTGACGGGCGCGAGTCCGGAGGCGCTGGGGTTGCTGATGGCGCATGACTATCCGGGCAACGTGCGGGAGCTGGAGAACATCATCGAGCACGCGTTCGTGCTGTGCTCGGAGGGGGCGATCCGGCCGGAGCATCTGCCGGAGCCGTTCTGTGCGGATGCGCCGACGAGCTCGCAGACGATGCACACGGCGTTGCGGGCGGCGGAGGCGCAGGTGTTGCGGGATGCGCTGCGGCGGCATGGTTACAACCGCGAGGCGACGGCGCGGGCGCTGGGGATGCACAAGAGCACGTTGTTCCGGAAGCTGAAGCGGCTGGGGGTGACGTTGCCGGAGCGGGACGGGCGGAATCGGTCGGGGGATGAGGATCGGGACGGATCCGGGGGCTGACCGTCGCGTTGGCGCCACGGCGTCGGCGCTATAGCGTCGCGCATGTGCGACGGTATGCCGCGCGAGGCGCCGCGCGTGTTTTCCTCTATCTGTCCAGTATGACGTGGTTTACGCACGATATCCGTCTGTCTCTCTGTGATTGGCGCCGTTGTTGCTCATATCAGGGCATGAAGGACAACGCACGATGAGAGTCGCATTCGCAGTATGGAACGGCCGGATCTCGCCGGTGTTCGACGTCGCCCAGCATCTGGCTGTGTATGAGGTCGATGGCGGTTCGGCGCGGGGTCCGGTGGAGGCGGGGCTCACGGCGGTTGACCCGGGGGCGCGGGCGGCGGAGGTTTCGGACTTGGGCGTTGACGCGCTGGTGTGCGGGGCGGTGTCCCGTCCGTTGGCGATGATGCTGTCGGCGCGCGGCATCGAGGTGATGCCGTTCACGGCGGGCGACACGGAAGAGGTGTTGCAGGCATTTGTTGAGCAGCGGTTACCGGATCCGCGGCTGTGTATGCCGGGATGCGGACGGCGCCTGGCGGGCATGGGCCCTCGCGGAGGCGGGGGGCCGGGTCGCGGGCGAGGACGATGCGGTCGCGGCCGCGGCGGCTCGGGATCGGGCCGCGGCAGATGGCAATAGTAGTAGAGCCATACAGAAATACAAGAAAGGAGGGCATTGAGATGCCACGAGGTGATGGATCAGGACCGAATGGAATGGGTCCGATGACAGGACGCGCGATGGGCTATTGCGCGGGTTATCAGACGCCCGGGTTTGTGACGGGCGGCGGATGGGGCCGCGGACGCGGGTTTGGACGCGGCATGGGTTTCGGACGCGGGTTCGGTCGCGGCTGGTTCGCCGGCTGGGGGCCTGGGCCGGTGGTCGGCCCGTACTATGGCCCGCAGGCGGGCGCGGCTCCGGACCCCGAGGTCGAGCGTGACGCGCTGCGGAACCAGGCGGACGCGTTGAAGCGGCAGTTGGATGAAGTGTCGCGGCGCTTGGATGCGCTGCAAGGCGACCGAGACGCCGACGATCGCTGAACGCGACGGCGGATGCGGGGCTCGGCGGACGGAAGCGAGCCGGGTCCCGCGGAGTGTGTCTGTGAGCGGATGCGTCTTTGGACAGAAGGGAAGCATGTATGAAACTGGCGATAACGACAACGGGCGATTCCCCGTCGGCGGCTGTGGACCCGCGATTTGGCCGGGCGGCGCGGTTCCTGGTGATGGACACCGATACCAACGCGTATGAAGTGGTGGACAACTCGCGGAACTTGAACGCGGCGCAGGGCGCGGGCGTGCAGTCGGCGCAGATCGTCGCGAACCTCGGAGTCGACGGCATCGTGACGGGGCACTGCGGGCCGAAGGCGTTCAGTCTGCTCGTGGGCGCGGGTATCCCGGTGTACTACGTGGAAGAGGGAACGGTGGAACAGGCCGTGCAGCAGGTGCTGGCGGGAGATCTGGAGCAGGCGCAGTCGCCGGACTCCGAGTCGCATTGGGTGTAGAGGTCGGGTCCAGCGCGCGGTGCGCGGAGCGGACCGTAACTGGAGTAGAGACGTATGGCAGACGTAGAGACGCAAGGCGTGGAGCGCGCGGACGGACGGCGGGCGGGCGGCAAGAGGTGGGCGATCCTGTTGGCCGGTGTGGTCGGGATCATCGTCGGCTTAGCGCTGGCGTGTGTGATCGGCTGGATGGCGATGCCGCAGATGATGCTGAAGACGCACGAGAGCGCGTACGGGCTCGATGAGACGTGCGAGCGGCTGAAGGCGGCGATCGAGGAGCAAGGCTGGACGAATCCGGCGATCCGCAACATGAACGCCTCCATCGAAGCGGGAGGGGCGGATCTGGCGCGGCAGGTGCGGATCGTGGAGCTGTGCAATGCGGAGTACGCGCAGCGGATCCTGAGCGAAGAGCCGCAGGTGTCCACGTTGATGCCGTGCGCGTTCGGCGTGTACGAGGGCGACGACGGAAAGGTGTATGTCTCCGCGATGAACACGGGGCTGATGGGCCGCATGTTCGGCGGGATCATCGCGGAGGTGATGGGCGGATCCGTCGCGGCGGACGAGACAGAGATACTGGCAGCGATAGGTCATGAGTGAGTTGAACGCACACCCCTATACGATTGCAGTGGCGTCGGGCAAAGGCGGCACGGGCAAGACGACGGTGGCGGTGGGGCTGGCGCAGTCGTGGCAAGGCCCGATGACGCTGCTGGACTGCGATGTCGAGGAGCCGAACTGCGCGCTGTTCCTGCATCCGGAGATGGTCGAAACGTCCGAGGTGCGCACGCCGGCGCCGGTTGTCGACGCGTCGCGGTGCACGGGATGCGGGGCCTGCGCGCGGATCTGCCAGTTCAACGCGATTGCCGTGATGGGCACGAAGCCCGTCGTGTTTCCCGAGCTGTGCCATGCGTGCGGCGGGTGCGCGAAGGTCTGTGCGGAGCAGGCGATTCGCGAGGAGCCGCAGCGGACGGGGATGCTGGAGATCGGACATCGCGACGGCATCCGGTTCGTGCAGGGCGCGCTCGACTTGGGCAAGCCGATGGCGACGCCGGTGATCGATGCGGTGCGGGAGCAGGGCGCGATCGCGCCGGACCCGGCGCCGGGGCGGTCGACGGACCCGCCGATGGTCGTGGTGGACTGCCCGCCGGGGGCGAGCTGTCCCTTGCTGGCGGCGGTGACGGATGTGGACTACGTGCTGCTGGTGACGGAGCCGACGCCGTTTGGGCTGAACGATCTGCGGATCGCCGTCGAGACGATGCGGGTGCTGAAGCTGCCGTTCGGGGTGGTGTTGAACCGGTCGGACATCGGCATGGCGTGCGTGAAGACGTACTGCGAGGAGGAAGGGATTCCGCTGTTGCTCGAGATCCCGGAGGATCGGCGGATCGCGGAGGCGTATTCGCGGGGCGAGAGCCTGATCACGGGGGCGCCGCAGATGGCGGGCGCCTTGCGGGAGCTGATGCGGCGGCTGGTCGGCATGGTCGGCGAGAAGCGCGCGAGCGAGGCGTATGAGGAGGCGGCGCGATGAGCCGGCCGAAAGAGATCGTGTTGATCAGCGGGAAGGGCGGCACGGGCAAGACGAGCCTTACGGCCTCGTTCGCGGCGCTGGCGAAGGATACGGTGCTGGCGGACTGCGACGTGGACGCGGCGGATCTGCACCTGCTGCTGAACCCGAAGGTGATCGAACAGGGGCCGTTCGTGAGCGGCGTTCTGGCGACGATTGACCAGGAGGAATGCGTGCAGTGCGGCAACTGTCTGTACCATTGCCGGTTCAAGGCGGTGAAGCGGACCGTTGAGAACGGGGAGGTGCGGTTCGACATCGATCCGTATCGGTGCGAGGGATGCGGCGTCTGCGGGCATTTCTGTCCGAGTCTGGCGATCAACCTCGAGGATCGGACCTGCGGCGAATGGTTCGTGTCGGAGACGCGCTACGGGCCGATGGTGCATGCGCGCCTGGGCATCGCCTCGGAGAACTCCGGGAAACTGGCGACATTCGTGCGAGACGAGGCGCGCAAACGCGCCGAGGAACGCGGGACGCCGCTGGTGATCGTCGACGGCCCTCCGGGCGTGGGATGTCCCGTGATCGCGTCGGTGACGGGCGCGTCGTTGCTGATCATCGTGACGGAGCCGACGGTGTCGGGCGAGCACGATCTGGATCGGGTGCTGGACTTGGCGGCGCATTTCCGCGTGCCGGCGGCAGTGGTCGTGAACAAGTGGGACATCAACCCCGAGATGACCGAGCGCATCGCGCAGCGTGCGCGGGAACGTGGGGCGACGGCGCTGCGCCGGCTGCCGTATGACCGGGCGATGGTGGCGTCGCAGCTCGCAGCCACGCCGGTGGCGGCGTGGAACGACGGACCGCTGTCGGAGGCTGTGCGCGGCGTGTGGTCGGAGATCACGGAGCTGATCGAGGGGCTGCCGTCGGCGACGCCGCCGCGGCGCGCGATCGCGCCTTCGAGCAACTGAGGCGGCGGCGGGCGAGACCCCGGGCGGGTCGGCCCGCGACGCAACCAAACCGAACTGAACTGAACTGAATCACACAAGGAGACTGACTCTATGCGGATCGCGATTCCTTTGGCGAACGGAAAGCTCGCCATGCATTTCGGCCATTGCGAGCGCTTCGCGCTGATCGACGTGGACGCGGAGAAGAAGGAGATCACGGGGAAGACCGAGGCGACGCCGCCGGCGCATGAGCCTGGGGTGCTGCCTGCGTGGCTTGCGGAACAGAAGGTGTCGGCGGTGATCACGGGCGGCATGGGGCAGCGGGCGCAGGGACTGTTTGCGCAGCAGGGCATCGCGGTGATGGCCGGCGCGAGTGCGGACACGCCGGAGCGGATTGTGACGGCGTATCTGGACGGGAGTCTATCGCTTGGGGGCAATGTCTGCGATCACTAGCGCGGACAAATTGCCAGCGGAACTATATCCGACAGGATTGACGGGATGACCGGCTGGGCCGGCGTCAGGGCAGAAGCCTGGCGTCGGCCCAGTTTGCATGATCTCCCGCGATGCCGTCGCCGGCATCCGAGACGATGAGTTCCAGGGTCTGGGCCCCGGCGACGTCGATGTCGACTTCGCGCGCGGGATCGTCGCGGCGCATGACGTCGGTGGCGAAGCGGCTTTCGCCGTCGACGCGCACTTCGAAGGTCACGGAGCCGTGGACGGCGCTGTCGGCGCCGACGGCGGCCTGGAACCGGCGGTACGCGCCGGCGAGGTCGTAGACGATGCGCGCGGGGGCGTGGGTCCCGATGCCGCGCAGATAGTGCACGCCGGCGATCGTCATGGGACGCTCCCACACGCTGCGGTTTCGCTGAAGTTCGCCCCAGCCCTGCTCGACGGAGACGGGCTCGAGCCAATCGAGGTAGATGCCGTCGATGCGCGTTTTCGGTCGAACCCGGGGCGCGGTGTCCGCGGCGGCGGCGAGATCGGTCTTTGGGATCAGGGCGGCGGCGTCGAGCGACACGCGCTCGGGCTCGGGAAGGCGGTTCGGATAGGGCATGCCCTTCTTGCCGGGCCGGACGGCCCACGTCCACGCGGAGACCTTGCCTTCCTCGCCCGCGATGAGGGCGTCGAGTTCGATCTCGTGTTCGCCCTCGGGCAACTCGGCGGAAAGAAAGACCCAGTGCTCGACGGCGGGGACGCTGGACGCCGCGAACCCCTGGTCGGAGCGGATGGTCGTGAGCGGGACGTCGACGCCGTCGATGCGGAGCGCGGCCTCGGCCGTGGGGACCGCGACCTCGCTCTCGACGAGGAACAGGATCGTGGAGTCGGGGGCAAGCGCTTCGACTTTGCCGCGAAACAGGACGCTTGCGGCCGAGGCGACGTCGCCCAGTCGGCTGGTGTAGTCGGGGCCGTAGGGCGGGTCTTCGTCGTCGAACACGGCGCGTTCGATGTCGTACGACACGTCGGAGACGGCGAACTGCTTGCCGATGCAGTCGGACGCTGGGGGCAGGTCGTCGAGTCGGTGTTCTGTCGCGACGGACAAGACGACGGTTTCGTACGGCGCGAGGGGGATCGGCAGCGGTTTAGCCGGGTCGTGGTCGGCGGCGTAGAGGCGCGGCTCGGGGTAGAGCGAAACGACGGAGACGTTGTCGGACACGTCGAGTTCGTCGAGCGTGACGCGGTAGGACTGCGGGGCGATCCACGGGTTGCGCAGGGTGATGAGGGCGCGGTGTCCCGCGAAGTGGGCGTAGCCGTAGGGCTGGCGCGGCATGGGGTCGTCGTGCGAGAACCGCGGCGGCGCGTCGCCCTGCCAGGCGGGTTGGCGCAGGGGGCGCGTTGCGCCGCGGACCAGCACGGACTCGTTCGCGCGGGCCCAGCGCATGACGTCGGCGAGGCGTTCCCACCGGGCGTCGTCCATGAACTTCGGGTTGACGTACATGGGGATGAAGGCGTGGCCGCGGGAGAGCGTGACGACGGCGTCGTTCATGAAGCACTCGGGGCTCTGGTGGATGAGGCCGAGGACCTCCTGGGCCGCGATGGGCGACGGGAGGCGGTCGGCCCCGCGCAGGTTGAAGTAGTCGCGGGCGGAGGTGTAGCTCTCGCGGTAGACGGGGCAGGGGATGCGGCCGTAGGGGGAGTCGTCGCCGAAGGCGCCGATGACGGAGTTGAGCCAGCGCAGCCACCACGGGCTGGCGTGGGCGTCGAAGGTGCACTCGAGCCAGACGTTCGGGTTGGCCTTGCGCATGGCGCGGAAGGCCTGGACGGCGCCGAGAACGGTCTGCTCGGCCGAATAGGGGCCGGCCATGTCGTCGTGGCCGAGGAAGAGGCCGTCGAGCTTGACTTGGCGGATGTCGAACCGGCGGACGAGGTCGGCGATGCGATCGCCGTAGGCGGCGGCGTACTTCGGACCGCCCAGGCTGAGCAGCCGCACGCTTCCGGCGCCCCAGGGGATCTCGAACGTCTCGTAGCCGGCGTCGCGGGCGCGGGCGGTGTCGACCGCTCCGGCGTAGAAGGCCGAGGGGGAGGTCCACAGGCCGAGATGGGCGCCCATGGCCTCGGCGCCGGCGCGGATGCGCGTGAACTCCTCGGGGAACTGGTCGCGATCGATCTCCCAGACCGTCTCGACATCCGACCAGCCCATGTCGATCGTGAAGGTATCGAAGGCGACCCCGTGGGCCTTATAGAGCTTCTCCTCGAAGGTGGACATGAGTTCGAGGATGTCCGCCTCGGTGAACGGGACGGGGGAGGTCCACCAACTGTTATAGTTCAGGTGCAGCCCCTTCGGTTCGGGACGGAGGCGGTTGATGTAGGCGTGGAACGCTTCGCGCGGGGTCGCGTCGCCGGCGAGGCCGTAGACGGCGGTGAGGCTTTCCCGCGGCGTGCCGGGGGCGACGTCGGTCAGCGGGCGGTGGGCGATCACGAGGCGGTCGTCCTGGATGCGCACGGCCGAGGCGGGAAACTCGATGCCGACGAAGAAGCCGGGGAGGAACGCGGGGAAGCTGCGCGGCGGGGCGGCGTGGAACGGTTCGACGCGGTCGGCGGGGAAGGCGTCGAAAGCGATCTCGTGGAGGCGCAAGGGGGCGCCGTCGCCGACGAGTCGGTACGCGGCGATCTTGCGCAGCACGTTCTCCTCCGGCGACCAGCCGAGGATAAGCGTGACTTCGAGCGAGAGCGCGTCGGTGACGGGGATCGGGGCATAGGAGACGGTCAGGCCGCCGTCCGCCGCCGGGTCGCCGTCGATGCGGTCCGGGGCGCGGCCGCCCACGGGTTCGGCTTGGTCGACGAAGGTGAACCACGGGGCGCGGAGCGACACCGCGAGCAGGTCGTCGCCGTTGCGCAAGACGATGGCGGGGTTGTCTGCATCCGGGCGGATGTCCATGGGCGCGTCTCCGGCGTTGGCCGTTGCGGCGCAGAGTGCGAGGGCGAGCGCGATGGGCGCGATGCGCGGGCGCAGGGCCGCCTTGCGTTGGTTTCGAGCGTGCATACCGAACCTCCCGGAGCCCATGGTGGACTGAACCGGTCCGCTGCTGCAACTCCGCGCGATCTGCCATGCCGCGGGGGCCGGGGCGGTCGCGAGGCGCGGGCGTCGCGGGGGCGCCGGGCTCAGCCCATCCCGCCCATGAATCCCCCTTGGTACGACCAGTAGTTGTAGTAGCCGGGGCGGCCGGCGGCATTGCCCCCGATAGCGCCGACCTCGAGGGACTGGACGAGCATGGGCGACTTCTGCTCCAGGCGCACGAACTCTGTATGGCCGTCCATGTAGAGGACGTTCGATCCGCCCGGAACGTGGTTGAACCTGAGGACGCCGCTGCCGCCGCCTTCATCGCCCGTGCCGCCCGCAAGGAACTGGTCCATGTAACTCGTCTGCTCGCCGTAGGCGTCCCACATAACGAAGATCGCGCTTTGCGCCTGGGCGCCCGCGGCGGGGTTGTTGATGTCCGTGATCGCGAACCGCTCGATGCCTTCACGTAGACGGGGGTAGTTGCTCTTCAACAGCGTGACGCGGTCGTTGTCGTACCCGCCGTAGGCTGCCCAGTAACCGGGCATGTCCGTTTGCCCGGGCATCATGCCGTCGCACTGCGCGACCCAGATCCCCTGGGGGTACACGCAACTCGCATCGACGTTCCCGAGTTCCGCGCCGTAGTTCTCGACATAGCTGTAGTTTCCGCAGGCCGTCCCGCCGAGGTCCCGCATGCCCAGGGCGATATAGAACTGCGCCACGATCACATCGCAGAGCTGCGACTCGGTCGTGGCGAGGTAGGGCAGGTAGACATACGAGATCGGCATGGATAGCTTGCTGTGCAGACAGACCCTGCGTTGTTGCTCCGTGCCGCCGGTTGACTTCGTGATGCGCTCGATCTGGGCGGGGTAGTCGGTCTCCATGTGCCAGAAGTTGCCGTGCGGATCGCCTCCTGCGTCCGAGGGGCAGCGAGCGATGGCTGGATCGTTCCAGTAGTCGGGGTAGAGCTGGATCGAGTTTACGCCGAATGTTGTCGGCCAGAACCATGGATAGTAGTACATACCGCCGGGGAACGCGCCGGACTTGGATTCTCCGGCGTACATCTTGAGGATCAGTCCCCACTGTTTGAGGTTGTTCTGGCAGCTCGCCCGGCGCGCCGCCTCTCTTGCTCGGGCGAGTGCGGGCAGGAGGATGGCCGCCAGTATGGCGATGATCGCGATAACGACAAGCAGTTCGATCAGCGTGAAGCCTCTATTGCGCATGATGCTTCCCTTCCTTCCCTTTGCTCCGGGCGCCGCTCTGCCTCGGACCAAGTTCGGGCATCCGGACGCTCGCGGATCAACCATTGCGCTTGAGATCGTATCAGTGCGCGACGCGGCAGGGAATGGGCGGAGATGCAGATTCCTTGGACAAATCTGCTAAGGTGGAGGCAGGAAAAGCACTGGTTCCTGGGATGACCGTTGTCGGGATGCCTGAGGAAGGATGAGGCGAATCATGCGACTGCCTTTGGACCTTGTGTTCGATGGCGAGGCTCAGCGGTTGTTCGACAGCTTCACCGTCTGTTTCGGGATACGTATCGTGCTGTTCAGCGCCGACGGGCGGATGCTGCGAACGGGGCTGGACAGGCCGTGCGCCGCGTACTGCCGGCTTGTGCAGGACCATCTCTATGGGGTCGACCGTTGCCGGAGCATGGACGCGACGCACGAGCGGCTTGCGTCCGAGCAGCGGAGGATGCTGTGTTACCAGTGTCACGCGGGGCTCAACGAGGTCATCAAGCCGATCTACCGCGATGACGAGGCGCTGCTGGGATTCATCATGATTGGTCAGTTCCGCACCGACGACGCTCCGCCCGACCATGTGGTGAGGGACTGGCGAGCGAAGGGCGGGGATGCTTCGGATCTCCGCGATGCATACCTGCAAGCGCCTCTGTACCCTCCTGAGCGCCTGGACGGCATCCTCGATCTCTTCTCTGCGATAGTCGAGTACATCGTGTCCCGTCGGATGATCTATCCATGCGGAGGTGTACTCCTCCAGCGCGTCATGGCGTACATAGACGCGCATGCGGGCGAACCGATACGTCTGGAGGACGTGGCGCGGGCTGTCGGTCGGAGTTCGTCATCGATCTCGCACGTGTTCAGGGAACGCCTGGGCACGACCTATAGGGCCGCGCTGATCGAGGCCCGGCTGCGGAGAGCGGAGGCGGTGCTGCGTGAGGAGCCCGGTGCGACCGTGAAAGAGGCGTGCTATCGCGCCGGCTACGACGATCCCGCCTACTTCTCCCGTCTGTATCGGAAGGTCCGAGGCGAGTCGCCAAGTGAGTATCGGCGGCGTTGTAGGATGCAGGGGTCCGAGTGAGGTCGGGTGGATCGTCGGGGTCCGCGCGATCTGCTATGCTGCGGGGGCCGGGGCGGTCGCGAGGCGCGGGCGTCGCGGGGTCGCGCGGTGAACCAAGAGGAAGGGCGGTAGCATGGTGATGTGGATGGCGGTGTTGGCGTTGGGGGCGGCGGTCGGCGCCGCGGAGTGGCCGGAGGCGGCGATGCCGATGCGGGCGGAGGCGCCGGACCGGATCGTGGTGGGCCCGGGGGCGACGGAGCTCGACGGGGTCCGGATCGCGTTGGACGCGCCGGTCGTGTTGCAGGCGACGCCGCCGACGCCGGTGGACGTCGTGGATGAGCCGCAAGGCGCGCTGCCGGTGTGGCGACCGGAAGCGAACGCGTTCTGGAAGGGGCGTCCGTTGCGGGCGCTGGCGACGCAGGAGTGCTCGGCGACGGGCCTCCTGTTGCCGGAGACGTTGCGGATCAAGACGGCGCCGGGGGAGGACGCGGTGTGCGCGCGGGGCGTGGACTATGAGCTGGACGCGTTCTGGGCGGTGGTCGGTCGGCTGGAAGGCGGGGCGATCGCGGCGGACGCGGAGGTCTATGCGGACTACACGTTCCGTCCGATGCGGATCGACACGATCGCGGCGGACGCGGACGGGGTCGTGCAGCTCATCCCGGGCGAGGCGGGGGTGTGCATCGTGTATCCGCCGCAGCTTGCGGAAGGGCTGACGGCGCTGGCGAATGTGTTCTGGGATGGGACGGACGCCCCGTTCGGGGAGGAGAACCTGTACCCGATCGACCCGGCGGTCGATGCGGCGGCGGCGCGCGAGGAAGGGCCGTCGATCGCGGAACGGCTGTTGCCGCGCACGCTGGCGAAACTGCGGGCGGGCGAGCCGGTGACGATCGTGGCGTGGGGCGACAGCGTTACGAACGGCGGCGGGGTGAACGCCGATCGGGACGCATGGTATCAGCATCAGTTCCTGCGGCTGTTGGAGGCGCGGTTCCCGGAGACGCCGATCACGTTGCACACGGCGGCGTGGGGCGGGGCGTCGAGCCGGCAGTATCTTGATTCGCCGAAGGGCAGCGAGCACGACTTCGAGCGGGACGTGCTCGATCGCAAGCCGGACCTGGTGACGATCGAGTTCGTGAACGACGCTTATCTGGATGAGGCCGGGGTGCGCCGGGAGTACGGCGCGATTCTGGACATGATCCAGGGCGTCGGGGCGGAGGTGGTGTTGATCACGCCGCACCTCGTGCGACCGGACTGGATGCAGGCGGAATCAGCGAAGTTCGACGACGATCCGCGGCCGTATGTGCAGGCGTTGCGGGCGTTCGCGGCGGAGCGGGGCGTGGCCGTGGCGGAGGCGTCGGAGCTGTGGTGCAAGCTGTGGCGGCGGGGGATCCCGTATGTCACGCTGCTGGCGAACAGCATCAACCACCCCGACGAGCGCGGGCATCGGATGTTCGCGGAGGCGTTGATGGCGCTGTTCCCGGAGGAGTAGCGCGGGAAGCGGCTCCCGTATTGGTTGGATAGCGCGGCGCGGTCAGGCTCGACCGCGCCGCGGTTGCGCTCGGCGGGGATCAGGCGGCGCCGGCGTCGAGGTTCTGCGCGAGCAGCTCGGCGACGTGGAGCGGGTGCACCGGGGTCAGGTGGTCGATCTGGTTGCGGCAGCTCGTGCCGCAGGCGACGACCTCCGTGCCGGCGCGCAGGGCGTTGACTTGTTCCACGAGCGGCTGGGCGACCTGCACGGAGAGCTCGTACTTCTCGCGGAGTTGGCCGAACTGGCCGGCCATGCCGCAGCAGCCGGTCTCGAGCGTCTGGACTTCCGCGTTGGGGAGCAGCTTGGCCAGGCGCGCCGAGGCGTCGCCGTGGCCCAGGGCTTTCGCGTGGCAGTGGCCGTGGACGGCGACCCAGGAGTAGCCGGGGCGGAATTTGATCGCTTCGGGCTCGGCGGTGAGCAGGTCGAGGATGAAGCGGTCGAACAGGGCGCAACGGGTTGCGACGCGGTCCCATCCCTGCACGCCGAGGTCTCGGTAGTCCTCGACGAACATGGAGTAGCACGAGGGTTCGAGGAAGAGGATCGGGACGTCGGGGTCCATGTCGCGGAGCAGGTCGACGTTGTACTGGCCGAGGCGCTTGGCCATGTCGAGCCGGCCGACGCTGAAGGCGGGGCGTCCGCAACACTTTCTGCCTTTGACGAGGCGCACTTCGTAGCCCGCGGCCTCGAGCACGGCGACGGCGGCTTCGCCGACGTTCGGCTCGTAGTAGCGCACGGAGGTGTCGTCCCACAGGTAGACGGGGCCGCGGGAGGCTGCGGGGGCCTTCGGCGCGTGGCGGGCGAACCAGCGGTCGAAACGATAGCGCGCGAACGTGGGGAACGGGCGATGCTCGGTGAAGCCGATCCAGCGGTCCATGATCTTGCGCACGGGCGCGAGGCGCAGGAGGACGTTGGTCATGCCGGGCCAGATCATCGCGAGTCTGCCCATGATGTCGATGGAACTGACCATGTACTCGCGCAGGGCGAGGCCGCTCTGCTTCTGCCGCGCGTGGAGCACTTCCGCTTTGAGCGAGGTCATGTTGACGTTGGACGGGCACTCGACCGTGCAGGCCTTGCAGGCGAGGCAGTTGGTGACGGCCTTGGCGAGGTCGGGCGAGAGCAGGGGATCGCCCTCGCCGGAGAGGCGGCCTTCGAACGCGGCGCGGATCGTGTTGGCGCGGCCGCGGGTGGACATGATCTCGTCGCCCGTCGCCTGATAGGTGGGGCACATGGTGGGCTCGTCTTTGCGGCAGCCGCCGCAGCCGTTGCACTGTTCGAGGTTGGCGACGAACGAGCCGTCCTTGGCGGCGAAAGCCAGCACCGGGACGAAAGGCGGTTCGAGGCGATAGCCGTCGCCCTGGCGGAGATTCTGGTCGATGCGGAACTGGACGCCGTCGGCGATGACCTTGCCGGGGTTGAAGAGGCCGGTCGGGTCGAAGCGCCGCTTGATGTCCCGCATCAGGGCGTGGAGTTCGGGGCCGACATGTTCGGCGAGGAACTCCGTGCGGGCCATGCCGACGCCGTGTTCGGCGGAGATGGATGCGGAGAACTGGGTGACGAGCGCGGAGACCTCGTCGGCGAGTCGGCGGTACTTGGCGATGTCCTCCGCGCGATGGAGATCGATGATGGGGCGGACGTGCAGCAGGCCGGCGGCGGCGTGGCCGTAGTAGGACGCTTGGAGGCCGAGCTTGCCCATGATGGCCTGGAGCCCGTCGACATAGGCGGGCAGCTCGTCGGGACGCACCGCGACGTCCTCGATGCCGGCGACGGGCTTGGCGGGGCCCTTACGCCCGGTGAGGAGCGAGAGGCCGGCCTTGCGCAGGTCCCATATCCCGGTCATCTGGTGCGGGTCGGTGACCTGCATGGAGCGGAGGCCGACGCGGCGGTCGGCGATGGCCGCGAGGCGGTCGGCGACGTCGTCGTAGAACTCGACGATGAGGATGGATTCGCAGGGCTCCTCGTCGAGGCGGAGCAGGGCGCGGGTCTCGGCGAACACGGACTGGCCGCGGGTCTGGTCGAAGAGGACGCGGTCGATGTGCTCGACGGCCGCGGGACGGAGGTCGAGGAACTCGACGGAGGCCTGCATGGCCTCGGCGACGGAGGCGAAGAAGTAGACCGCGATGCCTTTCTCGCTGGGCAGCGGCACGACGTTGAGGTCGGCGCGGGCGATCAGGCCGAGGGTGCCTTCGCTGCCGGAGAAGAGGCGGGTGAGATCGCCTTCGGTGTCGAGGAAGCGGTCGAGGCCGTAGCCGGGCCAGCGTTTGGAGAGGACGTTCGGGAAGCGTTCGCGGACCTGGGCCGCGCATGCGGCGGTCTGTGCGTAGAGCTCGGCCTGAATCTTGGCGAGGCCGGGTTGGTCCTTGCCGACCCAGTTGACCGACGCGTCAGGCAGCACGAGCTCGAGTGCGGCGATGTGGTCGGCGGTGGTGCGGTAGATCGGGGCGCGCGCGCCGGAGGAGTTGTTGGCGATCATGCCGCCGACCGTGGCGCGCGAGCTGGTGGCGACGTCCGGGCCGAAGAACATGCCGTGGGGGCGCAGGTAGGCGTTGAGCTGATCCAGCACGACGCCGGGACCGACGCGGACCGTGCGGCGCTCGGGGTCGTAGCCGACGATATCCCGATCGTAGCGGGCCATGTCGACGACGAGGCCTTCGCCGATCGCGCCTCCGGCCAGGCCGGTGCCGGCGCCGCGGGGGATGATGGGCGTCTCGGCCTCGGCGGCGGCGCGCACGATCGCGGCGGCTTCTTCCGCGTTTCGTGGAAACGCGACCGCGAGCGGTTCGATCTGGTAGATGGACGCGTCCGTGGCGTAGAGCTGCCGGGTGAGCGCGTCGAACCGGACTTCGCAGGGCCCGCCGGACAAGGTTTTCTGTAGGTCGGATGTCTTGTTCATGCCTCGTACCTCTCGATTGAGGCGCGGCCGTGTGTGGCCGACGCATCGGTAGTAGAACACGCAACGGCGGGGAAACGCATCCGCTTTCGCCGGATTGGATGGCGGGCGTCGCCGGACGCGCGCCTCATTGCGGCAACAGTCCGACCGCGCCCAGGTCCGTGACCGCGCCTGGGAGCAGGGTAACCGTCGGCAGCTCGATCATGCCTGATTCGGCGGCTTTGATGCGGAGTTGGTATGCGCCGGGGGGCACGTTCGGGAACCGGGCGACGCCCGCGGCGTCGGTATGCGATTCCGCGGGCCACCAGGGGCCGCGGTCGGGATGCAGCATCATGAGGCCGACGGCTTCGTCGGCGACGGCGACGCCTTCTGCGTCGTACAGCGTCATCTCGAGCGTCGCGGCGTCGACCATGATCAGGGTCAACTCGTCGGCGATCACGCCCTCGCCCGGAGGAATGTCGTAGATGTTGTTGGCGAAGCGTTTGAGTTCGGGGTCCCATCCGCGGACGTACATCCAACCGCGGGTCGGAATCGCGAGGGCGCCGCGGCCTTCGGCATCGGTCGGCGCACCTTCGGCCGCGGGGGGATCGAAGGCGTTCGCCTGGGGGGTCGCGATGGGGATGATCCCGGCGACGGGGGCGCCGTCGAGGTCCACCGCGCGGACTTGCGCGACGACGGTTCCGTCCGGGGCCTCGGCGACGGGGTCGGGCGCATCGGTTGATGCGGCGGGCGCGGGAGGGTCGGCGTCGTCCACGTCGTCGGAAGGCGCGATCGGTTCAGTGGGTTCGGTCGGTTGAGTTGGTTCAGTTGGTTCGGACGCGGGGGGCGGTTCCGGCGGAGACGACGGGCGGCACGCGGGGAGCAGGACGAGGGCGACCAGGCAGAGCGCGAGCAGGCCGATCGCGGTCGGCCGGAGACGCCGCGAAGACGACGCAAGCCGCGTCATGTCGGCGAGGCCTCGGGCGGGGTATCCGCCGCGTTGTCGCCGGCGCTGAACTGGGTTCGGTACAGGCGGCGATAGATGCCGTCGCGGGCGAGCAGCTCGGCGTGCGCGCCTTGTTCGGCGATGCGGCCGCGGTCCAGCACGACGATGCGGTCGGCGCGGAGCACGGTCGAGAGTCGATGCGCGATGACGATGGTGGTGCGGCCGACGACGAAGCGGTCGATGGCCTCCTGAATCGCGCGTTCGCTCTCGGAGTCCAGGCTGGATGTGGCTTCGTCGAGGATGAGGATGGCGGGATCCTTGATGATGGCGCGGGCGATTGCGAGGCGCTGGCGCTGTCCGCCGGAGAGCGCGCCGCCGGACTCGCCGATCACGGTGTCGTACTTCTCCGGGAGGGCTTCGATGAACGCGTGGGCCTGGGCGGCTTTGGCGGCGTTGCGCACGCGGTCGTCGGGGATGTCGTCGCGGCCGAAGGCGATGTTCTCGCGAACGGAGTCGTTGAACAGCAGGGTCTCCTGGGTGACGAGGCCGATCTGTTCGCGCAGGCTGCGCAGGGTGACGTCGCGTATGTCGACGCCGTCGATGAGGACCGCGCCTTCGTCCGGGTCGTAGAAGCGGGGCACGAGCTTGGCGAGGGTGCTTTTGCCCGCGCCGCTGAACCCGACGAGCGCGACCATCTCGCCTTTGCGGATCTCGAGGTCGATGCCGTCGAGCACTTTCGTGTCGCCGTCGTAGGAGAACCCGATGCCGCGGAAGGTCAGGGACTGATGCAGGGGCGGCAGCTCGATCGCGTCGGGCCGCTCGACGACTTCGGAGCGCGCGTCGATGAACTCGAAGACGCGCTCGGCGCTGGCGACGCTGCCCATGATCATGTTGTTGACCGCAGAGAGCTTGCGGACGGGGTCGAGGATCATCGCCAGGGGGACGATGAGGCGGACAAGCGTGCCGGCGTCCATGCCTTGCTCGATGCGGTAGCCCATGAACAGGACGAAGCCGACGACGCCGGACACGAGGACGACTTCGACAAGCGGGCCGATGGAGGCGTCGGCGCGGACCATGCGGCGGAGGTGCCGGCGGAGCATGTCGAGTTCGGCGTCGGTGCGGCGCAGCTCGTACTCCTCCATGCAGTAGCCCTGCACGACCGCGATTCCGGAGAAGACCTCCTTGCCGAGGGCGGCGAGGGAGGCGATTTTCTGGAGCGAGCGGCGGACGCTGGTCTTGAAGGTCTGGCCGACCTTCACGATCACGAAGGCGACGGGAGGCAGCACGGCGAGACCGGCCAGGGTGAGCTGCCAGTCGGCGGAGAGCGCCAGGCCGAGGAAGAAGAGCATGCGGATGGGTTCGCGGACGATCTTGACGAAGACGCTCGAGAGGCCGCGGTTGACCTGGAAGACGTCGTTGGTGAGGCGCGCGATGATCTCGCCGGTGGGGTGCTTCTGGAAAAAGCGGAAAGAGCAGCCGAGGATGTTGGCGATCATCTCGCGGCTGAGCGTGACGGAGATGTTCGCGCCGACCGTGCCGGCGAGGTACTCCTGCAGGAAGCGGAACGCGCCGGTGACGAAGACGAGGACGAGCACGATGGTGCAGGCGATGTAGAGCGCGGGCATGCGGTTTTCGCGCATGGCGCGGACGAGGAGGAGAAGGCGGTCGCCCGCGGAGGCGTCGGGGGGGACGTCCTGGCCGAACAGCGGCATCCACGTGACGACGCGCCCGGCGGTTCGGTAGGCGAGGTCGGTCGCGCCGGCGCCGTCGCGCTCGAACTCCTTTGCGTACTGCGCGACCGTCCGGTAGACTTCCGCCTCGTCGCCGAAAACGACCTGAACGACGCCCGCGACGGCGAGGATCATCGAGGTGGACGAGGCGGCGACGATGACCGCGAAAAGGATCGACACGGCGAGGCGGCCCTTGTAGGGCCAGGCATAGCCGAGCAGGCGGCGATAGACGGCCCAGGCGCTGCCGGGCTTTGCGCGACCGGACGGGGATGCGCCGTTCTGAAGGCCGAGTTCGATCACAGGAAATGCACCTCAGTGCGGGGAGTTGCGGACAAGGGAGCACGATAGCACAGGGCGCGGCGAGGGGTAAAGATGAGGGGGATGCGTAGGGGGAGCGGGATGTATGGGACCAATGGGGTGGACGGGGTGGACGGGGCGGACGGGGTGGACGGGGTGGACGGGGTGGACGGGGCAGCGGTAGGAGGCGGGGGATGGCGAAGCGGCGGCAAGCCGCCGCAGTCCAAAGGCGCTGCGCGCCTGGCGCGGGAGCGGCCTGAGGCGGAATGACCGGCGAGGGGGCCGGTCCCACACTGACCGGCGAGGGCGCCGGTCCCACACAGAGGAGGCGGGACGGATCGGGGAAAGCGCGGAATGACCGGCGAGGGCGCCGGTCCCACACACGGGTGCGGGACGGATCGGGGTAGGGGTAGGAGGTCGGGGAAGGCAAAGCGGCGGCAAGCCGCCGCAGTCCAAAGGCGCTGCGCGCCTGGTGCGGGAGCGGCCTGAGGCGGAATGACCGGCGAGGAGGCCGGTCCCACACTGACCGGCGAGGGCGCCGGTCCCACACACGGGTGCGGGACGGATCGGGGAAAGCGCGGAATGACCGGCGAGGGCGCCGGTCCCACACTGACCGGCGAGGGGGCCGGTCCCACACTGACCGGCGAGGGCGCCGGTCCCACACAAGGGGTGCGGGGCGGCCGGTTGACCGCCCCGCATGCGCAGGATCGTCGGGGCTACTGGTCGGCGTGTTTGGCGTTGAAGGCCGCGACGCGGGCGATCAGCTCGGGGCGGCTGTCGGAGGTCATGGTGTGCTCCGGCTGCCACGTGAAATGCCAGACCCACAGCGCGATGAGCGAGACTTCCTCGTCTTCGAGGCGGTCGATGGTCTCGATGAGGGAGTCGGCCCGCGGGTCGCGTTCGTGGCTGTCCGCGTCCTGTCCGAACTCGCCGATGAACACGGGCACGCGCGCCGCGTGGGTGGCGCGCACGAGCGAGATCAGGGTGTCGACGGTATGACCGCCGAGGGGTTCGGGGTCCTCGAATCTGTGGTACCAGTGGTAGCTGGCTACATCGAGGGGCTCGGGTTGGGAGAGCAGGTTGTTGGCGATCCACTCGCGCAGGGTGTCGTTGCGGTACTTGAAGTCGGGGAAGGTCTCGCGGCGGCTGGTGCACTCGGGGCGCACGCAGGCGTCGCCGCTGGTGACGAGATGGTTCGGGTCGATGTCCTTGATGAACGCGGTCTGGTCGCGGTAGATGCGCAGGAGCATGTCGAAGGTGAGCGAGTCTTCGCGCGTGTACTCGGCGCGCGGCTCGACGCCGTCGGAGAAGCAGCCGGGCGGCAGGGCCTGCTGACCCGCGCGGTCGACGTCGGCCCCGAGCATGGCCTCGTTCCCCAGCTCCCACATGAGCACGGTCGGGTCGTCCTTGTAGCGGGAGACGAAGTCGCGGATGTAGTTGTAGCAGGCTTGGTAGGTCTTGGTGTCCGGGTCGAGGATGGCCTGCTTCGGCTCCTGGTAGTAGTCGGCGAAGAAGTTCGGCATGGCGTTGAGGCTCGGGATGAGCTTCACGCCGTGTTCGCGACACAGGGCGAAGATCTCGTCCATCCGCGCCCAGTAGCGCTCCGGATCGGGGATGAACAGGAGGTCCATGTCGCGCGGGTAGCCGGGATTGGCGAAGAACCGGATGAAGGCGACGTTGGATTCGCCCGCATCGCGGATCGCCTCGACCATCGTCGCGCGGGCGGCCTCGTTGGAGCCGTACATCTGATCGATGTGCAGCCACGTGCCCATGTAGGCTTGATGCAGGTGCGGCACGTTCACGCCGATGGCGCGATACTCCGCGCCGTTGAGGAGCAGCCGCGGACCGTCCGCCGTGACGAACCCCTCGGCGGACGCGGCCAGCGCGCTCATGGCGGCCATGCACGCCAAGCCAATGCCTAACCCATACTTCGTCATTACAGATACGCCTCCTTGTGCGTGGTTGCGGGTGTGGACACGGTCGGTCGCGTCCCAGCCTATTCGTAGAACAGTGTAGCATCCTCCGTCACTGCCAGCCAGACCTCGTCCTGGTCGATGTCGAAGTAGGCGTGAACCAGCCGATTCCTCATTCCCACGATTTGATGCCAGGGAACAGAAGCGTCACATGCGCGAGCCTCCGGCGATAGGTGCGCGGCTGCTTCACCCACGACGGCGAGGCAGCTGACCAGCGCGCGCGATAGCATGGCATCGCTATCCAGTTCGGCCCGCGTACGTCCCGAGGCGAAGTCCATGGCTTCCCGCGCGGCGTCAATCATGTGACGCAGGCGAATGCAGTCATCCCTCGATAGCATATTGGGGAGCCGCTGCTTTCACGACTTCCTCCCGAAAGTACCGGCTCAGGTCGCCCGGCGTGCGTAGATCCACCTTCCGGCCCAGCTTTTCTGACAACTCGAGCTCCAGCCCGGCCATCGTCAGCAGACTGGGGGTCTTTCCCGGCTCGAACTCAACGAGGAAATCCACGTCGCTGTCCGGCCCGAAATCGTCGCGCAGAATCGAGCCGAAAAGCGACAGGCGGCGGACGTGATTGCGCCGGCAGAAGTCCGCCAGCCACTCTTTGGGCATCTCGATGTCATGGTACGGCATGGCTGATCTCCGTGGATATTCTACTTCACCTCGATCTCGGCGGTCCACAGCCCTTCGCCGCCCATGTCGTCCCGCACCTTGCAGGCAATGCGCTTCGTGCCGCTGGCGGGAAACTCGTACTGCGCCACGAGCGCCACTTCCTTCTTGCTCCCGCGCACGAACGAATACCCCGGCGTGCTGCTGAAATGCTTCCCGTAGTCGAAGTCCCACTGCACGTTGATGATTTTCGCCCCGGCGTTCATCACCACCGTCTCGCTCACGTCAAATACATAAATCCTTGAGCCGATGCGCTTGTAGCCTACCTCGACCTTTGGCGGCTGCACGAAGGTCAGGAAGTTCTCGTAGTCCGCGTGGTGCGTCGAGAGCGCCGTCACATGCTCGCGGAAGCGCCGACGAATCCCGCGGGATCGCTGCTGTTCGGCGTCTACGTGTTCGCGGTGCATGGATCCGCCGCGAGGCTGGCGCTGGTCCCCGTGCTGCATCGGTTCGACGCGCCGGGACGATCGGAGCGATGGCTGCGGTATCCGGCGGCGGTCGCGCTGATGGTCGGGTGCGCGTTCGTCGGCGCATGGCTGGCCGCCGTCGCGATGCTTCCGTTCGGCGGCTTGCCGCCGGAGCAGTCGATAGTCGCGCATCCGTTCTGGTAGGCGGCCTCGTGTTTGGCGAATTGATTGAACATCGGTCAGGCTTCGCCTTCTGGGTCGTTCGCGAGCAATTCCTCGATGCGCGCCAGGAACGGAGGCAGGTCTTCCGTCAGTGTCTTCCATAACAGGTCGTAGTCAATTTCGTAGTAGGCGTGCACCAGGCGGTTGCGCATGCCGATGATCGCGGCCCACGGCAAGTCTGAATGTTGCGCCCGGAACTCCGGGCTGAGACATCCGGCAGCCTCGCCCACGATTTCCAGGCACTTGACCAGACCGAGCGTTCTGACTGAGTCCGCTCGCAGCGCTGCTACGTCTCGACCGGCGATCGTTGCAACGGCCATCCCCCCCGCTTCGCGCATGTCCATCAACAATGCCCGCCGGCTACGTCTCGACATACTGGGCCTGCGCTTCTCGCAGCACCTCGTCGCGGAAATAGCGGCTCAACTCGGCTGCCGTACGCAAGTCAGCCTTGCGCCCGATCATCTCCGAAAGCTCGATCTCCATGCTTGCGATTCCGAACAGGCCCGGGGTCTTTCCCGGCTCGAACTCAACGAGGAAATCCACGTCGCTGTCCGGGCCGAAATCGTCGCGCAGGATCGAGCCGAAAAGCGAGAGGCGGCGGATGTGATTGCGCCGGCAGAACTCGGCCAGCCACTCTTTGGGCATCTCGATGTCATGGTACGGCATGGCTGATCTCCGTGGGTATTCTACTTCACCTCGATCTCGGCGGTCCACAGCCCTTCGCCGCCCATGTCGTCCTGCACCTTGCAGGCAATGCGCTTCGTGCCGCTGGCGGGGAATTCGTACTGCGCCACGAGCGCCACTTCCTTCTTGCTCCCGCGCACGAACGAATACCCCGGCGTGCTGCTGAAACGCTTCCCGTAGTCGAAGTCCCACTGCACGTTGATGGTTTTCGCCCCGGCGTCGGGATATCCCATTCGTTGTTGGAACTGCCGATGGCCTTCACGCCGCGCGCACTTCAGCGTAGTCAGTAGCGAACCGTTTGTCAACGGCTCTTTCCCGTGCTTCCGTAGCTTGCGTCGTACGCTCTCGCTTGCCCGCCCGGAGGACAGAGCAACGAGGGGACGCGACCCGAGCGGCGTGAGAAGCGCTTTCGATCGGTCGGCGGGATGGGGTATGATTCCGGCCTTGCAGCCGGGCGTCCGGTGCGGGGCCGTGAACTTGACCAGCAGGGAGCGACCGTGAGTATGTTTGAGCAACTCGATGTGGCTCCGCCCGATGCGATTCTCGGGCTGAGCGAAGCCTTCCAGAAGGACCCGACCCCGGGGAAGATCAATCTGAGCGTGGGCGTGTACAAGGACGCAGACGGGAAGACGCCGGTGCTGTCGGTGGTCAAGGAGGCGGAGCGGCGTCTGCTGGCTGAGGAGGCGACGAAGTCGTACCTGGGGATCGACGGGTCGGCGGCGTACGGCGCGTCGGTGCAGGAGTTGGTGTTCGGCGCCGGCCATGAGGCGGTGACGTCGCGGCGGTGCGCGGTCGTGCAGACGCCGGGCGGGACGGGCGCGCTGCGGGTGGCGGCGGACTTTCTGAAGGCGAAGCTGGGCGGCCCGACGGTGTGGATGAGCGATCCGACGTGGGCGAATCACGGGAGCGTGTTCGCGGCGGCGGGGCTGACGTGCCAGACCTACCCGTATTACGATCACGCGAGCCATTCGCTTGATTTCGAGGGCATGACGGAGGCGTTGCGCGAGGTTCCCGCGGGGGATGTCGTGCTGTTGCATGGCTGTTGTCACAATCCCACGGGGATGGACCCGGATCTCAGCCAGTGGAAGGCGCTGGCGGCGTTGTCGGCGGAGCGGGGCTGGATCCCGCTGGTGGATTTCGCCTATCAGGGGTTCGCGGAGGGGCTCGAGGCGGACGCGCTGGGTGCGCGCGAGTTCGTCGCGACGGGCCGGGAGATGTTCATCTGCTCGTCGTTCTCGAAGAACTTCGGGTTGTATAATGAGCGCGTGGGCGCGCTGTTGATCGTGGGGGCGTCGGAGGACGGCGCGCAGAAGGCGCTGGGGCATGTGAAGCGGGTGATCCGGGCGAACTATTCGAACCCGCCGGCGCACGGCGCGCTGATCGTGCGCACGACGTTGGCCGACGCGGAGCTGCGCGTGCAGTGGGAGGCGGAGGTGACGGGGATGCGGGATCGCATCAACGAGATGCGCCGCCTCTTCGTGGAGACGCTCAAGGCGAAGGGCGTGACGCGGGACTTCTCGTTCATCTCGCGTCAACGGGGGATGTTCTCGTTCTCCGGGCTGACGCCGGAGCAGGTGAAGCGGTTGCGTGATGAATACGCCATCTATATCGTTGGAAGCGGGCGCATTAATGTGGCCGGCATGACGCGAGGTAATATGGATCGGTTGTGCGAGGCCGTCGCGAGCGTGTTGTAGGGCGGTTTGCGTCGACCTCGCCCGAGGAGGAATGCAGTATGGATGCGATTGAGGCGCTGAAGACGCGCAGGTCAGTAAGGAGCTACAAGAGCGACCCGGTGTCGCGGGAGGTGATCGCGGATATCGTGGACTGCGGCCGGCTGGCCGCGAGCGCGATCAACATCCAGCCGTGGGAGTTCGTTGTGGTGACGGACCAGACGATGCGCAGCCGCATCGCGGATGCGACGGACCACGGCAAGCACATCGCGGAAGCGGCGGTGTGCGTCGCGGTTTTCTGCAAGGAAGGCGCGTACTACCTGGAGGATGGGTGCGCCGCGACGCAGAACATTCTGGTGGCCGCGCGGGCGCATGGACTGGGTTCGTGCTGGGTGGCCGGCGACCGGAAGGCGTACACGGGGGAGATCGCGAAGTTGCTCGGGGCGCCGGCGGACTACAAGCTGGTCAGCCTGATCGCGATCGGTCACCCGGTGCAGGCGGACGAACCGCCGAAGCGGCCGCTTGAAGAGGTGTTGCACTGGGAGAAGTTCTGAGGGGAACCGCCTCGGACGCACTGGTTGGGTTGGATAGACGGGCCCGCACTCCGGATGACGGCGTGCGGGCCTTTTCGATCGCGCGCGGGGCGGCCGGCGGGGGCTACTCGATGGAGCCGGCGCGGTGCTCGTCTTCGGCGGCGCCGCTGTCGCGGACCACGACGAGCCAGTAGCCGATGCCCATGGCGAGGACGACGGCGGCGATGGCGAAGATCATCTCGTGGGTGGTCTCTTTGAGGTCGAGGATGATGACCTTTCGCGCGATGGCCATCATGGCGGTGGCCATGACGATCTTGACGTGGATGACGTTTTCCTCGAGGTAGATCGCGATGTTGACGAAGATCTCGATGGCGATGAGGACCGCCATGAACGCGCCGAAGGTGTTGAGGATGTCCTCGATCTTGAGGAGCATGAAGGGGGGCGTGCTCAGGTGCTCGTAGAGGACATAGACGACGTCGAGGACGCCCCACATGATGACGCCCGTCATGAGGACCGCGAGGATGCGGACGGCGATGCGGTTGATCCGTTTCAGGAAGCGGATGGTCGGGTCTTCCTGGTGGGCGATTGTGTAGCCGACGTCGCGGGTCGTCTCTTTGAGTTCGCTGTCCCGGCCCATATACCTCCTTCTGCTTGCGCCTCGGCGCGGTGAGAGTATATCACCGGCGCGGGGATGGTTGGAAGCGGCTAGAGGAAGACGGCCTTGGCGGCGTCCATGCGCTCGAAGAGGGAGTGGCCGAAGGCGCGGAGCATGGTGTCGAGGCGGACGAGGGGAAGGCCGAGCACGTTCTGGTAGCAGCCTTCGTACCGTGCGATGAGGAGGCTGCCGGGTCCGTCGACGGTGTAGGCGCCGGCGCGGTCGGTGGGGCGGACGGCGAGGACGAAGGCGTTGATCTCGTCGTCGCTGAGCTCGCGGAACGTGACGCGCGTGGTCTCGCTGTCTTCGGCATGGCGGCCTGACGCGGCGTCGATGAGGGCGATGCCGGTGACGACCTCGTGGGTGCGGCCGGAAAGTCGGCGCAGCATGGCGCGGGCCTCATCGAGGTCGGCCGGTTTGCTCAGGGGGACGCGGTCGAGGAAGACGAGGGTGTCGGCGGCGATGACGAGCTTGTCGCCGTGGAGTCGGGAGGCGACGGCGGCGGCTTTGGCGCGGGCATTGGCGCAGACGACGGCGGCGGGGTCGTCGCCGTGGTCGACCTCGGGGGCGTCGCTGACGATGACGTCGAAGTCGAGTCCGAGGGCGGCGAGCAGGGCGCGGCGTCGGGGCGACTGGGAGGCGAGAACGATCCGGCTCACGGGGCGGGCTCGACGGGAGCGGCGGGCGTGATGGCCTCGGGCATGCGCTCGACGCGGGCGGTGACTTTGCGGAAGCTCTCCTCGTTCTCGATCACCTTGGTGTCGCGCGGCACGGCGAGTTGCGTGTCTTCGGGCTTGACGTCGCCGTTCACTTCGAAGTCGTCGAAGTTGAGGATCACCTGCGACTCGGCGTCGTTGAAGATGTGGATGCGCGTGGGGATGTAGTCGCCGTCGCGCAGGAAGATGCGGACGCGCTCGAACAGGCGCGGGGCGGCGTCGTCGGTCTCGATGGGGGTGAGCATGAGCCCGTAGGCGGCGCGATCCGATTCGTCGCCGGGGTCGAAGAGGTCGAGCTGGTAGGCTTGGCGAAGCTCGGCCGGATCGCTTTCGAATGCCGCGAAGAGGGCCTCCATGTCGGGGTCTTTGCCTCGGTCGTATATTTGGACCTGCTCGAGTTCGCGGTCGTGTTCGTAGACGCGCGAATGGTCGATGAGGATCTCGTGGACCGGGTCCATCGTGTCGGGGTCGAGGATGCGGAAGACGATGCGACGGGGGCGGACGAAGAGGAGGCGTCCGACGGATTGCAGGCTCTCGTCGGGCGTGCGGTTCTCCATGATGAAGCGGGCCTCGAGCGAGACGACGTCTTGCCGTTGCTGGGCGAGTTCGTCGAGGAATGCGTCGACGGATTCCGGCAGCGCGGCGCAGCCGGCGATCAGCAGTGCGATGGAGAGCATGCTCTATGACTCCCTTGGGGGTTGCGGCGGGGTTCGGCCGGCGAACGCGCCGATCAATCCGCCTCGCGACGATCGGGGTCGGATGCGTCCGTCGCGTCCGCGTCCTCCGGATCGGCTGCGTCTTGAGGCTTCTCCGCGGTTGCGTTCTCCGCGGGGCGGTCTTCCGATACGTGGGCGATCAGGGCGTTGAGCTCGGCCTCTGTGTCCGGGTGGAGCTCCACCTTGCCGGGACGGTCGCGGGGCGGTTGCTCCGCGGGGTCGGGCCGCGCCGGAGCCATGCCGATCAGGTCGGCGTAGTCAGAGGACTGGTCGCGTTTTGGGGCGTCGGCCCGCGGCGTGTCGTCCGTATGTATATCCCCATCTTCGGCGTTGGGTTCCGCCGCGTCGGGGGTGTCCGCGTCGGCATCCTCGCCGGTTGCGGGGCGCGCGGCATACGAGACGGCGGCGGGCTCGGAGATCGATGACGACGCGGCGTCTGGCGGCGGGATGAGGTCATCGAGAAGGCGGCGGTGGGTCTCGAGGACGGAGATGAACTGCGTGCGGAAGCGTTCGCGCTGTTGTCGCAGCAGGCGGATCTCGTTTTCGATGAGTTCGGGGACGCGGGTCTGGTCGGCGCGGATGCGGGCGCGCTCGGCCTTGGCTTCCTCGATGATGGCGTCGGCCTGGCGGCGGGCGGCCTCGATGATGGATTCGCTGGTGCGCTGCGTGGAGACGAGGGCTTCGCGCATGACGTTCTCAGAGGCGCGTTGCTCGGCGAGGCGCTCGCGCAGGGACTCGTTCTCGATCTTGAGCCGACGGACCTGTTCGTTGAGGCTCTCCATCACATCGGCGACGCGTTCGAGGAGCTGGTCGACGTCCTCGGGCCGATAGCCGCCCATGGTGACGCGTTTGAACTCGTGATGGCACAGGTCGCTGGGGGTGATTACGTTCTCGTCGCCCAGCACCTCCTGGACAACCTTGTCGCGTCTCATGGCTGGGTGATCCTTCGGAGGCGTCGCGCGTCGCGTCGGCTACCGGCCGAGCTCGCGTGATCGCGCCGCGGCCGCGGCTACGCCCTGGTGGATGACTCGTTCGAACCCGTCGTTCTGGAGCTGTTTGAGGGCGGCTTCGGTTGTGCCGCCTTTCGAAGTGACGCGCGCGCGGAGGGTTCCGGGACCGTCCGCGCTGTCCGCGAGCAGCTTGCCGGCGCCGTAGAGGGTCTGCGCGGCAAGGCGCGCGGCGGCATCCTCGGGCAGGCCGGAAGCGACGCCGGCGGCGGTGAGGCTTTCGACCATGAGGAAGAAGTAGGCCGGTCCGCTGCCGCTCACGGCGGTGACGGCGTCGATCTGCGTTTCTTCGACGAAGACGCAGATGCCCACGGCCTCGAACACGGCGCGGACGACGGCGCGGTCGGCATCGGTGCAGCCGGGGCCCATGGCGACGCCCGCGGCGCCGGCGCCGACAAGCGCGGGCGTGTTGGGCATGGCGCGGGCGATGCGGATGGCGGAGCCGAGGCGGTCGCGAACGCGGTCGATGGAGATGCCCGCGGCGATCGAGATGACGAGCGTCTCGGGGCGGATGTGCGCGCGCAGGCCGGCCAGCGCCTCGTCCATGGTCTGCGGTTTCACGGCGAGGACCAGCGTGTCGGCGCGGGCGGCGAGTTCGGCGACCGAAGCGACGGGGGTCATGCCGATCTGTTCCGCATCGCGCAGGCGCTCGGGGTCGACGTCGCAGGCGAGCACTGACTCGGGGGCGATGACGCCGGTCTGGACGAGGCCCGAGGCGATGGCGCGGCCCATGTTGCCGAAGCCGAGGAAGCCGAGGGTCCCTTCGATGCGTCGGTCGTCCATTAGGCCTCCGCGTCGGCCGCGGCGTTGCGCAGATCGATGAGCAGGGCGGTCTCGTCGCACTCGGGGAACGACGGACAGCGGACGCAGTCGCGGAAGACCTTGTGGGGCAAGGTCTGCTTGTCGACGATGTGGAACCCGATGCGCTGGAAGAACCGCACCGATCGTGTGAGCGCGTAGAGGCGGGGGATGCCCAGTTCATGGGCCTCAAACAGGCATGATCGTACGAGCGTTCCGCCGATCCCGCGGTCGCGCCGGCCGGGCCGGACGATGAGGGAGCGCAGTTCCGCGAGATCCTCGAGATCGACGTGGAGGGCGCAACAACCGATGGGGGCCCCGTCCTCCTCGACGATGTGGAAATCGCGTACGTTTTCGTAGAGCTCGGCCGTGGTGCGGGCCAGCACGGCGCCGCCGCGCACTTCGGCGTCGATCATCTGTTTGATCGCCGGAATGTCGGCGATCCGCGCCTTCCGAACGGCGCACGCCTGTATGGCGGCGCACATCTCGAACGGCTCTGTAGCGGTGCAGTTTTCCATAGGGGATCCTCGCGATTATCGGGGAAGTTTACCACAAAACGGAGCTGTATTGAAGCGTGGATTCGGCGGTTGCGGCGGCGAACGGACGGTGGAATCGGCCTCGGGCGGCGGAGTACCATCGAATGGCCGGGGCGGTTGGTGCGCCGGCGCAGGGTGCAGCGAAGGGTAACGATGCGAATGAACACGACTCGGTGTCCCCATTGCGGCTTTGTCGGTTCGCACGAGACGGGCGTGTGCAGCCAGTGCGGCAAGAGCCTGCGGTCGTCGGGGGAAGCTGCGTCGGAGGGAGCCGCGTCGGGGGGAGCTGCGTCGGGTTCCGGGGGAGGGGCGCGCAAGGCGGCTCCTGAGGCGACGGTGTTCCGGCGGGGTCAGGTGGTGGCGGGTCGGTATCAGGTGGTGGACCTGATCGGCCGGGGCGGCATGGGGGCGATCTACCGGGTGCACGACCGGGTGCTGAACGAGCAGGTGGCGTTGAAGACGCTGTTGCCGCAGTTGGCCCGGAACCAGACGGTGGTGCAGCGGTTCTTCAACGAAGCGCGGATCGCGCGGCAGCTTTCGCATCCGAACATTGTGCGGGTGCACGACATCGGGATGGCGGACGGGGTGCTGTACATCTCGATGGAGTTCGTCGAGGGGCAGTCGCTGCGGGCGCTGATGGAAAGCCGGGGCGACGGTCGGATGGATCCGCGCACGTTGCTGGGCATCCTGGACCAGATCTGCGCGGCGCTGGACTATGCGCATCAGCACACGGTCCATCGGGATATCAAGCCGGAGAACATCATGGTCGCGGCGAACGGCGCGGCGAAGCTGATGGATTTCGGGATTTCGAAGCTGATGGCGCATACGCGGATGACGATGACGTCGGTGGTGATGGGGACGCCGCAGTACATGTCGCCGGAGCAGTTTCGCGACAGCGGGGCGGTGGATGCGCGGGCGGATATCTACAGCATCGGGGTGCTGCTGTACGAGGCGTTGACGGGGAGCCTTCCGTCGGGCATGTCGCGGCCGGTGTCGACGATGACGAGCCAAGTCCCGGCGGCGGTGGACCCGATCGTTGCGCGGTGTCTCGAAGTCAACCCGGAGCACCGGTTCCAGAGCGCGGCGGAGCTGCGCGCGGCGCTGGCGGAGGTGCGGACCGCGTTGGAGGGGGATGCGCCGGCCGTCGCCGTGGAACAGGCGACCCCGGCGCGGCGGCGGTCGCGATCGGCGGCGGTGCGTGCGGTAGGGGCGTTGCTGGCGCTGGCGCTGTTGGCGGGCGCGGGGTTCGCGGCGCGGCGCGTGCTCGAGGCGGGCGGCGCCGATGCGGAAGGCGTCGGCGAGACTTGGGAGGCGGCGGAGACCGGCGACGGAACGACGGGAACCGGAGCGGCGACGGGGGTGTCGGCGGACGTGTTGGAGCAGGCGCGGTCCGTCGCGGAAGGGCTGGTCGCCGGGTCGGAGTCGGCGGATAAGCAACGCGTGTTCGCGTACGGCGCGATGCTGGAGGAGCAGGCGGCCACGTTGGCGCCGCAATATGCGGCGACGGCGCGACATCGCGCGTTGCAGTGCTACGTGGGGATCATCGCGTGGCCCGAGGACGACGCGATGGTGTTCGTTCCGCCCGGAGAGACGGCGCTTCCGGAGACGGGGATGACGTACGTGCACGGGTTCTACATGGATCGACGCGAGGTGACGAACCGGGCGTTCCTGGAGTTCTGCGCACGGGTTCCGCAGGGGTGGCCGTATCCGACGTCGATCGCGGCCGGTGTCGGGGATGGGTCAGAGGTCGCCGAGCTGCCCGTGACGGGGCTGCCGTTCTATTATGCGCAGGGGTACGCTGTGTTCTACGCAGACGCCTTCCCGGATCGGTATGCGGCGCTTTTCGGGGCCTGGGGCGAGCCGGCTGGGGCGCAGGGGCTGCGGTTGCCCTCGGAGGCGCAGTGGCAGCATGCGGCGGCGTTGGCGGCGGAAGGCAGCCTGGAGATCGAGGGGCTCGACGCGGCGCCCGCGGAGTGGACGCGTTCGCGATATGGGCCGGCGCCCTACGGGACGGCATCCAGCCGGGAAGACCCGGCGGGGATAGGGTTCGGCGTGTCGCTGGTGGTGCGCGGGGGCGGCGCGGCGCCACTGACGACACGGGTCGCGGGAGACTACGCGCTTGCGGATCCGGGGATCGGGTTCCGGTGCGTCAAAGAGCTGCCGCGGTCGACGGAGAAGCTGGTGCAGATGGCGGCGCCGTGAGGGGCTGCGCGCGGCGGACGGTTTGACAGCCTCCGGATGCCCTCCTAGAATGGACGAAGCGGAACGCGGGACCGGCTCCCGCTGGGTCCGACGGAGCGTCGGCATCGTTTTCGCGCGAGGTAGTCATGAGAATCGACGCGTGTCCCCATTGCGGCAAGAACCGTATCATCACCGCGGACGTCCCCCGCGACGTGGTTGTGGTTGTGCCGTGTCCTGAGTGCAAGGAGTTCGTGGTGCTTTTCCGGGACAAGACGGCGGGGCTGAGCCGGCGGATCCTGGAGCACGGCAGCCGGGAGGAGCGCACGGCGCATCTGGCTGAGGTGATCGAGGCGTTGATCGATCCGGGCATGTTCTCCGGCGACGACGCGGCGTCGCGCATCGAAGGCGCGGAAGTGTCGCCGGCTGGCGAGGACGCGGATGAAGATGCGGATGCGGGGGAAGCGGAGAGCGAGTACGAGGCGGAGCCGATCACGCAGGACGAGGTCGACCGGTTCGTGCGGATCGACCTGAAGCGGATCGACAACGCACGCTATTTCCGACGTCACTTCGGCTGAGCCGTCAGGGCGCCGTGGGCGTTCGCCGCGGCGAACAGGGCGATGCCCGCGGATACGGCGACGTTGAGGCTCTCGAGGCGCGGGTCGATCGGGATCCGCAGGAAGGCGTCGCACACCCGGCGCACGCCGGGGCGCAGTCCCTTTGATTCGTTCCCCATCACGAGGACGACGCGGTCCGGCCAGGGCGCGTCGAAGAGGGATTGCTCCGCGTCGCCGTCGAGTCCGAAGATCCAGAACCCTTCGTCGCGCAAGGCGCGCAAGGCGTTCGCGAGGTTTCCCGCGTTGACCACGGGCATGTGGAACACGGCGCCGGCGCTGGATCGGACGACTTCCTCGTCGACGAGCGCGCCGCCGCGCTCGGGGAGGAGGGCGGCGTGTGCGGCCGCGCCGAGGGCGGTGCGGAGGATCATGCCGAGGTTGCGGGGGTGCTGGACCTGGTCGAGGGCGAGGAGGACGGCCTTGGGCGGGCAGGTGGCGAGGCAGGCTTCGAGGGAGACGTAGTCGATGGGGCTGACGGCGGCGACGACGCCCTGATGCTCGCGGGTGTCGGCCAGCTCGTTGAGTTTGGCCTGGGGGGCGAAGTCGAAGCGCACGCCGCGTTCGCGGGCGAGGTCGATCAGCTCGGCGGCTTCCTTGGCGCGCGACTCCTTGGCCAGGTACAGGCGGCTGACGCGATTCCCGGCGAGCAGGGCCTCGCGGACGCCGTGGACGCCGTATACGTACTTGCGGCTCACAGATTCTCCTCAGTTCGTCTCTCGGCCGCGGCCCGCGGTGCGTTTGCGCGGGGGGCACGCCGCGGCTACCATGGCGGACGCACGCGCCGTCAGCCGGGCGGGGGGATGCATTTGCGTGTGATCCGGCGTTGTCTCCAAGAGGAGGGGCCGGTTTCGTCGTGTCCGACAGTCGACCGCGTTCCGCGCCCGAACACCAACCAGGGAGCAGTTCCTCATGATCACGGAAGCACAGGTGCTGGATTCCATGCGCCACATCCTCGACCCCGACCTGGGACGGGACATCGTCTCGCTGGGGTTCATCAAAGACATCCAGATCGACGGCGGCAAGGTGTCGTTCCGGGTGGAGCTTACCACGCCGGCGTGTCCGGTGAAAGAGAAGTTCCGCGAGGCGTGTCAGCAGGCGGTGTCGCAGTTGCCGGGCGTGACGGAGGTGTCGGTGTCGCTAACGGCGCAGGACCGATCGGCGCGGCGGGCTGGACAGGCGGCGGGGCAGACCAGCGGGCTGGCCAAGGTGAAGACGGTCGCGGCGGTGTCGTCGTGCAAGGGCGGGGTCGGGAAGTCGACGGTGGCGGGCCTGCTGGCGCGGGCGATGCAGCGGGAAGGCCTGCGGGTCGGCCTGCTCGATGCGGACGTGTATGGGCCGTCGGCGCCGACGTTGTTCAACCTGCGCCTGCCGGGCGTGGCCGTGCGCGACAACATGATCTTGCCGGTCGACTCGGACGGGCTGCAGGTGATGTCGCTGGGGTTCCTGCTCGGGGATTCGCCGGCGGTGCTGCGCGGACCGATCGTGTCGAACTACACGCAGCAGGTGTTGCATCAGACGGACTGGGGCGAGCTGGATTATCTGCTGATCGACCTGCCCCCGGGTACGGGCGACATCCAGTTGACGATCGTGCAGCAGGCGTCGTTGGACGGGGCGATCATCGTGACGACGCCGCAGGCGCTGTCGCTGGTGGACGTGGCGCGGGGCATCCTGATGTTCGAGAAGGTCGAGGTGCCGGTGCTGGGCGTGGTGGAGAACATGTGTTCGTTCACGTGCAGCGAGTGCAAGGCGGTGCATTATCCGTTCGGTCGCAGCCGGGGCGCGTTGCAGGAGCGTTTCGGGCTGCCGACGTTGGCGGAGCTGCCGATCGTGCCGGGCGTGTGGGACTTGTCGCGGCAGGACGCGGGCGCGGACCTGGATGCGCTGGCGGCGTTGAGCGACGGCGTGCACCGGGCGATGGGGAAGAGCCGGGTGTCCGGCGGAACGCCGCCGGGGGTGAAGGTGGGGCCGCACACCGTCACGATAGAATGGCCGGAAGGCGGCGAGACCGTGTTCGACAATCATCGGCTGCGGTGCGCGTGCCCGTGCGCGGTGTGCGTGGATGAGCACACGGGCGAGCAGTTGCTGAAGCCGGAGGAAGTGCCGACGGACGTGCATGCCGAGGATTTCACGCGGCTGGGCAACTATGCGGTGGCGTTCAGTTGGAGCGATGGGCACACGTCGGGGATCTACGCGTGGCAGTTCCTGCGGGAGCTGGCGGAGGATTTCGCGCGAAGCTGAGCGTCCGCGGGCGGAACGCCATACCTTTGGCGAGGGGCGGGTCGGCATGGGTCGGCTCGCCCTTCTGCACGTTCGAGGGCGTCAGGTTGCGTCGGGAACGTGGGGGCGCGGGGCCGCTTCCGTGCGCGACCACGCGGCGGCGCGGACGTGTTGGAACACACGGAAGCCGTCGGGGATGGCGTGGATCTCGGTGAACGCGCCGTCGGTCTGTTGTCGCGGGCGGCGCTGAACCAAGGCGGCGGTCGAGAGGTGCTGGAGGTTGGGCCAGCGGTCGTCCTGTTCGTAGCTGAACCGGTGGACGTGGCCGCAGACGTAGAGGATGCGCTTGCCCGTGGCGCCGAGAGCGTCGCGCAGGCGGTCGGCGCCGATGAGGCGTCGGGACCAGCTCGTGGCGTAGCCGTGGGTCGTGGTAAGCAGGGGGTAGTGGCCGGCGACGATGAGGGGGTCGGGGGCGGCTTCGACGAGCGCGCGCGTTTTCGCGACCGTGTCCGCGTCGACCTCGCCGCGGGACGAGAGGATGTTCGGGCGGACGGTCGGGACGAGGATCAGCGGCGTGCCGCCGGGCAGGGTGCGTCGCGCGGGAAGGTCGTCCGCGGGGATGAGGCCGTCGAGATGGCGCGCGATGCGGCGCTTGCGCACGCTTTCGAAGGTGTAGACGTCGTGGTTGCCGGGAATGGCGATGACGTCGGGCCCGAGGTCGCGCAGCCGGCGGAGGAAGCGGGCCGCGCGGAGGAACTCGTCGTCGAGGGCGGTGGAGGTGAGGTCGCCGGTCTGCAGGACGATGGGGAACGCGAGCTCGGCGACATGGTCGGCGTAGGCGTCGACGATCTCGGTGCGGTACTCGCGGCGTCGGCGCAGGAGGACGTTGAGGTTGCCGAGGAAGCGCTTGTTGAGCAGGCGCAGCGGATTGCGCTCGACGGTCCAGAAATGGACGTCGGCGATATGGCAGAGACGGTCGACCGGCTCCGGGGTCTCGGGACGGGCATCCATATGATGCGCTACTCCGCCGGGGTGCGGGCGAGGTCGGCCATCGCCGCGACGATGCCGTCGGCAGACAGGGCGGTCTGGGTGAAGCGGATGCGACCGTCGGAGAAAGGCGCGGCGCAGGCGTCACGATCGAAGCCGTAGGGCAGGTGCGCGAGCCAGAGGGGGCGCGGCGCGACCAGCGCGAGGGCCGTGGGCACGTCGCCGACAGCGCGGATGCACGGGATGTAGTGGCGTTCGACCCAGGCCGCGTCGTCGTCGATCGGGAACTGGTTCATGTCGATGAACGCGCCGGCGAGCTGGGGGTCGAGGGCGGCGGCGAAGAGGGTCCAGAGACCGGCCTCGCCGAGTCCGGCGGCGTAGATGGGCTTGGGGTAGCGGGTGCGCAGCCAGGCGAGCGCGGTGAGGATGTCCTGCACGCGATAGCCGGCGTTGGTGGGCATGAAGGTGTCGGGGAAGGCGCCGTAGGTGCGGGCGTCGGGCTGTCCGGCGAGGAACGGCGTGAGTACGGCGACGGTGTGCCCTTCGCGCTGGAGGGCCTGGATGAGCGGCTCCGCGTCGACGACGCCGTCTCGGACGAGCAAGGTGACGGGGCCGGATTCGGGCGTGGTGCGGAAGATCATGCGCAGCTCGACGCGTTCGCCCTGACCCGCGCGGGTAAGCACGATGCGTTCGCCGGCGAGGACATCCTCGGGGACGAGCGCGCGTGTGACGACTTCGACCTCGCTCGGGTCGGGCGGCGCGGCGCCGACGGCGTCGGCGAAGGCGGGCGCGGCGGTCTCGCGGAAGGCCTCGACGGCATCCGGGGACGTCGGCAGGATGCGCGACCAGTTCTCGCGGACGCGCGCGATGAAGGTCGCGCGGACGCCATCGGCGGACAGGGCGCCCTCGGGGAGTCGGGCGTCGGGGAACACGCGGAGGGTTTCTACGGGCTCGACGGCGTAGGGCGGCTCGGTGAAGTGGGCGTACTTCTCAGGCTCGCCGAGCAGATGCGCGCCGAAGAAGCGGTAGACAGCTTCGCGGCTGGCGCGGTTGTAGTTGTGATCGGCGTCTTCCTGATGGGTCTCGAGGAGGTTGCTCGCGCCGTATAGGGCGTAGACGCTGCGGATCGCGGGATACTCGACGGCGGGCGTGTCGCGGGTCCAGTCGCCAGTGGCGGAGACCATGAGCATGGGGCGGGGCGCGGCGAGGGCGCTGATCTCCATGTTGGAGGCGTCGCGGCGGATGAGCGGGGCGTTTTCGCAGACGCATCCGCCCTGCATGGTGTGGGAGATCATGTTGACGGGCGCGGCGACCTTGATGCGCGGGTCGACGGCGGTGAGGATGAAGGTCTGCGTGCCGCCGCCCGAGGCGCCGGTGCAGCCGATGCGTTCGGGGTCGACGCAGGCGAGACTCTCGAGGTAGTCGACGACGTACAGGCCGCCGACCAGTTGGAGCGCGAAGGGGTGGAATCCCCAGAGGGCTTCGAGGCGGCGCTGCGACTCGGGGACGCCTTCAGGGCGGTGCGCCCATTCGAAGGGCATCTGCAGGCTGTCGTTGTGGCCGACCATGTCGTAGGTGAACGCGACGATCCCCATGCGGGCGAAGGTGATGGCGCGGGCGGGCACGGAGCCGCGCTCGCCGTCTTCGAAGCGGCCGCGCTCCCAGTGGCCGTGGGGGCAGGCGACGGCGGGGAAGGGGCCGTCGCCGACGGGGCGGTAGACGTTGCCCGTGACGTAGTAGCCCGGAAAGGCCTCGATGTAGACGTTCTCGATGATGTAGTCGTCTCGGTAGATGCGGCCGGTGATGCGCGCGTTGACCGGAGCGCGGTCCTGGCGCGGCCAGAGTCCGCAGGCGACGAGGATCCGACGGCGGAGGTCTTCGGCGTAGGCTTCCCAGCCGTGGCGTTCGGTGAACACGCCCATCTCGAACACGGTGTCCGTGTCGCGCACGCGCGTGAGGCGGGCGTCGGGACCGGGATCGGAGGAGATGGAACTGGAGATCGCGTCCTCCGCGGAGAGGGCGCTCATGAGGCAGAGGGTGAGGGTGAGCATGCGCGTCTTCCCATGGGTTCAATCAAACCCTGTAAGCATACCGAGCCGAGGACGGTTACGCCAACCTTTGGCGGCGCGCGGGGAAGAGAGGGATCGCGCGCGGGGAGGCGCTTCCCTGTTTCGTATATTTCCGTTAGAATGTAAAGGAATTCCCTGGAAGGCGGAGGAGAGCATGATGGACGGGACGGGATCACGGGTCGCCGCGGCGGTCTTGCCGTGGATGGCGGCGTTGATGTTGATGCTTGCGCCGTGTGCGTTCGCGGGGGGCGTGCTGGAGGTGCGGGTGACGGATGGCGACGGCCCGACGGCGGCGCGGGTGTTGTATGGCCGGTGGGACGAGGCCGCGGGGTCGTACGTTCATGTGCACAGCCGGGCGCTGTCGGCGGGGAAAGACCGCATCGCGTTGGCGCCGGGGCGGTACCGCGTGCGCGCGGTCTACACGAAGACGCTGACGCCGCAGGAGCGGACGATCGAGGGGATCGAGCTGGCGGACGGCGTGGAGGTCGTGCATGAGGTGCGGTTCGAGAAGGCGACGGCGGTGATCCAGGCGCGGGACAGCGACTGGGACTGGCGGGCGGACGCGCGGATCCGGCTGCACCGCTGGGACGAGACGGCCGGCGGCTGGACGCTGGTGCGGTCGCGGCGGCTGTCGCACCGCGAGACGCGGGAGCGGTTTGCGTTGGCGCCGGGCGAGTACAAGGCGCAGGTGACGTACCTGGAGACGCAGCCGGAGACGGAGTCGGCGGAGACGACGTTCGCGGCGGCGGACGGCGAGACGGTGTCCGTGCTGGCGCTGTTCCGGCATGGGCCGATGCCGCGGCGGCGGAAGCATGACCCGCTGGCGCGGCGCGGCAGTCGACCGGCTCTGACGCCGAACGAGACGCTGACGGAGCGCACGGACAACCGGGGCTGAGCGCGGCGGAGGGGGCCTGCGAGCCTACTGTTCGGGTTCCGGCGCGGGTTCGAGGCGGCGCCAGCCGTCGTCGACGGCGAACACGACCGCGTCGGGTTGCAGCGTGAGGGTGTGCAGCTCTGGGTAGCGCTCGAGGAGTTGCGCGAAGGCTTCGCTGTCGCGGGCGATGGAGGGGGCCTCCTCGCCGGCGTATCCGCGCTGCCGCCACTCATCGCCTACGCGCTCGAAGGCGCGGGGTCCGGCGAGGAGACGCAGGGGCGCGGCGACCGGCGCGGGGGCGTCGGTCTCGGCCTCGGGTGCGCCGGCGGCGTTGTCGTCGCTTTCCCTGCCAATAGTTATGCCCGCCGTAGCACGGCCCATCGGCTCGTCCGCACTGCCGGGCATACCGCCCATACCGCTCATACCTGCCATGCCTCCGGCCATGCCTCCGGTCATGTCGCCAGGGGCGCCGGGCACGCCTCCCGGTACTCCGGTCCCGCCGCCTCCGAACCCGCCCATCGCCCCGCCGGGCGGCGCGGGCGGGAGGTCCTCGGGGGACACCTGCTGCGCGGCGTCGGCCCCTTCGGCGCGGAAGTCCTCTTCGCCGTATGCCATGGCTTGCGGCGCCGGCATGTCGTTCGCGGGTTCAGGAGCGGGCACGGGTTCCGGTTCGGGCGGGGGTTCGGGCGCGCGTTCAGGCGCGGGCTCGGCGGGCGCCGCTGCAGGTGCGGGCGACGCAGGGGGCGCCGTGGTACGCCGCCTTATCACGAGTCTCTCAGCTTCAGTTGGGGCGGCGTCGGGCTCGGCTTCCGCGGGCGCCTGAAGCGCATCCGCCTGCATGGAGAGATCCGCGGCCGCCTCGTCTTTCGCACGCCGTTCGGGCGCGTTCTCCTCGGCGGCCTTCTCGGCGGCGGGGGGCTCGGACGCCGCGAGCGGAGCGATGGCTTCCTCGCGCAGCTCCATCATCTGGACCTCGTGGTATCCGTCCGGCATCGGTCGCTCGGGTTCGGCGAGGCCGGCGATATCGCGGCGGGCGAGGTCGGGCTGGCTGGCGAACTGGTAGATCACCACGCCGATGACCACGAGGAGCACGGCGGCGGATGCGAGCAACGGGGTTGCGGCGCGGGGCTGGAGGCGACGCCGGAACCGGATCGGCTCGGGGCGCTCGTCGGCGTCGTCGAGGGCGTTGTGCACGCGACGGAGCAGGTCCGAGGGCGCGTCCTCGCGCGGGAGGGCCCAGAACAGCGCGTCTACGCCGCGGCAGTCCTCGACCTCGCGCTGGAGGGCGGCGTCTTCGGCCATGGCCTTCTCAAACGCGATTCGCTCGTCCTCGGGGAGTTCGCCGTCGAGGTAGGCGGAGATTCGCTCTCGCTGTGTTCGGTTGCTCATCGTTATATCAGGGACTGTTCGGCGAGGCGCTTGCGCAGGGTGCGCCGGGCCTGGTTCAACCGCGATTTGACGGTGCCCTGCGGGCAGTCGAGGACGCGGGCGATTTCCTCGTAGGTCATGCCGTCGATCACGCGAAACACGAACGCGGCGCGCAGCGTCTCGGGCAGTTCGTCGAGACATTTCTGCAGCGCGTCCTCGAGTTCGCGTCCGATGGCGACGGCGTCGGGCCGATCGGTCTGCGCCGCGGCGTCGGCGAGTTGCGGCGCGTTCTCGGAGAGCGTCTCGATCGAGGAGACGCGGTCGCGGCCCTTGCGGGATCCGTCGCGGAATCGGTTCCGGGCGACGTTCGTCGCGATGCGGTAGAGCCAGGTGGAGAGCTGGGCCTCGCCCCGGAATTGCTCGATGCCGCGATAGGCGCGCACGAAGGTCTCCTGTGCCGCATCGTAGGCGTCTTCCCGGTTGCCCAGGAGACGCAGCAGGGTGTTGACGATGCGGTCGCCGTAGCGTCGGACGATTTCGTCGAATGCCGTTCGGTCGCCGTCCCGGCAGCGCACGACCAGATCCGCGTCGGATTGCTCCGGGATCTCTTTCACTTGCGCCACCGTCTTGCGGCGTTCCGTTCGTTCGCCATGACCTGCCACCTTGTTGGACACCGAATACGCGTTCGCGTTCGATGATCGTCGCGGGAGGAGGCGGAGTCAAGTCGGCCGCGGGGGGAATGGGCGGCAGGGCGAAACGCGGCGTTGCTTGTACCCGATGCGGGCTTGCGCTAACGTAGGGCGCTTTCAGGGATGCCTCCCGTCGCATGGGTCGCGTGCGACGGGGATAGCCACGCCAGAGGAGGATGAGGATGAGCGCGCCGACGGCTGTCGTGCACATGATCGGCCATGGCCATATCGACCCGACGTGGCTGTGGCGTTGGACGGAGGGGTACGAGGAGGTCCGGGCGACGTTCCGGAGCGCGCTGGAGCGTATGGAGGAGGAGCCGGAGCTGCGGTTCACGGCGAGCAGCGCGCAGTTCCATGCCTGGGTGGAGCGGTGCGACCCGGAGCTTTTCGCGGCGATTCAGCGGAAGGTGGCGGAGGGGCGCTGGGAGATCGCGGGCGGCTGGTGGGTGGAGCCGGACTGCAACCTGCCATGCGGCGAGTCCTTCGTGCGACAGGGGTTGTATGCGCAGCGGTATTTTCAGCGCGCGTTCGGGGTGCGGGCGCGCGTCGGGTTCAACCCGGACAGTTTCGGGCATGCGGGCACGTTTCCGCAGATCTACCGCAAGCTGGGGATCGCGTACTACGCGTACATGCGGCCGGGACCTCCGGGCGAGCGGGACTACCCGGGCGGCTGCACGTTTCAGTGGGAGGCGGGCGACGGGTCGCGGGTGCTTGCGGCGCTGATCCCGTATACGTACAACTCGGACGGCGAGGGCACGCGGCAGGTGATCCGGGCGTTGCCGACGTTTGCCTGGAACACGCCGGGCGTGCGGCATCTGCTGGGATTCTTCGGCGTGGGGAACCACGGCGGCGGGCCGACGCGGGCGGCGATGGCGGCGATTCGCACGGAACAAAACGCCGAGGGCGGGCCGGAGGTGCGGTATTCGACGTTGTCGGAGTTCTTCGACGCGGTCGAGGCGGACGCGGACCCGGGGGCGTTTCCCGTGGCGCGGGGCGATCTGCAGCACCATGCACGGGGTTGCTACACGGCGCACGCGGGCATCAAGGCGTGGAACCGGCGCGCGGAGCATGCGCTGATGTCGGCGGAGCGCTGGGCGGCCGCGCGGTGGTGGCTGGATGCGGCGGCGTATCCGGGGGCGGAGATCGAGGAGGCGTGGAAACTGGTGTGCTACAACCAGTTCCACGATATCCTGGCGGGATCGAGCATCGCGTCGGCGTATGAGGACGCGCGAGATCAGCTCGGGGCCGTGCGGCATCTTGGCGCGACCGTGACGAACGAGGCGATTCAGACGCTCGCGCGGGACATCGACACGACGACGGAGGGCAACACGATCGTTGTGGCGAACCCGTTGCCGTGGGCGGTGCGGCAGCCGGTGCGCGTGTCGGCGATCGCGGGGCGGACACTGAGCGAGCCGGTCGGGTTGGTCGATGACGAGGGCGCGGCCGTCGCGGTGCAGGCGGTGAAGGGCGAACGGATCGGCCACACGGACTACGTGTTTCTCGCCGAACCGCCTGGGCTGGGCTATCGGTGCTACCACCTGCGGTCGGGCGGGGAGCAGCCGGCGTCGGACGAACCGCTGCACGCGGGCCGGGATTTCCTCGAGAACGCGTGGTGGCGGCTCGAGCTGGACCCGGACACGGGCGCGATCTCGCGATTGCTGGACCGCAAGTACGGCGTGGACGTGCTGGAGTGCGGGAACGTGTTGGCGTGTCTGGTGGACGGCACGGACACGTGGAGCCACGACATGGTGGAGTGGCGCGTCGAGGCGGGGCGGTTCGCGGCGGTGCGTCGGGCGGTGGAAGAGCAGGGGCCGGTGCGGGCGACGCTTCGGGTCGACGCGACATACGGGCGATCGCAGGCGCATCAATTCATCTCGTTGTACCGCGATATCCCCGCGATTGACCTGACGCTGCACGTGAACTGGCAGGAACGGTACACGTTCTTGAAGCTGCTGTTCGAGACGCGGATCCGAAACGCGCACGCGACGAACGGGATCGCGTATGGGTATCAGGAGCGGCCGTTGTCGGGCGGCGAGGAACCGTTCCAGCAGTGGGTGGATCTTACAGGGAACGTGGAGGAGACGCCGTACGGGGTGGCGCTGCTGAGCGACGGGAAGTACGGGTTCGACGTGCGGGACGGCGTGGTGCGGATCTCGCTGCTGCGGTCGCCGGCGTATGGATACCATGACCCGTCGCGCCACAACAGCGATGAGTACTGGCCGGTGATGGACCAGGGCGAGCACGTGATGCGGTTCCGGCTGACGCCGCATGCGCAGCCGTGGCGGGATGCGTCGGTGGCGCGGAGCGCGTGGGAGCTGGACGCGCCGTGCATCGCGCACGTGGAGTCGGCGCATCCGGGGACGCGGCCGCAGCGGGCGTCGTTCGTGTCGGTGGACGCGGAGAGCGTGGTGTTGTCGGTCGTGAAGAAGAGCGAGGACGGCGACGATCTGGTGTTGCGGGGCTATGAGAGCACGGGCCACCGGACGGCGGCGCGGATCACGGTGGCGGGGCTGGACCAGCCGATCAGCACGGTGTTCGGTCCGCACGAGATCAAGACGTTGCGGATCCGTCGGGACGGGGAGGTCTCGGAGGCCAACCTGCTGGAGGAGAGCGAGGGGAGCGAAGCGTGAACCTGGAAGCGATTGAGCAGCGTTGCCTGAAGTACCTGGAAGGCGTCGCGAACCCGGTGGTTCCGTTTGAGACCTTGCTGCGGCACGTTCAGGAGGACGAGGACTGCGGCGAGGTCTCGCGGGCGGAGCTGCTGGCGTTCGTGCGCGATCATGATCTGTTCCGCGTGCTGGACCCGACGGGGGCGGCGGCGGACCCGGAGGGCGCGGCGCGGCTGACGGCGGCGGGCCTGCCTGCCGGACCGTTCGTGGTGTTGGACACGCGGATTCCGTCGCGGGATGAGCTGGGGATGATGCTGGCGGCGCAGGCGGACATGCTGATCGAGGCGCTGACGACCGCGGCCAAGGAGGCGCACGACGCGGGGGACACGGAGCGGATGAACCAGGTCACCCGGCTGATGTTCACGGCGCGGCGACTGCGGGATCAGTTGAGCAAGCACATCTGAGGGGGCGGCGCGGCTAACCGGCTCCCGCGGGCGACGGGGCGGCAAGGCGGAGGGAGACCTCGTGGGGCGCGAGGTCGAGGATGAAGCCGCGACGGGGCACGGTGCGGATGCAGTCGGCGCGCTGGGGCGCGGCGGCGCGGATCCGCCGCACAAGTTCGCCCTTCTGCACTTGGATCTGCGCCGGTTCGACCACGACGTCGGCCCAGAGTTCGTCGTAGATCTCGGCGTAGGATCGCATCTCGCCGGGACGCTGGGCGAGGAGTCGGATCAGGCGGTATTGCTTCTCCTGCAGCGGAATGTGCGCGCCGTCGAGTTCGATGCGGTCGGGCCGGGCGTCGTCGATGATCAGAACGGGTCGCGGTTCGGCGGGGGGCGCGTCGCATCGGGCGTCGGCTTGGGATGCCGTGCGGCAGGCGCGCGCGGCCCACGCGATGAGGGCGCGGGCATCGTCCATGGCCAACCAACGGGCGAGGCGTTCGGGCGCGGCGGAGGCCAGGCGCTCGCGGGTGTCCAGGCGCTCGCGGGCGAGGGCGATCACGGCGCGACGGCTGAGGCGGGGGCGGCCGAGTCGCAGCAGGGGCAAATGGGCGGGGAGGGATCCCCGCGCGACCCGCTCGGCGAGTTCCGAAAGCCGGACGGCGAGGGCGTCGTCGGCGCCGCAGGCGTGCGCGATGCCCGCGGCGGCGTCGAGCAGCCAGGCGGCCTGCTGGGATGCGGCGAGGATCTGGCCGTGGAACACGCCGTAGCGCTCCTCGATGTCGAACACGGGGGTCTCGTCGATCCAATCGGCGAGGAGCAACGCGCCTTTGATCGCGCGGACTTCCTCGAAGAACGGCGCGGCCTTGCTGTCGCGGATGCGGTTGAGGGGGACGTCGCCGCGGTTCTCCGCGTCGGCGGCCTCCGCGCGCAAGCGGTTCGGGTAGTCGGCGTGCTCGTACTCGCGCACGGTGAGGGCGAGTTGCACGGCGCGTCCGTCGGGGGTGAGCAGGGCGGCGAGGAGGGGGTCGAGGGGGATCCAGTCGCGGGTCTCTGACTCGTGGATCCAGGCGGCGAGGTCGCGGGCGGTCGCGGGGGCGACGCCCTTGACGGCGGCGGTCCAGCCGAGGGGCGTGGCTTCGAGGCGGCCGGATGCGGCGACGGCGATCATGCCGAGATCCATGGCGCGGTGCACGGCGGCCTGGATGCGTTCCTCGATCTCGTCGGGCGTCAACGTGCGCGCCCAGACCCACCTGCCCGTCGGGGTGCGGCCGAGGAACCGGACGAGGTCGCCGAGGGTGCGACAGGCGTTCGAGGCGACCAGGCGCACGACATGGTCTTCGAGGGGGGCGCGGCCGAGTTGCGGTTCGGTGGGTTCGCGGTCGCCGTTCACGTAGCGTTGCCAGAGCGTGTCCTGGTCGAAGGGGGTCGGGGCGACGAGGATGGACCGTCCGAAGGGCTTGCCGGCGCCGAAGCGGCCGGCGCGTCCGCCCATGTTCTCGTACTCGCCGCGCAGGATGGGCGCTTTCCAGGGCGTGCCGAAGCGGGCGTCGTACTGCCACTTGTCGGCGGCGACGAAGACGTTCTGCGCGGGCAGGTTGAGCCCGGCGGCGAGGGTGCTGGTGGAGACGAGGATGCGGACCTCGCCGTCGCGGAACGCTTGCTCGACGACGTCGCGTTCCTCGGGGGCGAGATCGGCGTTGTGGAACGCGACGCCATGGGTCATGAGGTCGGTGAGCAGGTCGCGGGCGTGGGTGGGTTCGAGCGTGCGGAGGCGTTCGAGGGCGCGGTCGGCGGCGGGCAAATCGATGCGGTCGGCGAGGCGTTGCGCGCCGAACCGCGATTCGTAGCGATCCTTCACGAAGATGAGGCAGGGTTCGCCGCGGTCAGCCAGAACCGCGGCGTTTTCGCGGATGACTTCCCAGGGCGACTCGGCGGGGCAGTCGACCATCGTCTCGGAGGCTTCGGCGAGGTCGTTGTAGCTGCGGTAGCGGAACTCGCCGTTGTGCAGCACGCCGTAGCGGAGGTCGACGGGGCGGCGGTCGAACTGGAGCAGCTCGGCCTGCATCCATTCGGCGAGCGCGTCGGCGTCGCCCAGCACGGCCGACATGCCGACGAGCCGTACGCCCGCGTCGAGCAGGCGCGTCAGGACGATCTCGACGAGGGGGCCGCGTTCCGGGTCGGAGAGGATCTCGAGTTCGTCCGCGATGACAAGCTCGAGCTGGCGGATGCGTTCGGGGCGGCGCACGAGGAGTTGGGCGAGCTTCTCGTAGACGACCACGGCGAGGTCGAACTCGCCGCGTTCGAAGGCGGCGTCGAACTCGCGGTGGTCGCGGCTGGACACGAGCACGCGCAGGCCGTAGGGGGCGTACTTGCGCTGAAAGTCGGCCCACTTCTCCGCGGCGAGCGCCTTGAGGGGCACGAGGTAGACGGCCTTGCGGCGGCGGAGGGCGGCGTGGGCGGCGGCCATCTCGCCGACGAAGGTCTTGCCGGAGGTGGTGGGGGCCTGGATGAGCAGGTTGCCCTTGCCGAAGAGGCCGAACTTGCGTACGGCGCGTTCCTGAAGGGGCAGGAGCGTGTCGCTTTCCTCGGCGTTCCAGAGGCGGATGAGTTCCGCGGGCAACCCGAACTGGAGGAGTTCATGCATGTTCATGGGGGGCCTCCTGGTCGACGGGGGCAGAATACTGAATATATATTCAGAAGTCAAGCGGAAAACGGCGGGAGTGGAAGACGGGCGTCGCGGAGATGGGAAACGCGCCCTCCCCTCGACGGGAGGAGAGGGCGCGCGGGAAGACAGGCGGACGAGCCGCCTACGGCGTGGTCACGGTGAGCCGGGCCTCGGCGGCGTGTTCGACGCCTTGGGCCAGATCGACGGCCTCGCCGTCCAGCAGGGCGAGGAAGACGCGGACGCGGCCGTCGCCGTTGTCGATGAGGAACGCGCTCTGGAACGCGTCGAGGTTGTCGAGGCGGAGCGTGGACCCGGCGAGGTCGACTTCGAGCCAGGGGGCATCGAGTCCGAGGCGTTCGCCGACGAGGTCGCCGGCGACGCCGGAGGCATCAGGGCCGCGCCAGCCTTCGAAGCCGTCGAGCAGAAAGGACATGGCGTAGAAGGCGCTGCGTTCGGGCATGTCGACGGTCGGGCGGATGCCGACGGTGAGGGCGAGGCCGTCGTCGGTCGCGGCGTAGCGCTGGATAGCGTGGACGACGGGGTTGCGGCGCGGGGGCGTCTGCACGCCGTTCCAGGGGGAGGCATGGAGGGCGGCCGAGAAGCCGATGCCGGGATGGTCTTCGGCGAGGTCGAGGCGCGGGGTGTTGGCCCATTGCGTGGACGACAGCGTCTTGTCGTCGTAGAGGCCCCAGTCGGAGTAGACGCGGCCGACCTCGGCGATGCGGTTGCGCGGGTCGCCGTCGATGTAGAGTCCGGCGAGTCCGCCGCCTTGGCGACGCGCGGCGGTCGCGGTGATGCGGGGCGCGCGGACGGTGACGAACAGCGGGGAGATCGCGAGGTCGTCGCGTTCGATGGGCCGCCATGCGGGCGTGTAGGGCTCGTCGGGACCGATCCTGCGCACGGTTGCGATGTCGGCGGGCTCGACGATCAGGCGCACGCCGTCGCCGTCGACGTCGGGATCGTCGATGCAGGCGGCCGTCGCGCGGCGCGGATCGAACTCGACGGCCACGACGCCGTCGGGGGTGGTGAGGCCGAAGCTGACCAGGGAGGCGCCGTCGAAGCGGGCGGATTCGAGCGGATTCCACGCGCGTTCCAGCACGGGTAGCGCGCTGAGGACGTCGCCGATGTCCGAGGCGACGGCGCCGAGGTTGTTGAAGTCGCCTTCGAGGAAGCCTTCGGCGGTCTGGACGAACCAGCCCGTCGCGCCGTCGACCTGGAGCCAGCCCTCCGGGGTGATGTCGACGGAGGTCTCCGCGCTCTCGGGTGCGGGAGGCGCGGGCGGTTCGAACGTGTCGGTCCAGTTTTCGGGCTTAAGGAGCAGCACGGCGGGACGCCACGGCGCGATGCGGATGCGGGCGGCGGCCGGTTCGCGGGTGAAGCCGTCGATGGCTTGGGGGAAGCGCTGGGACAGCGCGTCCGGCCAGGACAGGTCGACGGTCAGGGGTGCGCCGGTCAGGTTGACGGCGACGATGGCCGCGCCGTCGTCCGCCTCGCGCAGGAACGCGAAGACGTGGTCGTGCGAGGCGTTCACGGTGAGGAAGTCGGCCGCGCCGGTGCGGAAGCAGGCCTCGGCGTTGCGGACGGCCATCCACCGGGCGAGGTCTTGGGCGAATCCCGTCTCCTGTTCCTGGTAGAGCATGGGGATGCCGGGGATGAAGGTGTTGAGGGCTTGCAGGGCCTGCGACAGGCCGACGCCGAAGAAGTCGGAGGGCTCGACGACGTCGTGGTTCTGGAGGAAGCGTACGAGGCCGCGCAGGCCGTCGTTGGGATAGCCGATGCACTCGAGCTGGAGCCAGTCGCGGGTCTGTCGGATCCAGCGGGCGAGGTCCGGTTCGCCGGTGATGTCGCGCTGGGCGAGGTAGAGCGGGTAGTCGAACAGCATGTCGGCGTTGCGGAACACGAGGGGCTTGCCGCCTTCGGGCAGCGTGACGCCGTGGGGGTTGTCCTCGCGGAAGCCGTCGCGGATGACCTTGTTGAGTTGGAGGCCGCCGTAGGCGATCGGGTCGCTGGCGCGGTCCGGGTTGGCCCAGTTGAGGGTCTGTCCCCAGCCGATGCAATCGAGGCGCGCGCCGTCGAAGCCGAAGGCGTCGCGCCAATGGGCGACGACCTGTGCGATCCGGTTCTGCCAGACCGGGTTGCTGCAGTCGGCGGCCTGCACGGTGTCGCCCCACACGAGGACGGGCTCGCCCTGCTCGTTCCGGCACCAGACCTCCGGGGGCAGCTTCTCGATCTCGCTGCTCGAGGGGTTGATGCCGTAGACGACGAGGTCGATGAGGATGCGCATGTCGTGGGCGTGGGTCGCGTCGACAAGGGCCCTGAGTTGCTCCGGGTCGCCGTTCTCGGGCGCGATGCGGTCGAACTCGGGCAGCGTGTAGACCCAGGGCGGGGGCCAGCTCACGGGGAGGACCCAAAGGGTCTGCATGCCGAGGGCGCGGTAGTAGGGCATGCATGCGGCGAGCCGGGGGTAACGCATGCCGCGGTCGCCCTCGGACCAGATCTCGAGACGGCCCCATGGGTGGAACTCGTAGAGGCCGCCTTCCGTCATGCTGAGCGGCGAATCGGGCGGCGGGCCCAGTTCGAGGCTCTCGACCAGGGCGTCGAGGCCGCGCAGGCCGTCGCGTTCGACGCCGTCCGTGACGCGGACGACCTGGTCGCCGATCTCGATCGTGCGGCCGGGCTGCATGACGGTGACGGCGCTGAACCGATGGGCCGGCGTGACGCGGTCCGCGCTTTCGTAGACATGGACGGTCGCTTCGTCGTGCGTGAAGACGTAGCCGACGGACAGGGAGCGTCGGGCGGCGGGCGCGTGGAGGAAGGCGAGGGCGTAGTCGCCGCGGGTCCAGCCTTGCTCGCGCACGTGGCGGCCGTCGCGGAGGGCGTCGAAGCGGCGGCGATCGGGCGGGTAGTTGCCGGGGATCAGGTAGAAGTCGTCGGGTTCGGCGGAGAGGCGCACGCCGGGGACGCGCAGGCCGACGTTCCAGAGCTTGACGGGTTCGTCGCCATGGTAGGCGATGCGCACGCGACGCCGTAGTTGCGGTCCGGCGACGGCGTAGGTCCAGTCGAGGGTCCAGACGCCGGCCTGTTGGGAGACGCGCCAGACGCCGGCGTCGGCGTCGTGTTCGAGGGCGCGGAGCTTGCGTTCGGCGGGGTCGGGGAGACCGAAGCCCTCGACGTCCAGGTCGATGTCGGCGTCGCCGGCGGCGAGCAGCTCGACCCCGTTCCAGACGAGGCCGGTCCAGCAACCGGTGTCCGGGTCGAAGCGGGGTTCAAGCGAGGCCGGCGCGGCCAGGGCGTGGTCCATGGCGAATCCCAGTCCTATACAGGTTGCGGCGAGCAGCGGGACGAGTCCGTGCATCTGCGATCGCATCGATCTTCCTCCGTCTTCCTCCGTGATTCCAGGCGGTTCGGCGCGTGCGTGTGGAATGCGCTGTGCCAAGGGGGGCATGATAGGAGGCGGCGGGGGACAAGGCAAGCGAAGGTGAACGCTTGCGGCGTGACGTTGACGCCGGGCCGTCGCTTACACTAGGGTAGGCGGTCGAGGGGATGGGCGTCGTTCCGCCGACGTCGGGCAGGGGGTGCGGTCGGCAAGCGAAGCGAGGGCGAGGCGCCGCGTCGGCGACGCAGCGCAACTGCGAAGGAGGGGCTTGTGCAGGCGGATTCTGTTGCACCTGGCGGCTCGGAGCGGGTGTTGTTGGTGGACGACGAGGAGAGCATCGTTCGCGTGATGACGCGGATGCTCGAGCGTCTGGGGTTCCGTGCGACGGGGTGCGAATCGGCCGACGAGGCGCTCGACAAGCTGCGGGAGGATCCGGGAGGCGGCTTCGACGTGGTGGTGACCGATCTGACGATGCCGGACATGACGGGGCTGGAGCTTGCGCTGCGGATCCAGGAGGCGTGGCCGCGTATGCCGGTGATCCTGTGCACGGGATACGGCGACGGCGAGCTGCCGGATCTGGACACGACGCCGCCGGGGATCCACAAGATTCTGCATAAACCGGTGCGGGTGCAGCACCTTGTGGCGGCGATCCGCGAGGTTGTGCGCGACGTGCGTTCGGCTGAGACGGGGTAGCCGAGCGGGTCAGCGGATCGGCGTCGGCAGTTGGCGGGTCGACGTGCGAATAGCGGCAGATGATGTCTGACGGCGAACGGGGCGGTTCGCCGTTTTTCTGTGTCGGTCGGAGGCGGCGGGGCCGCTTCGGCGGCGGGTCCGTTGCGCGCGGGGCGGGGGACGCTGTATAAGGGCTCCCTAGCTGCATGCCTCAGGGGAAAAGGGGAGTGAACGCTCCGCCGAACCCGGCAGGGCGCGATCCGTGAGAGGGCCCGCGAGCATGTTTTCGGTGGAGTTGGTGAACAACATCGCGCTGTTGCTGGCGCTGGCGTTGTTCCATGTGCTGCTCACGCCGCTCCGTCCGAGCCGGCCGTGGCTCGTGCGGGCGGCAAGCGGTGTGGCGATCGGGGCCATCGGCGTCGCGGTGATGATGAACCCGTGGTGGATGAGCCCGGGCCTTTTCTTTGACACGCGGACCGTGCTGCTGTCCATCTCGGGCCTGTTCATGGGGCACGTGCCCACGATGATTGGGATCGCGATTACGGCGCTGTATCGCGCGATCGTCGGCGGCGAGGGCATCGTGCCCGGGCTGGGGACGATCGCGACGGCGGGGTTCGTGGGGATGCTATGGCGGCGGGTGCGCCGGGGCGACCTGGCCGACATCGGCGCGGGCGAGCTGGCGCTGATGGGCGTGATCGTGAACGTCGCCATGGTTCTGTGGATGCTCACCCTGCCGTGGCCGCTGGCGCTGGACGTGGTGCAGCGGATCTCGGTTCCTGTACTGGTTCTCTATCCCGCGGCGACGGTGTTCATGGGGAAGCTGTTCGCGTTGCACTTGGCGAAGGCGCGGGGCGACGCGAAGGTGGCGCAGAGCGAGCAGCAGTACCGCGAGCTGGTCGAAGGGGTAAGCGCGGTTTTCCTGCGATTGCAGCCCGACGGCGCCGTCACGTTTCTCAACGAGTTTGGGCGCGCGTTTTTCGGGCGGGCGTCGGACGAGGCGCTGGAGGGGGTGACCATCGATGCGTTGACGCGGGCGGACGGTCTGAGCGCGGAGGAGATCGTGTCTTGCCTGCGAGCGGCGGGGATGGAGCGGCGTCCGCGTGAGCTCGAGGTGCGGAAGGCGGACGGCGAGGCGGCGTGGATCGCGTGGCGCGTGCGGGCGGCGGACGCGGAGGACGCGGCGCTTGCTGGGGAATTGGTGTGCGTCGGCACGGACATTACGATTGCGAAGCGCATCGAGCGGACGTTGCGGGAGTCCGAGCAACGGTACCGGGCGCTGTTCGAGGAGAACCCCCACCCGATGTGGGTGTGGGATCTGGAGACGCTGGCGTTCGTGGATGTGAACGAGGCGGCGGTCTCGAACTACGGCTACACGCGCGAGGAGTTCCTCGGGATGACGTTGCGGGACATTAGTCCTGCCGAGGAGCTTGACCGATTCGACGCGTACGTGCGGGCCGTGCCGGAAGGGACGGACCATGCGGGGATATGGCGCCACCGGCGCAAGGACGGTTCGGAGCTGCTGGCCGAGGTCGTGTCGCATCCGCTCGTGATCGGCGGACGGCGTGTGCGGTTGGCGCTCTGCGAGGACGTGACGGAACGGGAGCGGACCGAGGCGGAACTGCGGCGGCGGCGGGAGATCATGTCGTCTCTGTTCGCGAACGCGCCGATCATGATCATGCAGCAGGCCCCGGACGGCCGGATCGAGTGGGTGAACCGGCATCTGGAGGAGACGCTGGGATGGACGCTCGAAGAGTTGCAGTCGCGCGATATGCTGGCGGACATCTACCCCGATCCGGCGTATCGGGCGAAGGTGGCGAGATTCATCGAGGACGCGGAAGGGCGGTGGGCGCATTTCCGGGCGCGCCGGCGGGACGGGGAGTTCCTGGACACGCTGTGGGCGGACTTGGCGTTGTCGGACGGTACGCGGGTGGGCGTGGGGCAGGACGTGACGGAGCTGAACCGGGCGAAGGCGGACCGGGATCTGTTCTTTAGCCATTCGGTGGACATGTTCGCGATCGCGTCGGTGGACGGGACGTACCGGCAGGTGAACCCAGCGTGGGAGCGGACGCTGGGGTGGACGCCGGAGGAGGTGCTGGGCAAGTCGTGGCTTCAGTTCGTGCATCCGGACGACCGGGAGGCGACCGCGGCGGCGGGCGAACGGTTGGCGCTGGGGATCCCCGTGACCTCGCTTGAGAACCGGTTGCGCTGCAGCGACGGGTCGTACCGGCTGCTGTCGTGGAACGTGTGGCCGCAGCCGGAGCAGGCGTTGGTATTCAGCATCGCGCGGGACGTGACGCGGCGCGCGGCGCTGGAGTCGCGGCTGCGGCAGGCCCAGAAGATGGAGGCGATCGGGCAGCTTGCGGGCGGAGTGGCGCACGACTTCAACAACATCCTGCAGGCGATACTGGGGTATGTGGATCTGGTGATCTCGGAGATGCCGGCGGATGCGCCGTACCGGGAGGATCTGGTCGAGGTGCGGCGTGCCGCGGAGCGGGCGGCGGATCTGACGCACCAGTTGCTGGCGTTCAGTCGGCGGCAGGTGTTGGATCCAAATGATATTGACTTGAACGACGTCGTCGCGGAGGCGTCGCGGATGATCCGCCGGGTTATCGGGGAACACGTTGAGCTTGAGGTGATTCCCGGGCACAATCTGGGAACAGTGCACGCGGACCGCGGGCAGCTCTTGCAGGTGATCCTCAATCTATGCATCAACGCGCGCGACGCGATGCCGGACGGCGGCAAGATCACGCTTGAGACCGAGAACGTGGTGTTCGACACGGCGTACTGCCGTTCGCACGACTGGGCGATCCCGGGGCGGTTTGTGCTGTTGAGCGTGACGGATACGGGGTGCGGGATCGCGCCGGAGGATCTGGAGCGGGTGTTCGATCCGTTCTACACGACGAAGGGTCCCGGGAAGGGGACGGGGCTGGGGCTCTCGACGGTGTACGGGATCGTGCGGCAGCACGGGGGGATGGTGCAGGTGTACAGCGAGGTGGGTTCGGGGACGCTGTTCAAGGTGTACCTGCCGATGACGGAGCGTCGGGCGAGCGGCGTGGGGCGGACGATAGAGGGTCGACCGCGGGGCGGATACGAGACGATTCTGGTGGCGGAGGATGACGAGATCGTGCGTCGGCTGGCGGTGCGCGTGCTGGAGGACGCGGGCTACACGGTGTTGGCCGCGGAGGACGGAAAGGGGGCGCTGGAGCTGTTCCGGGCCGGACCAGGGCGGGTGGACCTGGCGCTGGTGGATGTGGTGATGCCGCAGATGGGCGGGTATGAGCTCATGGCGGAGATGCGGCGGGTGCGGCCGGACGTGCGGGTGCTGTTCACGAGCGGGTATTCGGAGAACGCCGTGCACACGGACTTCGTGCTGAAGGAGGGCATCCGGTTGCTGCAAAAGCCGTATGAGCGGGATCAGTTGCTGCGGCGGGTGCGCGAGGCGCTGGATGGCGCGGCGTCGCCGTCCCGGGAGGCATGATCTATACTTGGGGCGTGTTCCATACGATAGCGAACAGGAGGCGCCGATACCTTGAAGAACGGGTTCCCAATCCGGCGGATGCTTATTGCGGTTGACGTGCTTCTCGCGGGTCTGATCATTGCGACCGCGTATCTGGCCGTGGCGCGCGTCTTGCGGGATGAGTCGGCGGCGGCGTCGGCGGCGCTGGAGGCGGCCGATGCGGAGGGCGCGTTGTTGCGGGCGCCGGCGGCGGATCGCGCGACGTATGACCCGATCGTCGCGGCGAACCTGTACGGGACGGCGGGACGGCTGACGGGTCCGCCGATTGCGCGGACGGCGGGGGGAGAGCTGTTCAGCGGTTCGGAGCCGTTGTCGGAGGCGGAGTTGGCCGCGTTGCGTCGAGAGCTTGACGCACGGCGGCAGTCGCCGCGGGACAGGCTCGGGGGAATCTCCGCGCCGGTTCCTGGGGAGGTCGAGGCGGAGGAAGCGCCGCTGGCGGATGTGGATGCGGAACGCGCGCGGCGGCGGGTGGTTGATCGGCGCGAGGCGGAGCGTGAGCTGCGTTCGGTGAACACGGCGGAGGTGTTTGCGGAGGCGAGTCCGCAGTTGGTTCAGGATGAGGCGGGGAACGTGCGGGGGATCACGTCGTCGAACATCGACAAGATCCCGATGGCGCGGCAGCTTGGGTTTCAGCAGGGGGATGTGCTGCGGATGATCAACGGGGTGCAGATCGACAGCGAGCAGGCGGCGATCGACGCGATCAAGCGGTTCAGGGACTCGCCGACGCACTGGGTGACGATCGAGCGGCAGGGCAGGGTGCAGACGCTCGTGGTGCAGTTGGAGTGACGCGCGGGGGTTAGAGTGCGAACGGCCAGACGCGGGGGATGAGCAGGGTGGCGACGGTGAGCAGGATGAGGTTGAGGGGGAGGCCGATGCGGACGAAGTCGCTGAAGCGGTAGCCGCCGGGGCCGAAGACCATGAGGTTGGTCTGGTAGCCGAGGGGGGTGACGAAGCTGGCGGAGGCGGCGAAGGCGACGGCCATGACGAGGGGGCGGGGGTTGACGCCGAGTTCGTTGGCCATGGCGACGGCGAAGGGGAAGATGAGGGCGGCCGCGGCGTTGTTGGTGACGACTTCGGTGAAGATGCTGGTGACGATGTAGACGCCGGCGAGGAGGGCGTAGGGGCCGTAGGCGCCGGCGACGTCGACGACGGCGGAGGTGACGCCGCGGACGCAGCCGGAGGCTTCGAGGGCGGTGGCGAGGCCGAAGGCCGTGCCGATGGTGATGAGGGTCTGCATGTCGAGGCTGTTGCGGGCGTCGGCGACGGAGATGCAGCGGGTGAGGACCATCATGCCGGCGATGACGAAGGCCGCGGTGACGACCTCGATGACGCCGGACGCCATGAGGGCGATGAGGACGGCGAGGAGAACGAGGGACGTGACGGCCTTGTCGTGGCGAACGGGGCGGTAGTCCTGCAGGCCGCTGGCGAGGAGAAAGTCCGGGTTGTTGCGGTGGGCGCGGTCGAAGTGGGGGCCGGCCTGGACGAGCAGGGTGTCGCCGGGCTGAAGGACGATGTCGCCGACCTTGCCTGAGAGTCGTTCGCCGGCGCGATGGATGGCGACGACGGCTGCGTTGTAGGCGGCGCGGAACTCGGCGTCGCGGACGGTCTTGCCGACGCAGGCGGCGGTGGCGGAGATGACGACCTCGCAGAGCGTGCGTTCGCGCTGCTTGTCGGCGCGGGATTCGTAGCCGTCGTCGGCGACGGGGACGAGGCCGGGGATGCGCTTGAGGTCGACGATGGTGTCGACGACGCCGGTGAACGTGAGGGTGTCGCCGGCATGCAGGGTCTGGTCGGGCCGCACGGGGGAGATGACCTCGCCGTTGCGCTGTATCTCGAAAAGGAAGAGTCCGGGGAGCTTGCGGAGTGCGGCGGCGTCGACGGTCTGGCCGACGAGGGGGCAGTCGGGCTGGATTTCGAGATTGATCAGGAAGTCCCGATTCGAGTCCGAAAGGCGTTCGAGGAAGGTCCTGCGCGTGGGGAGCAGCCAGCGACCCACGACGAAGAGGTAGATCACCCCGACGACAGCGTAGGGCAGCCCGACGTATCCGAGTTCGAAGAAGCCCATGGGGTGGAGGGTCGCTTCGAGATCCGGGTTGGCCTTCACGGCGTCGATCATCAGACCGTTCACGACAAGGTTGGTGCTGGTGCCGATGAGGGTGCAGGTGCCGCCGAGGATGCTCAGGTAGGACAGGGGCAGAAGCAGTCGCGACGGGGAGATGCTGTTCTTCTTGCACCAGTTCAAGATGATGGGGATGAACATCGCGACGATCGGGGTGTTGTTGAGGAAGGCGGAGATCGTCGTGACGGAGATGGAGAGCCGGGCCATTACGCCGGTCTCGGTGCGGGCGCCGCCGAGGACGATGCGTCCGAGGGAATCGAGGGCGCCGGTCTCGCGCAGGGCGGCGCCGACGACATAGAGCGCGGCGACGGTGAGCATGCCGGTGTTGGCGAAACCGGCGAAGGCCTGTCTGGGGGTGATGACGCCGGCGAGCATGACGATGACGACGCCGCCGACGAGTACGGCGTCGGGCGGCCGGTTGCGGACGAGTCCGACGAAGACGAGGACGATAACGCTCAGAGTCAGGTAGGCTTCCCAGCCCATATCGGCGCCTCGATGGTTGTGCGTATCGCGCGGCGGCCCTCGGCGACGGCAGGCGAAGGCCCGGACGCGCGTCGAACGGGGACCCCGGGTTATAATGGAGCGCATTCAGTGCAATCAAGCGCGCGGCGCCGCGCGGCGTTGAAGCGGCGGGGCCAAGCGCGTCTCCCGTCGACGCGTCGGGATGCCGACGCGTTCAGCTATGCCCGCTTCAGCCAACCAGGTGGAGAATGCCGCATGAGCCGGAACTATGTGTATGGCACGCAGATCGAGGTCGTGGCGGAGCCCGAGGCGCGGGGAGGTTTCAGGCATGTGCTGCTTGACTTCGACGGGACGGTGAGTCTGCTGCGCGAGGGCTGGCCGAAGATCATGGCGCCGGTGATGGTGGAGATGATCTGCGGCGATGCGGCGCCGACGGAGGCGATCCGGGCGCGCGTGGACGAGGTGATCGCCGAGACGACGGGCGTGCAGACGATCGTGCAGATGGAGCGGCTCGTGGAGCTGGTGCGGGAGTACGGGCTGGTTCCGCCGGACCAGATCCGCGACGCGATGTATTACAAGCAGGTGTACAATGACCGGCTGATGGTTCCGGTGCGGGAACGGATCGCGCGGATTGAATCGGGTGAGACGCCTCGCGACGACATGATGCTACGGGGGGCGCGTCGGTTTCTGGACGAACTCGCGGCGCGGCGCGGCGTGACGATGTACATCTTCAGCGGCACGGACCGGGAGGACGTCCGCCATGAGGCGTCCGTCTTGGGGGTGGACCACTACTTCGATGGCGGGATCTGGGGTTCCGTCGGCACGCTGGAGGACTACTCGAAGGAGAAGGTGCTGCGGGAGCTGTTCGCGGAACACGGGCTGCACGGCACGGAAGTGCTGGTGATCGGCGACGGGCCGGTGGAGATCCAGAACGGACGGGATATCGGCTGCGTGACGGTCGGGGTGGCGTCGGACGAAGCGAGGGGCTTCGGCTGGGACGCGCGGAAGCGGGAACGGCTGATTCGCGCGGGGGCGAACGTGCTCGTGTCGGACTTCTCGGAGGCGGAGGCGCTGGCGGCGTATCTGTTTCCGGCCGAGGAGGACTGACGGAGGCGGCGGTCTGCCTGGAGGGCGGCGCGTGGATGCGGCAGGGGACTCGCGGCGGGACAAGGTTCCTTGCATATGGCCCGGCATCCGGCGCATGTTAAACCTTGCCTTTAACATGGAGCCGGAATCCGCGTGTACTAAAGCGAGCGCAACGTATGGAAGCAGGCAACGAGAGGGCGGCCCGCCGCGCGCGCGCCGGACGCTATATCGAGCAGGTCGGCGGCTACCGCGCCTTCATCCCGAGTCCGCTGCCGCCCGACCCGCCGGTGGACCCGCGGGGGCTGCACGCCCTGCTCTCACGGGCTGACCGCGCCCTTGGACGGCTCGACGGGTCCATCTACACGCTCCCGAACCCCGACCTTTTCGTCGCCATGTATGTCCGTAAGGAGGCCGTCCTCTCGAGCCAGATCGAGGGGACTCAGAGTTCCCTCCAGGATGTCTTGGCTGCCGAGGCCAAGGTGCTGGACCCCGAGCGCCCCAGCGACGTGGACGAGGTGTTCAACTACGTGGCCGCGATGAACTACGGCCTGGAGCGCCTGGCATCCTTGCCCCTATCCGTGCGCCTCATTCGCGAGATCCACGAGCGATTGCTGCGAGGCGTCCGAGGTTCCCACGCGACCCCCGGGGAGCTCCGCAACAGCCAGAACTGGATCGGCGCCAGCGGATGCACGCTCAGCGAAGCCGTCTTCGTCCCGCCTCCGCCTCACGAGGTCCCTAAGCTGCTTTCAGACCTTGAACGCTTTCTGCACCGCGAGACCGACTTGCCCCTGCTGGTCAAGATCGGCCTCGCGCACGCGCAGTTCGAGACGATCCACCCGTTCCTGGATGGCAACGGGCGAGTCGGTCGCCTGCTTATCACTTTCCTGCTCTGCAATGAGCACGTTTTGCAGAAGCCCGTCCTGTATCTGTCGTGGTATTTCAAACGGCATCGCCAGGAGTACTACGACCGTCTCCAAGCGGTTCGCGATGATGGAGACTGGGAAGCCTGGATCGCCTTCTTCCTGCGAGGCGTCGCGGATGTCAGCGGACAGGCCACGGAGACGGCGCGCCGACTGCTGACCATGCGCGAGGAGCACCGCGACCGGGTGACCCAGTCCCTCGGCCGCGCCGCGGGGAACGGCCATCGCACCCTCGAGTATCTCTACGAACACCCGATTGTGACTGTCAATGACGTGAAGAGACTGGTCGGTTCCACCTATCCCGCAGCGAACGACCTGGTTGCTCGGTTGGTTGAGGAGGGGATTCTCAGCGAGATGACCGGCCAGAAGCGAAACCGACGGTTTGTCTACCGTGAGTACCTCGCTGTGTTCCACGACGGCGATTCGCAGGAGTCCCCGGATTAGCGGCCCGCTCCGCGATCTGGTCTGGCGTGCATGCACGAGACTACGCGCGCGGGGCGTCCCTGGCTCAAATCGATTGACAGTTCCGGGGGCGGGGACTAGAATCAGGGCGCGATTCGGGTTCATCGGGGTATCTGGGCTGCGGTCCCTCCTCGGGAGGAAAGGCGGTCCTCTATGTTCGTGTTCTACGTTGTCTGTGCCGTGGTCGGCGGAGCGCTCATGATCTTCCAGTTCGTGATGCTCTTGCTCGGCCTCGAGCACGACGCCGGGGACTTGGATGTGATCGATGCAGGCGATCTGCACGACGGGTCTGAGTTTTTCGGCGTTCTCTCCATTCGGACGGTCACCACGGCCGTCGCATTCTTCGGCATCGCGGGCATGGCCGGCACGGCGGCGCGGTTGGGGACGTATGTCTCTTTCCTGCTGGCCGTTGCGGTCGGGATGTGCGCGTTGCTGCTCATCGCATGGCTGATGCGGATGCTTTTCCGTTTGCAGAGCGCAGGTAATGTGCGCATCGACAACGCGTTGGGCGCGTCGGGCACGGTGTACCTGGGGATCCCGGGGCATCGCCGCGGGCACGGCAAGGTGACGGTGTCGGTGCAGCGGCGCACGATGGAGTATCCCGCGGTGACGGCGGGCGAGACGTTGGCGACGGGCACGCCCGTGACGGTGGTTGGGATTGTGGGCTCCGACACGCTCGAGGTGGCGGCGGAGGAAGACGACCAGGGGGTTGAGCGATGAACGAGGCGGTGATCTATGTGGGGTTGGGGCTGATCCTGGCGTTCTTCGCGCTGGTCAGTCTGCTCATGCTGTTGGTGAAGCGGTACAAGCGGTGCCCGAGCAACGCGGTGCTGGTGATGTACGGCAAGGTGGGGGGCGGCGGCAGCGCGAAGTGCATCCATGGCGGGGCGGCGTTCGTGTGGCCGCTGATCCAGGACTACGCGTTCTTGAGCCTGGAGCCGATCCAGATCGAGGTGCCGCTGAAGGACGCGCTGTCGTTCGAGAACATCCGGGTGAACGTGCCGAGCGTGTTCACGGTGGCGATCGGCACGGAGCCGGAGCTGATGCAGAACGCGGCGATTCGCCTGCTGGGCTTGCAGACGCCGGATATCAAGAAGCAGGCGGAGGACATCATTTTCGGACAGATGCGGCAGGTGATTGCGTCGATGGGGATCGAGGAGATCAACCGCGACCGGGAAGTGTTTCTGCATAACATTCAGAACTCGCTCGAACCGGAGCTGCTGAAGATCGGGCTCGTGCTGATCAATGTGAACATCACGGACATCACGGATGAGTCCGGGTATATCGAAGCGATCGGGCAGAAGGCGGCGTCGCAGGCGGTGCAGCAGGCGCGCGGCGATGTGGCGGAGCAGGAGAAGCTGGGCGAGGTTCGCGTGGCGGAGGCTGAGCGCGACAAGCTCGTGCAGGTGGCGGAGGCGACGAAGCAGCGCGAAGTGGGCGTGCGGTTGGCGCAACGCGACCAGGCGGTGCGCGTGGCGGAGCTGGAGCGCGATCAGCAGGTCGGAGAGCGGGCCGCGGGGTTCGAGCGCGACGCGCAGGTGAAAGACCGCGAGCGGCAGATGCGCATCGAGGTGGCCGCGGCGAACGCGCGCGCGGAGCAGGGCGAGAAGGAGGCGGAACGCGATCGGCGTGTGGCGGTGGCCGTGGCGGAGGCGACGGCGATCGAGGGCGAGAACACGTCGCAGGCGTCGGTCGTGGCGTCCAATGCGGACCTGCAAGTGAAGGAAGCGGAGGCGTACCAGCTTGCGGAGACGCGGCGTCGCGAGGCGGAGGCGTCGGTGCAGGAGGCGCAGAACCTGGCGATGGCCAAGGCGGCGCTGGCGGAAGCCGAACGCGTGGAGGCCGAGCAGCGGGCGAAGCTGGAAGCGCCGGCGAAGGCGCAGAAGGCGCAGACGATCGTGGCGGCCGAGGCGGTGAAGGAGCGGCGGCGGATCGAGGCCGAAGGGGAGGCGTCGGCCATCTTCGCGCGGCTCGAGGCGGAGGCCAAGGGCGAATACGAGAAGCTGGCGCGGAAAGCGGATGGTCTGCGGCAAATCGTCGAGGCGTGCGGCGGGTCGAACCAGGCGTTCCAGATGTTGATGCTGGAGCATCTGGAGCATCTCGCGGACGCGTCGGCGCGGGCGATCTCGAACATCAAGTTCGACAAGGTGGTCGTGTGGGAGACCGGCGGGGCGAACGGCGCGAGCAGCACGGCGAAGTTCCTGCAGGGGCTCGCGCATTCGTTGCCTCCGATGATGCAGGTGATGCGGGATATCGGCGGCGTGGAGATGCCGGACTACCTGGCGAAGCTGCAACCGGCGCCGATGGACGGGTCGGAGGAGAAGGCGGAACCGGGGGAACCGGCGGCGGCGGCGACGCCGGAGGGGCCGCAGGAATAGCGAGTGACCATGGAGACCGCCCCGCCCCGGGTTCGACCTGGGGAACGGGGCGGCGTGATGATGCGCGGGGCGGCGGGGTCGGGAGATCCCGCCGCAACGATGCAGGCGCGGCGATACGCAGGAGCCTATGAAGCAGCAGAGCGGACAGAAGATCGTGACCGAGAACCGCCGGGCGCGGCATGACTACCACGTGTTGGAGCGGTTCGAGGCGGGCATCGCGTTGCGCGGCACGGAGGTGAAGTCGCTGCGGGACGGCAAGATGATGTTGAAGGACAGCTATGCGGAGGTGCGGCAGGGCGAGATGTACCTGGTCGGGGCGCACATCAGTCCGTATGAGCAGGGGAACCTGTATAACCACGAGCCGGAGCGGGCGCGCAAGCTGCTGCTGCACAAGCGGGAGATCCTGCGGTTGGGGGCGCAGGTCGCGGAGAAGGGGCTGACGGTCGTGCCGCTGCGGGTGTATTTCACGAAGGGCATCGCGAAGGTGGAGCTGGGGCTGTGTCGCGGCAAGCAGAGCATCGACAAGCGGGCGACCGTGCGCGAACGCGATGCGAAGCGCGAGTTGGACCGGGCGGTGAAGCAGTTCACGCGGCGGAAGGCGGACGACTGACTGGGGACTTGACGGCTACGCTTTGAGGGCGCCGCTGGTGATGCCCTTCATGAACAGACGGGTGCAGGTCATGAAGAGGATGCCCAGGGGGATCGCGGACACGGTGTAGCCGGCGAACATGCGGCCGTACATGCCGCCGACGCGGTTGGTGTAGCGCAGCATGCCGACGGTGAGGACGATGACGTCCTCGCTGGAGGTGGTGACCAGCGGCCAGAGGAACTGGTTCCAGACGCCGAGGGCGCTGACGATGGCCACGACGCCGAAGACGGGCCTGGCGAGGGGCAGGCCGACGTGCCAGAGCTGGCGGAGCAGGCCGGCGCCGTCGACCTCAGCGGCCTCGAACAGGCCGTTGTCGATCTGCCCGAAGAATCCCCGCAAGAGATAGATGCCGAGGACCTGTCCGCCGGCGATGTAGGGCAGGATCATGACGAAGTAGGTGTCGGTGAGCTTGAGCTGGTTCACCCAGACGAACGAGGGCACGAGGGTCAGGGCCGGGGGGATCATCATGAGGGCGATGATGGCGTAGTAGAGGGTCTCGCGTCCGGGGAACTCGTAGCGGGCGAAGATGAAGCCGCCGAGGGCCGAGAAGGTGAGGATGCCGACGATGCTGATGGCGGTGACGAAGAGGCTGTTCCAGATGTAGGCCTTCATGTCGTCGAAGGCGTGGTAGTAGTTGGCCCATTCGGGGGGCCAACTGGGCAGCCAGAACGAGTGGTAGAACTGGTGGGTGTCCTTGAGGGAGGTCATGACCATGAAGATGAAGGGGTAGAACGTCAGGATCAGGATCGCCGCGAGGCCGACCCGCCATGCGATGGCGCCGACGGAGATGCGTCGTCGGGAATGGGGAACGCTTTGGAGTGGGGCCATGGGTCAGCCTCCGGATGCGTAGTCGCTGCGGACCAGCCGGTTCATGAGGAGGGTAAAGGTGAGCAGGAAGGCGAGCATGACGAGGCCGATCGCGCAGGCATAGCCCATGCGCTGATACGAGAAGCCGTTGAAGAACATGTGCAGTCCGGGGACCATGGTGGCGTAGCCCGGGCCGCCGTCCTGGGTGAGGATGTATATCGACTCGAACCCGTTGACGACGGTGATGGCGGTGAAGATGACGAGCAGCTTGACCTGCTCGAGGATGAGCGGGATGTGTATGCGGAAGATGCGGCCGAGCGGTCCGAGTCCGTCGAGGTCGGCGGCTTCGATGATGCCTTGGGGGATGTTGGCGAGACCGGCGTAGTAGATGAGCACGTGGAAGCCGGAGGCGAAGGGGAAGCCGACGAAGGCGACGGCCCAGAGGGCGGTCTTGGGATGGGAGAGCCAGCCGTAGATCCAGTCGTGCAGGCCGAGGGCGGTGAGCAGCTCGGTGAGGATGCCGGCGTCGCTGTAGATGTAGCGCCAGATCATGAAGACGACGACGCCGGGGACGATCATGGGGAGGACGACGGCCACGCGGCAGAGGTAGCTGGCGCGATCCGACTTCAGGTGGTAGATCATCTCGGCGACGATGAACGGGACGGTGAGGAGGGCGATGAACATGAACGAGCCGAGGCGCGCGAGGTTATAGACGCTCTGGATCAGCACGGGGTCGGTGAGCATTTCGCGGAAATTCGCGAGACCGATCCACTCGCTCTCGGCGCCGACGTCCCAGCGGGTGAACGCGTGGTAGAGCGCGGATATGGCGGGGACGTAGTTAAAGACGACGAGGAACGCGACCGGCCCGAGGAGCAGGAGGTAGATGAGCGCGAGCGGGGCCTGCCCGCGGCGGGCGCTGGGTTTGCGGGTGCGCCGCGGCTCGGGCTTCGTGCTCACGGGGAGCGTCGGGACGGGCAGCTCAGGGGATGGGCTCGAGTTCATGCAGCAGCAACTCCTCGCGTTGGGCCCACGTCTTTTCCATGGCCTCGAAGTCCCATCCCATGTCGTCCTGGTGGTCGGTCACCCATGCGGCGAAGTTCTCTTCGAGCATGACGAGAAACTCGTCGAGGGTGCAGCCGTCGTTGAGGTAGTAATCGAGCATCCGGCGCCAGAACTTCTTGTACTCGCCGTCCATGGACTCGAGCCATTTGATGGCGCAGTACTGACGCTCGAAGATGTCCTGGAAGGGGGCCAGGCGTTCGTCCGTCTTTGCGCCGACGACGTTGGGGATGTAGACGAGGGCCTCGGAAGCGAGGCGCTCGATGTTCTGCGGCGCGGTGAGGAACATGAGCCAGTCGATGCAATCCTCGACGTTGTCGTTCAGGAGGGCGCTGTTGGTGACGTGAAGCTGGACCGCGGCGCCGCCGATGACGGTGGCGGGCGTGCCTGCGCCGTAGGGGCTGGTCTCTTGCGTGATGGTGGGGATGTAGCCCACGCCCCACTCGAAGTCGATGAAGGGGTCGGTGGCCATACGGCGCACGAACCAGGAGCCGTTCCAGTACATGGCGAGGCGTTCGGTGAGGAAGAGGCGGTCGGGGTCGGTGTTCTTGAGTTCCTGGGCCCAGCCCTCACGCCACTCGCGGAGCATGCGGTTCATTTCGCGCCAGCGGGGGTCGCGTCGCGTGAAGAAGCCCTTGGTGAAAAGGAACCCTGCCTCGGCGGCCTCGAGGTAGTGGCCGAGGTAGCCTTGGGCGTCGGCGCGCGAGGCGACGAGGTCCATCTGGGGGAGAATGTCGTGATAGAGGAGCTCGAAGATGATGTCCTGGCCCCAGTCTGAGGCGAGATTGCCGCCGGCGGTGAAGGGGATGGTTCCGTCTTCCTTGATCCGCGCGTTGAGCTCGAGCATCTCGTCCCAGGTATCGGGCGGCTCTTCATAGCCGTAGGTGCGCAGGATGTCCTTGTTGTAGAAGACGCCGGTCTCGACGATGTCGATGGGGACGCAGTAGAGCTTGCCGTCGGGGGCGCGCTTGGCGCCGACGAGGGCCTGATTCTTGAAGGAGTCGATCCAACGTTCGTTGCCGGGAATGTAGGGGTTGGGGCGTTCCATGTATTCGTCGAGGGGCACGAACCAGCCCTTATCGACGTCGGGCCATGCGACCTCGGCGTTCATGCTGACGATCTCGGGGGCCATGCCGCCGATGAGCTGCGTCTTGAGCCACTCGCCCTCGCTGCTGCCGGTGTTGATGAGCTGCTGGAAGACGATGTCGCGGCCGCCGCGTTGGGCGCGCCACTCCTTGGCGAGTTCGGAGGCCATCTTGACCGGGTCGCCGATGCCCTGGGGGATGGTGCCGGGCGTGTAGAGGTTGAGATCGACGCGGAGCGCGCGTCCGGAGGACGGCCGGCCAGACAGGGCCGCGCCGTCGGACTCGTCGGACGAGCATCCGACCAGACATGCGGCGGTTGCGGCGATGATGATGATGATGATGAAGATGGAGCGAATTCTCATTTTCCCTCGGAGAGGCGGCGTCGGACAGGGCCGACAGGCCGTTGAGATGCGCGGGATTCTCCCCGGAATGACCGCGCTCGAACGCACATATGATGGGGCAAGCGGGCGGCCCGGGTCAAATGGACGCAGATCGCGGCGGCATCGCGGGGCGGTCAGTCGAGGGTTTTGTGGAAGCGGGACGCGGCGAGGCCGAGGAGGAAGATCCCCATGCCGGTGAGGATGATGACCTGGGGGAGGAGGTCGTAGAAGCCGGCGCCGCGCAGGATGATGCCGCGAAGGATGCGGATGTAATAGGTGGCGGGCAGGGCTTGGCCGAGCCAGTAGATCGGGGTGGGCATGGACTCGAGGGGGAACATGAAGCCGGACAGGAGCACGGACGGCAGGATGAAGATGAAGGCGAACTGAACGGCCTGGATCTGGTTGGAGGCGAGGGTGGAAGTGAGCAGGCCCATGCCGAGCGCCGTGAAGAGGAACGAGAGGGAGAACAGGGCGAGGAGCGTGATGCTGCCGGCGATGGGCACCTGGAACAGGCCGACCATGATGACGAGGGTGATGGCGGTTTCGAGGACGCCGATGACGGCGTAAGGGATGAGTTTGCCCAGGAGGAGCCCGAGGCGGGACACGGGGGTGACCATGAGCTGTTCGAGGGTGCCGGCCTCTTTCTCGCGGACGATGGCGAGGGCGGTGAGCATGAGGGTGACCTGTTGCATGGTAACGGCGACGAGGCCGGGGATCATGAAGTTCGGGGTCTTCATGTCGGGGTTGAAGAGCACGCGGGGGCGGATCTCGACGGGCGGCTTGCTGGGGGCGTCGAGCGATTTGGCGATGATGCTGAGGGATTTCTGGAGGGCGATGGCGTTGACGACTTGCAGGGCCTGCATGGCGACGGTCGAGTCGCTGCCGTCCAGGAGGACCTGCACGGTGGCGCTGCCGCCGCGGACGAGCTGGTCGGTGTAGTCCGGGGGGATCTTGACGGCGACGCTGCACCGGCCGCGAACGATGGCCTCGTTGAGCGCGACGTCGGAGTGGACGAACTCCTTGAGGGTGAAGAAGCCGGAGTTCTGGAGCATGTCCTCGAACTCGCGGCTGTCGCGGCGGCCGTCGAGGTTGTACACGGCCGTGGGGATGTTGCTGACTTCGAGATCGATGGCGTAGCCGAAGATGGTCATGTCCATGCCGGGGATGAGGAGCATGAGGAACAGGGTCTTCGGGTCGCGGATGATGTGGAACATCTCTTTGTAGATGATGGATGTGAGGCCTCGGAACATCTAGCGGGCATCCCTGTTTCGGGTGAGGGTGACGAAAACGTCCTCGAGAGAGGGGCTGATCTCGGCGGCGGCGGCGGGGCCGAAGTCCGCGGCGTCGAGGTCGCGGACGAGCTGGCGTTCGTGTCCGGCCAGCACGAGCGCATGGAGCGAGTCGCCGAAGATGGTGGCGTCCTGAACATAGGGCAGCGCGTTCATGTGGCGCATGGCGGCGGCGAGCATTCGGCAGCGGACCTCGAGACGGATGGTCGCCTCTGGGGTGACTTCGGGGAGGGTCTTGAGTTCGTTCGGCGTGCCGCAGACGATCAGCTTCGAGAAGTGGATGTAGGCGATGTGGCTGCACCGCTCGGCTTCGTCCATGTAATGAGTGGTGACGAAGAACGTGACGCCGCGGCCGGAGAGGTCGAAGAGCAGGTTCCAGAGCTCGCGTCGGGCGACCGGGTCGATGCCGGCGGTGGGCTCGTCGAGGAAGAGCAGGCGCGGGCGGTGGACGAGGGCGCAGGCGAGGGCGAGGCGCTGTTTCCAGCCGCCGGAGAGGTGGCGCGCAAGGCGCTTGCGGTAGGCGCCGATGCCGACGATGTCGATGACTTCCTCGATGCGGTTGCGCATTTCGCGGCGGGGAATGGCGTAGATGCGGGCGTAGAAGTTGAGGTTCTCCATGACGGAGAGGTCGGCGTAGAGGCTGAACTGTTGCGACATGTAGCCGATGCTGCGTTTGACGGTCTCGACCTCGCGTTCGATGTCGTGGCCGAGGACCGAGGCGGATCCGCGCGAGGGGCGCAGGAGGCCGCAGAGCATGCGGATGACGGTGGACTTGCCGGATCCGTTGGGGCCGAGGAAGCCGAAGATGCTGCCCTGGTCGATGGAGAAGCTGACGTCGTCGACGGCGGTGAAGGAGCCGAACCGTCGGGTGAGGCCCTCTGCGGCGATCACGGGGCTCACTGGACGGGTTCCGTGAGGTCGAGGTGGGCGGTGGCGGTCATGCCGGCGCGCAGGCGGCCTTCGGCGGCGTCGAGGGCGATCTTGACGGCGAACATCTGCTGCACGCGCTCCTCCTGGGTCTGGAGGTTGCGCGGGGTGTATTCGCCCGTGGAGGCGATGTAGATGATCCGGCCTTCGAAGGTCTCGGCGCCGTGGGAGTCGGCGGTGATGGGCACGACGTCGCCCACCTGGATGAATCCGAGGGCGTGGGCGCTGACGTAGACGCGGAGTTCGAGTTCGTCGGGGCTGGCGACGCGCACGACGGGGCCGGGTTTGACGATATCGCCGGGGAGGACGTCGAGCGACTCGATGACGCCGTCCATGGGGGCGTAGATGCGCATCTCATCGGCGGAGGCTTCGGCCAGGGCAAGGGCGGCGGCGGCTTCGTCGCGCAGGGCGCGGGCCACGTCGACATCCTCGACGCGGGCGCCGTTGACCACCTCCTCGAGCAGGGCGGCGGTCTGGTCGCGGTTCGCCTTGGCGACGGCGATCTCTTCGGAGCGGGCGCCTTCGACGAGGGCATCGAGCTGTTCGCGCGCGGCGGTGAGTTCAGCCTGCGCCAGCTCGCGGGCCGTGCGGGCGGCATCCAGCATCTGCGCGGCGATCGCGCCCTCGGCGAAAAGGCGATCGGCGCGGCGGAAGTCGGCTTCGGCGTTGTCGAGCGCGGCCTGGGCGCCGCGGACCGCGGCGCGAGCGGCCTCGATCTCCTGCGATCGGGAGCCGGCAAGGGCCATGCGATACTGTTCCTCGGCGGCGGCGTGGGCGGCCTCGGCCTGGGAGATCTCCTCGGCGCGGGCGCCCGTCTCGATCTTGGCGAGGTTCGCCTCGGCCTGCGCCAGCTTGGCGCGGGCGGCGCTGACCTGGGCCTCGATCTCGCGGCCGTCCAGCTCGATGATCAGGTCGCCCTCGCGCACGGCGTCGCCTTCATCGGCATGCACGCGCAGGACGCGGCCGCCGACCTTGGAGCCCGCGTCGACATAGACGCCTTCGATCTGGCCGGCGACTTCGAGATGGGTCGGCGGGCCCGACGGGCAGGCGACGAGGGCGGCCGCGAGGATCCCGACGAGGAGGAGCGCCGCGGCGCGATTGCGGCGGGAAGGGGCGAGCGGGTACGTCATGCCTGCGCCTCCGCGGTGAGCATGCCGTGCGCGTAGATGTCGACGATCGTCTCGACGATTTCTTCCGGGTCCATCGGGGTGAACTCCTTTGCGCCGAAGACTTCTTGGGTGAGGGCGAACATGAAGAACGCGCCGAGCAGGCACCGAGCGGCGATGGCGGGGTTCATGGGGCGGAGCAGCCCCATGGCCTGGCCCATCTCGATCAGGCGGGCGGCTTGCAGGTCGGACTTGGTGAGGATTTCCTCGAAATAGAGCTGTTTCAGCTCGGGCATGTGCGGGTACTCGCCGATCACGAGGGGGAGGGCTTGGGTGACCTCCGGGCTCATCAGCACGCGCAGGGACTGGATGCCGACGCGGCGGGTCAGCTCCTCGACGTTCTGGCCCTGATCGAGGCGGATCTCGGCGAAGAGGTCGAGAACCGCCTGGAACTGGGTGCGGAGCGTGGCGACAAACAGGTCCATCTTGCTCTCGAAGTAGAGGTAGATGGCGCCTTTGCTGATGCCGGCCTCCTCTGCGATCTCCTGCATGGTGGCGGCGCGGTAGCCCTTTTGCGAGAAGACGGCGAGGGCCGCGCGGGTGATCTGATGGGGGCGCTCGTCGGGTTGACGGCGCCACTTGGGTTCATTGTTGGGCAAGGTCACGGGGGCGCTCCAAGTAACTGACTGGTCAGTTATATACCACGCGAGCCGGCTGTACGTCAAGGAATGCGGGCGGATCGGGCGGGGGCGCTTGGCGCGACATCGTTCTTAGCCAAGACTCTGTTAGTATGGGAGTCAACCCACAGAGGGGATGGCGATGCGCAAACGTCTGGTCAGACATGGGAACAGCCTGGCGCTGGTGATCGAGAAGCCGATTCTGGATCTGCTCGGCGTTGATGCGGAGACCGCGTCTGAGATCACAACCGATGGGCAGGCGCTGGTGTTGACGCCGGACCGCGACCCGGAGCGCGGCGAGGCGTTTCGGTCGGCGCTGGAACAGGCGAACCGCACGTACGCCGAGGACTTGAAGCGGCTGGCGGAGTAGCCAATGTTGGTGAGGTTCCTGCGCGAACACGGCAAGCGGGGCTGAGTCGGGGCCGGGGCCTGCCGTGTCCGCGCAGGGCGCGTGTGTGCGGCTATTGCGCTGAGGCGGCGCCGTTGGCGTCGAAGAGGGGGATGTCCCCGGGCGCATCAGCGGCGCGCATCTCGATGCGGGAGCAGTTCGCCGTGAGGGTGCGGGAATCGCCGTTGCCGGGCATGACGTCGCAGGGCCGCCAGGACGCCGCGCGCAGCTCGAGCGTGACCTCGGAGGCGTCGGTCGCGGGGATGACGCCCGTGACGACGGCGGGTCCGGCGGTCTCGGGGAAGGCCGCGATGCGCTCGTCGCCCAGGTAGAGGCCCGCGGCGGCGTCGACGGCGTGCTCGGGGATGCCGACGTGGACCGTCACATTGTAGGCGACGCCCGGTGTGACGGGCAGCAGGAACCGCGAGCCGACCGTCGCCCAGCGCATCGTGGACTCGGGGTCGTCCGGGTCTTGCCCCTTCTCGCGACCGTACCAGCGGGTGAGGTAGGCGCGGTCGCCGGCGGCGCCGATGTCGATCGCGTAGGCTTTCGCGGCGCCGTCGGGCCAGGCGACGATGAACTCCTCGTTCAGGCCGGCCTGGGTGCGCGCGCCGGCCTGGTTCGTGAAGCGGAACCCGCCTTCGGCCTGGTTGGCGGTGAGGATCGCGGAGCGCACGGCGGGCCCGACCGCGACATGGGTGTCGCCGTCGAGGAAGGTGCAGCCTTGGATGATGGCCTTGCCGGCGTCGATCTCGATGGCGGGGCGTCCGGTGAAGCTGAAGTCCCAGTCGCAGAAGTGGCAGGCGTTCGCGGTGACCTGCGCCGCCTTGCTGCGCATCCAGATGCAGCGGTCGATCGGGCCCCAGAACGAGCAGTTGTTCAGGCTGACCTTGCCCCCCGAGACGGATTCGGCGATCTCGACGCAGACGGAGTCGGTGCTGGACCAGCGGCCGACGAATTCGCCGTTGGTGATGAGCAGGCCCGAGAGCTGGCATTGCTCGACGAGCACGGCCCGCTGGCAGGAGTCCGCCCCGATGCCGAGGAAGTTGCCGTTGCAGGCGCCCTTGTCCGACTGGGAGAACTTGTAGCCGACGCCGTAGCCGAAGCAGAAGGTGTTCGTGACGTACTGCCAGTCGGTGCGGGCGAACTCGAACGCGACGCCGTTGACGTTGACCCATTTGCAGAAGGGGTCGTCGGGCTTGTAGGCCACGCCGAACGGCCAGAAGTGGACGTTCTCGACGCGGCCGATGTCCATGCAGCCGTCCACGTAGAGCCCGCGCATGAGGGGATAGCCGTAGACGTTGCGCACGAGATGGCGGTGGGCCGTGTCAAAGTGGATGCCTTCGTAGCAGGGCATCAGGCAGACGTCCTGCACGCTGACGTTCTCCGTGCCGTGCGAGTAGATCGTGGGCGGATAGGGGATGGGCGGCACGTCCTCCGTGCTGATCTCGGGGTAGCCGATGGTGATGCCCTTGATCGTGGCGCCCGTGCCCGCCAGCGTGATGAACGGGGCGCTGTCCGGGGCGCCGCGTCCCGCGAACGCATACAGCGAGGTCCCCTCGCCGGCTTCCCCGCCCTGTCGCCAACCGTTCGCCGGGGTGCGGAACACGCCCTCGAGCGTGACCGCCGCCGGGATGCGGAGCGTCCCGTCGATACGGTAGACCCCCGCCGGGATGCGTACGACGCCGCCGCCGGCGTCGCCCGCCGCGTCCAAAGCCTGTTGAAACGCCTCCGTGCAGTCCGCGGCGCCGTCGCCCACCGCGCCGTAATCCACGACGGACCAGTCCGCGGCGGCCGCCGCGGCGCACACCATGCCAATCACCAAGTGCAACATGTCTCGATCCTCCCTCGTTGACCATCGCGATTCGACATTGTGCCACGAATGCCCCGCGATCGCCACCCCGTTGAGTGAGAGGGGGGAGGGGGGGGGATCAGAACCCCAGGTCGCCGTCCTCAATCCCAAGCGCGATCGCCACGGCCAGCGCGTTCCGGAGCATGAACGCGCCGTAGTTCCTCGCAAGCGCAACCAGATGCTCGGATGCGTCCGGCGTCCAGTCGCCGCCGTCCTGGAGCGCGCGCGTCAGGGATTCGGAATCATCGGAGGCGATTCCGTCTAAGGTTGAACGATACTCCTCAACAAGCAGACCGACGTTTTCCATTGTCGCCAATGCTCATCCTCCTTCCCATGTGATCACTCACGGAAAACATTGGATTGATGCCACTCAAGGTAGCGTTGGTCCGGCAGAAATCTGTGCGGACGGATCACGGGCGCGTCGTGGTAAACGCAGATCAGATCCCGGATGCGTGTGTCCGCGCTGGCGCGCAACGATCCGCATATCGCGACCCTGAGTTCGGTGGTGAGGGTCAGCAGTCCGCGGTCAAAGAGCCGATCGAATGTCGCGCTCAGGCAGAGCCCGTTGCGCGGGTCCGTTCGGGACTGCTCCGAGACGCTCCAGGGAACAATGTGGCTCGCGACAAGAGCCTCGCGAACCCGAAGCCCCGTGACGCAGCAGGTCTGTTCGTAGCTGCTCAGGACGGCGTCTCTGAAGAACGCCTGGTGGATTCTGGCCTTCCGCGCGGCGATCTGTTCGGAAGGGCCCGTCGGGAGCGTCAGTTCTGAGCGCGACTCGCGACCCTGCCCTGCCGGAGCGCCCAATGCTTCGGGCAGTCTGCAGGCCTCGAGTGCGAGGCTGTTCCAGTCGTTGCTGAACGCGTCCCAGATCTCCGCATCCAGCTTGCTCGCATGAACGAGCCCGGAGACGCCGCGCTTCTGCAGCTCCGGGTCAAAGGCGCCGAAGTTGCCGAGTTTGCGGGCGACCCCGGCGGGCGACCGGCCGATGAGCTGCGCCAGGGAGACGACCCGCGGGTTGGTCGCCTTGGTTTGTCGGAAGGGGATCCGGCAGTAGAGATCCAACGCCAGGACCAATTCGTCTCGGGTCCAAGGAGCGCCGTAGTTCTTAGGATCAGGTTCAGATGTCGTCATGGCGTCTTCATTCGCGTTCGACTAGACAAAAGTCGCCGGTTTTCTGATGGCATACTCCAGCATGGGGCGCGTTGTCCAGCAGGTTGCGGCGCGGAGGAGCTGCGGTTTGTTCGCGGGAACGGGGGTGCGGCGGGGCGCTCCAGCCGACGTCGAAGCGATCAGCATCTGGTCACAGCTTATACTGGGAGAGAATCGGACAAGCAGGATAGGCCTCCCTCAGAACAAGCGTATGGACTCGCGCCCGCGTGATGGCGACACGCAGAATCTTACGGCTTCGCGGGTACGGCAGTGGGTCGTTCGGCCAAACGAGAGGTGAGGAATGTCGGCATCCAAAGATGATGACCGCATCGAATTGCTTGCCCTTTGATTTGTGTATAGTCATCACGTGAGTCCCCGTCAGGTCTTCCCCGCCCGAGAGGATCTGGTCCTCGGCTAACGCGGCGTCGAGTGCCCGGCGGGCCCCTAGGTATTGGCCGTGCTCTTCCCACAGCGAAGACAGGTTGGCTGCGATGCGCTTCCCCCGGTTGAAGGTGACAAGGTGTTCGACCTCACGGTCTACCGATAGGAGTTCGTCGACGTTCGTGCCACGCAGTATAGTTCTCATGTGCTCCCAGTCTTTTCGAGGGTTTCCGCTGAGTGGCGTGGTCCTGAGGTTTCGGACCAGTGCGTCCAGGCCCCTGTAGAGGGCTGCGGTGGTAGCTTTCCCCCCCCAGACGAGTCTCGGACGCCCAATTCCGTAACTTCTCTGCACGCTCAAGAGAGGTCTTAGTGCCGTTGGCGCGGAACAGGGATGATAGCAGCTCCAAGGCCACCGCAAGATCTTCTGCTTCATTGCCCCGGATCTTCGGCTCCATCAGGAAGGCAACGAGTCGACTGGAGAGGAGCGTCTTCGAATCATCGAAGAGCACCTTGTGCGCTATGGGGTTAGGTGCTGCTCGCAACGCATTAGAGACGATCTTCGCGCCCCTGTCGAAACTAGTGAGGAAAGCAATGCTCTGCGGCGACTTTCCAGTAGCCTGCCTCACACGGGAGCACACGACTCCAACACTCTGCCTGATGCTGTGGTCGCGCTTGGCGGCTTCCGACTGAAACAAGAGCTGAGAGACTCCCGCATAGCCTCCCGGCCGACCTCTGGCAGCCAGAACGTCCGCCCCAAACGCAGCGATCTCGTTATCTGGACTGCGGTGATTCTCCGCGCCTAGATCCACGCGAACGGGCCTCAGGTCGGACTCGATCTGAGTAACCCGTTTCGGCCCAATTCCTGGAAGAAAATCGTAGATCTGTTGTTCTAGATCCGCGAGACATAGCAGTTGTGAGTGCTGAGCCAGCATCTTAACACACGTCCATTGCTCCGGTCCTGTATCTTGAGCTTCGTCGACAATAATCAGGGGATAATGCGCAGAAAGAATGCGCCGAATTCGCTCGCACCGGACTAACAGCTGTGCCGTTTTTGGCGCGAACAGGTCAAAAGCAGTCCGGCCTTCCTCTGCAAACAGTCGTTCGCGTTCTGTCGTCCAGTTGCGCCAGGCATCGGTCTTGCGCCGGGTAACGCCGCCCGACAGGGCCCGTTCATCGTGCGGGGCCAGAAGAGTGAGCCTCTTTGGAGCGCCAAGCAGATAGGCGTGAGTGCGCAGGATCTCCCAGAAGAAGGAGTGAAACGTCTGGATGGCGAGAAGCCCCTGATCCGCTCGTGGGATTCGCTCGCTAGCGGTTTCGGCGATTCGTGCAACGGCGGCGCGTGAGAAACTCAGGAAGAGCACCGCCTGACCCCTATTAAGGCCAGCTTCAATTCGATGCAGTGCCTTTAGAAGCGCAATGGTCGTCTTGCCACTTCCGGGACCTCCCGTGACAAGGAGATGCCGTTGCTCGTGAAGTATCAGCTGGCGTTTTGGGCAGAGATCGAGCATCACGCGTGAGGTCCCGCATCGGCCTGAAGTGTCCCATTTGTCTGGTCCTTGGTACCGGAATCATGCTCGAGAGCCCGTGGAATGGCAGCGGGTTCCGGCCTTGGGAAATCGGCATAGACCTTCTGAAGGAAGCCCTTGATGCTCACAGGTAGTTCGGAATAGTGGCACATGTCAATGAGCCGTCCAGCGGTTCCGTCGCCCTTGCGACCTTTCAGGAGGCGATGGCACAGGCCCTTCACGCTATCATCGTTTGGCCGTTGCGTTGGGATGCTGACGTTTCCCTGTTGACCGAGTTCCCGAATCTCATCCAGAAGCTGCCACTGACGGTCAATAGGCACCTCGGCAACGAGCAGAGCCTCCGCGCCCGGGTAATTGGTCTCATATGGCAAGTGGAAAGCGCCTTGCAGGTCTGTGGTCTCATCAGTGGATCGATGCTTCCTGTCGTAGAACGCGTAGGTCGAGAGGCCTAGGCTCTTGAAGAACTGGCCGAAGGCCGGTAGCGCCCCATCGCCGTCCGAGGAGAACACCGTCACACCAGACAGATCCAGCGGATAGTACGCCTCATCCGCAGCCTCCATTTTCTCCGAGACGGCCCACAGGGCGATCTGTTCCGTGAGTCCTTCTGCGACGATAACTGCTCGGCCCAGCATAGCCTCGCAGAGACCTCGTCGCGCATGCTTACGGTAGGTCTTGGGCTTGATGGCTTCACCAAGGAAGATCGGTGCTGCTATGAGACCAGCCTCGTCGGAACGCCGCAGGATCTGGATCTGCGAAGGCTCAAACTGCTCAATGACGTAGGGGGAGTGAGATGTCACCAGACACTGGCTGGTTCTGTTTACCAGGTAGTTGACGATCCGCCTCTGCGTATGCGGCGGCAACGCAATCTCTGGCTCCTCCATGGCAAAGATGACGTTGCTCCTCTTCAACTCGGCGACAAAGGAAAGGAGGGCTAGAACTAACGTGTTCAACGTGCCCGCCCCAACATGCTGAAACGGCACGGGTTCCTGGTCCGGAAACATGGTGAGAAAAAAGGACAACGTCTTGCGCAGATGCTCCCGCGTCAATTGTGAAACAAAGAGTTTGGCGCCCGATTCCTTACCTTGGGTGGGAATGTACTGACCAAGACGTTCCTGAAGAGACGCTAGTACTGGTTGCAGACCAACTGCGTCGTCGTCGATTGGCGGATCAAGGTCGTGCAGCCGCTCGATGGTCTGTTCCCAGAGACCTGTCCGAATGCTTCCGAGGCGCAGAATGGTATCCAGAAGAGAACCCCGCTCAAGGCTGAGCGCCCGCGAGCCAGTTCGTAACGCGCGCAAGTAGAGGAATCCGAACATGCGCTTGACGGTCCGGCTTACCACCTTTCGCTCGCCTTCCGGTGCGTCTGGGCTGTGGGAGAAGTAGGTCTTTGCCTCGAACTCATCTTCCTCCGGGTCGTATCTGCCAATGCTCTCCAGGCGGAGGCACGTCTCAACTTCCGATGCGTCCACCAGATCGGCCTCGCCCTCAGCCAAGAGGCGGTGCTCCGTGGTGTGCCAGAACTCAAGATGGGTACCGCAGGTGCTGGTGACTTCATCCGTGAGGCCGGTCAAGACAACCTCAACGCTAAGCCGCCGAGGCGTTTCCTGGTCCTCCTCAAGGTAGCGAGCGTTGTAGAAGTCAAACTCCTCGACTGGAGGGGACTTGGCAAGACGGTCAGGGCCGAGGACGAGGTCAAGAGCCTCGCAGACCGTGGATTTGCCCACGTTGTTTGTGCCGACGAGGAGAGCATGTCCACTGAAATGAAGAGTGGCATCAGCGATGCCTCGGTAGTTGGTGATCTTCAGTCGTGCGACACGCATCGGCTATGGCCTCCTACCTCCTCTCTCGGAATGCAGAGAGACGTCAGCGCCCCTATTGCCTGAACACGGAACGGCAATGGCGAGGCGGATCTAGCCACGCTGTGCACCGGGTGTCAGTGGCACATGGGTAGCTGCTTGTCCGTCAACTCCAGGCGGTTCCTTGATGGCATACTCCAGCATGGGGCGCGTTGTCCAGCAGGGGCCAGTGCCTGGTTCCACGTCGATGTGCCGATCGTGCCGACCTCCGTGCTCGCCTTGTCGCTGCCGAGGCTGTGGTATGCTCGCGGGGAACGGCACGGGGGCTCTGTGGAGCACGGCGCCGGGCGGGGCGAACTGTGAGGAGGGGTTGCGCGGATGGCGGGGTTGAGGTGGACGACGCATGGGGATTTGGCGATCCGGAGGACGCCGACGGTGGGGCGGGAGGAGTTTTTGGATTTCATGACGTTCCGCCGGAATGACCGTCCGCTGTTCACGGAGATCTTCGGGCCGTTGATCGGGTTGAAGGAGGAGTGGGAGGCGCAGGGGGCGACGCCGGAGGAGTTGGGTTTTTCGGCGTTCCGGTATCGGTGCGAGGGGCGGGGGATGGTCCCGGTGAACACGGGGCGGAACGGGGGGTATCCGGAGGAGGCGATCGCGGAGACGGATGATCTGAAGGTGTGGCGGGACGGTCTGGGGCGGGTGATGACGCTGGCGAAGGGGCGGTCGACGTTGCCGATTCCGAAGTCGCATCCGGTGCGGACGATGGAGGACTGGCTGCGGATCAAGCCGTGGTATGGGTTTTCGGAGGAGCGGCTGGCGGGGGATTGGGAGGCGGCGGCGCGGCGGATGCGCGCGGAGGATCGGGTGGTGTGCGCGGCGATTCCGGGAGGCTTTGATGAGCCGCGGCAGTTGCTGGGGGAGGAGGGGTTGTGCATGGCGTATTGTGAGCAGCCGGAGCTGGTGCATGACATTGTGCGGACGATCGGGGACACGGCGGCGGCGGTGCTGGACCGGGTGTCGGCGACGGTTCCGATCGACATGTTGTGCGTGCATGAGGACATGGCGGGGCGCACGGGGCCGTTGGCGGGGCCGGAGCAGGTGCGGGAGTTCATTGCGCCGTACTATCGCCGGGTGTGGGATATGCTGGCGGATCGGGGCGCGCGGCTGTTCGACCAGGACAGCGACGGCGACATGAACGCGGTGATCGATGCGTTTCTGGAGGCGGGGGTGAATTGCATGCACCCGATGGAGCCGGCGGCGAACATGGATATCGTGGCGGTGCGCGAGAAGTATGGGCAACGGCTGGCGATGTATGGGGGCATTGATAAGCATGTGCTGCGGCGGTCGCGGGAGGAGATCACGGCCGAGCTTGCGTATAAGATCCCGCCGATGGTGCGGACGGGCGGCTGCGAGCTGGCGCTGGACCACCGCATCCCGAACGGGACGCCGCTGGCGGCTTACCGGTTCTATATCGCGAAGGCGTGGGAGATCATGGAGCGGGAGGGGGGATCAATCCGCGAATGAACGCGAGTGGACGCGAATGGGGAATGGGGAATGGGGAATTGCAGGGGCGCGGGTTCTCCGCGCCCGGCGGGGAGTGGGGCGGAGTTTGCTTCCGTCTTGGCGTTGCGCGGATCATGGGAGCGGAGCGCCGACGTCCGTCGCGCGCGTGAGTCATCGTGCGGGCATGTGAGGATTTGTAATGCAGGAACCGCATCGCCAGAGCGCCGAAGAGGTGCTGAAGGAGCATGGAACATCCGCGGCGCAGGGCCTGTCGACGTCCGAGGCGACGCGCCTGCTGAAGGAGCATGGGCCGAACGAGCTGATCGAGAAGGGGAGGAAGAAGGCCTGGCAGATTCTGTTGGCCCAGGTGCGGGAGGTCATGATCCTGATTCTGGTGGGCGCGGCGGTCGTTTCGGCGGCGCTGCATGAGTACATCGATGCCATCGTGATTCTCGTCATCGTGGCGCTCAACACGCTGCTGGGGTTCTGGCAGGAATTCAAGGCCGAGAACGCGATGGCGGCGCTGAAGCGCATGGCGACGCCGCATGTGCGGGTGCGGCGCGACGGCGCGGAGCGGGAGATTTCGGCGAAGGAGCTGGCGCCGGGGGACATCCTGATCATCGAGGCGGGAAACATCGTGCCGGCGGATGCGCGGTTGATCGCGGCTGCGAATCTGAAGGTTCAGGAGGCGGCGCTGACCGGCGAATCCGAATCGGTGGACAAGGATGCGGCCGCCCTGCCGGACGGCGATCTGGCCCTGGCCGACCGCAAGAACATGATCTACCGGGGCACGGTGGTGACCTACGGGCGCGGCGAGGCGGTGGTGACGGGCACGGGCATGCGGACCGAACTGGGCAAGATCGCCGCGATGCTTCAGGACGTTGAGGATGAACAGACCCCGCTGCAGCGGCGGTTGGCGAAGCTGAGCCGATCGCTGGCCATGGCGGCCGGGGTGCTGGTCATCATCGTTGCGGGCATGAACTATCTGCAGGGCGCGGGCCTGAAGGGAATCTTCATGACGGCCATCAGCATGGTGGTGGCGGCCATCCCCGAGGGGCTGCCGGCCGTCGTGACCATCGCGCTGGCCCTGGGCGCCCAGCAGATGCTGAAGCGGAACGCGCTGATCCGGCGTCTTCCGGCTGTGGAGACCCTGGGCAGCGTGACGGTGATCTGTTCCGACAAGACCGGCACCCTGACGCAGAACAAGATGACGGTAACGGAGGCGGTGCTGCCGAATCGGCGCCACGCCCTTGATGAAGGGGCGGACGAGCTCGGCGGGGACGCCGATCTCCGCCTGCTGTTGCTGGCCGGGACGCTGTGCAACGACGCGGTCATTGATGAGGAGGCGCAGAACGGCGTTCTCGGCGATCCCACGGAAGGCGCGCTCGTGCTTGCGGCCCAACAGGCGGGACTGGTGCAGGGCGATCTGCAGACCTTGTTGCCGCGCGTTCGCGAGCTGCCCTTCGATTCCGAGCGCAAGCGCATGTCCACGGTGCACGCGCTGCCATCGTCCTCCGAGGCGACGACGTTGCACCCGGCGCTCGCCGCTGAAGGCGAGGGGCGCGCGGAGTATCTGGTGCTGACCAAGGGGGCGACCGATGGTTTGATCGAGGTGTGCAGCCGGATTCTGGTGGACGGCGCCGTGGAACCGCTCAGCGAGGAAAGAAGCGCGGAGATATTGGCCGAAAACACCGCGATGGCGAAGCGCGGCATACGGGTGCTGGGTCTGGCCTATCGGTTGTTGGACGCCGACGAGCTGGACCAGCCGCAGCGTTACGAGCGGGAGCTGGTCTTTCTGGGCATGGCGTGCATGCTCGATCCGGTGCGTCCTGAAGCGATCGAGTCCGTTCGGCTGTGCAAAGAGGCCGGGATTCGCCCGATCATGATCACCGGGGATCATCCCCTGACGGCTCTCGCCATCGCCAGGGAGCTGGGGCTCACGACTTCCGATGCGGTGCTGACCGGGCAGGATCTCGACAGGATGACCGCGGATGCGCTCAGCGCCCGCATCAACGAGGTGTCCGTTTTCGCGCGCGTGTCGCCCAAGCACAAGATGGTCCTCATCGACGCCCTGCAGGCGCAGCATGAGATCGTCTCGATGACAGGCGACGGCGTGAACGATGCGCCGGCGCTGAAATCGGCCGACATCGGCGTGGCGATGGGGATCACCGGCACGGACGTCAGCAAGGAATCGTCCGACATGGTCTTGCTGGACGACAACTTCGCGACCATCGTCGCCGCTGTCAAGGAAGGGCGCCGCATCTACGACAACATCCGCAAATTCGTCAGATACATCCTCACGGGAAATGCGGGCGAAATCGTTGTCATGCTCACCGGCCCGTTGATGGGCATGCCGCTGCCGCTGCTGCCGATTCAGATTCTGTGGATCAACCTGGTGACCGATGGCGCGCCGGCGGTCGCCCTGGGCTTCGAGGAAGCCGAGCGCGATGTGATGAAGCGCCCGCCGTACGATCCGCGGGAAGGCATCTTCGCGCGCGGGCTGGGCTGGCGGATTCTGATCATGGGCCTGATCATCGGCCTGATCTCCGTCGGGACGGGGTACTGGTTCTGGGACGGCGAGACCGGTTCGAACGCCTGGCAGACCATGGTGTTCACCACGCTGACGTTCTGCCAGATGGCCTATGCGCTGTGCGTACGCAAACAGACGCAGTCGCTGCTCGCGCAGTCCTGGTTCAGCAACCCGATGCTGCTGCTGGCCGTTGGCGTCACGCTCGTCCTGCAGTTGATCCTCATCTATGTTCCCTTCTTCAACACCGTGTTCCGCACCACGCCCCTGCGCCCGATGGAACTCGCCGTCTGCGCGGCTGGCGCGCTGGTCATTGTCCTGATTTCCGAGTTGGAGAAGCTGTTCGTGCGCATTCGGCAACGGTGATGCGGTCTGGGGCAGGGAGGCGTCCGCGAACAAGCGCGAACGCACGCGAATGCGAGGGCGACTCGTGAATAGGGCGATTGGGGCGATTCGTGAATCGCCCCTACGCCGGGGCGGCGCAGGGGGGTGCTGGGGATGCCTGGGCGGGGGCGGCGCGGCCGTGCCGACGCCATTCGCCATTCGCCATTCGCCATTCGC
>DIWA01000077.1:126126-127039 GCA_002422525.1 Candidatus Hydrogenedentes bacterium UBA6118
TCGCTGGGACCTCGTTTTCGAGGGGGCTCGAGGGAGGTTATGGGAAACGCCCTCGTAACCCCTTGCAATCAGGCCGGTTACAAACCAGGCTCTCCGGAGAACTACCCCGCTATGACAGGGGATTGAAACAACGCCTCCTTCTCTTCTGGCGTGGCTTCGGAGCACACGCTGAGCTCCGGAGAACTACCCCGCTATGACAGGGGATTGAAACTTCTTCCTCGGTAGCAGCATTGACGCTGAGGAAATGCCTCACTCCGGAGAACTACCCCGCTATGACAGGGGATTGAAACTCGGAGGAGAAGGAAGGGTTCGGGTTCACACTGAGGAAATTCCCTCCGGAGAACTACCCCGCTATGACAGGGGATTGAAACTCGATACCGAGGGCTTCCAGGTCGCTAAGGACCTGGAACTCCGGAGAACTACCCCGCTATGACAGGGGATTGAAACATCTCGAACTCCGCCTTGCCGGTACGCGCGACCCACCGGTCTCCGGAGGACTACCCCGCTATGACAGGGGATTGAAACGTGAGGTCGTACATAGGCTTGTCCAGCCTATTGTCGATTGCCCTCCGGAGGACTACCCCGCTATGACAGGGGATTGAAACCAGGCCAACATCTTGGCCTGAACGGTGGCCTCGGCCACCCTCCGGAGGACTACCCCGCTATGACAGGGGATTGAAACTGGGCGGTATGGCATGCCCAGGCCCACGGGTCGATATCAGAGCTCCGGAGAACTACCCCGCTATGACAGGGGATGCCGGGGGGCGTGGGGAGGGCGATTCGTGAATCGCCCCTACGACCCCGCTGTGACAGGGGATGATTGCGTATGCCTGGGGAGGGCGCGGCGCGCCGCGCCCCTACGGCGCGATGATGACCGGCGGGGGCGCCGGTCCCACACAGTCGGCGGGGTTCC
>DIWA01000051.1 GCA_002422525.1 Candidatus Hydrogenedentes bacterium UBA6118
CCGCCATCCGCTTCGTCAGCGTCGTCACCAACACCCGCCATCCCTGCGCCGTGACTTTCCGGATCTCCGCGAGCAGATCGTCCACCTGACTCGCCGCCGGCCGCACCTCCACCTCCGGGTCCACCAGCCCCGTCGGCCGCACCACCTGCTCCACGATTAGCCCGCCGCTCGCCTCCAGCTCATACGAGCCCGGCGTCGCGCTCACGTAGATCGTCTGCCCCACCTTCTCCGCGAACTCCTCAAAGGTCAGCGGCCGATTGTCCCGCGCACACGGCAGCCGGAACCCATACTCCACCAGTTTGTCCTTGCGCGAGCGGTCCCCCTTGTACATCGCCCCGATCTGCGGCACGGACACATGGCTCTCGTCGATCACCATCAGGAAATCCGGCGGGAAATACGTCAGCAACGTGTCCGGCGGCTCCCCCGGCATCCGCCCGTCCAGATGCCGCGAGTAGTTCTCGATCCCGCTGCAGTACCCCAGCTCCTGCAGCATCTCCATGTCATACCGCGTCCGCTGTTCGAGCCGCTGCGCCTCCACCAGCTTGCCCTCCGCCCGCAGCGCCTGCAGCCGCTCCTCCAGCTCGTGCTTGATGCCCTGCACCGCCCGCTGCAGGTTCTCCCGCGTCGTCGCGTAGTGGCTTCCCGGAAAGATCTCCGCCCGACGCAGCCGCCGGTTCGTCACGCCCCGCAGCGGATCGATCTCATACAGCCCGTCCACGTCATCCCCGAAGAACTCCACCCGCAGCGCCGTGTCGGCCTCGTGCGAAGGGAACACGTCCACCACGTCGCCCCGCACCCGAAACGTCCCCCGGTGAAAGTCCACGTCGTTCCGCGCATACTGCATCGCGATCAGGCCCTCGATCAGCCGATCGCGTCCGTACGCCCGCCCCGGCTCGAGCTCCACCCGCATCTGCTCATACGCCTCGCGCGAACCGATCCCGTAGATGCACGACACGCTCGCCACGATCAGCACGTCCCGCCGACTCAGCAGCGCCCGCGTCGCCGAATGCCGCATCTTGTCGATCTCATCGTTGATCGACGACTCCTTCTCTATATACGTATCCGTGGCAGGCACATAGGCTTCGGGCTGATAGTAGTCGTNNTCCTCGTTGATGTCGGTCTCTTTTTCGATGTAGAGGTCGCGGCGGGGGATGTAGGCTTCGGGCTGATAGTAGTCGTAGTAGCTCACGAAGTACTCGACCGCGTTCTCCGGAAACAACTCCCGAAACTCCGCGTAGAGCTGCGCCGCTAGAATCTTGTTCGGAGCCAGCACCAGCGTCGGCCGGTTCACCGCCTCCACCACGTTCGCGATCGTGAACGTCTTCCCCGAACCCGTCACCCCCAGCAGCACCTGGTGCCGAAGCCCCTCCTCGAGGCCCCGCACCAGCTCTTTGATCGCTGTCGGTTGGTCGCCCTGCGGCTTAAACGAACTGGCTATCTTGAAGCGGTTCATCGCGTCACGCGATCATATCACCCATCGGCCGATCCGCCGACGCCGGGCTGCGCGCCCGTCACGCCCACTGGATCAGCGTGGTTTCATGCTTGTGCGCCAAATCCGGATGACTCGGGATCACCCGTACCGTGAATCCGAGCTGACCCGTCTTGCTGCAGCCGATCGAGCCCGTGTACTTGTGACGACCGTCGACCGATCCCACGCACTCCATCGTCGACGCCTGGCCGTGAACGATCCGCCCCGACGGGTCCAGTTCCCCGTAGTACACCTCCACGCACACGTCGTTCGTGTTCAGCCCCCCCAGGTTCAGCGTCGCTTCCACCTCCAGCTCCGACCCGAACGGCAGGTCCTCCGTCGGCCCCGAACCCACATGCTCCACCCGCACGTTCGGCCACGCCTCCTGCACCGCCGCCTTCCACGCCGCAAGCTCCTGCGACCGGCGCCACTTGTCAGCCGCGAACCGCTCGCACCGACTCGCGCACGGCAGGTAGAACCGCTGCGTGTACTCCTCCACCATCCGATGCGTGTTGAACACCGGGCCGATCGTCTTGATCGCCTCCTTCATCATCCGGATCCACTCGCGCGGCAGGCCGTCCCGGCCCCGGTCGTAGAAACGCGGCACAATCTCTCGCTCAAGCAACTGATACAACATCTCGCTCTCGACCTGATCCTGCTCATTCGGATCGTCGTAAAGCTCGCCCCGCCCGATGCTGAACCCGTTCTCCCCCAACAGCATCGCCTCGCACCACCATCCGTCCGGGATGCTGATGTTCATCCCGCCGTTCGCCGACACCTTCATCCCGCTCGTCCCGCTCGCCTCCATCGGCCGCCGCGGCGTGTTCAGCCAGCAGTCCACCCCCTGCACCATGTACCGCCCCACGTTGATGTCATAATCCTCCAGAAACACCACGTGGTTCCGCAGGTTCCGCTCGCGCAGGAAATGCACGATGTTCCGGATCACCTCCTTCGCCTGGCTGTCCGCCGGATGCGCCTTGCCCGCGATCAGCATCTGCACAGGCTGCGTCGGGTTCGTCAGAATCCGCACCAGCCGCTCCGGATCCATGAACAGCAGATACGCCCGCTTGTACGTCGCGAACCGTCGCGCGAACCCGATCGTCAGCATGTCCGGGTCCAACACCTCATGCGCCGCATCGATCTCCCGCTGCGATGCGCCCCGGTCCCGCAACGTGTTCGCCAGCCGCCGCCGCGCGAAGTTCACCAGGCGCTCCCGTCGCCGCTCATGCGTGCGCCACAACTCCGGATCCGGAATCGACTCCACCCCCGCCCACACGTTCGGGTCCGCCGGGTTCGCCACCCAGGCCGGCCCCAAGTACCGGTCATACAGTCCCGTCATGTCCCGCGACACCCAGAACCGCGTATGGATCCCGTTCGTGATGTGCGTGATCGGGATCTCTTCCGTCGGCACCCCGCCCCACGTCCGCGCCCACATCGACCGCGCCACCTCGCCGTGCAACGCGCTCACGCCATTGGACGCCGCCGACAAGCGCAACGCCAGCACCGTCATGCAGAACGGCTCCCGCGCGTCCTTCGGATCCTGACGCCCCAACCCTAGAAGCTGGTCCATCGAGATCCCCACGTCCTTCACATACCGATCGAAGTAGTACTGCACCATCTCCGGCGGGAACATGTCGTTCCCCGCCGGCACCGGCGTGTGCGTCGTGAACACGCTCCCCGCCTTCACCGCCTCCAGCGCCTGCGCGAACGTCAGCTTCTCGTCCTGCATCAGGTTCCGGATGCGCTCCAGCGTCATGAACGCCGCGTGCCCCTCGTTCATGTGGAACACCGACGGCCAGATGCCCAGCTTGTGCAGCATCCGCACCCCCGCCATGCCCAACACGATCTCCTGGCGCACCCGCATGCTCATGTCGCCGCCGTACAACCGCGCCGTGATCTCACGATCGTCCGGGTGATTCGCCTCGAAATCGCAATCCAGCAGATAGATCGGCACGCGCCCCACCATCAGCTTCCACGCGCGCACCTGCACCCGCCGCTCCGGAAGCGGCGCCTCCACCGTCACCGGCTCGCCCGCTTCATCGCGCACCAGCGTCACCGCCATGTTGTAGAAATCGTTCCGCGGGTACCGCTCCTGTTGCCAGCCGTCCGCGTTCAGATACTGCGAGTGATACCCCTCGCGATACAGCAGCCCCACCCCCGTCAGCGGCAGCCCCAGGTCGCTCGCCGACTTCATGTGGTCGCCCGCAAGCACCCCCAGACCGCCTGAGTAGATCGACAGCGACTCATGCACCCCGAACTCCGCCGACAGGTACGCCACGTTGAAATCGTCCGGCGCATCCGGATGCTTCTCGCGCCACGCACTCCCCGCCATGTACTCCCGGAACACGCCGGTCACCCGCTCAAGATGCGCCAGGAAGCTGTCGTCGCGCTCCAGCTCATCCAGCCGCGCCTGGCTCACCTGCCCCAGCATCCGAACAGGATTCTGGTTCGTCTGCACCCACAGATCCGGGTTGATACGGAAAAACAGCGCGATCGCTTCCGGGTCCCAGCACCACCACAGGTTCCTCGCCAACTCGATCAGGCCCTCCAGCCGCTCCGGCAGCTTCGGAACCACGGTGTACTTCAGAATCCTCGGCATCAGGCTTTCCTCTCTTCTGGCATCGGCCCCGCTGGGAACGGCGCAACAACGCCCGCGCGGCGCCTCCATGCACGGAGGAACCGCGCCCGCTCAGGGTCCCTATTCTGCTATACGATCGGGGTCAAAGAAAATAGCGGCGGATGAACCGGGCCGTGCGTCTCAGCACCGACGACCCCGCTCCGCGCAGTTCGATCTGGCCGTCGCGGGCCGCCGCGCGATACTGAAACGCGTGGCGGGCGATGCCCACGGCGGTCGAGTACTCGGGATCAAGCAACTCGTGAGTTCCTACCTGAATTCCCACGGGCTTCCCGATTCGGCAGGGCGTTTGGAAGACGGCTTCAGCCACCGCAACGATATTGCGGATCTTGCTCGCGCCGCCCGTCAGAACCACGCCGCGGACCAGGCTCTTGCTCAGACCCCGCGACTGCACATGTTGGCGCACCTTCACGAGCAACTCGTGCGCGCGCTCGTACAGAATAACATCAATCTCCCCGCTGTCCACCGTCGTCGGCGCGCCGGGGACGACCGTCTTCAATTTGATCGGCGTCGGACCCTCCTCCGCGGACTGGCCCGGTATATGCACCAGCGGCCGGTCGCCAAGCTCCGACCGCACAAAACGGTCCGATATCCCGTGCTCCAGGATCAGCGCATCCGCCTCGTCGAACGATACCTGCAAACCCGCCGCGATGTCCCGCGTCAGGTGGTAGCCGCCCCACGAGAAACAGTGCGACCCCAGGATCCGGAAGTCCCGGTACACCGCCAGCCCCGTCGTGCTGCGGCCCAGATCCAGAACAGCCGCGCCCAGCTCCCGGTCCTCCGGCGTCAGACATCCGAGCGCCGCCGCCAACGGACTGAAGATCAGATCCTCCAGCTCCAGCCGCAACGACTCGATGCACGCCGCCAGGTTCTCCTCAATCACGGCCGGAATCTGCGCGAAGTGCATCCGCGTCTTCAGCACCTGCCCCCGAATCCCCAACGGATTCTGCACCCGCAGGTCGTCCAGATACCACTCCTGCGCGGTGATCGACGACGTGATCCGCTTGCCCGCCGCCAGGATGTCCCGCGACGCGATGTCCCGCGCCTCGAGCATGTGCTCCTGCTCCACGACGTCGTGCTCGACCTTGACGTTCCCTTCTCGAATGAACGTCTCGACGTTCCGCCCGTTGATCCCGCAGAACAGCGAGTGCACCTTCACCCGGGCCGCCCGTTCCGCCTGCGTCAACGCCTGCCGCAACGCCGCCTGCGCCGCGTTCCGATCCTGCACCACACCCTGCGACACGCACCCGTGACCCGGCGCCGCGCCGTGCCCGAGGATCGCCATCTCATCCCCATCGTCCTGACGCGCGATCAGCACCCGGATCTCCCGCGATCCAAAATCCACCACCCCTACCGTCTCGCCGCGTCTACGCACTCCTCGGACCCCTTGTACTTGTCGGAAAACGCCGGCCGCGCCTCCCCCGCGAACCGCGCCCATCCGCATCTCAATCCCGGCCGATGCATCGCCATCCCCGGCCGCGGCCCGCCTCAGAACAACAGCTCGTTGCGTTGATCGCCGCTTCCCCCGTCGTTCGCATCCCCATCCGCATCGCGGATCTGCGCGATCGTCTCCTCGATCTCCTGCAACGCCGATCGACGCCGGTTCAGCAGCTCCCGCGCCCGCTCCATCGCCGTCTCGTTCTCAACACGCCGACGCTCAAGCGACGTCACCCGCTGTCGCGCGTCCTCCAACGCCGCCCGCGCCTCCCGCTCCGCGCCTTCGCGCAACGCGACCGCCTCGGCCTCCTCAACGGCCCGCGCTTCCGCTTCTTCCAGTTGCTCGCCCGCGCTGCGTTTCCGCTCCAGAGCCTCTTCCCGCTGCGCTTGAAGCGCCCGGATCTGCTCCTCAATCTGATCGATCGACGCGTCCAGCCCCGCCAGCTCGTCCTGAGCCTCCGCGATCCGCGCCTGCGTCGTCTCCAACGCACGCCGGCCCTGCTCCGCCGCCTCTTCCGCGGCCGCGACCGCCTGCTCCGCCTCGCGCACCGCCGAGCGCATCTGTTCGCACTCCGCCGTGCCATCCGTCAGCCGCCGCTCCGCCTCCGCCACCTTCGCCTCGGCCTCTTTCGCCTGCATCTCGGCGATCTGCGCCGCCGCCTGCAGCGCCAGCGTCTTCGCGTTCGCCGGATCGCCCCCCGCCACCGCATCCTGCGCCGTCTTCAACAGCGCCCACAACGGGTTCGCCTCGCGCTCCTCGGCGCCCGCCCCGGCCTCAGGCGCAGCCGCGGCCTTCTCCGCGCTCACCGGAGCGTCCGTCGCCCAGCTCAGCAGCAGATCATCGCACTCCGTCAGCCAGTCCTGTATCTCCGGCGTGCTCACGCGCTTCCCCGCCTCCGCGTACACGCCCGAGAACCAGAACGCCAGATCCGTGAACCGCCGATCCGGAACCACCCGTCGAGCCGCTCCCAACCGCACCATCCGCCCCATCGCCATGCACGGCGCCAGCGCGCCGTCCCGCCCATGCTCCTGCGCGAACTCCGCGAGCGAACGCAGAATCTCGCCCAGTTCCGCCCACCCCGTCTCCAGTCCGTCCGGCGCTTCGCCGCTCAGCCGCTCCACCCGTTCGCTGAACCGGTCCAGCGCCTGCTCCACCGCCTGCGGCAACACCGGCCGCACCGCTTCCTCCACGGCATCGCCGGCCTCTGCGGATCCTTCGTCCTCGCCCGCGCCCGCGTCCATGTCGCCAACCGCTTCCGGCTCCGCCGCTTCCGCGCTCACAATCGCTTCCGCTTCCGCCTCGTCCGATGTCTCCGCGCACGCGACGTCATCCGCATCGCCCGCGTCTTCAACCTCATCGACATCGAACGGCGCCGCATCGCCCGCTTCCTCGGGCGCAGGCTCCGCCGACACCCCCGGCAGCAAGACATCCCAGTCATCCGCCTCCGCCTCGTCCGACGCCTCCGCCTCCACCTCAACGTCGAGGAAGTCGTCCGTCGTCAGCGCTCCCGCACCGGGAACCGCCGCCGGGTCGAACGCCTCAAGCCCGGCATCGGGACCCTCCTCCGGCGCCGCATCCGCCATATCCCATTCCCGACGCTCCCGCGCATCCTCCGACCCGTCCGCGGTCGCATACGCCTCCTCGTCCAGGTCGAGCGGGAAAGGCTCGAGATCGTCCGCTTTCGCCCACTCCGGCGTCGGCGCAGCCGGACGCGCCGACCACCCCGCCTCGGCCTCCACGGCTTCAGGTTCCGCTTCAGGCTGCCGCTCGGGCTCAGGCTCAGACGCAACATCGCCCGCAGGTTCAAGTTCAGGTCCAGGTTCGGGTTCCGGCTCGGCATCGCGCGCGGGCTCAGGCGCCGACCCGCCCGCGCTCGCGCCGGCCAGCTCCTCCTCATCAGCCCACAGCGGAATCCCGGCCGACTCCAGATCCGCGACCGCACGGGCATAGCGCGCGCGCCACTTGTCTTCTCTCACCCCCGAGCGCACGTTGCCGACGATCAGGTCGCCGACCATCATGCAGAGGATCTCGTACGCTTCCGCGAGGAACGGCACGCACCGCGGCGCCTCGCCCGCCGCCGAACAGCTCTGCAACACCCGAGCCGTCTCCGTCAGCGTGCGGACGACGTCCTTCCATCCCTGCGCAATTGCGATCTCGAGCGCATCCACCAACTGGTGCATGCACTCCTCGCCCCAGTCGTCCTGTCGCCGTCCCGCTTGCGCACGGTCGATCTGCCGCTCGAACCGGCCCAGCGCCGTCAGGAACCGTTGGATCGGGTCGCCTTCCGGCGCATACCCCGATGCCGCTGAAGACCGACCCTCGCCGACCTGCGTGTCTTCCTCCGAAGGACTCAACCGATCCTCCAACTCCGTTCCGGCCCGATCCGCGCCGTCAACCACCCGCGTTCAGTCCGGGATCCCCGCCCCCGGAAACCTGCGCCGAGCACGGCGCGCAACAACCCTCGCGCCCGCCGCGCTCGGCCGATATCTACACGTTATCTCGTGTTGTATTCTAGCAGTAGGGGTCCGAGTGCGCAATATATTGTGGCCGCGCAATCGCGTGCCTGCGCGCCCCGTCCCCGCCCGATCCGGCGCCTACTTGATGACCCCGCGCTCCTGAAGCATCGCCAGCACCTTCGCCGTCGACTCCTCGAGCGTCTCCTTGCCCGTGTCCACGATCAGCTCCGCCGCCGTCGGCTCCTCATACGGCGCCGAAATGCCCGTGAACTCCTTGATCTCGCCCGCGCGCGCCTTCTTGTACAGCCCCTTCGGATCCCGCTCCTCGCACACCGAAAGGTCGCACGCCACGTAGATCTCCATGAACCCGCCTTCCGCCGCGATCGCCCGCGCCTTGTCCCGATCCGCGCGGTACGGCGAAATGAACGCCGTCAACGCGATCACGCCCGCATCGTTGAACAGCTTCGCCACCTCGCCGATGCGCCGGATGTTCTCTTCCCGGTCTTCCGGCGAAAACCCCAGATTCTTGTTCAATCCGTGCCGGATATTGTCGCCGTCAAGCACGTACGTGCGGCAGCCGCGCTCAAACAGCGCGTTCTCCACCGCGTGCGCCAGCGTCGACTTCCCCGACCCCGACAGCCCCGTGAACCACAACGTCACCGCCCGGTGCCCGTTCTGCCGCTCGCGGTCCTCTCGCGTGATGTCGGCCTGGTGCCACGTGATGTTCGTGCTCTTCACTTCATCGGACATTATTCGCTCCTTCTTGGGATGCCAGAGACCATGCCGGCATCAATCCGACGACAACGCCGCCTGCCGACCCCGCGATCACGCGCGCCGACGAAAACTGCCGGGCGGGAATGCATAGGAGGCGGTAGTCTACCACGCCCCGCGCGCCCCCCGCACCTCCTCGCCGGTCATCATGCCAGTGTGGGACCGGCGCCCCCGCCGGTCATCATGCCAGTGTGGGACCGGCGCCCCCGCCGGTCATCGTGACAGTGTGGGACCGCCGCCCCCGCCGGTCATCGTGACAGTGTGGGACCGGCGCCCCCGCCGGTCATCGCGCCCGTGTGGGACCGGCGCCCCCGCCGGTCATCGCGCCCGTGTGGGACCGGCGCCCTCGCCGGTCATCGTGCCACCCCCCACCCCCTCAATACGGCAGTTGCGCCGTGTTTCCCCCGGGCGACAGCACGACCTTCCACCGGTCCACGCTCTCCGCGACGCCCCACGACCACATCGCGATCAGCCCGACCATGACCGCCGCCGCGGCCGCCCGGCGCCGCCGATCGCCCCCCTGCCCCTTGAGGAACCGCGGCAAGAACCCTACGCCCGCGCCCGCCGCCATCGCAATGATCGGCACAAGCGGGAAGTGCAGCCGCGCCTCCCCGAACACCGCGCAGTGCAGCGCCGTGTAATACGCCAGCAGCAACAACAGCAACGCAAGCCCCGCGTTCCGCTCGGCATACGCCGTCCCGACGACCCCCGCCAGGCACAGGAACGCAAACGGACTCATCAACAGCGCCATCAGCCCGATCACCGCCGCCGGCGGCAGCGCCCCCACATAGTTGTACGAATACGCGAACAGGAACATCCGATGCTCGAGACTCCAGAAATGCATGAACCGCAGCGGAACGAGCCCCAACGCACGCAGCGGATGCGCCCGGATGAACGCCAGCGCCTGCTCCTTCCCCCAGTTGTGCATGATCACGTCGCTCTCGGCCTCGCCGCTGATCATCGCGTCGCGATACAGCTCCGCCAGCTCGATCGCCGCATCCATGTCGAAACTGCCGTCCGCATCCTCCCGGTAGCCGATGTACAGGTTGTACCCCGGCCGCGTGTCCAGGTACACGAACTGCCCGGTGTGGTTGTAGTTGCGGATGCACCAGGGAATGACCATCACCGCGACGATCCCGCAGATCACTCCCGTCTGCGCCGCGGCCCGTCGCCAGCTCCGATCCGGCAGCCCGTACCACGGCAACAACAGCGCCAGAAACAGCGTGAAGTCCGGGCGAATGAGCACCGCCGCCCCCAGCGTCAGCCCCGCCGCAATCGTCCAGCGCCAACGCCGCTCCTCCCGCGACCGCAACAGGAACAGCACGCTGAGCAACAGCACCGGGATGAACAGGTTCTCCGTGAGCAGCCCCACCGCGTAGAGCACCAGCGGCACGTACGCCGCCACGAACACGCCGCCCCAGCGGCCCGCCTGCTCGCCGAAGATGCGACGCCCCACCGCGTACGTCAGCACCGCGTGGAACCCCGTGATCACGGCCTGCACGATGCGCGCGATGTAGAAGTTGTGCCCGGCGACCGCGTAGATCGCGGACAGGAAGAACACGTAGCCCGGCGGCCGGAACGCCGTCGGCAGGCCCATGTACCAACTGTAGCCTTGCCCCGACGCAAGGTTCGCCGCGATCAGGTCGTACTCGACCTCGTCCACCCCCAACGGCGACTGTCCCAGCAGCAACACCACGATCAGCCGCGGAATCAGCCCCAGCGCAAACAGAAACACGGCGAACCGCCCGGGGCGCATGCGCCCGACGGCGCGAAACGGCGCGGCGATGCGTGTCATCAAGGCGCGATCCTCCCAGTCTCCCCTGCGACCCCGCGCCGATGGCGCCCCACCCGCCGAGCGCGATGCATTCCCCGATCGCCCCGCCTTTCGCCCGTGCCCGTCGCCGCGCTAGAATGACCCCGCCCCGGTCGGAGACCCCGCATGCATGTCAAAGGTTCTTTCTTCACTACCCTCTCCCAGCGCATGACCGTCGTGCGTACGGAGGAGACGCACTGTAACCTCTGCGGCGGCGCCGACCGCGACAAGCTCGACGAGGAGCTCGGCTTCGGGATCTGGCAGTGCCGCGACTGCGGCCTCGTCTATGTGAGCCCCCAGCCCTGTGCGGAAGAGCTCCCGCGCTTCTATGAGGAAATGTACCCCAACGCCGACGAGGCCACCGTCGCCGCGCGCGGGTTCGGCTGGGTCGAGCGCCACATCGCCGCCATCGTCGCGCGCCGCAAGCCAGAAGGCGGACGCTTCCTCGAGGTCGGCTGCGGCTACGGCGCCCTGCTCGAAGCCCTGTCGCCTCAGCCCCTCGAACTCCACGGCCTCGAACTCAGCGAGACCGCCGCCGCCTACGCCCGCACGCGCGTCCCGACCGCATCAATCGAGACCGGCCCCATCGAGGACGCCGCCTTTCCCCCCGCGTCGTTCGACGTCATCGCCCTCATCGCCGTGCTCGAACACGTGAAGGACCCCCGAGCCGTGCTCGAACGCCTCACCGCCCTGCTCGCCCCCGGCGGCCTGCTCATCGTCCAAGTCCCCTACCCCCACCCCTACATCAAGCTCAAGCGGGTCTTCCCCCGCCTGCCCGTCAGCTTCGAGGCCCCCCGCCACCTCTACGGCTTCTCGCCCGTCACGCTCGAACGCTACTTCCGCGAAGCCGGCCTCACCGCGATCCGCACCGAGGTCGCCCGTCCCTACTCGGGCGCGTCCCGACTCCACGCCGGCCTCATCTGGGCCGTCAAGATTCCGGGGATCGTCCTCGCGAAGCTCACCACCGGCCGCTGGATCTACCCCTTCGCCGCCGCCATCGTCACCCACGGCGTCAAGAAGTAGCCGCGTCCCGCTCCGCTTCTCCCGCATCCGACCGCGTCCCGTCGTGATCGAGCACATCGCGCACCACGAACGGCGGCCGCCCCTTCACCTCCCCGTACACCCGCGCCAGGTACTCCCCCAGAATGCCCAAGAAGCAGAGTTGCAGCCCCGTGAAGAACGCCATGAACGCCACAAGCATCACCGCCAGTCCGGTCAGGTGCATCTCGCCCAGCGCGCCCCACACGCCCAATCCCGCCAGCGCGACCAGCGCCGCCAGCATCAGCCCCGCCCCGACGAACGCGCTGAACCGCAGCGGCTGCACCGAAAAGCTGCACACGAAGTTCAGCGTCAGCGCCACCAGCGACCTGAGGTTGTACTTCGATTCCCCCGCCCGCCGCGGCGCATGCTCCACCGGCACGGATGCCCAGCGCCCGTAGCTCAGCCACGCGAACAGCCCGCTGAAGTACTTCGACCGCTCGTTGAACAGGTTGATGCTGTCCACCAGCCGCCGGTCCAACGCGATGAATCCGCTCGAGCTGTCCGGCATGTCGATGCCCGTGATCCGGTACAGCAGCCGCGAGATGAACCACGACCCCGCCCGCCGGATCAGCGGATCCTTACGATGCTGCCGCAGCCCGTAGACGATGTCGTAACCTTCGCGCAGCTTCGTCACCAGCAGCGGGATGTCCTCCGGCGACGTCTGCAGGTCCGCGTCGATCAGCACGATCACCTGTCCCCGCGCGTGTCGAAACCCCGCCGTCACCGCCATCTGCTGGCCGAAGTTCCGCACGAACCGCACCACGCGCACGGCCTCGTCCGCGGCATGCATCGCGCGCAACCGGTCATACGACCCGTCCGTGCTCCCGTCGTCCACGAACACCAGCTCGTACGACTTCCCAAACGCCCGCAGGCTCGCCGTCAGCCGCGCGTGCAGCGCCTCGAGGTTCGCCTCCTCGTTGTACACGGGCACGATCACCGTCAACTCAGGCGCCCCCGCCTCCGCGCGTCCGTTCGGTTCTATCGCGCTCATTCGCGCCCCTCCGGCTCCAGCATCTTCTGCGCGATCACCCGCCGCACCTTCCGCACCGCCGGCGCATCCGCATCCGGATGCAACACGCCGCCCCGCCCGTCCGCGACGCCCACCACCCGCGTCGGCCGCGACACGCTGTCCACGATCACCTCGCCCTCGCGCCCGATCAGGCCGCCCGCCACGACCGACACGCCGTCCCACGTCGCCCGGCCCATGTGCTCCCGCACAATCCGCCGCATCCCCATCCGTTCCAGCGCCGTCGCGGCCAGGCTCGGCCGCATGTCGATTCGCACCACCCGGATCCCCCGCGTCTCCGCCGCCGGCACGGCCTCCCGCGCCAGCGACCCGATGCCCCCGTCATACAGCAGCGCCCCCGGCCGCATCCGCGCGACCGTCTCCGAATCCACCGCCGGACGCCGCGGCGACAGGCTCACCACCGCGTCCGCCTCCGCCGCCGCCTCACCGACCGCCCGCACCGTGATCCGTCCATCTTCCGCGAACGGCGCATCTAGCTGCGGACTCGCGCTCGGATCCAGCGCCACGTGCGCCCCCGCCGCCGCAAACTCCACCGCCGCGCGCCGCGCCAGCCCCGGCGTCCCCGTCACCGCGATCGTCCGACCCGACAGGCGCCCCTCGAGCAACGCCGTCACATGCACCGCCGTCGTCCGCGCCCACATCTCATGGTCGCTGTAGACCAACGGGACCGCCTTGCGCAGCATCCCCCCGTCGAACGGCGCATCACCCGGGTCCACCAACACGTAGTCCACATACGGGTCCGCCGCCGCGAGCGTCGCCGGCAGCAACGCCCCCTCGGCCAGCATCACGTTCGACAGCGCGCAGCCGAAACGCGTCTCGACAAACGGCGACACGCGCGTCACTTCATACCGCGTGACCGCCACGTTCAACACCGACGGCAGCCCGTGCTTGCAGCCCTTCTCGCGCAGCTCCTGCGCCCGCAGCGTCACCTCGCCCTCAAACCCGTTCGGCGACCGCCCCGTGCTCGCCGCCGGGTCCACCCGAATCGGAGCCCGCGGCCGTTCCGCCGCAATCTCCTGCGCCGCGGCCGCCACCAGCTCCGCCGGCGCATCCACCGGGTTCCGCTCCCCCACCCGCAGGATCAGCTCGCGCGGGTCGATCCCGTACGCCGTCGCCGCGGCCATCACCCGCCCCAGGAAGGACGAATGGAACCGCGCGCGCCCCGTCGTGATCCCCAGCGACGACCGCCGCGGCGCATGCATCAACGGCCGCACGAACGCCTCGCTGATGTCCAGCAACGCGTTCACATCAATCTCCGTCGCCAGTCCCCGCTTCTGCAGAATCGCCGCCAGCACCTCCGTCGCCACGTTCCCCTCGGACCGCCCCATCCCCTGCAGCGTCGCGTCCAGCACCCGCGCCCCCGCACGATGCGCCTCCAGCGTGCACGCCGTCGCCATGTTCAGGTTGTCGTGCCCGTGGAACCCCAGCGTCATCTCCGGGTCCCGCGCCAGCGCCGCCGCAATGTACGCCCCAACTTCCTCCGGCAGCATGCATCCCGCGCTGTCCACCAGGCACACCACGTCCGCCCCCCACGCCGCCGCCTGCTGCGCGCACGCCCCGAATTCCTCCGCGGAAACGGCATACGACTTCATCAGGTTCGCGCTCACGTCCAACCCGATCCGCTTCGCCAGCGCGATCGCCGCCCGGCCCTCGGCCAGTTCGGTGATGTTCGTGCCCACCCGCACGAACCCCATCCCCAAGTCGCGCGCCCGCCGCAGGTCGTCCTCTTCCGCGATCCCCGGGATGTAGAACATCCCGAAGTCCGCCTCGCGCAACGCCTCCGCCGCCGCCCGAAGGTACGCCTCGTCGGTCGCCGCCGCATCTCCCTTGCCCGCGCGCGCCGCCCCCAGCCCCACGCCATGGCCCACCTCGATGATCCGCACCCCCGCCGATTCCAGCGCGGAGGCGATCACCGCCGTGTCGTCCGCCGTGAACTGGAAGTCGATCGTGTACGAGCCGTCGCGCAGCGTCGCGTCCAGGATCGCCGCCGACTTCCCCTGATCAGCGAGATGCCCCATCCTCGTCCGCCTCCGTCACGACCCGGATCCGGTCCCGCGCCGTCGTCGCCGCACGCACCGCCGCGGCCGCATCTTCGCCCGCCGCCAACACGAACCCGATCCGGTCCCGCGTTACGCAATCGATCAGCGCATCCACCCGATCCCCCGGACGAATGGACACGACCACCTCCCGCACCCCGGGCGTCGCCTGCGCCTCTTCCATCCCCTCGATACGAACCACCCGCCCCGGCGCCGCCGTGATCCAATACACCGCCGCGCCCCGCGCATGCCGTCGGCGCTCCTCCGGCGCCTCGCCCAGCGCCGCCCGCAGGCTGTCCCGCACAAAGTCCACCCCGTACGTCAGCGGAATCAGGTCCGTCGGGATCCGCCCGCCCCCCGGCCGCCCCGCCATCTCCACAATCCGCGGCCCGTCCGCCGTCACGATCACTTCCGCGTGCGTCGTGCCGTTCTCAAAACCGATCGCCGTGAACGCCTCCGCGACGGCGTCCGCGATCGCCTGCTGGTCCGTCTCGTCGAGCAACGGCGGCATGTGGATCCCCAGGTCGAACCGATGCGGCGGCGTCGATCGATCCTTCGCCGTGATGCCCCCCAAGGTGTATCGCCCGTTATACACCAGCCCGTCGACGTTATACTCCTCCCCTTCGAGATACTCCTCCACCAGCGCTTCCCCGTTCCGCGCACGTTCCACCGCCCGACCGAACGCCGCGTCCACGTCTTCCACGCGCGCCACCCGCGTCACGCCCTTGCTCGCGTTCCCGTCCGACGGCTTGATGATCACCGGCAACCCGATCGCCGCGACCGCCTCACGCGCCGCCTCCGCCGTCCGCACGCCACGGAACAGCGGCCCGGGAGTCCCCTTCGCCGCCAGCGCCTGCCGCATCGCCCGCTTATTCCGCACGCATTCGGCCGTTTTGGGCGAGATCCCCGGCAGACCCAATGCCGTCGCCGTGTACGCCGCCGCCTCCACGCCGGGCTCCGCCGCCGGGTACACCGCGTCCACGCGCTCCGCCTTCGCGACCGCAAGCACCGCCGCGCCGTCGAGGATGTTGGCGACCCGGCCGACGTCCGCAAGCGCAAGCCCGCTCGCCTCGGGATCGCCGTCCACCGCTACCACGCGATAGCCGAGCGCCTGGGCCCGCAGAATCAGCGGCGCCTGATTCGCCCCCGCCCCAACCATGAGAACCGTCTTCATCGCGCAGCCTCCGGCAGCACGCTCAGCAGCGTCCGCCCGAAGATCCACCTCAGCTCCTCGTCGGTGAATCCGTGCCGTTCCAGCGCTTCCCGCGTTTCCGCGTAGCACGCGTTCAGCGGCTGCTGCGGATGATCCGAACCGTAGATCACCCGCCGCGCCCCCGCTTTCTTCAGCACGAACATAAACTGGTCCTCGAACGGCGTCCCGAGGAAGTAGCGCAACACGGTCGAGATCTCGAGATAGACATGCTCGTTCGCCACCACCAGCGCGAGCGCGTCCAGGAACCGGAACCCCCCGGCGTGACTCACGATCACCCGCGCCTCGGGAAAGCGCTTGCACAGCCCGTCGATGCGCAGCGGCATCTGCAGCGCCAGCGGCGTCGGCTTCCACAACAACGCATCCACCGCGATCGGCAGCCCCCGCTCCGCCGCCAGCGCGGCCAACGGCTCCACCCGCGGATCATCGATGGCCACGCCCTGGAACCGCGGGTGCAGTTTCAGCCCGTGCAGCGGGTATACGTCCAGCGCCTCCCGCAGCGCATCCGCCGCCCCCGGGTCCGCCGGATGCACCGACGCGAACCCGATGAACCGGTCCGGATGCTCGAGGCAGCGCCGCCCCACGAACGCGTTCGACACGGCCTTCACATACGGCACGTCGAAGGCTTCGGCAAGCAGCACGACCCGATCCACGGGACCGGCATCCATCTCGCGCAGCAGGCTGTCCACACGCGCGTCGTGGCCGGACCCCATTCCGTCCCGGTCGGGATGAACATGCACATGGGCGTCTATGATCATGGCGGATTCCGGCGTTACAGCGGCAAAGACCGCGCCCCGCGGCCCGGTTCCGCAGTATACACGACCCTATCCCGCCGCCGCGCTCCGGCTCAGCCCCCGTCCCGGATCATCCGCACCCCTTCCGCGATCCGCTCCGCCCCCCGCGGGACCGCGTCCGTGAGATCCGCCCGCGCGCAGTATCCGATGTCCGCGTCCAACCCCACCCGCCGCAGCTTGGCCGCATGCGGCGCCGTCTCGAACAGCCGGGCAAGACCTTCCTCCCGCAGACGCCCCGCCCAGTGCGCCCATGCGTCCCCACCTTCGCCCACCTCCGCCGGCGCTCCGAGAACCGCCTCCGCATGCGCAACCAGAAACGCCGCGCCCGCCCAGTCCTCCTGTGCATCGAACGTCGGGTCGTCGGCCAGCCCCGCGGGGATCACGACAACGTCGCGCCCCTCCCGCGCGACTGCGCGCACCACCGCCGTCGCGTTCACGGGACCGCCCATGTACACCGCGTGCGCCCCCCATGCCGACACCATCCGTCCCGCCCCGGTCGTCGTCGTGAAGATCACGTCCCGGCCCCGAGCGACCTCCACGCCCCGCGGACTGTTGCCCAAGGCGAACCCATCCGGCGGCAGGCCCCCGCGTTCCCCCGCAAGCAGCGCGTCCGGCAGCCGCCGCTGCAGCGCCCGCGCTTCGTCCATCTCCCGCACCGCATACACCGTTCGCGCCCCCGCCTCGAACAGCATCGCCGCCGTCGCGCTCGCCCGCAGCGCATCCACCACCACCGCCGTCCACCCGTGCTCCACGGCCGCGCGACACCCCGCCGCGCCCTCAACCAGATGCCAACGCAACGCCATCCCTCCCGAGATCACCGGCGTTATCCCTTGACAGAGCGCCCGCCGCTGGATACGCTCTTACCATCGAACGCCGGTATGCTATCCCTTCATCACCACGCTGAGAACCGCCGTGACCGCAAGTGACACCGCCCCATCGACCAAACCGTCCGACGACGACTACGCCTACCAGGACCATGCCCTCCAAGGCGTGTCGCGCACCTTCGCCCTTACCATACCCGAACTCCCCGAGTCGCTGCGCCTCGTCGTCGGAAACGCCTACCTCCTCTGCCGCATCGCCGACACCATCGAGGACGCCGAGTCCCTGTCCGTCGACGACAAAAAGCGACTCTCCGAGCAGTTCGTCGAGGTCGTCGCGGGAACCGCCGACCCCGCCGAGTTCGGACGCGACGCCTTCGCGCGCCTCGGCGACGATACCCTCGAGGCCGAGCGCGACCTCGTCCGCAACGCCGACCGCGTCCTGCGCATCACCTACACCTTCTCCGATGCCGACCGCGCCGCCCTGCTCCGCTGCGTCCGCATCATGGTCGACGGCATGGAACAGTTCCAGGAGGGCCGTTTCACCCACGGCCTGCGCGATGAGAAGCAACTCGACAGCTACTGTTACCACGTCGCCGGCGTGGTCGGCGAGATGCTCACCGAACTCTTCTGCGCCCACCGCCCCCGTATCGCCGAGCGCCGCGCCGAGCTCGAGCGGCTCGCCGCATCCTTCGGCCAGGGGCTCCAGATGACCAACATCCTCAAGGACATCTGGGACGATCGCAGCCGCAACGTCTGTTGGCTGCCCCAAGACGTTTTCGAACAAGAGGGCTTCGATCTCCGCCGCATCGACCACGGCCGCGATGAAGCCGCCTACCAGCTCGCCTTGGGCCGCCTGGTCGCAAGCGCCGCCCGCCACCTCGAGAACGCCCTCGCTTACACGCTCCTCATCCCCCGCTCCGAGCAGGGAATCCGCCAATTCTGCCTCTGGGCGATCGGCATGGCCCTCCTCACCTTGCGCCGCATCAACCGGCGCCGCGACTTCGCCTCCGGCAGCGAGGTCAAGATCTCCCGCCGCGCCGTATACGCCGTCGTATTCATCTCCCGCATGTTCGGCCGCAGCGATCTCATGCTGCGGCGCCTGTTCGCATTGCTCGCCCGGAGCCTGCGACAAAGCAAGGCCCCTCGTCCCGATACGACATGACAGACACGTCACACCCGGAGTAGACCCAGCCATGCCTGAGCCCGCCATTCGCCTTCCCCTTCCCCACACCGTGTTTCAGCGCAACGCGGACGGCTTCGCAGACATCCCCATCGCCGCAGACGAACCGGTCGACGCCCGCGTCCATGCCGCGAACAGTCTCATCATCGAGGCCCGCGACGTCCAGGAACGGGTCCCCGACGTCCCCATCGGCGGCCCCTACACCCTCGAGGTCTCCACCGCCAACGGCCGCACCACCCGCGTCGGCGGCCTCCTCGTCGGCGACCTCTGGGTCATGGCCGGCCAGTCCAACATGGACGGATCCGCCAAACTCGTCGACCTCGAACGCCCCATCCGCATGGTCCACTGCTTCTACTACAACGAGCGATGGGCCGTCGCCGAGGATCCCCTCTGCCGCCTCGTCGACTCCGTCGACCCCGTCCACTGGCCTTGCCCCGAGGAACAGCTCGCCGAGGCCCGCGCCTACGACCGCCGCTTCCGCGAACTCGGCGCCTCCATGGGCATCCGATTCGGCAAAGACGTATACAAGGGCGCCGGCGTCCCCATCGGTCTCATCATGTGCTCCCACGGCGGCACGAGCATCGAACAGTGGGATCCCGCCCTCCGCGACCAGGGCGGCCGATCGCTCTACGGATCCATGATGCGCCGCATCGGCGTCTGCGGCGGCCGCGTCGCCGGCATGCTCTGGTACCAGGGCGAGTCCAACGCCAACCCCGAGACCGCCCCCCACTACAAGACGCGCATGACCGAGTTCATCCACGCCGTCCGCCGCGACCTCGACGCCCCCGACCTCCCCTTCATTCACGTCCAGCTCTCCCGCTTCTTCATCGACGAGACCGTTTTCCCCTCCGAACACTGGAACCGCATCCAACAGGTGCAACTCGAGATCACCGAAGAAGTCCCCAACGTCGGCATGGCCGCCGCCATCGACAGCACCCTCTCCGACGCCATCCACATCGACGCGATCTCCGGGCGTCGCATGGGCGCGCGCCTCGCCGAGCTCGCCCTGATCATGGCCTACGGCAAGCAAGGCGCCCCCGCGCTCACACCCTCCGCCCCCGTCTTCCGCGACGACGTCCGCACCGAACTCGAGATCGACTACAAAAACGTGCGCGGCGGACTCAGTCCGAAACGCGGCATCTGGGGGTACTGGATCGAAACGCCCGAAGGCGAACGCATCGCCTTCCGCGATTCCCACGCCGACGGCCACGCCGTCACGCTGCTCCTCGAACGCCCCGCGCCCCCCGGCTCAAAGCTCTGGTACGGCCGCGGCTGCAACCCCACCGTCAACCTCCACGACGATCTCTTCGCCGCCCCCGTCTTCGGCCCCTGGACCCTCGACTGACGGCGCCCATCCCCCAAAGCAACGGCGGCGCGACCCATCCGAGCCGCGCCGCTTCGCCATTCCTACTCCCTCGCGCCCGATCAGACGCGCGCCGCCCCCCTCACAACATGTAACTCCCGCCGTTCACGGGGAAATACTGCCCCGTCATGTAGTCCGACAACGACGACGCCAGGAACACCGCCGCCCCCGCGACGTCGTCCGGCACGCCCAGCCGCCGCAGCGGCGTGATCGCCGCAATCTGCTCGTGCATCTCCGCCGGCTGATCCGCCGTCGCATCCGTCTTCACCAGCCCCGGCGCGATCACGTTCGCCGTGATCCCCATCGGCCCCAGCTCCAACGCCATCACCTTCGCCATCGCGTCCACCGCCGACTTCGCCCCCGCATGCGCCGCGAATCCGCCGCCCGGCTGCCGCGACAGACCGCTGCTCACAAACACCAGCTTGCCCGCCTTGCGCCGCGTCATGTCGCGCAACACCGCCTGCGAGCAGTTGTACAGCGCCTGCACCTCGCCGGTGATCTTCGCGTTCACTTCCTCCCACGTCAGCTCCACGAACGGCTTCACCGGGAACCCGATGCTCGCATTGTTGATCAGCACATCCACCCTGCCGAACTTCTCGATCGCGGCCGCGACCATCGCGTCCACCGCCGCCGCATCGCGCACATCGGCCTGACACGTCAGCCCGTCCCCGCCGCTCGCCCGGATCGCCGCCAACACCGCCTCGGCCTTGTCCCGGCTGCCGTAGTAGTTCACGATCACCGACGCCCCGTGCGCCCCGACGGCCTGCGCCGTCGCCGCGCCGATGCCCCGGCTCGCCCCCGTCACCAAAACCACCCTGCCGTCCAGATTCAGCTTCGTCGCCATGCTTCCTCCCGCTCGGCCCTTCGGCCCTGCGTCTGCCTCCGCTACATGCCGTTCGACACTCCGTTCCCGCCCATCTCATCGATCAGCCGGATCGCATCCGCCGGCGACTTCGCCGCCGCCAGCGCATCCACCAGCGCCGCGTTCGTACCGATCGCCGCGACGTCCGCCAGCGCCTTCAGATACCGCGTCGACTCGCTCGGCGCCGACAGCACCAGGAACACCAGCCGCGACGGACGCCCATCGAGCGAGTCGAAGTCCACGCCATCCGGGCAGATCGCCAGCGCCGCCACAAGTCCCTCGACCCCGCTCGTCCGCGCATGCGGCGCCGCGATACCCTTCTGCAACCCCGTGCTCACTTTCCGCTCACGGTCAACCACCGAGGCGTAGAGCGCATCCGCGTCCTTGCCCCCGCCGCTCCGCACAACGGAGTCCACCAGCAGTCGGATCAGGCTCCATTTGTCCGGAGAGTCGTCAACGATCGTGATCGTCCGCTCGGAAAGTACTTTGCGCAGTAACATGCTTCGAGTTCTCCGCCAAGTTCAGAGGCTCATTGTAGGCCATCATAGAGGCCCGTCGCCAAGTCGTCTCCCTTGACCACCGCCACCGGGCAAGGCGCCCGCCACAGGATCATCTCCGACTCGCTGTAACTCGCGTCCCGCCGACTCAGCGGCTCCTCAAACTCCCCCAACACGATGAGCGTCGCCCCCATCTCCTGCGCGAGGTTCACCACCTCCGCATGCACCACCCCTTTGCGCATCTCCGTCAACACCAGCAACCCCTTCGCCCGCCCCAACTCCTCCACATACCGCAGGTAGTCGCGTCCGTCGTCCTCCAGGTCCTGTTCCATCCCCGCCCCTTCGTCCTCGAGGAACACGCGCGCCCGGAACAGCTCCTGCAGAATGCCGACGTTCACCACGTACACCGCCGTCAACTGCCCCCCGTAGCGCTTCGCCAACGCGACTGCGTACCGCGCCGCCGAGATCGCCTCCTCCGTCGCATCCACATACAACAGGATCCTGTCCAGCGGCATCGGGGCCGACATCACCCGCCCCCCCTCGCGGACTCCAGCCGCGCCTTGATCGCCTTCAGCGTCGCGAACTCCTCGCGTTCCGACTCCTCCAGCGCATCCTCCACGTACTTCACCGATTCCGTGTAGTCCGGGATGAACACCCGTTCCAGCGCATTCACCCGTCGGATCGTCTTGCGAATCTCACGCGCCAGTCGCACCACCGCGATTCGCGCCTCCGCCAGCGCCGCCAACGCCTGCACCGCCCCCTTGAACCGCATCACCGCCTCATCCGTCCACACGGATGTCCCCGTCGGCCCATAGTGCGGCGCCCGTTCCTCCAGATCCAGGTGAACCGCCGGAAGGCTCACCCCCATCACCCGCCGCTCCGACAACGTCAGCCCGTGTCGGATGTTCACCGCCGGCGCCGCGCCCCCCACCCCGCCGACCCCCGTCGCGATCTGCGCCTCGCGCAACGCCGCATACGCCTTCGCCAGCTCCTCATCCGCCCGCCGCTGCGCATCCACCGCCCGCGCCGTGAACCGCTTCAGCTCCATCACGAGGATCTCCCGCTTCTGCTCGAGCAGCTCGTACCCCTCGTTCGCAAACGCCAAGTCCGCCTTCAGCCGAAGCAGATTCGTCCGCGTCGGGGCCGTTTCGTAACGCGCCATCGATCAAGCTCCCTGCTCGTGATAGGTACGATACTCCTCTTCGGTGATGCGATGCAGCTCTTCCCGCGGCAACACCGACAGCGCCTTCCACCCCAGCGCCAGGGTCTGTTCGATCGTCCGATCCTCGTCGATTCGTTGACTCAGAAACTCCCGCTCGAACGCCTCGCCGAACTGCAGATACCTGTTGTCCAGCGGCGTCAGCTCCTCCTCCCCAATCACCGACGCCAGCGCCCGGATCTCCTTCACCTTTGCATACCCCGCGAAGAGCTGGCTCGCCAGGTGCGCATGGTCCGCGCGCGTCATCCCCTCGCCGATGCCGTCCTTCATCAGCCGGCTCAGCGACGGCAGCCCCGCGATCGGCGGATACACGCCCCGTTGGTGCAGATCCCGCTCCAACACGATCTGCCCTTCCGTAATATACCCCGAAAGATCCGGAACCGGATGCGAGATGTCGTCGTTCGGCATCGTCACCACGGGGACCTGCGTGATCGAGCCCGGCCGCCCCGTCAACATCCCCGCCCGCTCATAGATGCTCGCCAGGTCGCTGTACAAGTACCCCGGATACCCCTTCCGGCTCGGGATGCCCTGCCGCTGCGTCGAGATCTCCCGCACCGCCTCGCAGTAGTTCGTCATGTCCGTCAGCAGCACAAGCACATGCATCCCCGCATCGAACGCCAGATACTCCGCCACGGTCAACGCCGCCCGCGGCGTGATCAGCCGCTCCACCGACGGCGCATCCGCCAGACTCAGGAACGCCGCCACCCGCTGCATCGCCCCCGACTCCTCGAACGTGCGCAGGTAGAACATCGCCTCGTCGTGCTTGATCCCCATCCCCGCGAACACCACCGCGAACGGCGCGTCCTCGCCCACGATCTTCGCCTGCCGCGTGATCTGCGACACCAACAGCCGATGCGGCAATCCGCTCCCAGAAAAGATCGGCAGCTTTTGCCCCCGCACCAGCGTGTTCATCCCGTCGATCGCCGAGATCCCCGTCTGGATGAACTTCCGCGGAAAGTCGCGCGCCGTCGGGTTCACCGGCAGCCCGTTCACATCCCGCTGCTCGCCCACAGGCTCCGGCCCCCCGTCGATCGGCCGGCCCAATCCGTCAAACACCCGCCCCAGGATCTCCAGCGACGTCGTCACGCTCAGCGGCTCCCCGCGAAACCGCACCCGCGTATCGCTCAGCCGCAGGCCCGCCGTCCCCTCGAACACCTGCACCACCGCCGCCCCGCGCGACACCTCCAGCGTCATCCCGAGCCGAACCCGCCCCTGCCCGTCCGTCACCTCGACCAGCTCGTTATACCCGACGTCGTGGATCCCCTCCACCGCGAGGATGGGGCCCGACAGCTCCCGCAGCCCCACGTACTCCCGGTCGTTAAGCGGTGACGTCGGACCGACGTCGAGCGAATACGTTTGCGAGCTCATCTATGGACTTCTCCAGCCGAGTTAGGATCGATTCCAGCCGTGCGACGTCTTCATTGCCGCACTCGAACTTCATCTGCATCACATCCCGCATCACCTTCATCTTGCGCAGACTCGCCAGCGTCGCCCCCCGCCGGATCGCCTCCCCCCCGCGCGTGTAGTACGTCACGATGATCTTCAGCATCAGGTACTGCTTCTCCACCCCGCAGTACGCATCGATCGCGTCGTACGCGTTCTGCTGCAGGAACGCGTTCTTGAACAGCTCCGCCGCCTCCAACACCAGCCGCTGGCTGTCCGGCAGCACGTCCGCCCCCACCAGCTTCACCACCTGTTCCAGCCGCGCCTCGCGCTGCATCACGGACATGATCCCCGTCCGCAGTTCGCGCCACTCCCCGTTCGTCTTCTCGCCCCACCACCCCGCCACGTCGTCCACGTATTCGCTGTAGCTTTCCATCCAGCTCACCGCCGGGTAGTGCCGCGCGTTCGCCAACTGCCGGTCCAACGCCCAAAACGTGCGGATGAATCGCTTCGTGTGCTGCGTCACCGGCTCGGAGAAATCCCCGCCCGGCGGCGACACCGCCCCGATCGTCGTGATCGACGCCTCCTGCCCGGACAGCGTCCGCACCATCCCCGCCCGTTCGTAGAACTCCGCCAGCCGCGTCGCCAGATACGCCGGGAACCCTTCCTCCGCCGGCATCTCCTCCATTCGCCCCGACAGCTCCCGCAGCGCCTCCGCCCAGCGCGACGTCGAATCCGCCATGACCGCCACGTCGTACCCCATGTCGCGGAAGTACTCCGCGATCGTGATCCCCGTGTAGATGCTCGCCTCGCGCGCCGCCACCGGCATGTTCGACGTGTTCGCGATCAGGATCGTCCGTTCCATCAGCGATCGGCCCGTGCGCGGATCCACCAGCTTCGGGAAATCCGTCAGCACGCCCGTCATCTCGTTGCCCCGCTCGCCGCACCCGATATACACCACGATGTCCGCGTCGCACCATTTCGCCAACGCTTGCTGCACCATCGTCTTCCCCGTCCCGAATCCCCCGGGCACGACCACCGCCCCGCCCCGCGCCACGGGGAACAGCGTGTCGAGCACGCGCTGCCCCGTGATCAACGGCATCGTCTGCGGCAGCCGCTCCGCATACGGACGCCCCTGCCGCACCGGCCACTTCTGATGCAGCCGGATCTCCTGTCGGCCCGACGCCGTCTCCACCGTCGCCACCACATCGTCGACCGTGTATTCGCCTTCCGGACGGATCTCCGTCACTCGCCCCGAGACGCCCGGCGGCGCCAGAATCCGATGCTCCAGAAACGCGGTCTCCTGCACCACCCCGAGAACCGCACCGCCCCGCACATCGCACGGCGCCGTCAGCGACGGCCGAAACGTCCACCGCTTCTCCCGGTCCAGCGCGGGCGCATCCACCCCCTTCGTCACGAAGTCGCCCGTCAGTCGCCGGAGCTCGTCCAGCGGCCGCTGCACCCCGTCGTAGATCCCCCCAACCAGCCCCGGGCCCAGCTCCACCGACAGCGGCTCGCCGCTCCCGTACACCGCCGCGCCCGGTCGCAGGCCCGTCGTGTCCTCGTACACCTGAATCGTCGCCTCCTCGCCGTACAGCCGCACGACCTCGCCCACCAGCCGGTCCGCGCCCACGTACACCAGTTCCAGCATCTGCGCGTCCGCCACGCCGTCCATCTCGACCACCGGCCCTACCACGCGCCGCACATGTCCTATCAAACGATCACGCATCGCGATCCGCAACTTCCTGAACGAGCGCCGCCCGGATCCGCCGGCGCAGCCGCTCCATACGCCTCGGGAACGTGTTCTCAAAGACCACCCGGCCGTCCGGCGAGAACGCCGTGCAGCCTCCCCCAAACGCCTCTTCCGTGTACACCAACTCAATCGCCGGCCCGGGACCGCCCCCGTTTTCCCTGATCCGCGCCGCGACCGCTTCCGCCCAGTCCCCGTCCGTCGCCGCCCGGTCCGCCTCCTCGAGCCGCAGCCGCACCCGATCGCCGCCGATCGCCGCCGCGGCCTCCCCCGCCAGCGCCGTCAGGCTCTCCCGATACCGCGCCGGGTCTTTCCGCAGCGCCTCCCACGCCGCCGCGATCTCCGCCGTCGCCGCGGCGATCACCTCTTCCCGCGCCCGCAAAAGCGCCTGCCGCGCTTCCACATGCGCCGTCGCCGTCACCCGCGCGCGCAGCCGTCGCGCCGCGTCCTCCGCTTCCGACACGATCACGGCTTCCGCCTGCGCCGCCTCGCGCTCCGCACGCGCATCCTCCGCGGCCGCTGCACTCCTCGCGTTCTCCAGGATCCGCGCCGCTTGCTCGTCGGCCTCCGCCAGAATGCTCCGCACGATCTCCGCCGCCGGTCCTTCCGTCTTCGCCTCGGTCATAGCTCCACGCCTATCGCCTTGCGCACAATATCCTCAATCCGGGTCCGGTCCGCCGCCGGTCCCGAGCCGTCCGGGATCTCCAGCACCAGCGGAAACCCCTCGCCGTACAGCCGCGCGTCCACCTCGTCCCGGATCTCCGCCGCCGTCTTCTCCGTGATCAGCACCACGCCCACCCCCGCCTTCGACGCCGCATCCCGCAACGCCGACGACGCCGACTCGCGATCCGTCGCCACCGCGCCGTCGATCCCGGCCAGCCGGAATCCCAACACGGTCTCTCTGTCGCCGATCACGTAGAACTGCACCGGTCACACCGTGCCGAGGCACATAATCGCGACAATCAAGCCATAGATCGCGATGCCTTCCGCGAGCCCTACGAAGATCAGCGTCCGCCCCGCAATCTCCGGCTTCTCCGCCACCGCCCCCACGGCCGCCGACCCCACATACGCCACGGCCACCCCCGCGCCCACGCAGCTCAGCCCCGTGCTGATCGCCGCCGACAGCAGCGCCCACTTCACCGTCTCCGGATCCGCCGCCGTCGCCGCCGCGCCTTCCTCTCCCGCCGACTGCGCCGCCGCGCTCGCCAGCACAACGAAACACCCCAACACGACCGCCGCGAACGACGCCGCGATCAACCGCTGCGTCCGCACCTGTTTGCTCGACATCACCGACAACCTTTCCACCTTAGTTGCTTTCCTCTGACGCGCCGCCTGCATAGGCGACCGGATCGAACTTCGAACCGGTGCTCTTGAAGAACTTGCCAAAGAACTCGTAGTACTCGAGACGCAGCGCCTGAATCGTCACCACCAGCCCCTCGAGCACGATGATCACCACGTTCCCCGCCACCAGCGTCAGCGCCGACCACAGCGGTCCGCCCGGCGTGCGCCCCACCGTCTCCGCGATGCTGAACACCGCCACGAACAGCCCCGCATGCGCCAGCCCGAACGCCGCTACGCGGATGAACGACACCGTGTTGGCCAGGTACCCCATCAGGATCTCCATCACGCCCACCAGCCGTTCCGCGAAGTACGTCACCGCGCCCTCGGGAAACGCCCGGTCGCGCGCCCCCACCAGCCGCAGGATCGGCCCCGCCAATAGAAACCCCGTCAGCGGCGCCGCCACGAACACCACCGCCAGCCCCGCGTGCGGCGGCGGTCCGGACGCGAACAAGTACCGCACCGCGAACCCCACCGCGGCCCAGTACGCCACGGCGACCAGCGGACCCGACTCGTCAAAAAACTCATGCAGCAGCCGCTTGCTCCGCGCCGCGTTCGCGATGTTCAGCAGCAGTCCCACGCTCAGCATGACCACGCCGAACCCCACCGCGACCGCGAACAGCGTGTCGATCCCCTCGAGCGGCCGCACCCACAGCGCCGGCAGCCACGTCTCCACCCCGAACACGCTCCCATAGAGAAACCCAAACGCCATCGACGAGGCGCCGCAGTACATCGTCAGCCGTCCCGCATCCGCGAGATGCGGCGCGCGCCGCATCAACACGCCCCCCCCCGCCGCCAGCACCAGCCCGTGGCCCACATCCCCGAACATCATCCCGAACATGAACAGGAACGTCACCGCGACGAACACCGTCGGATTCACCATCCGGTACGACGGCACGCCGTACAAGTCCACCAGCAACGCAAACGGCCGCAGTACCGACGGCAGCCGCATCAGCACCGGCACGTCCACTTCGGGCGCCTCGCCCTGCACCGCCCCCGCGTCCACCGCCTCGATCACCGCCCGCCCATCCGTCAGCCGGTCGATCGCCGCGCTCAACGCCGCCGTCTGGTCCGACGGCGTCCATCCCGCGAACAGGCAGGTCTTCTCCGTCACCCGGCAGTACTGCTGCAGCCGCGACAACAACAACCCCGCGTCGATCGCCCGGACCAGCGCCCCCAGTTCCGGCAACGCTTCCGACCGCGCCGCTTCCAGCGCCGCCTTCGCGCGCGCCGCCTCCGCATCGAGCGACGCCAGATCGTCCTTCGCGCGCTCCAGCATCCCCGCGGACGCCTCGCTCAAATCGTCCGTCAGCTCCGCCGCCGTGAACCCCGCGTCGCGCAACGCCCGCGTCAATACCGCCTGGTCGCGCCGGAGCGTCACGCACAGCACGCTCACTTCCGCATCGCCCTCGCGATACGGCATCACGACCGACGGCACGCCCCCCAGCGATCGCCGCAACCCCGCCAACTGCGACGCATGGACCCGCCCCACCGCGCTCGACAGAAACGACGACCCCATCAATCGCGACAACGGCAGCCCCGTTGACGTCGCCGCCTCAAGCTGCTCGACCAACCGACGCAGCTCCGCCTGTTTCTCTCCTATGGCGTTCCGTGCCGTGATCAACGGCTCCAGCCGATCCTCGACCGCCGCCAGACGCCCGTCGATCGCATCCAGGCTCAGAATCTCCGGTTCGCCCCCGTCCGGAACCGCGCCTTCCAACAGATGCGCCGCCCGCCGACGCCGCTTCGTGAATTCGGCCGTTCGCTCCTCGACCTCGATCGACCCCAGCTCCCCCGCCCACCCGTCGACCTCCTCAACGCGCGTCGGATGCAGCACCCCCAACCGCGCCACCTCGGCCAGCACCGCGTCCATCTCCGTGCGCAGCACCGCCACGCTCACCCGGTCCATCCGTTCAGCAACCAACATACGCCGTCACCCCGTTCCCGCCAGGCGTGCGGTCAAGTCCATGTCGCTGAGCCCGCAGGCGATCCCCGCGAACACGGTCACAAGGTTGCGCATCTCCACCCGCTTCAGCATGTAGAACGCGAACACCCCCGCGATGCTGAACGGATACCCCGCAAGCGCCTCCCGCGCCGCCGCCGCCGACATCTCCGTCACCGCATGCTCCAACAGCGACAGCCGCTCCAAGGGCGGCAGCCCTCCGAACTCCCGCCGCACCGGCTCCGGCAGCGCCTCGGCCCCCAGCGTCTCGATGTCTCCCGGCGCCAACCCCGGCGACGACAACCGCCGCGACAGCGCCGACGGACCGGGAACCATGAACTCGGCCAGGCCCGCCGCGGTCATGTCGTGATACGCCATCAGCCGCCCCGCCCACGCCAGGTTCAGCATGTCGATCTCGCCCCCGACGACCCGTTCCCCTTGCCGCGCATCCATCCCCCCGAGCGCGTGCGTCGCCGCCATGAGCCGGGCGTAGTAGTCGCGTTCCAGCGCGACCTCGAGATACAAAACCGAACCCCGCTCCTTGTACTTCGCAGCCCCCGCCGTCAACGGATCGAGGTACGGCGTCCCCCGAAGCGCCAGCGCCGCCTCTTCCACCGACTGCGCGTTCACCAATTCCCCCAGGGCCGCGGCGTGCACCGGAAGCGACTCCTGCAGCAACGCGTCCAGGCTCGGATCGCCCCCATGCCACAGCCGCAGCGCCGTCTCCACGACGTCCAGCTCCCAGCGCGACAACAGCAGCTCGCCCACCGCACGCGCCCGTCCCCGAAGCTGCCGCGTCGCCCGCGCGAACTGACGCGCCGCCAGCGTCCGCATCTGCACCTCCGCGTACAGCGGATCCGTCCGCGCTTCCTCGGGCAACTCCGCGCCCGCGTCCGTCCGCCGCAGCGCCCCCCACGCCTCCCGCACCGACGTCGCCCGCGCGATCATCTCGTAGTCCGCCCGCGTCAGCAGCCGAGACAGCATCGCGCGCGTCACCGCGTTGGTGACTGCGTATCGGGCAAGGGATCTCACGGCCGCAGGCCTGCGACAAAACGGAATAGGGATGCGATCAGCTCCGGGTCCACCCGGTCCGCGCCATCGCGCATCGCGGCGGCGCGGGCCTCCGCGGCTTCGAGGATGGCCGCACGCTCCTGCGCGGCTTCGGCTTCCGCCTGCGCCAACAGCGCGGCCGCGCGCGCACGCGCCTCCCCCCGTCGCTGATCAGCAAGCGTCCCCCGACGCGCCGCGGCCTCCGCGGCAATCGCCCGCGCCTGGGCCTCGGCCTCAGCCACGCGGCGCCGCGCCTCGGCCTCCGCCTCCAGTATCCGATCGATCTCAGCCTTCATCCAGCACCCGCCTTGCGGGGGTCGCGGCGAGCCGCGGCCGGAACGCATCCAGTCATCGCTCGCCTCAACGGCATACGCCTCCGAGCGCGGCGATAACGCAATCAGACCTCTTCTACAGCTCCCGAGGTTTCAGGGACACACAGGAACAGAGTGTACGCCCCTGTTTGCCGTTTATCAAAAGCGCGCAGACCCGCCTGCATTGACGTCTCGTCCCCGGTCTGCCAGTCAGCCGTAGCCCACGCCTGCAAGAACCCGCCCCCCATCATGCTATAGTGACCGCCGACCTCGCGGCGCCTCGGCTCCGCTCGGCGTCGCCGCACAGCACAGGAGGAACCGCACATGCAGACGCTCACCATCCTCGCCATCGCCGCTGGCCTCATCGCGCTCTCCGCCCCTGCGACCGGGCAACCTTCCGCCGCCGAACTCGAACCCATCCTGCGCGACGCCCAGGGTCCGTTCCTGCCCGAGCTCGACGCGGACCCCAAAGCCCTCGCCGCCTCCCCCGTCGGACAGGACCTGCTCAAGTGGGTCGCCGAGACCGACTGGACCATCCCCGCCACCACCTACACCGACTACCGCCGCTACCGCGCGACAGGCGAGCGCCCGCCCTACGAGCGCCCCTACTTCGCCAAACGCGAACTCCTCACCCGCGCCGTGCTCGGCGCCTGGCTCGACGGCGCCCCCGACTACCTCGACCGCGTCAACGACCTCGTCTGGAGCATCTGCGAGGAGACCAACTGGGTCGTCCCCGCCCACGAAGGCCCTCACCGCGCCATCGACCTGTTCTGCGCGGAGACCGCCGCCGACCTCGGACACGTCGTCCTCCTCCTCGGCGACCGACTGCCCGAGGAGGTTCGCGACCGCATCCGCGCCGAGGTCGACCGCCGCGTTCTCGCCCCGTACCTCGAAGGTCCCAACGCCTACGGCTGGGGAGACGGACATCACAACTGGACCGGCGTCTGCGCCGGGTCCGTCGGCGAAGCCTTCCTCCTCCTCGAACCCGACCCCGCCCGACAGGCCCAGGCCCTCGAGCACGTCCTCGCCCAGCTCGACCGCTACATCCACCGCGCCTTCACCGAAGACGGCGCCAGCCTCGAAGGCGTCGGCTACTGGTCCTACGGCCTGCTCCACTACGTCATCCTCGGCGAGATGCTCCGCTCCCGCACCGACGGCGCCATCGACCTGCTCGCCGTCCCGCGCCTTCAGGCCGTCGCGACCTTCCCGCTCGCCATGGCGCTCGACCGCACCACCTGCGCCAACTTCGCCGACGCCGAGCCCAGTCTCGCCCTGCCCCCGTTCCTCGTGTCCCGCTTGGCCGACCGCGCCGGCGCCCCCTCCCTCCGCGCCCTCGCCGGCCGACCCTTCAGCTTCCGTCTCGACAACGTCCTCCGCAATCTCCTCTGGTGGGACGGCGGCCGTGACGCGCCCTTCGCAATCGAAAACACCTACCTCGCCCAGGCCGCCGTCGCCCGCCGCGTCGCGCAAGCCGGCGACGCCCCCGTCGTGCTCGTCGCCAAGGCCGGACACAACGCCGAGCCCCACAACAACAACGACGTCGGCAGCTTCATCCTCCACATCGACGGCGTCACGTACCTCTGCGACCCCGGCCGCGGCCTCTACTCCCGCGAGTACTTCAGCAACAAGCGCTACGACAACCTCTTCGCCAACGCCTACGGCCACAGCCTGCCCGTCATCGGCGACCGCGCCCAGCCGGCCGGATCGGATTACCGGGGCGAGATGACCATCGACGGCGACGCCGTCGTCATCCGCTTCGAGAAGGCCTACGGTCTGCCCGAACTGCGCGAAGCCGAACGCCGCCTGACCCTCGCCGCCGACGGAACCCTGCAGTTCCAGGACCGTTTCACCTTCGACGGCCCCGGTCTCCCCATCAAGGAGACCTTCATGACTTGGCTCGACGTCCAGACCGAGGGGTCCATCGCCCGCATCCGCTCCGACAAGGGCGACCTCGTGCTCGTCGGCGACGGCCTCACGTTCGCGACCGAGCGCCTCGAAGAGGAGTGCAAGGCGAACGCCAAGCGCGGCGTGCTTACGCGCATCTACGCACAGCTTCCGCCCGCATCCGAATCCGTTGCGCGCATCACGATGACCTACGAGCCGCGCTGAGCATCTGCGCATGCGGGCGTCGTCGCCGGCTTGACGCCGCCCGCGTGCGGAATACAGCATAGCCTCCGTCCGGTTGCCGATCCGGCAACGGGAGCGCCCTATTCAACAAGGAGCCGATGGCATGGTATTCAGCCGTTCACAAACACGCGGTGCACGCAGCGCCGCACAGGTCGCCGTCATCCTGATCGCCGTCGCCGCGTTCGCCGGATGCGTCCACCAGGCCCCCGGTCCCGAGGTCGGCCCCGACTACGGCGATCAGGCCCCGTTGCCCGCCGCGCCGCCGCTCGCCCCCGTGCCCTACGAGGAATCCGTCGGTTATCCCGACCTGTCCCCCGTCGCCGGTCGCGTCATCTGCATCGACCCGGGGCACGGCGGCCCATGGCCCGGCGCGGTCGCCCCCTCCAACCGACTCCGCGAGAGCGACCTCAACCTCGCCGTCGCGCTGCGACTCCGCGACATCCTCCAGACCGCCGGCGCACAGGTCATCCTTACCCGCGAGCGCGACATCGCGCTCCACCCCTCCGCCCTCGGCGCCGACCTCTCCGCCCGCCCGGCCATGGCGCACGCCGCCAGCGCCGACGTCTTCGTCAGCGTCCACCACAACGCAACCGCCGGCGGAGGCGACAGCGTGAACGACCTCGAGGTCTACTACAAACATGGCGAAGACGGGCCGAGCCTCGACCTCGGCCAGTGCCTTACCGAGTCCCTCGCCCGCTGGCTCCGGCAGGACCAGCACGCCAAGCGCCTCCTCCCCGGCAACTACAGAGTCCTGCGCGACGCCCGCATCCCCGCCGTCCTCCTCGAGTCGTTCTACCTCACCTCCCCCCAAAGCGCCGCCGCCCTCGCCCAGCCGGAGATCCAAGAGAAGGAGGCCCGCGCCATCGCCGCCGGGCTCGCCCGCTACTTCTCCCTCGACCCGCCCCGCAACGTCGTCATCGAGCCCCGCGAACGCGACGGCGGCCGCCTCCACGAACTCGCCGTGCGCTACGACGGCAAGCTCCCCATCGATCCCGGCTCCGTCCGCGTCTACGTGAACGACTTGGCCGCCGACGGCCTCGGCGCCCCCGGCGCCCCGGGCCAGTTCTCCTGGCTCTTCGGCGAGCCCTTGCCCAACGGCGTCCACACCCTGCGCCTCACCGCCCGCAACACCGCGGGAGCCGCGCTCGCCGTCGACCGCGTCGTCAACATCGAGCGGCCCCCTGCGCAACTCCGCATCCGACAGCGTCCCGAAACCCCGACCCGCGGCGCCGGGATCATGTTCCTCTACGAAGTCGAGGCCCTCGACGTCTTCGGGCGTCCCGTGGCCGACGGCACGGCCGTCACATTCGTCGGCCGCACGGGTCAGATCAACGACGGCATCGCCCGGTTCTACATCCCCGAGAGCGAACTCCCCGGAACCCTCCGCGCCGAGTGCGGCCCCGCCTACGCCGAGACCGCCCCCGTCTTCGGGACCCAGTCCGTCGCCACCGCACGATGCGTCAGCGCCCTCGACAACCGCCCCGTCCACGCCGCCGCCATATGGACCAGCGAAGGCGCCTACGCCCGAACCACCCCCGAAGGCTGGTTCGCCGTGCCCGCGCGGTTCAACGAAGTCCGCGTCGCCGCGCCCGGATACCGCACCGCTACCGCCCGACTCTCCGGCGGATTCGCCGAACTCCGGCTCGAACCCATCGCCGGCGGCGTCCTCCAAGGTAAACGCATCGTGATCGACCCCGTCGGCGGCGGACGCAGCCCCGGCGCTGTCGGACCCACGGGCTATCGCGCCAGCGATGCCGCGGTCGATGTCGCTCGGCGCGCCGCGGCCCTGCTCCGCGAAGCCGGCGCCGTCGTCGAGCTCACCCGCGAAGGCGACGACGAGCTCGCCGTCATGCAGCGCGTCGGAACCGTCCACGACGCCGGAGCCGAGATCGCCATCGTCCTCGCCTACGGCGCCGAGGAAGCCGGTCCCGGCCCGTCCGTCGCACACTACCCTGGAAGCGAGGACGGCACGCGACTCGCCGCCCTGCTCGCGGCCCAGTTCTCCCTCGGCATGCGCGAGACCTCGACCCTCGTCGTGCAGCAGACGCCCTGCCCGGCCGTGATCCTGCAGCCCTACACCGTCGCCGACGCCGACGGCGAACGCGCCGCCCGCAACCCCGTCGTGCGCCACGAGGACGCCCGGCGCATCTTCAACGCGGTCGCCGGCTACTTCGGCGCGCCGTGAACAACGCAGCGCGAACGCCGCGCTGCAAGACGGACATCCGTTCCGCGTGAGAGGAACCAACCATGCACAACGCCTACAGACGAATCGGCGCGCACGGCGCCATGATCGCCCTGCTGCTGCCCGCGCTGCTCATCGCCGGCTGCGCCACAACGAAATCGGAGGAACCCATGGCCGACGCGCCCAAGGATGTTGCACACCAGCAGAACACCCTGACGGATACCCCCCTGATCCCGAGATCCGTCCTCTTCGGAAACCCCGACCGCGCCGCCGTTCGCATCAGCCCCGACGGCGCCCACCTGTCCTGGCTCGCCCCGCTCGACGGCGTACTCAACGTCTGGGTCGCTCCCCGCGACGACCTCAGCCAGGCCCGCGCCGTCACGCACGACGACAAGCGCGGCATCCGCATCTACTTCTGGGCCTACACCTCCAGCCACATCGTCTACATGCAGGACTTCGACGGCGATGAGAACTGGCACGTGTACGCCGTCGACCTCGCCTCCGGCGAACAGCGCGACCTCACCCCCATCGACGGCGTCAACGCCCAGATCGAGGCCGTCAGCCACCGCGCCCCGGAGCGCCTCCTCGTCGGCCTCAACGACCGCAACCCCCAGCTCCACGACGTCTGGGACATCAACCTGCTCACCGGCGAACGCACCCTCGTCGAGCAGAACCCCGGCTTCGCCGGCTTCCTGATCGACGACGACCTGCGCGTACGCCTCGCGCAACGCATGACTCCCGACGGCGGCGCCGAGATCCTCCTCCGCGAGTCCGACGGCCGCTGGGGCCCCCTCATCCAGATCGGCATGGAAGACGCCTTGATGACCGGCCCCCGCGGCTTCGACAGGACCGGCGACGTGGTCTACTTCTCCGACAGCCGCGACCGCAACACCGCCGCGCTATACGCCTACGAGCTCGCCGCGGGCGAGCGGACCCTGATCGCCGAGAACCCCCTCTGCGACGTGGCAGACCTCATGCTCCACCCCACCGAGAACACGGTGCAAGCCGTTTCCTTCGAGTATGACCGGACCCTATGGCAGTTCATGGACCCCGCCGTCGAGGAGGACTTCAACACGCTGGCGGACATCTGCCCCGGCGAGATCCTCATCGTCGGACGCACCCTCGACGACGCGGTCTGGGTCGTCGCCTTCACCGTCGACGACGGCCCCGTGCGCTACTACGTCTACGACCGCGCCAGCAAGTCCGCCGAGTTCCTGTTCACCAACCGCGGCGACCTCGAAGGCCTGCCCCTCGTGCCCATGCACTCCCGCACCATGCAGACCCGCGACGGCCTCACCCTCGTCAACTACCTCTCGCTGCCCCCCGGCAGCGACCCCGACGGCGACGGCGTCCCCGACAAGCCGCTCCCGATGGTGCTCAACGTCCACGGCGGCCC